>JAYOZP010000072.1:0-24051 GCA_038154245.1 Nitrospinales bacterium | reverse complement strand
AGGGACTGCGAGTTGCCTAAAGTAAAAATATCGAATTATTAGAGATACCCTAAATTCTAAAAAACTCAAAAATATTTTCACGGTAAAGAAAATTGCGCTTATAAAAAGGCAAAATCTTTAATCTACCGGAAGTTGTAAGCGGCTCAGTATAAAAAGATCGCTCGCTAAAATCAAATTTTACAAAACATCCTTAAAACATCCCCCGAAAACTGCTTCAAATCTTGAATCCAGCTACGGTTTTTAACCCAGATAATCTAAAATTCAATTTGCTTAACTTCCATTTAACGATAACTATAAATAAAACCGTGTTGTCCTTGACATTCAAAACCTTTATAATGATGGTTTATGGAAAATTAAACAATCGCTTTTGGCTATAAGGATTGGTTCGCGAATTCTCGCCCGTCCCGCCGTAAAATATATTAGGAGGCAAGATTAATGGATTTACCCGTAACAGGAGAATGTAGGCTGCTCCATACCTGCGAGATGTGCGAATATAATAATGACGACGATTGTAAGGCGGATCATAACGAACACAATCGCTGGTTGGTCAATAAACGGATGGGCGATATTAAATATAAAATTATCGTCGGCAGTAACAAAGGCGGCGTTGGGAAAAGCACTGTTACGGCAAATTTAGCCTGCGCTTTAGCTCAAAAAGGTTATAAGGTTGGTTTGGCTGATGCAGATCTGCATGGGCCTAACGTACCTAAACTAATGAATGCAGAGAATGTTCGCCTTAAAGCCGAAGAAACTGGCATCGTACCATTTGAAACTGAAAACGGATTGCGAGTTGCCTCTTTGGGCTTTTTAATCGAAGATCCTAACATGCATATTGCCTGGCGGGATGCAGTCAAATTTGATTTTATTGTGGAATTACTGGGTAATATAAATTGGGGCGAATTAGATTATTTATTATTTGATCTACCTCCAGGGACTGGTAACGAACAAATTACTATTATAGATTTTATAGGCGAAGTCGACGGCGCAATAATAGTAACAACTCCGCAAGACTTGGCGCTTTTGGACGCTCGGAAAATGATTTCTTTCGCTCGCGATAGTAATGTTCCGATTGTTGGCGTTATTGAGAACATGAGCTATTTTATATTTGAAGGCGATGAAAGAACCAGACTTGAAAAATTAGTAGAAACCGAATTAAAAGGTATGAATCTTTCTCCGGAAGACCAATCTAAAGTCCAAGGTTTATGCGATAATATTCTCAACCAAGAACATCACATTTTTAAAACTGGCGGCGGAAAGCGGTTGGCTGAAGAATTAGTTTTGCCCTACTTAGGGGCCATTCCTCTTGACACAAATATCACTGCTCAATCGGATGCAGGTATGCCTGTTGTTTTATCCAAACCAGATAGTTCCGCGACTAAGGCTTTTCTGGAACTGGCCGAAAATTGCCACAAATTCTTAAACCCTGAAGAAACTTTAGCCGCCGGTTAAAGGTTGGATTAAACAAATATGAATCGTCACCTTAAAATAGTTACGCTTGTCTTTTTTTTGACTCTTGGTTTCACCTTACCCTGCAATAACCCTTTGGCAATTGCAGAATCAAATTCCAAGGCCACTCCGTATAACAATAACCCAATTATTGCAGAACTGGACGGCCAACCTATCTTTCTTGACGATTTAAAAAACGCCAAAATTCAAGATACCTTGGTTCAGCTTTACAGCATGCAAAAAGAAGTTTTAAAAAAACAAGTTCTTAGTTCTCTACTACAAAACCATCCAGAAATATCAAACATTGAGCCTCCTAAATTATCTCTAGACGATATGAAGCAGTTTTATCAAAGTACTCCAGGGATAAAAGATTTGGGCACTTTTGAAGAGATGAAAGAACGGATCAGGGATTACTTAGGGAAGATTTTCGAAGCAAATTACAACGATAGAATTTATCAATTGGCTCTCCAAAAAGGATGGTTAGTAGAGTTTCTTAAAGAGCCAAACGATTTTCGTTTAGTGGCAAGCTTAGGCACTGCCGTACGCTATTTCGGAGATTCAAATTCGGATAAAAAAAAGGTTGCCGTCTTGGAATACTCCGATTTCCAATGCCCATTCTGTAAACGAGTTCAAAAAACTCTAAAAAAACTTAGAGCGCAATATAAAGATAAAGTTCAATTCGCTTACCGCCATTTTCCATTACCTTTCCATAAACAAGCTAACTCTCTTGCTGAAGCGGTCGAATGCGCTAGGGATCAAAACAAGTTTTGGGAACTTCAATCTATTATTTATCAGAAGCAAGAAGTATTAGAAGTCGGAGATATTCTGAAGGCTGCAGACGAAGCTGGCGTTAAAAATATGGACGACTTTAAAAGTTGTTGGGATAAAGGCAAATATAAGGCTAGAGTTCTAAACGACTTGAAAGAGGGAGCTCAAATGGGAATTCAAGGAACTCCCACTTTTATTATTGGCTCATTTGATGCGGAGACAGATACAATTTCTGGAGAGATGTTTTCTGGAGCCGTTCCCGAAGAAAAATTTGTATCTACAATTAAAAAATATCTACGTTCGGCCGAATCAAATGTTATGAACTAAAATCTTCCTTGACCTCACAATCGAATGATAGTGTCGAAAATTTTTTTCAGACAAATCTATTTAATATATCTTCTTTTATTTGCGTTATTCTCAACAAGTTCAGAATCATTCTCATTCAACGATTTTAAAGACTTCCAATCTTCTAAAACCAAACGGCCAACTCTACAAGTTTCAGCCGCGACAATACCGGAAACCATCAAACCTGGAGAGCGATTTACCCTACACATACAGGTAATCCTTGAACCAGGTTCTCACATTTATTCTCTTGAAGAAAATTTTACCGAAGAGCAATTAGCCACCCAAATAGAATTTAATAGTTCGAATCTACATCCCTTAAGCGCTTGGACAGAAACGCCTCCTAAATTATCTTTAGATCCAGTTCTCGAAAAAACAGTTAAAATACACGAATCCTTAGCGCAGTTTAATAGAGATTACAAAACTGAAACTCCATTCTTCGCTACCAATGAAAAGTTATCTGGAAATATAATTTATCGAATTTGCGATAATAGAACCTGTTCTCTTCCCTTGAATTCCGAATTTAATGTGGATTTAAAAATTAAGAACAATTGAGCGGCAAAAATAATTCAAACTATTGTGCAAAATTACCAAATCCCCTCCGATCCCGATCAAATTCGATCCACACTAAAAGCAAAAACTCCTAAATCCGTTTGGGAGATATTCGAATCGGCGGCAACTTGCGCAGATAGTTTAAAAATGGATGTTTACCTCGTTGGAGGCTGTATACGTGATTTTTTAATGAAGGCAGAAACCTTGGATTGGGATATCGTCGTCCAAGGAGACGGACCACAATTAGGGGAAGCTATAGCCAATAAATTGGCTGGCAAAATGCAGAAAAAAAGCCAATTCTTAACTTGTACCGTCGTTTTAGAAAACGATACTAAGCTAGATATCGCTACTACACGTTTTGAAACTTATAAACACCCAGGGGCTTTACCGGAAATCAACAAAAGTTCTATTGACGAGGATTTATTTAGAAGAGATTTCACTATTAATGCTCTAGCCTTGAAATTAAACGGCAAAGACGCATTCAATTTAATAGATAAATATGATGGTCTTAAAGATCTTGACGCCGGCCTTATCAGAGTTTTACATCCTAAAAGTTTTTCAGACGATCCTACCCGAGCTTTTAGAGCGCTCCGTTTTGAGCAAAGATTCAGATTCAAATTGGAATCTGAAACAAATCAACTTTTAAAAGAAGCTATAGAAGCAAAAGTTTTTGATCGTTTAAGCGGATTTAGGATTTTTAACGAACTGAAACGAATTCTACAAGAAAAACAACCTACTCGCTATTTGCAACGATCTAAAGAAATTGGATTATTACAATGCATACATCCCGACTTTTTTGATCTTGCCTCAGGAACGCCACTATTAAATAAAATTGAAAACCTATTAAAAGAAACCGATTTAAAAAATGGTTCTGAAAACTGGAAAGTTTATTTTTTAGGCGCTCTTTACTCCACACCCAAAGAATTTAGGGAAGCCTTCTTATCTAGGTTAGATCTAAAAGGGAAAGAAACTGATCTGTTACAAAAAAGTCTAGAACAAGTTGACAAAGCTTTAACTGCTTTGGACAAAACCATAGGTTTAGATCCTGTAGTCGTTTATGAAGCCTTATGTCAACTTAGCAATGAAGCTATTTACCTATTGATAGCCTTGGCGAAAACAGACGGGATCCTAAAAGCTGTGTCGTCCTATAACGACCATTATCGTAAACAGGCCATTCTTAAAGTAAATGGAGACGATTTGATCAAACTCGGATTTTCTCCAGGACCTACTTTCCAAAAAATTTTAGAAAATTTAAAAAAGGCCCGTTTAACAGAAAATATCCAATCTAAAAACGACGAGATTGAATGGATACAAAAAAATTTTAGCCCCGAGAAAAACTAGCCTCAAAAACACTCTTAGCTATCTTTTAGACAGTCGATATAATTTGATATCTCTATAAGGTTTTGATCTGGGTCGCGAATATACACAGAAAGATTAGGACCTAAAGCGCCGGTTCGCACAACAGGACCTTCAATAATCGAGATATCGTTTTCTCCCAACTGTTTTTCAATCAAATCCATCGGAGTTTCAGATATTAGGCTCAAGTCTGCAGAACCGGGAATGGGCTTTTCAGCTTTAGGCTCAAATTCGGCGCCCAAAGAATGCAAGTTAATTTTTTTTGTTTTCCAAACTTTAAAGATTTCCTGTTATCTCCAAACATAATAGTTTCCATTCCTAAAACCTTACAATAAAACAAACAGGTAGCTTCAATATCGCGGACTGTCAAAACAAGGCGATCTAAGCTTTTAATTTTCATTTTTGAAGTTTTCTTTTTCCTGTTTTTTATTTAACTTTCCTTAAAAAATAAAATCGGCTTAAAAAACAGTTCTTGATGGATTTCCTAGTATATAATATATTTCATTCTAAAATTTAATCGGATAAACAGACTTTCTTAGAGGAGAATTGTGGCTAGCGTAGATTATTTAATCAAACAATATTTAAGCGACGATAAGAGAACCTTGGACCTTAGTAATTTTAACTTTGGAGACAAAGGAGCCTCTACTTTGGCAAGATCCGAAAAGCTAATCAAGTTAAGAAGACTGAGCTTACCCAATAATAGTATTGGCGACGAAGGAGCTCAAGAAATAGCTAACTCTGAGGTACTAACAAATCTAAGAGAATTAGAACTGTATGGTAATGTAATAGGCGACGAAGGAGCTAAAGCGATCGCTAGCTCCCCTAATTTTGGAAAATTAAAAAAACTAGGTTTGTACGGAAACCTAGTCGAAGACGAAGGAGCTAAAGCTATTGCAGAATCACAAACCCTTAAGAAGTTGACTTACCTTTTCTTAACGGCAAACCGAGTTCGGGTAGATGGAATTGAGGCCCTTCGTAAAGCTAAGTCTCGTACCTTTCTTTGCCACTTGCACACAGACGACCCAAAAGATTTCATGTTTGAAGAAGATTTCGACGACGATGACGAAGATGACGACGATTAGAAAATATTGCCATTTATTTTCCAGAAACTACAGCGCCACTTTTGCCGCCCTACTACTTTTGTTTTTTTCAATTCCTGTGGCAAACGCGCAGGTGTTTGAAAAAAAGGTCGATTACGAAAAAATATTTAAAGAAGGCTTATCGCGCAACGGCAAAACTTTGAATTTAGGCGGGAAAAAAATTGGCGATCTTGGGATTAAGAAACTCCTAGAAACTGATTTCCTTAAAAAAGTTACTCGTTTAGACCTACGCTATAACGAAATAACAGAAAAGGGCGCGACGGCGCTAGCAAGCGCACCCACTCTGGCCAAATTAAAATCGCTCGTTTTAAGAAAAAACGATATAAGCGATAATGGAACCATAAGTTTATCTAAATCCCAATCATTTCCTAATTTGAGTGAGTTGCAATTGGGTTGGAATGAAATTCACGATCCCGGCGGGTTGGCTTTAGCCAATTCAAAAAACTTTCCAAAGCTTGAAAAACTAGATTTAAGAGGAAATTTTTTAGCCTCGGAGACAAAAAAAGCTCTGCAAAAGCAGTTACCTCATATAAAAAAGCTAAGATTTTTTTAACTAAATCTTATCGATTCCTGTTTCTGGATCAAAAAAGAACGTCTCTCCATTAGGCCCTCTGTAACCTATTTCTAGCACTTCAAAAAGTTCTTTTTTACGAACGTCCGCTTCAGCTGCATGAAAAATCCCGTTTTCCTCCCTTTCTAACAATAAGAATCTATTTTCCGTGTTAGAAACTATTTTCCATTCGCGGGAGTTATTATGAGGATTAAAAGATTCTATAACTCCTCTATAATCGGCCACTACAATTCCCTTTTCATAATTAATTTCAAGAATATCCATCAAAACGCTCCAAGTTAACTTACATAAAGCTGAAAAAGCAGTTTCTTACTACAAGAATTTCAGTTTAGTTGTCTCTAGTATTCTTTTTCGCTGTTTCCTATTTTTAGCAATAGGCTTAATATTTTATATTAGCGGCTGTCTCCCTAGCTTTTTCAATCGCTAATTTTTTATTTGCTATTCCCGGTCTTTGAAGAATAAAGTTCGAATATAAAACTATTGGGTCATCCTTCTTACTTATTTTAACGCCATTTTCCTTTAATAGCTTTTCCACCGCAGAAAGTTTAATTTCCATTTCTGGAGCGGGCCCTTTTTCTCTAACGCTAGATTTCAGGCCTTCGTCTGGCTCAAATTGGTCGTCCAAAATAGCAATATCTGGAACGATACCAAGTTTATTGATGTCAGTTCCCGAAGGAGTAAAATATTTAGAAGTTGTTAGCCGTATTCCTGATTTATCTCGAATTCTAAAAATAGTTTGAACAGATCCTTTACCATAAGATCTTTCGCCCACAATGAGTGCGGTTCCAGAATCTCTCATCGCTCCCGCAACAATTTCTGCAGCGCTGGCGCTGCGTTGATTGATTAAAATCGCAGTCGGAATTTTTTTCAAATTCGTCCGATATACAGAACGATAGTTTCTTCTATCTTCTTTTCTTCTACCTTGAGTATATACAATCAACTTACCTCGTCCTACAAAATGACTAGCGACTTTAACAGATTGATCTAATAACCCTCCCGGATTATCTCTTAAGTCAATAATGAACGATTTTATGCGATCTTTTAAACCTTCTTGCAGAGCGTCCTCTAATTGATCGTTTGTTTGTTTTGAAAAACTGGTAATTTTTATATATCCCGTATCCTTTCCCACTTTTTTATATTCAACAGTTTCGACCGAAATTATCTCCCGGGTTAAAATATACTCTTTATCTAAATTGATTTTCGGGCGAAACACTTTTATTGATACCTTAGTATCCGGATGCCCTCTAAGAAGATTTGCCAACTCTTCAATCTGTAATCCCTTCGTTTTCTTTCCATCCACAGAAACGATGATATCTTGGGGCAAAATCCCAGCTCTACTTGCCGGGGAATTATTCATCGTTTTTAATATCGTCAATCGATTATCCCGAAGCGTAATTATCATCCCTACTCCGCCATATTTGCCTTCGGTATCCCTTATAGATCTTTCGAACAACTTTTTATCCAAATATTGGGAGTAAGGATCTAAGCTATTCATTGCTCCAACAATACCCGCAGTCTCAATTTGTTTTTCAGTAAATGCTTCTGCAAAGTTATTTAAAAGAAAATAATACACTTTCTTTAGTTCCCGGAAATTATGTTCTGCGCTTGGGGTCAAGTTGTACTTAACTTCAACTTCGCCTTTTCTAATTACTGAAAAGCCTTCTACAGATTTTTCAAAAGAAAGGGCTTCCAACCCAGAAAAGCTAGCCATCTCCTCAATTGCGGAAGAATAAAGTTTTTGATAATCGGGAGGATAAACATAATTATCTGAAATCAACGAAAATACCTCTTCGAAAATTTCGAGATCGTCGTCAAAAAAACCTGCAAACGCTACATTAGAGGTTTGCGATATGGAAAGGGATATGCATAAAAAGGCGACGATAGTCGCCATTATTCCAGCATATCTTTTTTTGCGCTTTTGAATAATTTGTCGAATCCGAGCCATAAGTAATCTGGAGGAAAACGATACTTTTTAAATTAAAATATCGTTTAATTCATTCCTAAAATATCTCCAATTATTAAGTCCAAGTTTTCTGTCATCTTATCCACACTGCCGCCGGATATGCTGGGAGTTACTTTCAAGACTTTATTTATGATAATTGTAGGAGTTTCATTAGCTTTATAATCTCTGGCCATCTGTAATCCTTTATTCACTTTGGCCTCTATTTGTTTTGATTCCATTCCGGAATTCATCTCTTTATCTATTCCATAATCTCTGGCCAAAAGCCGAACAACTCGAGCTCTGAAAATATTTATGTTTAATTTAAAATTAGTGTCGAATAACTCTTGCGTAAACTTTTCTTCCATTCCTAAACTATCCGAAATATAAAAAGCCATCGCTGGATAAGCGGTTTGATCTCCCCAGTAGATTGGAAATTTCTTATGAAACAATTTTTCCCCATATTTTTTTCTAAGTTTTTTAGACGTTTCTAAAAACTTATAACAGTGACCGCAGGAATAGTTAAAAAGTTCAATTAACTCAACTTGAGAAGACCCTTTTAAACCTTTGGTAGAACCGATAACCTCGTACTTACCTTTTATATCGGTTTCGGCTCCAAAACTAGGAGTCGACATAAAGGTTAAAATCAAAATAATGGCAAAAATCTTTTTCATACTGGTTTCTCCTGAAATCGTTTATTTCTCTTTATCAAAATTCGCTATTATTGGAATTTCTATACAATCACCTTAATTAAGCGAACTCCCATTTAATTCAATGGGGAAAATAAATCGGTAATAACTTCAAAAAAATTAATGTTTTATTTTTGGCCAATAAGCTGAAAAATTAAAGTTTGGACTATGATTTTTCACATGACATTTATTACAAGCTGCTTTAACTTTCAAACTCCAACCTTTCTTCGGCGATTTTATGTGATCCAAAGCGGAACCATGACACTCCTCGCATTGAACATTTTTTAAATATGGAGTATCAACTTCGCTGATAAATCCTCCCAGTTTATTAAACCCAACGGTATGACAAATAAGGCATTCTGGATCAAACGCTTTGTTGACGCGTTTGAGAGTGGCGTATGCATGACCATGGCGAGACTTTGTCCAAGCTTTATAAGCTTGTTCATGACACTTCTTACACTCTTTTTCACCTGCATATACTTTATCTTTATTCTTTTTCCTTTTAGCCGCTAAAGATTCTAAAAATAAATCTTCAATTTCTTCATTATATTTTTCATATAATTTTACCATTTCAGAATCGAAATTAACATGCGAATCCAGTTTAATCATTTGATGAGAAAATGAGATATTTCCTCCTCTATTTAAGGTAACTTTAAGATCTCCAACCTTTTGACCTCGGGGTCCTGCTTGCACAAAAATAGTTCCACTTTTTTTCTGCGGCTCCATATCAATAATATCTTCTTCAGTTTCGATATTTCCATTAACAATCACGTTTATTCCTGGAATCCCTGCAAATGAAAGGGCTTTTTCCTTTTTCATATGAGTTAATAGAATCGTCAAATCCGGCCTCTCTTTTTTCAATACAACTGGAAGAACTCTATCTAAAGTTTCTCTGGCCGGAGCTATTGAAACAGTTTGATCTCCTCCTAAATAAAATAACTCTGGATCGGCTAACGCTAAAATGACAATCTTCATTCCATTTTCCAAATTTCTTATTTTAAATTCTGGAATATAATCAACTCCAGAAAGCTTTAAATTAGAAGCTACAAAAGGAATCTTTTTCCATTGATTGAAAAAAGCATTTCCGTAAACTAAATCTTTATCGCCCAGAGCTACAGCGTCGTAATTCATTAACTCCATACTTTGCATCAAAAACTTTGCTTTTATTCTTCCTTGTCTGCTGGGTTCTTTAAAACTGTCGCCCGAATCCAAAAAAATAAGATTTTTTTCTTTTTTTCGTAGATCTCTAATTAATCGGGCTCTGCGCTCAATTCCTCCTTGATCCTCTTCTCTTGCGCATCCACAAGGCTTTAGTTCTCCTAAAGTATTGCCTGTATAAAGTATTTGAACGGTTTTGGGATCAAGATCGCTAGCGGGTAACGAGGAAACACAAGCTAAAAATATAAGAGCTATAGAACAAAATAATGTTATTTTCATGAGGTAGATTAAGGTTTTAGCGTAAACTTTTTAGAAAACACTCCAATTTTTAACAGAGAAATTAGGGAAAATTCAAAATTCAAGTTATTATATTTTAACCTATTATACAGGTTGTTGGAAAGCTATAATCCATAAACTTCTTTATAAGTTTTATAAACATATCCAAAAGTTTAGGTTTTTAAAGTGAAACGAGTAAAATCTGAAATTCATATGCACTCTACTTTTTCGGATGGAGAGTTCACCCCTGAGGAATTAGTAGGAATTGCCGAAAAAAATAAAGTTTCAATACTTTCTTTAACCGACCATGACACTTTTGGAGGAATTGCCGATTTAGTTACCGCCGCTAAAAAAGTTAATATTTTTGCATTCCCTGGAATCGAAATAACAGTCAACTATCGAGATTTCAATCTTCACCTACTAGGATATTTCAAAACCCCCAGTTCTATTGATCTAGAATTACAAAATCGCGTTAGAGAAATGAAATCGCTACGTGAAAACCGGATGAAAGAATTGATAGAAAGAATTAACAAAGTCATTCCAGATAAATTTAAAAACTCCATCAAATATGAAAACGTTACAAAGGCCGCAGAAGGAGTCCTTGGAAGACCGCATTTAGCCAAAGAAATGACTCGACTAAAAATTGTTTCTAGCACAACCCAAGCTTTTGACGAATACCTGGTCAAATATAATGTAGAAAAAAAGAATCTGACTATTCAATCCGCTATCGAACTGATCAGACGAAGCAATGGAGTGCCGGTAATTGCACATCCTGGCGAAAGGAGCTATTCGCTACTGGCTCCGTCAAAAGGTAGGAATAAAGAAGACGTTCCCGAAATGCTCGATGAATTAACTGATTATGGACTTCTTGGTTTGGAATGTATCTATCCTTTTCACGAAAGAGCGGGAATCACAGATTATTTTATTGATTTAGCCAACCAATATGACCTTATAGTCACTGGAAGTAGAGATTTTCATGGCTATCATACCCACCAAAAAACCGATATTCTAGGCTCAACGGCTATGGACGATAGCTTTCTAGAAAAATTTAAAAAAGTTTGGGGATAAACTACGTAAAACTTCTTTCTATTTTTTCTTCTCTCTTTATCGTTTCAATCATCGCACAAACTTCACATATTCGCTTAGACTTTTAGTAATCTCTTGCTATTAAAACTCCGTCCAATTGCCGCTAAAATAAAATTAGTAAATCTTATATTTTGGCTATGTTACTAATGCAACTGAACTATAACGTTTTTAACTTGCGTGTAGTTTTCTAAAGCATGGATTCCCATTTCTCTACCGTAGCCGCTTTTTTTATAGCCTCCGAACGGGGCAGCCGCGTCAAATATATTATGAGAATTTACCCAAACTGTTCCCGCTTTTAGTCCAGCGGCAACTTTATGCGCCTTATTAATATCCTGAGTCCAAACGCTAGCGGCTAAACCATATTCGGTATCATTCCCTTTTGCGATGACTTCATCAAGATCTTCAAATGGCGCAGCGGTAACAACTGGCCCAAAAATCTCTTCTTGAATTATTTTCATTTCTGTCTTTACATTGGTAAACACAGTTGGCTCAACATAACAGCCGCCTTCCAAACCTCCTCCTGGAATATTCCCGCCGATTAAGACATTTGCTCCGTCGCTTTGTCCTGATCTAATAAAACCTAAAACTCGCTCTTGCTGTTCCTTGGAAACTAAAGGACCCATTTGAGTTTCTTCACTCATTCCCGGCCCTAACTTGATGCCTTTACCAACTTCGGTAACTCGTCCGATCAATTCGTCATAAATACTTTTATGAACCATTATTCTCGAACCCGCGCAACAGCATTGACCTTGATTAAAAAATATTCCATTGGCAACTCCCAATGCCGCTATATTAAGATCTGCGTCGGGAAACACAATACTTGGAGATTTCCCTCCAAGTTCAAGAGTTACTTTCTTTAGATTACCGGCAGAAGCTTTGACAATTTCATGACCAACTTCGGTGCTACCTGTAAAAGCAACCTTATCAACATCGTCGTGGCTCGCTAAGGCCGCTCCAGCGTCGCCAAAACCTGTCACAATATTTACCACTCCGTCAGGGAAACCTGCTTCGCAAATTAACTGACCCAACCGAAGAGCCGACAATGGGGTTTGTTCCGCAGGTTTTAAAACAACGGTACAACCGGCGGCAAGAGCGACTCCTAATTTCCAAGCGGCCATCAACAAAGGAAAATTCCAGGGTATAATTTGCCCAACCACTCCAATGGGCTCCCGCAAGGTATAATCGAGAAAGTTGGCGCCGGGCATATAGGGAACGCTAATATCCATAGTTTCGCCATGAACTTTAGTCGCTAGTCCTGCGTAATAACGAAAATGATCAATAGTCAGAGGAACATCCGCAGCTCTTGATATAGTCAAAGGTTTACCGTTATCCAAAGTTTCTAATTGAGCAAATTCTTCCAAATTCGCTTCAATAAGGTCGGCTAATTTCCATATCAATTTCCCCCTTTCCGAAGGAGTAATTTTACGCCACGGTCCTCCCTCAAAAGCTTTCCTCGCTGCTTGTACCGCCCGGTTAATATCCTCAACTCCACCTTTTTGGACCCGAGCCAAAACTGAATTATCTGAAGGGTCTAAAACTTTGAAAGTTTCTCCGCTCGTAGCGTCCACTTGCTTTCCGTCGATCAAAAGCTTTTGAGCGCTATTTAAAAAACTCCTTACTCCTTGGGCTGGTTCTACCGTTGCGGTTGTCGTCATTTTAAACCTCTTAACAAAATAAATTTAAAACATTGGATAATAGATGAAAATCGAGAAATCTCATTTTTAACGATCTCTAAATTAAGGGAACCTCTAAAAATTGAATTTGGCCACGAGCTGCCTTTGCAAACAAAAGGCAAGCGAGTTGCCTCAAGCTAAAATCTCGAATTATTAGAGACTCCCTTAATTAATGTTGAATTTAAAGTATTATTTTATATCATAACTTTCCTTGACTTAGTTTGATTTTTGAAAGCCTTTAAGAAAAATTGGAGATCCTAGAATGACCAACGATACAAATTGCTCAATATTAGCAATCGGAGAAATTGTTTTCGATATTTACCCTGAAGAAAGATTTATTGGAGGAGCTCCCTTCAATTTCATATACCACCTAACTCAATTGGGTATTACTCCTAGATTTATCAGTAGAATTGGCGAAGACGAGTTGGGAAATGAGTTTTTAGACTTCGCTAAATCTAAAGGAATATCTTGCGAAGAAATACAACTCGATTCTAGTAAGCAAACCGGCGAAGTTCAAGTCTTTCTCAATATGCAAGGAACCCCGCGCTTCGAAATATTGAAGGATCAAGCTTTTGATTATTTAGAAGATTCTCAAAAGTTAAATTTCACAAAAGACTCTTTTCCAGCTTTTGCTTATTTCGGAACTTTGGCTCAAAGAAATCCCGCTTCTGCAAAAACTATTCAGGAAACGATGAAACGATTAAAAGGTAATTCTAAAATTTTCTTGGATATCAATTTAAGACCTCCTTTCTACAATTATGAAATCATCGATGCCTCTCTTCATGCCTGCGACATTCTAAAAACTAACGAAGAGGAACTTGCAGAATTAAAACGAATACTAGGATTGGAATATTATCCTGGAGAGAATAATTTAATCGATCATTTTTATAACGATTATGGCATCCAATCAATTTTCGTCACTAGAGGAAAAAATGGAGCTGATTTATTTAAACCAGGAGAATCTCCATTACCCATAAAACGCTCTCCCACATTTTCCCCAAAAATAGAAGACACCTTGGGAGCCGGGGACGCTTTTTCTAGTAAGTTAATTTTTGAATTGCTAAAAGGAAAATCTGAAGAAGAGGCGATGGGTTTGGCGGTTGATTTCGCTTCTAAAATTTGCGAAATAACGGGGGCATTGCCTAAAGAAAAATCGTTTTACAACTCTTAACTCTTGTTCTTTCCAAAGTGGTATTTAGCGTATACCCATCCAACATGCGCTCCATAATCGGTAATATTACCGCGCAATAGAATCAAGTTATTGTTGACGTCGCCAGCGCTTGGATCAAATCCATCAAGAGCAAAATCATCATAACTCAAATTCTCGTATAGATAATTCACCCATATGGAAACCGTTTTGGAGAAAAGATATTCTGACTGAACTTGAACGCGGTGTAATGTGGATCGAAGGTCGGGAAGACTTTCCGCTGCGGATAAGCTTGATCCAGTAAGAAAAGAAAAGTCTGAAATATTTTGAGAGAAAGAATAATCGGCGTTAAAAGTTAATTGTCCACCGTAATATGAACGATTGAATCCAATACCAGTCGTATTTCCAGTATTTTCGTTTAACACTTCCCAATTCCTACCTTCTGAAAAGGCAGAATTTGGAACAAATGGATTATGAGTTCGGCCAATTTGTTGGAACTCGCCATCCTCATAGTTATAATAAGCGTATAGAACTCCACTCTCTCCAAAAGAATAATTCGCGTCTACAGCCACTGTTTGATTTTGGCTATTTCTAAGCCCTAGAACAGAGTCGTCGTAATCGTCTTCTAAAAAGTTATAAGAAATTCCAAAATCTAATTTAGAAGAAGCGGCAAAATGTAGATTAGTTCCTAATTTAATTCTACTTCGATCGGCAATATCAAATCGCCTTAAATCCGGAGCGGGATCAAAAGCTCCTGGAGTCACAAATTCGGGAGTATGGCGAGTCTCAAAAACTCTGAAGGCGTCGTAATTTTCTCCATCGCGTTCGCCATAAGAGAAATTTATATTCGCGTTAGCCCATGAAAAATAATGAGACCTTAAAGAAGCCTTAAACGTGTTTTCAACCGTGCTTTCTACAGCGCGAAAATCTCTTTTAAATAAATTAAAATCGTATCCTATTTTAAAATTTGTCGACGGTAAAACTCTGTAACCGACATCAAAGTTAAATTTATCCTGGATATAATCATAAGGTAAATTGAACAAGGCTCGCGTATTACTTGAGTCAACTTGCGAACCAGTATCGTTAATTATCGCTAAGAAAATAGTTTTGGGCGTATCGTTAACGGTTTGGTAATGTCGAAATTTACTAGTCGTCGTTATTTTTGGGAAAGGATTAGAAGTTGCGTTAAGGGAAATGTGGTAAGTCTGAATTTTCGCGTCTGCCGTTCTGCGAGGCAATAAACTTAACCCCGTACCCGAGGAAAATGGCAATAAATCTTCATCTTGCAACGATAATCCATACTCGATTACCCCGGAAATTCTAGTCGATTTTGGGAGATTAATTCCACCCGTTAAACTAAAACGATGGTATTGATTGTCGGGGGCTCTAGAAATCACACCTCTGTCTGGAACCGTACCGGCTCCAAACCCCAAAGTTCCTTGGAAAGGATTATCGAAGGATATAGAACCAATTTTGTTATTTAAAAGAGAAACAAAATATTCAACTTGGACTTTGCTATCTTCTCCATTATGAGAATAGGTAATGGTTCCCTCTTCAGCCTTTTGATCAAAGGCTTCAGGTAAAATAATTGATTTTCCACCGCCGGCATTTGTTCCAAAAACACTTCCTAAAGAGCGAATTCCATCTTTTGTCACTCTTTTAAAATTTAGACGGACATCGTTATTACCAAAAGACTTTAAGAAATCAATATCAAGGTTATCTCTACTTTCTACTTCTAAATCTGCGCTTTTAACTCCAGAAAATGTAATTCCACTTGAGTTCAACGATCTACCAAAACCAGTGGGCAAGGTTAAATTATTAGTCCCCAAACCGTTGTATAACGTTTTACTTTCATTCAATAACATATGGGGAATCTGGTTAAACGAAACAGTTAATTTATAGTCATGAAACTTTCCAGACTCTAACCGGATAGAGCGATTATCCAATCCTAAATTTTCGCTTTGCAAATCCATGTAATAACCCTGGCGGTAATAACTAAGGTCGGTATCGCCCACGACAAAACCTTCGTCGTCGTCCAATCCCGTATACTCCCCAAACTTAAAAGACCTTCTATTAAGCGCTACTCCAGCTCCTCCAAGAGTCATATTTCCGGTTAATCCTTCGTCCACCATTTTCTCGTCATACGACTCCCCACCAACTACAGATCCTCCCACAATTTCGAAAACTTCAACTTCTTCTGGAGGGTCTTCCGCTAAGCCATTGTTGGGAAAACTTATTAAAAGACCCAAAAATCCCAATGTCAAAACGGTATTTTCCCATCTACATTTTCTAACTAAGGTATAAAAACCTCTACACAAGACCGAAGTATTAAGAGTTTTTAAAATAATCATCTTTGAAATCTAGCTCCCGATGGATGGTTTGATCCGTGTATCAAGCTATGACAATTCAAACACGATTTTCCAATCATTCTTACATCCGCCGAATTCAAACTATTTCCCTCATATAAGGAGCTAGAATGGAACACATCCATATGACACTGTTGACATAAAAACGGAGCTTTTTGCTTAAGCATTCCCAAAAAGTTTGACCCATGAGGATCATGGCAAGTGGAACAATTCTCTCTGACCGGAGCATGCTCCCAAATTAGAGGTCCTCTTTTTTCACGGTGGCACATATAACACGTTTCGTTAACAGTCGCTTTTTTCAAAAGACTCGGGCCAAAACTTCCATGGGGATTATGGCAGCCTGAACAATCTTGCTTTCCTTCCCGCAATGGTTTTCGAGAGATTTTGTAAAGTTTTGATTTTTGTTCCCGATGGCATTGAAAACAAACTTTCTTTGGATCTTCTTTAATTAGCAACCCACGCTTACCTTTTCGCTGAGTAACATAATGACAGTTATCGCAACTGATACCTGAATCTCTATGAGCGCTCCCTTGCCATTGGAGTACAGAATTTTTCTCATGGCACTGCAAACAAATTGCATTTTTTGCAATAGGGGATATTTTTTTGAACGATACAACATGCTTAGCTTCTATTTTAATTCCTGGATCCGGGATAGAAGCTCCAGTTATTCCCACTTCCTTAAGATGTAGGCTCATAGGTCCATGGCAGGTTTCGCACGAACTCCCTACTTTGTTATCGCCATGTTTAGCTATGTATGCTTTTGCATGTTTTGTTTTTCCAAAGGATTTAATATAATCCTTGTGGCACAAAAAACATTCTGTCTCATCGTCCTCCATAGAACTATTACCAACAGATATCGCTCCTTTTAATAGAGGATTGATTGCGCTCCATTTCACTTTCTTTCCGGCAAAAGCGTCAATTGCTATTCCAAGCACAAAAATCAGCGCTAAAACAGAAACTAAAATTTTCCTATTTTTTAAAACGGCTTGACTAAGGAAATATCTCATAGCAATTTTTAAAGTTTTCAATTTAGCTATTACTTAACAGTTATTAAAATCTTATCCATAATAGGAGGATTATAAGGAACATGATCTCCATAGGAAAATAACGAAGTTATGACATGTTTTCCACGTTCCATTTTCAGCATTACGCAAGTTTGTCCTTTGCTTAAGTGAAGAGCGTCTTTTCTGCGAAGCGGCTTATTTAAATCTGCCGGTAATGAACTGAATAATATATGATGATGCCCTTTACCCTCATTTCTCTTTTTATCTGCCGGTTCTATAACTAAACCTTCAACATCCATACATATCTTGAATGGGTTTTTAACTTTAGATCTATTGGGGGGATCGGTTATTTTTACTTTGTAACCCTCTGCAAATATTTTTGAGGAACTTAAAATAACTAAACCAATAACAAAAAGGAATTGAAGACTTTTTATTCGCATCTCAACAAAATTTAAAGAAGTTTTTCAGATTTGCGCAAAATTGTACTTTTGCAACAAAGTTGTGACACGATTAGCTTATTTTTAACTGCCTTTACACTGAAAAGTTTCAAAAAAAGTCGAACCATAAATTCTGTCTAAAAAACTCTTTAATTTAGCCCTAAAATGCAGAAAAATTGGATCAAAAACCGTTTTGTGTAAAAACCAATCCTAGGCTTATTGATTAAATTTGATTAATTAATAGTCCATACCAATAAAAATCACACAATGCCCCAAACCTAAATTCGGCAATTCTAATAACCTAAGTTTCCATATTAAAAAATTATTTTCTAATTAATACATACAAACACAAGATAAATACACTATAATCCCTAAAATATCTACAGTTATAGTAACTAATAATTAAACCCAAGAACTAAGTAACTGAAGTTATTGCTTTCATTATTTTTATTTTGAGTTTAACTTATACTGGATTGGAGGACCATAATTGAGGATTCTCAATTTTCTAGCATAAGAAATCAAAACCGTTTACCTCAAAAAGTGTCTTCCCATAAAAAATCGCTTTAGCTATAGAGAAAAATATTTTTTAAAATTCCTACATTTTCGAAGTTTATATGGCACAGAAATTATCTAATTCCATTACAGCTCCACTTAACTTAGGAATAACGAAAAAAAAACTTTCTAGAATTTCTATTCGATTCAAAATTCTAGCTAGCTTTGCCATAATTATGTTGGCTATCTCTCTCTTAACTTCTCTCCTTTTCTATCAAACGAATAAAAAGCTAGCCTTAGATTTCGCAAAAGGCGAAATACAAGATATGTCAAAAATGATAGCGGAATCGAGCGGTTATGGGCTCAAAAATTTAAATTTTGAAAATGTTCGCGGAACTATCAATTGGGCGAAAAAAGACCCCAAACTGGTTTATCTTGGAATTTTTAAAGAAGATGACGAAGTATTTGCCGAATTAAATAGGGAAGAAATAGTAATCGAAGTAAAGAATCATTTAAATGAAAAGGAACCTATTTTGTCCGAGGGACTTCTTTTTTCCTCATCGCCTATAGAAATTTTTGATCCCGTTATAGGAAAACAAATCTACTACGGCAAAGCTTTAGTGGGATTATCCTTAAATGAAACAAACGAAAAAATTGCTGAGGCTCAACTCAACTCATTCTACCTTGCTTTAATTATCTTAATTGTCGGAATTTTATTGGCAAAATATCTAGCCAATAAGCTTTTAAAACCCGTGATTAATTTAGCGGCCGTGGCTCACGGGGTAGCAACAGAAAAAAATTATGAATTTCGAGCTACAAAACTATACGACGATGAGTTGGGCCATCTTGTAGATCACTTTAATAATATGCTCGCTCAAATGCAGATACAAAGTATTGCTATGCAAAAAGCTAACGAAAATCTGGAAAAGCGAGTTAGTGAGCGTACCCTAGATTTAAAAAAATCAAAGGAAGAAGCTGAAAAAGCAAATAAGGCAAAATCGGAATTTCTTTCTAGAATGAGCCATGAGCAGCGAACTCCGATGAATGCTGTCCTGGGATTCGCGCAATTGCTGGAAAAAGACCAAAAACATCCCCTTGCCGATTATCAAAAAGAAAACATAGATATGATTTTAACAGCTGGCAATCACTTATTAGAACTCATCAACGAAGTGCTGGACCTTTCTAGAATTGAAGCGGATAATTTTAATCTATCGATCCAAAAACTAAATATCATCGACTTAATTAAAGAAACAGAATCTATTGCCAAACCCCTGGCGGAAGAAAAAAAGATTATATTTAAAATTGACGAACCAACGCCAGATAATGGCTGGGTTCTAGCCGACAAAATGCGTCTAAAACAAGTCTTGATCAATTTGTTCTCAAACGCTATTAAATTTAATCGCTTGGCGGGATCGGTTAAAATCAAATTGATTCATTCAGAAAAAAATAAAATTCGACTAGAAGTGAAAGACACCGGATCAGGTATTTCGCAAGACAATCTTGAAAACGTTTTCAAACCATTTGATAGGCTAGACGCGGACAAAAAATGCATTGAAGGAACAGGAATTGGACTTGCTCTTTCGAAACGACTAATTGAAATGATGGACGGCTCTATTGGAGTTGAAAGTATTATCGGAAAAGGAACCTGTTTTTATATTGAGTTACCTTGCGCTTCTGTAGATCCCAAAAAACCGGAGTCGTCAAAAACTCAACTACAAAATCGTGAAAGTAACTACAAAGAAATTCTTTATTTTGATAATGTTTCTGAAAATGTGGAGCGGTTGAAAGAGCTTCTATCAGACCGCCTAAACTGGAAGGTTTTTTCAGCAAAAGACGTCAAAACTGGAATTGAATTTGCTAACGAATCGACTCCAAGTCTTATTCTAATTGACGTTAACGTATTAGACGCTAGCGGGCTACCCGCCTTTAAGGAGTTTTGCCAGACCCCAGAAATACAAAAAGTACCTATAATAAGTTTTACCTCGGAGGCAATGGCTTCTATCATCGAAAAAGCTTTAGGGATGAGGTTCTATTCTTGTATCGTGAAACCAATCAACTTAAATCAAATTGCGAAACAGATAGAAAGCGCTTTGGAGTGAGGAATAATAATACTAAAGTTAAATCATAAAAAGTTATTGGATCCAAACCAGTGGACGATAAATCCAAGCTTTGTCGCCTACGCTATCTTCAACACGAACCCAATTATTTTTTACTTGCAAAACCTTCATTGAAAAATATTTGTCTACTGGCGCCCAAGGAACTTTTGGGAACTTCGTGCCAGGACCTTCACGCAAGTTAGTCTGGTTTTTCTTGACCACGGCGCATTTCAGCTTTTTACTGACTAGTTTGTCAAATATCCAATAAATATCCCCATCAACATCCTTGACTCGATACCAAGCTCCTTTTTTGTCAATTTGGTTGAATGGCATAAATTTTAAAACTTGCCATATTTTTTGAAACTTTAAACCTGGGCCTTTTCTTAAATTGGCTTTACTTTTATTTACACATAAAGCTTGGGCTTCCGAAGCCGCCCATAAAAAAGAAACCATTATAAAATAAAATGAAAACTGAAGGATTTTTTTTGAAAAATTTGACGCGCTCATGGTGTGTATCTTTTGAAAGATTCGATAAAAGGGCAAAAGAACTAACTCGCCTCTCGCAGAATGCGTATTTTTATCTATTAGGAGGTTTAAGCTGTACAGAAAAACAACCCAGCTCAACCGCTTTCACCTTATTTTACATGTAGTTAGATGATAATCAAGTTAAATTTAAACAAATTTAATTAAATTTTAATCTTAAGCTAAGTTCTGGAATACTCTAGAAAAAATAAAAATCCAGAAATCAGCGCATAAAACAATCCACCTTGCAACAAAACCCTAACAATACTTGCAATGCTTTTTTCTTGTTCATTGACAAAATAACTTAGAGAAAACCTTTCTTTAAAAACCCAATCTTTAACCTCGACTTGATCGTAAATTTTTTTATTAACCTTCTTTTTCTTTTCCTGGTTTTTGTCAACTTTTAAGACCAATGCGTATTCTATATCGTTGAATAATCCAGCCTCCATTTTCTTTTCCAAAACTGTCCCTTCAAATCCTGAAAAAAACTTAAAAAATAGTAATGCTCCAAAGATAGAAACTAAAACGATCCGGTAGTTCATCAAAATAAAACGCCAGCCAGGCTGGTTATTTTGATCCGGTGGAGGACCTCCCATAAAAAAACGATGAAAAAAAGGCGTAAAAATGTCGTATTGAAAATATGGATAACCAGAATAGTGTCTTTTATAAAAACCCGAACCGCTCGATTTAAAACCTTCTCGATTAAACAAAAGGTCGTATTCCTTCCTCTTTTTTAAATCAGAAAGAATTCTATATGCCTCCGCTATTTCAGCAAACTGCGTTTGAGCTTCAGGATCTGAATTTTTATCAGGGTGAAATCGCTTAGCTAAAAACCGATAAGATTTTTTTATTTCGTGAAAGTCGGCATTCCGCGTAACTTGTAAAATTTGATAATAATCTTTCATACTAATTTGATTGATTAAGAAATGTGATTAAACTGTTTTTATTTATTGGGAAGAGAAATTTGAAAGGCGTTTAATCGACCAAATAGAAATTAAAATAAACAAAATAGTTATACAAACGGCAGCAAACTTAAAGTTATCTATAGATCCTATAATGGTTTTGCCAATATTGTAGCTTGCAACAGTGTATAAAAAGGAGAATAAAACATTACCTAGAAAGGAAAAAGTAACATAACGAGAAGGAGAATAACGAATCATACCTGCAAAAGGCGGGATAAACTTTGACACGGCAAAAAGAAAACGACCCAAAATTACTATGACAACCGGTTTTGTTTCAAAGAGCTGTTGCGCCATTTCAATTTGCTTCGAAAACTTTCTAATAAAAGCAAACTGCTTCCAGTACTCAAGCCCGGTTTTAAACCCCAAAAAATAAAGAAATAAATCGGCAATCCAACCGCCTGCAAATCCACAAGCAAAAACCACTAAAGGATTCAGTATCTCCTGCGAAGCCGCAATACCTCCAAAAACTAAAAATAGAGGTATTCCATAATGATCAAAATAAGTACCGACTAGAATAATCCAGTAACCATAGTTTTGAACAAGGCCTTCAACAGCCTCTAACGACATTATTCGCAGGCGTCACAAAGCAAATTTGAAAGAGCGTTCATTACGCAACAACCGGCATAGGTACCGGCCCCAGAAACGGCGCTTTGCTTAAATGTTTCTTTCATATCAGGACGGTATTCTTGCGGTTGTTGGTACATTTGTGGTTGTCCTGGTTGTTGATATTGTTGAACTTCGGCGTTAGGACTTAAACCTTGTCCGCACTGAGTGCAAAAATTAGCATTGTCAGCATTTTCAGAACCACATTTAGGGCAAAACATGAATGGTCTCCATCGATTTAAAATTGAGAAACAACTATAACTTTAATGCATTAAACGATTCAAAACAATTTAGATAAGAAATAAAAAATATTTATTAAAAATCCTTACAATTAAAAAGAAGACGACTTTCGGTTTTTGAGTCGTTCAAAACCATTGAATCAAACACTTTTTTTAATTCTCTGTCAAGGCAGTGAATCAATATATTTTGAACAATCGATAAGCTTTCACGCAAGGCCAAAATAGGCAATAATTTTAAAATCTTTTGCCTCTCTATTAGAATCATTTCACTATAATTTTTATAAGCAAATTCAAGCCATTCCCTGTCATTTGGATCTTTTGGAGACTCCGCTTTTAAAATTGGATTAAATTGCTCGCTTGCTGCATCTTCCCTAACATCCGCCATAGCGTCTAAAACATTAATGATTTTTCCTAGCCCAGCAAACATATCTTTAAGGGCTTCACATCTTTTTTCTTCGATCTTTTCAGAAAATGGTTGGGTCATTATATAAGCGAACAAATTCCCCCAATGATCTAAATAAACCGCCGGTTCTCTAATCGACAAATCTTCTTCCAGAGCCCTCAACTCTTTTTGTTTTTCTTGAACGTAATTCAGATCAATTTTAAATTTCTCATAAACATCTTTTCGTTTATTGGCCGACTTTTCGATATGATTTTTTAAGAATTGATTATACTTGGTTATCCAAAAACCCTTTTCGTCTAAAAGGTTATCTTGGAACTTAACCTGAAAAGCTAAGAGACATAAATAAGCTCCTAACTCAATCGCCTCATGGTCGGCGGGCAAAACGGGCACCTTTGCAAGAGGAACTCCGGAGCAATTGTCCAAAACCGCTTCACCATTTTGAACAACCAATTCGTTATACAGCATTGCCAATAAGGTTCCTTCATACCCAGTCAAAAACGAATAAATTCTTAGGTTATTTTTGACTAAATGGCGGCAAATACTACAGTAATACATTTTGTAGTACTGGTAATCCTTCATTACCAATTCCATTTTGTCGGGTTTTAAATATCCAATCATCTTTATTTATCGAGGTATTAAATTTATAGTTAGCGCAAACATTATAACAGAGCTAATGAATAGGGTAGGCCCTGCCTTGATATAGTTTAACTCATACCCTTTTCTTATCGTAAAACTTATGGGATCATTAACTCAAACACACTCATAATAATTAAAGAGGACCTCTAAAAATCGGAATAAATTTTTAAAAGTTTGTTTTGTTATTT
>JAYOZP010000071.1:16872-24090 GCA_038154245.1 Nitrospinales bacterium | reverse complement strand
GATATAATATAACCTTTTTTTAAACTTTTTAACCTGTTTTTAGAGATTCCTTTTATTCTTTTACTACCAGTTTGGCTTCATTTATAAAGACAAGGACGCCATTAAGTCTACCGCTTTTAAAAAGTCTCTATCGAATTACTTCAAAAACAAAGGACAATACACCGCCAAGTTTTTATCTGAAGAATTGGTCAATCCGCTTTACAATATTGACGCGGAGAATATTTTTTATCTACTTAGGTCCGTCAAAGGAGATCCTCACGTAAAAGAAGCATATGTTTTCGATAAAAACGGGAAGTTGATCCATAATGGATCGGCTAACTTATTAGGTTTCGATCAAACTTTAGATTCCTCAACTCTTAGTGAAATATCTTCTCCTCAAACCCGTAAAATCGCAGAAATTGACGGCCAAATCATTATTTCCTGCCCTATTTATTTGGAAGACGACAAATTGGGCTTTCTTCGGCTCGTCTATTCTTTGGACTTACAACCATTCGACACCGAAATTGTTCAACATATAATTTCAGGCCTAAAAGAACAAGCTAACGAAAATGATACTAACTTTTTTATCCTTCTTACTTTTTTTATTCTTTTGGCCAGCTTAATATTTGCTCTATTTTTATCAAGCAGTCTGAAAAAAGCTCTGCTTGAACTTGCCGAAATCGCGCAAAGATTTGGAAAAGGCGAAGATGAATTTTTATTTCCAAAATCTAACTCAAACGAATTGGAAAAGGTAATTTCCTCATTCATTTTAATGATAAAGCAACGCAAAAAAAAGGAAGAACAATTAAGCAAAGACAACAAACTATTTCACGATCTTACGCTTGCTTCACCCATTGGCATTTGGCGTTCCGACCTGAACGGCAATTGTTTATATATCAACAACCGTTGCTCTGAGATCATCGGAGTTTCTCCCCAAAATGCTTTTGGGAAAAGATGGTTGGCAAACATTCATCCTGAAGATAAAGACGGTTTTTCATCTAATTGGGATATAACGGCAAAAAATTCAAATAATTTTAAATACGAGTGTCGTTATTCAACTCCAGAAGAGAAAACAACCGAGGTAGTAGGGCGAACAATATTTGAAAAAAATGGCGCTGGAAAAGCCATAGGATATATTGGCACTATTGCCGACATTACAAACTTTAAAACCTTAGAAGAAAACTTAAAAAAATCTCTTTTAGAAAAAGAAATACTCCTAAAAGAGTTACATCATCGAATTAAGAATAATCTTCAAGTCGTTTCTGGGCTTTTGCATCTACAAGAAGAAAACGTCAGCGACTCTCAACTTTTAAATATCCTGCAAGAAAGCCAAAACAGAATACTATCTATGGCTTTAGTTCACGACCGAATTTTAGAATCTGAGAACTTTTCGGAGATTGATATCGAAAAATATATACACACCCTAATCAACCAGCTTTTTTCAATTTATGGAGCTAAAAATTTAGATATTTCTTTAGATATTCAAGTTTGCGTCAAATCATTTGATTTTGACAAATCAATTTATTGTGGACTAATCATTAACGAATTAGTTTCGAATTCATTGAAATATGCTTTTCAAAAAAATCAAAACAATCAAATACAAATCCTTGTTTTAAACACTGGTACAGATAAAACAAAGTTAGTCGTGGCCGACAACGGAATCGGATTCTCAGATAGCTTCTGTTTAGAAAGCAATAGTTCTATTGGATTAAAAGTAGTTTCTCTGCTTGTTGAGTCTCAACTTGAAGGGAAGGTCGCTTTAGATAAAAGTAACGGGGCAAAATTCGAAATCGTCTTTTAACCACAGAATCGCTCTAACCATTTCAATTCAGATATAAGGTAGCAAGACAATTTTTTCCAATTAAGACGTCTTATCCAAAGGTAATTCTACAGAAAATCGGCTCCCAACATTCAATTCACTATCCACCGAAATCGTACCATTCATTTGTTCAATAAGGCTTTTGGTAACTGCTAGACCTAAACCGCTGTTTTCTGGACCGTATAAGTCCTGGCCCACACGAATTAAAGGATCAAAAATAACTTCAAGCTTATCTTTTGGAATACCGCAACCCGAATCTGCCAAAACTATTCGAAAAAATTTTCCCGCCTCTATAGCGCTACTAATCTCCACAGTACCTTCAGCGTTAGTGAATTTAATGGCGTTAGAGATTAAATTCATGAAAACTTGCTTTAAAAGCAATGGGTCAGCTAAAACAAAAGAATCTTTCTCATTAGAAATTCTATTAATAATTGTGATTCCTTTTTTATTAGCCCTAGAACCATATTGATTTATTAGATCGTTTATCAATTGATTCAAGCAGACGCTTTTTATTGATATGGGAATATCGCCAGAATCGACCTTTGAAAAACCCAAAACCTTTTCAATAAGATTTAACAAATTATGGCCTGCTTTTAAAATACTATTTAAGTGCTCTTTCTGCTCAAAAGTCCAGTTATTTAAACTATCGCTTTCTAATAATTGCCCATAACCCATAATTGCATTTAAAGGAGTTTTAAACTCATGAGAAACGTTCGCCAAAACTTCTCTTTTTTCCTTTAATAAGTCTTGAATCTTACTTTCCTTCAACTGCAAATCCAGATTTTTTAAAATTAACTGGTCTCCGATAAAATCGATTTGATTTTTGAAATTAATTTCAGTTTGTTTTTTTCTAGTTATATCGGAAGAAACAGTGACCATGACATTTCTATCTTCGACATCGGCGCTCTCGACGGGAAATGAACGCGTAATAATCCAACGTGGAGATCCATCCGGTAAAGAAATTCTATATTCGACTTCTAAAGAAGAGTTTCCCATTCCTCCCAAGCTCTGAAACTCTTTAAATCGTTCAACATCTTCCTCATGTATAAGATCTAAGAACGATTCTGCATTATGAATAAATTGATCCTGATTTCTCCCAAATACTTTTTCAAACCCTTTACTAGCAAAAAGTATTTTTTTGCCGCTTTTGTCTGAAATTATAAAAGCGTCTTCAATTTGATCGGAAAACTGAAGAAAACGCTTTTCATTCATTTTAGTCTTATGCTCTGAGTAAAATTTATATAACCCCATTTCTAAAGCGACTTTTAATTCTTGATCATGAAATGGCTTTACGATATATCCATACGCTCCAACTTCTTTAACTTTTTCGATCGTCTCTGCGTCGGAGTATGCCGTCAAAAAGATAATGGGTATATCTTTTTCCTTATTAACTATTTTGGCGGCTGTCAATCCAGAAACCTCTCCTTTTAACTTGATATCCATTAACACTACATCGGGATTGTGTTGATTAATCTCATCTAAAACCTTCTCCCCATAAGCTATATTTGAAACAACAATGAAACCGTTTTTTTCAAGGTTTTTTTGTATTTCCATTGCAACTATAGCTTCATCTTCAACAATCAAAACTTTATTTGGATTTTCTTCCGTAGCAAGTTTCATGGGTACCATTTTTAACAAGAAATCAAAAATCGCGATAACGTCCGGATTTTTTTCTTAAATTAACATATTTTTTTCGATGCTTTATTTTATATAATTTATCGTAAGAAATATTAATTGTAACCAAAGCGTAACAATATTTTTTTCAGCAAATTCTCAATTTAAAAATAAAACAAACCTTTGAGAAACAACTCATTCAGACACAAAAACTCAAAAGTAATTGTTAAAGGGCGAGCTAACAGGGCAGATCAAACTCAAAAGACAACTAAAGCTTTTGAGCTAGAAGATTGATTTTAAGAATTCTTTGGAGAAGCTCGTCGGGGTTTTTTGCTATCACGCGGATCATTTCTTCTTTTCCAAATCCTCCAAGATCAAAAATAATATCGGGAACGCTTCCAAAATCCCGTATCGCCTTATCAGTACCCCACTCTAATGAAGATCCTTCTAACGCTTTAACTTTCTTCGGCTCTTCCGCTCGATCAAAGGAGGCGATTTTATATTTCAATTTTTTACAAATACTCAAAAGCTGATCGGAGTACTTGATATTCATTACGGCGCGTTTTGTCCGATCATGGATCATAACCGTTAAAACAATATCCGCAACATGACGAGACCCTCCAAACATAGGAGGAGAAACCGTATATGCATCGTCGCCATTTCTAATAATTCTTCCAGGAATTCCAATAACATCGTTCAATCCAGTCGCATTTTCTATGGCTAAACCCAAATTGGATTGAACTTCAGGAATCAATCGTCCTATTTTATTTTCTTTTAAGACTCGAACAAACGACAAAGCCTCTTGCATCAACCTGTGCTTTTCTGCCTCTGCGTACAAACCGTTTAAAGGCTCCAAAACCGGAGCCCCATTTCCTGGCGCGATCGGTTTACTAATTGATTGACCTATAAACTGTTTTGCTTTTTCTATCGCAGAAACTACATCCAACTTTTGAGAAAGTCCCGCAGTAATCGCCGCAGATAAAACACAACCAGTGCCATGAATATTTTCCTTAGTCAATTTTGGAGAAGGAAAGTTATAAATCTTTTTACCATCAAACAATAAGTCGTCGGCATTTTTTGTTCCATGACCTCCTTTAATCAAAACAGCTTTCACTCCAAATTCCAAAATCTTCTTTGCGGCGCGTTTTTTATCTGCATTTGTTTTTATCTTAATCCCAGATAAAGTTTCAGCCTCTGGGATATTAGGCGTTACCAATAAAGCTAATGGCAATAAACTAAACTTTAATTCTTCTACTCCTTTTGCCGTCAATAAAATTTTCCCATTTGAAGATTTAATTACTGGATCTACAACCAAGTTTTTAACTCGTTTTTTTCTAAATATCGCGCTAACTGCTTTGATAGATTCTTCATTCGCCAACATTCCCGTTTTAATCGCTAGCGGCTTTGTATCTGAAAATACCGCTTCTACTTGGGCTTTTAAAAAATCTGAATCAATAGGAGTCGACGTATTAACCCCTTGTGTATTTTGCGCCACTATTGCCGATATTGCCGAATATCCGTAAACGCCATAAGCCGAAAAAGTTTTAAGATCAACGGGAACTCCCGCTCCACCACAAGGATCGGAGCCAGCTACAGTCAAAACAGTATTCATATCATCCTATCTCAATTTATTTATGAATGGGCTTAGCCGACGGTGACAGATTTAGCTAAAGCTCTAGGTTTATCAACGTTTCTCTTTAAAGAAGTTCCTGTAAAGTAGGCAAGCAACTGAGCAATCACCAATTGCAAAAACGGAGCGACTATAGGGGATACAGGAGGGAGAATGAGCTCTTCACTAAACAAGTCTTTATTTTTGCCGCGCGCATCAAAATGTATTCCTAAGACAAAACCCGATCGGGCTCTAATCTCTTCAACACAGTGCAAGGTTAAATCGTAAAGCTCTTTATCTTCTTTTGGAGGCATAAAGGCAATAGAGTTTATATTCTCGTCGATCATCGCTAACGTACCATGTTTTAAAAAACCTCCAGGCATTCCTTCCGCATGCACGTATGCAACTTCTTTCATTTTTAAAGCGGACTCTAATGCAATTGGATAATAAATACCTCTACCCAAATATAACCAATGCTTTACTTGGCAATACCTGTGAGCAATCCGATGAATAAAACCAGATCTTTCGTTTAAAATCCCATGAATGATTTCAGGAAGTTCCCGTAGATCTTTCATATGCTTTTTAAAAGTTTGTTTAGAAATATTTTTGTTTTTCACGCCTAAGTGAAGACCTATTCGCACTAGAATTGCCATTTGCGAAATTGCCGCTTTAGTGCTTATCACAGAAATCTCAGGTCCCGACCCTTGCAAGATAACTTTGTCGACTAACCTGGCCATTGAAGAACCCATGACGTTAACGATGGCTCCCGTCGGGCACTTATTAGATTTCGCATATCTTAAAGCAGAAAGCGTATCGTAGGTTTCTCCTG
This sequence comes from Nitrospinales bacterium, assembly GCA_038154245.1. Lineage (GTDB taxonomy): Bacteria > Nitrospinota > Nitrospinia > Nitrospinales > JAJDAT01 > JAJDAT01. The sequence continues at coordinate 18,240 of JAYOZP010000071.1, read as the reverse complement.
ATTGGGAAACAGCCAATACCAAGTCGTCAGAATTCACATTCGCCAAACTCACAAACTCGTCGGAGCTGACCGATGGTATAAACTGTCCGGCCAAATTGGCTAACATATACTTTCCAAATTTGGCCACGTAAAAGGTCGTCCCTACGCCCACTAAATAAGCTTGCTTGGCTTTGGAAATCATATTTGAAAGATCCGCTATATCATCTTCGCTAATATCTAAAGCATTCTGAATCGTTTGCGGCTGTTCGTAAATCTCCTTCAACATATAATGAGGATAGCCGCCCTTTTTCGAAGTTTCAGAGTCCCATTCAATTTTCATAATGGTTTTCGAAACTTCTTCTCCAGTTATCGAGTTTTTTACAATATATCCATCTTTTGAAATTATCGCGTATTCTCCATCTTCGATAATCACGGCATTTTTTGTAAAATCAATAAAAGAATTGAAATCAGAACCAATGAATTTGGTTTCGTCGGCGATTCCTAACATCAAAGGGGATTCTCTTTTCGCGCAAAAAATATGATCGGATAAGTGGGTTGTGATAAAAGCTAACGCAAATGTTCCTTCCAAAACATTCATCGTCTGTCGGAGAGCTAACTCAATATTTTTTTCTTTAGCATAAAACTTGCTCAATAATTGGGGGATAACTTCGCTATCGGTTTCAGAAGTAAACCCATAGCCCTCTCGAACCAACTGCTCGCGCAACAACCGATAATTTGAAATAATTCCATTATGAACAACGGCAAACTTTCCACATTTCGATAAGAAAGGGTGGGTATTATCTTTTGTAACACTACCATGAGTAGCCCAACGAGTATGAGCAATCCCTATATTTGATCGATGCCGCAAAACATTTTCTTTACGATAAAATGATTCTACTTCTCCGATATTCTTTTTTACTAGTAATCGTTTTTTTTCAACAAGGGCCACTCCACACGAGTCGTAACCTCTATATTCCAAATTACGAATACTTTCAAACAAAGCATTGGAAACGTCTTTCAATCCAACCGCTCCGCTAATTCCACACATATATTTTTACCTTACTTTGAAGATCAACTTTAGCGATCAATCGTTTGTAGAGCTCAAATTTATCGGCAAATACAAAGTTTATTAATTTAGGAGAATAAACTCTTACCGCTTAATAGTGTAACAAGCTGGCAAACTTTTTCCTGGAGCAACTATAGTGCCTGGTTCAATGGTATTTCCAGCTCCAACAATCACTCCGTCGCCAATGAAAGCTCCTAATTTCGTTTGTCCTGTCTTGAAATTTTTCTTTCCTAACTTAACCTCAACCGGAGACCAATCAGTCGATCTATTAACGGTCATTGAACCCGCTCCAATATCCACCGCTTCTCCTAAGACGCTATCTC
>JAYOZP010000071.1:314-16862 GCA_038154245.1 Nitrospinales bacterium | reverse complement strand
ACGATAACCTACCAATTCTACTATTTTTGAAAACAACGCAGTTCTTCATTTCAACACCATATCCAACAGAACAACCTTCTCCCAATGACGTATAACTTCTAATTAGAGAGTTATTGCCAATATAACTTCCTTTACCTATCGAACAAGGTCCCTCTAAAACAGCGCCTGCTTTAACGACAACATCGTCTTCTATTTTTACAGGACCTTGCATCGTCACATTTCCTTCTAGCGTGGCTGAGCTTGAAATTGAAGAGGCTTCCCAGGAATCCATTAAAATTTGATTCGCCCTAAGAATTTCCCAGGGATAAACGATATCTAACCACTCGTCTTCCCACATGGAAGCCCATAATCCTTCTTTTTGAGCCATCTCTCGAATGGATTTTTCCATCGAGTATCTGTTTTTTTCAAGGATCTTAAAAAATTTCGATGGGAGAATGTAAACACCAGCCAAAACATAATTACCCAAATCATTGTTTTTAGGTTTCTCAATAATTTGCGTAATTTTCATTTGTGCGTTTAAAAATACATTGCCAAACATTTCATTAGATGGCGGCAAACAAATCGACGCAACAGCGCTTTTAAATGAATGAAAAGATTGCTGAATTTTACTAAAGATGTTCGAAGAAGCTACAATATCGCCGTACACAAGCATAAAATATTCCCCAGGAGAAATCTTACTTCTCGCTTGAGAAACCGCAACTCCAATTTCGCCTATTCTTTTTTGCTCTAAATAATGAATATTCAAACCGTTATGACCATGATCTCCTATACGTTCGATAACTTTTTCTTTTTGATGGCCAACAACGGCAAAAATATCATTGATACCAGAACTCTTCAAAAGACCAACTGTATTATCAAAAATATCGGTGCCAGCAACGCTAACCATTGGGATTGGTCGAGTTTGTGAAAAAGGAAGTAAATTGCCGCCTTTACCGGCAGCTAAAATTATTGCTTTCATGATCGGATTAAAGTTTTTTTAGGGAGAGACAACCTAAATTAAATTCAGGAATTCAATAAACGTTCGGCTTGTTTTAAATCTTCTTGCGAATTTACGCCAAAAAGTTCTTTGGCATTATCCGTTTGAACCGCCCGAACGGGGGCTCGGCGATTATAGTAGAACTGAATAGCGTCCGTTAAATAATATTCGCTTTGCGCATTGTTATTCTCAAGCCGCTCAACGGCTTTGAATAACCATTCTTTCTCAAAACAATAAACGCCTGCATTGTATTCGTCAATAGTTTTTTGGGCAGGGGTAGCGTCCCGGTTTTCTACAATCTTCTCTACATCCTGTTTAGAGTCTCTAACAATTCTACCAAAATCGCGTTTTTCTGGAGTTTTTAATGTTAAGAAAGCGCAAGCCAGCTCAAACTCTATTCGAGTCTCGATAAGAGTATTGAGCGTTTCTGCCTTAATAAATGGCATATCTCCACAAAGTACAAGCACATTACCGGAAAAATTCTTTAAGAGATCGCGAGTTTGTAATACGGCATGGCCTGTACCTAACAATTCGCCCTGTTGAACAAATTCTAATTTTGGGTCGGGAAAAGTTTCTGAAACTGAGCTTGCTTCATAACCAACAACGGCTACAACTCTATCCGGATCTAGCGAAAATACCGTATCAAGTATATAAGACATGAGCGGTCTAGAACCAAGAGGATGGACAACTTTGGGAAGCGCGGACTTCATCCGTTTCCCTTTACCGGCAGCTAAAATTACAACCGCTAGGGGGACTCTTTGCATTTGATTTGGTAGGCTTTTATCTTTTTCCTCAGTGTGTTTCTATTCAAACCTAAAATATTAGCGGCCTGGGTTTGGTTTCCATTGGTTTTATCTAATACCATTTGAACGAGAGGCTCTTCTACAGCTCCAATTATTAGATCATGCAATCCGCCATTTTGCTTAACATCCATTTGGGAAACATAATGCTTTATGGATTTATTAAGCCACTTTTCTAAGAATGATCGGTTTTCGAATCCATTAAGAGACATATTCAGCGGGGGCTAAGGCGGGTTACCGCCAATTTCTGCAGATACAACTAACGGGAAATTAATTGACGAATACTAGCAAACAGAATTCATGCGGTCAATAGCCCTAAGTTCCGTGTTCTCGTAACAACCATAAATTCATATTGATTCATTTTAACTTTTTGCATTAATATAAAAGCTTAATTTCGCAACAGTTTTAGCTAATTGAAAATTAATAAAAGATGTTTGACGGTTTAAAATATTTACGTGGGTAAAACCACAACAATATCAATTATTAGCGGATAGTTAGGGCCAGGTTAGGGCAATCAATTTCATCAAGCTTAAATCAAAAAAACCGATCAAAGGAATATCCGAATCAAGATATACCTTTAAATCCCTTTGAAAATAAAGCTTTTTCGCCAGCGCCCCTTATTCCCCATACCAATAACCTGAGCTTATGGGCTATTTTGTAACATATTTCAATCTGTTCTTTAAATTTAAGAAAATTCTATGAAAGTTGCATTCTCAACATTAGGCTGTAGAACAAATCAACACGACACTGCAGAAATGCAGGCTCTTTTAGAAAAAGAAGGCTTTAGCCTGGTTAACCATAAAGAAAAAGCGGATATTTACGTAGTCAACTCTTGCACCGTAACTCAAAAAAGCGATTACAGTTCCCGATTGGCCGTAAGAAAATCTTTAGGTATTAACGACAACGCTCTTGTCGTATTAACAGGTTGCTACGCTCAGAACAATCCTGAAGAAGCCGGACAGATTCCGGGCCTAAGTTTAGTATTAGGAAACGCAAATAAACTAGAAGTCGCTCAAGCAATTAAAAAAACTCTTGCCAAACATCAACCTTGGAATATTCCTGAAAAATCTGAATTCCACATGTCGGATATTAACCAATTACGTGAATTTACAACTATCCCTGTAGAAAATTTTCAAGGTAAAACAAAAGCATTTCTTAAAGTTCAAACGGGTTGCGACGAGAAATGCTCATTTTGCACTGTAGCCCGGGCTAGAGGTCGCTCTATTAGCGACTCTCGAGAAAATATACTTAAAAATATACGTTTATTTATTAAGTCTGGTTATAAAGAAATAACTCTGACCGGGATTAATTTAGGAACTTACGGCATGGACTCCACCCCACCTGAAACGTTTTCTAGTTTGGTTGAAGAAATTATTCAATTAGACGGCGACTTTAGGGTTCGATTGAGTTCGATTAACCCTATGGAGATTGACGATCACTTAATTCAACTCATGGCTTCTTCTGAAAAACTATGCCCACATTTCCACATACCTTTACAAAGTGGAGATACTGCTGTTCTCAATAAAATGAGAAGAAATTACGACTCGGCCCAATATTTGGACGTCATTCATCGAATCACAGAAAAAATACCTAAAATTGGATTAGGCGCCGATGTGATTGTAGGTTTCCCTGAGGAAACGCGCGAGAAATTCGAAAATACACGCGACATGATTTCTCATCTACCTTTTTCGTATTTACATGTTTTTTCTTATTCCGGCAGGAAAGGAACCGAGGCTTTTGATTTTACGGATTCCGTTCTAAAAGATGAGAAGAAATTACGCAACAAAGAATTAACTGAATTGGGACAAACTAAATCTCACAACTTCCAAAAAAAATTCCTAGGCAAAACAGTATCAATTTTATTCGAGGAACAACGAGACCGAAATACGGGGTTATTAAAAGGTCACTCTGAACACTATATTCCTGTATTAGCCGAGGGAGACGACTCTCTCATTAATCAAATTGTTCCGGTTAAAGTCCAAGAAATTAAAGATAACCAGGTCTTTGGATGCGTCCAATCATAACGCTTACAACTGATTTCGGAAATGAAGATCCCTTTGTAGGCATTATGAAAGGAGTTATTTTAAATATTTGCCCTGAAGCTGAAATTATCGACTTAACTCACTCAATTGCTCCTCAAAACTTACTTCAAGCTTCTTACGCACTAAAAACAAGCGCCTCTTACTTTCCATCAAACACCGTTCACGTAGCGGTGGTCGATCCTGGAGTAGGAGGAAGTCGCAAAGGCATAGCCATTCAAACAGATAAATACTTTTTCGTTGGACCTGACAACGGAGTTTTCTCGCCGTTCCTTAAAAATTATAAAGCCGTCGAATTAACCAATCAGGAAGCTTTCTTAAAACCTGTTTCCTCGACATTTCATGGTCGCGACATTTTTGCCCCAACAGCCGCTTGGATTGCTAGCGGAAAATCATTTGACAAACTGGGAGCAACTATAGAAAAACCTACAACTCTTAATTTTCCTAAACCGAAAGTTGAAGATAATTGTCTAAAAGGGAAAATAATTCACTGCGATCATTTTGGTAACCTAACCTCTAACATTCCTAAAAATCTTGTATCAAAACACTTTGGAGATAATCTAGAAAACATTAAGGTTTATTTAAATGATGAAACTGTAATTCCCCTGGTTTCCTATTATGAACTTGGGTTAAAAAATTCTCTGGCCGCTTTAATTAATAGCTGGGACCAGGTAGAAATTTTTTGTAGAGAGGGAAACGCTTCAGAAACTTTCAAAGTCCAAGTTGGGGACTCAATCAAAATCAAGAAAAATTAGACTATGAGCGAAATCAAGATTATCTGCCAAAATAAAAAAGCCCGTCACGACTATTTCGTAGAGGATTCAATGGAGGCTGGCATTGTCCTTTGGGGAACGGAGGTAAAAGCCCTTCGAGATAGTAAAGCTAATTTAGTAGACAGTTACGTTCAGATTGAGGGAGGAGAAGCTTGGTTACTTGGGGCGCATATAAGTCACTATATCCCAGGCAATCGTTTTAATCACGCTCCCGTCAGAAAACGAAAGCTTCTGATGCACAAAAGGGAAATCGGCCGCCTTATAGGAAAAGTTAAAGAAAAAGGCTTTAACCTAATTCCTCTAAAATTATACTTTAAGAATGGAAAAGTGAAAGTCGAAGTCGCTTTAGCTAAAGGTAAAAAGCTTTACGATAAACGAAGAGATATTAAACAAAAAGAAGCTAAGAGAGAAATTGAAAAGGCAATGAAGTTTGATCGAAACTAATCCGAAATTTAAAAAGCCCGACCTGATAAGGTCGGGCTTTTTTTTTAATCTAAATCAGGTTACAGGTATTGAGTTGGCTGGATCGTCATCGTCATCGTCCATATAATCGTCGTCGTCGCCCATTAATTCATCAGACTCATAGAGAATATTATCTGGATCTTCTCCTTGATCTTTATCTGCATCAGGAGCAAGTGGTAATTCATCCCAAACAACTACCCGAGAATTACCTCTATCGCAAATATAAAGTCGCCCTATATCTTCCTCGTCTTCTGGATCTTCATCTAGAAATAGACCATAAGGATCATTTATTGAGCTAGAAGTTACTTCGCCGTTTCGATTAAATTTATTTTGCACAAAATCAGCTTGCCCTATTACCAAATCAGCAGGTTGACCATTTTCTGTTGGAAACTCGGTCCAAACCAACACTCGATTATTTGAAGAATCAGAAACGAATAATCCTTTTCTTCCATAAACTACATCAGTAGGAAAGTATAACCCAGAAGCAGACGCTAACCTGGCGCCAATACCGCCATTAACCTCTCTGCTATAGAAATCTTTTTGCCCCAAAACAAGATCAGCCGGAGCGCCTGTTTCCCTAGGTAATTTATTCCAAATTAAAACTCTATTATTACCTTGATCTACAACAAATAATTTATCTTCTTCGGCATGATAAAATACGCCCGTTGGGAAACTAAGAGTGTCTGGACCGCATTGCTCAAAATCGCCTCTATTCGGTTCTCTTTCATCCATCCCGGCTTGCCCTAATGAAATATCGGCATTCCAACCGTTATTAAATGGAATCTTATCCCAAATTAATATCCTATGATTATCCTTATCAGCGACGAAAACATGCTGGTCATCGCCCGATCGAATTCCCATTGGGAAGAATAAAGAACCGGAGCTTATAACTCCTCGTCTATTAGCTTCGTTACACTCCAGATTATCTTGTCCTAAAACCAAACCTGGAGCTTCTCCGTCTTCTGATGGTAAAGCTTCCCATCTAAGGACCCTATGATTACCGCTATCTGCCAAATAAAGTTTACCGTCTATGACTTCTAACCCGGCAGGAGCAGATATAGTGTCTTCCTCACATTGACTGATTGTAAAACCGTCTAAACTTTCATCACCCAAGCCGGAAGTCATTTCATCCAAAGTAGTAGTGATTCCACGATTCTCAAGGCAATCGGCAAAATCTTCCTGCCCTAAAACTACGCTGGCGGGATCTCCATTTTCTTCAGGTATTTGGTCCCACACTAAAACTCTATGATTACCACGGTCTGAAATAAAAAGCATTTCGCCGAATTTAGTTATATATTGAGGTTCATTGAGCGTATTGTCTCCTGGGTCGTCAGCCCCTCGATTTGACTGATTTATTTCAAAATCGCCCTGCCCAATAACTAAAGAAGCGCCTCTCTCTGGAGCTTCTTCCTCTTCAAGAGCTTCATCCATCTCCTCGTCTTCATCAACGTATTCGATGTCTTCGTCGTCATCGCCCTCCTCGGCGAGTTCGACCGACCGCTCTTCTTCTTGATTTTCTTCTTCTAATTTTTCTTCGTCGGACATTCAAAAACCTCCAAGTATTTTTTCCCCAACTAATACCGCCAAAATTTAATCTAGCTAAAAACTAATCTAATATATGGAATGGTAAAGGATAATCGATCTTACCAGGTCGAATCAACTTCATTTAATCATTTTTTAATAATTATTTAGCCAATTTATTGTCACCAGTCTCAGGCAAAAATAATCTTTGCCACATAGCAACCGTCTTACGACCGTCAATGTCTCTATATTCTCCGTCCCAAATGGCGAATGCTACCAATATTGGGGTTTTTCTATCAAATTTAATATCCCATTTATTTAATGAGTCTAAAGGACGGTAAAGTACAACTTCCCATTTCCCGTCTTTCCAGTTGCCTTTACCTTCAACATTTTGTTTTGTCAATGGTTGTGGAGTTAAAGTCCCAAAACCTTCAGCATTCATTTCTTCCACCGGTTGTTCCCGAAAAGGGTTAATCGAGTCAACCGGATTTACCTCGCCGCCGAAAATCATACCGTCCATGTCCATATCTTCGGTAGCATATTCCAATTCTTCCTTAGTTTCAATGTCTTGTTGCCAATCCGCACGCCATTGCCAAATATTAACAACCTTGCCTCGGTTTCCCATTCCAAAAAAAGGCTCATTATGACCATGTTTATGCAAAACAACATCGCCCAATGCAAACTCAATGGCAACGGCATCTTTAAAATCTTGGTGTCGACTGGAGGACTTATTAGGAGTTTCGTCTTCCCATTCTAAGCGAAACGCGATGGCCTCGTCGTTAATTACCCCTTGAAATTTTACTCTTACAATCGGCCTCTTCCGGGAATTTAATGGAAGCAAATGAATGACTTTTGACGGTATATTTTTCCAAACTGGACTTTTGGGATCGACGGCTATCTCGTCTTCAACACGTGAAACGACTAATGTATCTTCGTATTTCGCTTTCTTAAATAAATCTTTTTTTACCTTTGAATCTATATAAGCCGATAGAGCCCATCTATCGGAATCTGATAGTCCTGTATAAGCTTTCATTGGGGTGCCATCGACGCCAGAAGTAAGGGTCAAATAAACACTTTTTATATCAAACCCTCTTTTAAAATTATTTGGGTCTGTTAAGTCGTAAACAAAAGCCCTGTGTTCCCAAATATCGAACAAATCATCTGCTAAAGGACCGTCTCCTATCAAATCTGTACCATGACATTTATTACATTTTGACGCGCTAAATAAATTTTGCCCTTTTTTTAAAAATTCTTCATTTATATCGGGAGGAGAACCAACCTCTATAGGTGGTTTCGGCTTACTATTTTTAAATTTATCTGAAAATGTTTTGATATATTCAATTACCGACCAAATTTCCTCTCCTGTTAAAGAATCGCCCCAAGCAGGCATTGCTGTTCCAGGGACGCCTTTAGCTATTGTTCGATATATATCGTCGTCCAAGGGTAACGATCCGGAAGGAGTGGACCGGTATTTAAAAATACCATTTCTAAAATCACGCGGCCAAGGGTAGAGATATGCCGTCGCTTTACCGCCGCCATTCCCATCAGCGCCATGGCAGTAAATGCACATATGCTTGTAGATTGTCCCGCCTCTGCCGATACGATTGGCTTTTGAAAAAGTCTTAGGAGAAATTTCTTTAGGAGGGTCAAACCCAACAAAAGGTTCCCCAACATCATAACCATCTGGCGCTTTTTGAGCGCTAATATGAGAGGAATCACCTAAAACAACTATTGCGGTTATCAAAAATAGCGAGAAAGTACTTAATTTACTGAACGCTTGGAGTCGGTGTCGAAAGTGTGTAATACGCTTCATTTCCATTTAAACCATCTTCTTGTACATCTACCCACATATTATTGCAGTTTTTTCGGTAATCTAAACCGATACAATAAAACAGCGGAAATTTAGACGTAAAATAAATTACTGGCTTTGAAACATACAAAGCCAAACCATCATATTTCGCAGATTCTACCGCTTCTTTTATAGACATTTTTTCGGCGGTTCCCTTTCTTAATATCTTTCGAATAACCATATAATCGAGGGTTCCATCCAAATTCAAATCGTAGTAAGTTGCAATTAACCCAGGAAGGCTCATCAGTTCCCAACCTCTATATGAAGATGCTTTCCAACCAGGTTCTTTAGGTATTTGACTAATTGCTGAGTTGTATCCCATTGTCTCAGCAAAACAAGCGTTTTGTATCAAAAAGACAAAAACCACCAAAGCTATCGCAAAAATCGCTTTAACTCTCATTCGGACTCCTGACATTTGGAGAAAGATCGTTAGGGGGCTCAGTTTAAATTTGCAAGTTTTAATACAATTCAAGATATCATACTTTGATTTTTTATTGAAAATTAAAGTAAAGGCCTTTTATATCGCACATCCTAAAAACATTGAAAGAAATTTCGAGTTTCAATATATTTATGAAAAGATTAAGTTGCGCTTAGCAAGAACTTAAAAATGGAGAATCTAAATGACAGCAGAAGGTAATGAGGAAAGAACCACTAAAGCCCGAGAAGTGGTAGACCAATTTCGAAACTTTGGAAACGCTTTATACACCTATCAAGATTTTGCCGACGACTTTGATCTTTCCGAAGAAAACGTATTAGAAGTCTTAAATGATTATAACAGAGGGTTATCAAAAGAAGAGGTAATTACAAAACTCGTCGAATTATAAGAAAACGAACCAATTAGAGTGTCTAAAACGGTCATCCTAAAAGACTATCAAAAGCATCGTCCATGTCTTCTTTAACTTCTAAGACATCATGTAACTTAGCCATATTAAAAACTTCTAAGGGGGCTCCCGTTAAATTGGCAAGTAGAAACCGCCCTTCTAACTTATTTAATTTTTGATGGCAAGTGATAAAGGCGCTAATAGTTGAACTATCTAAATAGGTTACTTTAGCAAGATCCAAAATATATCTATCAAATCCTCTTGCTATAAAAGCATCGACAATTTTTGCTAAGTCTCCAGAATTATAAACATCTAATTGTCCAGCTAGTTCAATAGCAATGATTCCTTGTTCTTCTCGACAATTGATATCGATTTTACCCATCAAGCCAAGAATTTCTTTGTGAATATTTTCCATTGTATTCAACGCCTTAAGCTTTAATTTCGCTCAATAGATCTAATCAATATTGCCTTTCATAGCGTTCGAGCCCATCGCCGGGCTCGGCAGCCTCATGATCCACCCAATAAGACTCTGCTTTAGAATCAAACTTTCTCTTCATAGGATCTTTTCCAATTAATTTAAATAACAATCCCACAAAAGAAAAACAAACAATATACACAAACCCCAAAATGAGCTTCATGTTAAAAGCTCCAATCACCTCGGCAAAACGCATCCACTTGCGGTGAAACGTATTTAAACTTAGCGGAGCAAAAAACGCCATTATAAAAAATAAAAGAGCGACGCTTCCAAAACCGCACACCCACCATTTCGAACCTTTAAGGAACAAAACGATAGATATAATTGAAAAAACGCTCCCCATAAGAATTCCAAAAGACTTTAATTCTTTTGGAGATGCCGTTTCGTTAGCTAATTCTTTTGATTCTGTTTCCATTTTTCCTCAAAAATTTTTCTCATTCTAAGTCAAATCAAGTTAAGGGTAAAGAAAGTTATGGCAAATAAAAGGAATTAAACCAACTAAAAGCGATCTGAATCAAATATTTAACAAAATTCTCAGACAAAGTTTCATTTCATATTTTTTAATTATAACAATCACTCAGTTATTTCTTATTCAAACTTTGAGCTATATATTTGCCATCAGACGTCACAACATACTTTCCCTCAACAAAATCTCCTTTTTTAACGTCTTTTATTGAAGCAAATCCTTTTAATTTTGATTCGTCATTAATCACTACTGTAAATCGTTTTTTCGTTTTCGGGTCTTTTATCCCCACCTTATGCTATTCGGCCATTACTTTCTTAACTTTTCCAGAAAACTCGACAGCGCTGCCTTCCGCCAATACATGGTTTAATCCAGAACTAAAAAATAAAAAAAAAGCTAAACTTAAAATTATTAAAATTCGGTTTTTAAACATATGCCCTCATTTAAAAAAAGTATATAGATCGTACCTTTAGTTTTGAGAAATTAGCCGTTTTCTTAAAAGTTTGCTATCTTTTAAAATGCCCAAGGTATCTTTTAGGTAATACTTTAATTTTTGAGAATTCTTTAAATCTTCATATCATTTTACTTCATTTCTCTACCAATCACTTCTCCTAAAAACGACTCAGACAAAACAATCTCACATCGCTTATAGCCAAATTAATCTTTTTCTTAATCATGAGATTTCACACAAAAAATTTCCCTACCCCGCTTCGTTGGATTTTAGGGATTTCTTTCTGCCTTCATGCGATTTACTTATACCAGCTAATGGACACTCCATATTTCCAGGTCCCGTTAGTCGATGCAGCTTGGCACCACAAAGAAGCGCTAAAGATTTTGGACCAAGGGTGGATTGGAGATTCTGTTTTCTTTATGGCTCCTTTTTATCAATATTTCTTAGCGATCCTCTATAAAATTTTTGGAGTCAAAATCGGATTCATACTCATTTTGCAATGCATCCTATCAATATCTTCAGTTTGGCTTATTTATATTTTCTCCACACGTCTATTTAACCAAACTATTGGCCTTTTAAGTTCAGGTTTAGCAACGTTTCATGGAGCTTTTATATTCTATTCAGGATTTTTACTAAAAGCTAATTTGAGTTTGTTTTTGACATCTCTTTTTTTGGTAATTTTTCTTAGGACCTGCGACACCCCAAATCCTCGGAATTTCTTTTGGTGTGGACTAATCTTGGGAATTTTAGTTCCAATTCGAGGAAATTTTTTAATCGTAATTGCCGCTTTGTCGCTTTGGTTCTTCTTTTTCCCGCTTCGCCAATCGCTAAGATGGAAGAACACCATAGCTTTCGTTCTAGGAGCGGTTTTATTCATAAGTCCTTTTACAATTCGTAATTATTTTGTAAGCGGAGAATTTGTTTTGGTAAATAGCGCGGCAGGCTTTAATTTTTTTCTTGGAAATAATCCTATTGCAAACGGTTATAACATCGCTCCTAGCTACATACGCCTAACCCCATTTTACGAAGAAGTTGATTCCAAAAAACACGCTGAAATAGTTTTGGGGAAAACTTTAAAAGCGTCAGAAGTATCCGACTATTGGATGAATGAGGGGTGGAAGTTTATTAGAGAACAACCTTTTGATTTTTTCATCTTACAAATTAAAAAACTTTTAATTTTCATCAATAACAGCGAAAAAGGAGATAACTATGACCTCAACTTTATGAAGCAATTTACGCCCATTTTACACATCGGAATTATTCCCTATGGAGCCATCCTAATTTTAACAATAGCCAGTTTATTCTGGGGGCGTTGGACCTCTCCTCCTTTCATAGGGATTTACTTATTTATTTTTTCCTATTCCTTATCAGTAATAATTTTCTTCGTTAAATCGCGATATCGTATTCCAGTCGTTCCTGCAATGATGCCTCTTGCCGCATATGCGCTTTTAGAAGGGCGGAATAGAATTCTAAAGATGTCAAACAAGGAAATAACGATATTTACAATTGTATTCCTAGCGTTGGCAATAGCAATTTTTCGTCCTATAGAAACCGATAACCAGTCTGCTAAGATCAACGACTATGGAGTCGCCTTAGAAACCAACGGTTTTTTGGAGGAAGCGATGAAGTATTATAAGAAAGCCCTGAAAACGCCTCCTGTGCATAGACGGGCCGCTCTTAATCTTGCCTTAGCTTATTATCAAAAAAAAGACTTCGATAGAGCCATCGAATCCAGCAGAAAGGCTTTAGCAATTGATGAAAAGTTTGTAGAAGCACGACTCTTTTTGGCTTCAATTTTATACGAGCAAAAAAACTTTACCGCAGCATCGGAACATTATAAAAAAGTTCTCAAAGAAGAACCCAATAACGCGAAGGCTCATAACCAACTTGGAGGAATCTACTTATTTGCTAAAAAATTTAACTCGGCAGAAAAAGAATTCCAACTCTCGTTAAAATACGGCAACCCGCCAGCAAAAACTCATAACAATTTGGGAGTGGTCTATTTAGGGCAAGGAAAATTTAATCAAGCAAAGCAAAGTTTTCAAAACGCTCTTAAACATTATCCAAATTTAGCCGAAGCTCATTTCAATTTGGGAACTGTTTTAAATATTCAAGGCTCCTCAGAAAAAGCCCAAAAGTTTTTTCAATCCGCAAAAAAGTTAAAAAATGATTTGCCCACTAGGCCTTAACTTCAAGTAAAAGCCACAAAATGATATTAGTTTTTATAAATTGCTTCGTTGAAAGATTCTCCTAATGCATCTGGAGGGCCGTCAAAAACTAAATTTCCTTCTTCTAAAACTAATATACGATTTGCAAATTCTTTAGCTAATTCAGGTTGGTGTAAATTACAAATTATTGCCGTTTTATCTTTCTCATTTATTTTCTTTAAAATCCCCAGTATTGATCTCGCCAAAGACGGATCTAAACTAGAAACAGGTTCATCGGCTAATATTAGAATAGGGTCTTGCATTAAAGCGCGAGCAACGCCAACTCTTTGTCTTTGACCGCCGCTTAGAGTATCGGCTCGATCATAGGCTTTTTGGGCAATATCAACCCTTTCAAGATTTTCAAAAGCCTTCGATTTATCTTGGCCGGAAAAATAATTGACCAAACTAACAAAAGGGTTGGTATACCCAAGTCTTCCGGAAAGGACATTAGAAATCACCGTCGATCGATTTACCAAATTGTAATCCTGAAAAACAAAACCTATTTTTCTCCGGGCTTGGCGTAATAGCTTTGGAGAAAGTTTGGAAATATCTTGTTCTTGAAAAAAAATCTTTCCCGATGTCGATTCAACCAATCTATTTATGCATCTTAATAAAGTGGATTTCCCTGATCCACTTTTCCCTAAAACTACAATAAAGTCGCCTTGTCCGATCTCAAATGAAACTGAGTTTAAAGCTTTAACGCTATTAGGAAATATTTTACAAAGCTGCTCAACTTTAAGTAAAACAGGATGTTTTTGAGGATTAGACATTTTCCACTTTAGCTTTATTCAAAATTAGTGGAATCCAGCTTCAGTAACTTCCTAGCCTTGCGAACGGGATCAAATAAAGCGTCAAAATCTATCAACTCGCTAATTCCATAAATTCTTTTAAGAGCTTTAGATCCTTTAGGATCTTTTGACAAATTTCGGAGACCGTTTTTTATTTTTTCTTTAACAACCGGATCTAGGAGTTTAGAAGCGCATACCGTATCGTTCGGAATATCTTTCGTGTAAGCTAAAATTCTGGTCTGCTTAAATACCTCGGGATACTCTTTTGCGATAGCCGCTCTAGCGTCGTCATAAGTAGCGCCTGCATCCACTTCTCCTTTTAAAATAGAAAAAATAACGGCATTATGAGAACCCGCAAACACAGACTTAGAAAAAAACTTTTCAGGAGAAATACCTTTAGATAGCAACAAAGTTTTGGGAAATATATGCCCCGAAGTCGAAGCAGGGTCGACAAAGGCCATTCGCTTCCCCTTTAAATCTTTTAACGTTTTAATATCGCTATCTTCTTTGACAACTATCTGGCCTCGATAGGTAGGACTGCCAAACCTGGAAACTATTAACAATAAATCAACATCATATTTTTCTTTTGCTAAAACATAACTAAAGGTAGCCAACCATCCAATATCAACTTTATTGGCTCCTATGGCTTCTATGGCCGCCGCATAACTTGTAGCTATTTTAGCTTTTATCGATAATCCTGTTCTCTTAGAGAGTAAACCCGCTATTTCAGAACCTTCGGTAAGAATCGCTTGAGAGTCTCCCGACGGTACAAAAATCATCTTAACGGGATTATCTAGAGATCCCTTTTTTGAAGCCTCAGCAACACCTGGGTTCCCAATTTGAAAAAATGCCAAAAGAAGCAAACTTAACGGTCGCAATATATCTTCACAAAAACGGCACAATTTTTACCTTGCTCCCTTTTTTTGGGTTAGAGTATAACTTAAACATTAATTTTTGAAAAAAGTCCAACTTTCAATTTTCAAATATAAATATTAGAATATCATTTGTTTCAAAGACCCTTAAAGTTAGAGCTTTAACTTCCTCAATTATAGAATAACCTCTCATTAATTTTTTCCCGCCTTAAAAAACAGAACTCAATGAAATCTCGCCTATCCTTTATCTATAAAAAAATAATTATAGACTACCCTTGGGCTTCGCTTTTAGTTTTAGGATTTTTGATCTTAGGCGTTGGCTTTAGCGTTGGAAACTTTAGATTAGATGCGTCCGCAGAATCGTTAGTTTTAGAAAACGATCCATCGCTGGACTATTACAGAGGCGTTTCTAAACAATATGGTGGAGACGATTTTCTTCTTATCACCTTCAAGCCAAACCAAGACATGATGTCGGCAACGACACTTTCCGCCATTAAGGAATTACGAGACGATTTGGCAAAGGTTCCCAGAGTCTCTAAGGTGAATACGATTTTGGACGTTCCCTTACTTAATAGCCCTAAAGTTAGTATTTCTAAACTCTCTTCAGATATAAGGACCTTAGAATCTCCTGGAATAGATAAAGAACTTGTTCGTAAAGAGTTTGCGGAAAGCCCAATCTACAAGAATCTCTTAATGAGCAAAGACGGCAACACAACGGTTCTCCAAATCGTTTTCAAAAGAGATCAAAAATATTACGATTTGCTATACAAACGCAACGATCTTCGAAAAAAAGCCAAAGCCAACAACCTGACCGAAGAAGAACTAAAAGAGTTCAAAAAAGTCGTAAGCGAATTTAGCTTTTACCATAATTTTGTCAACGAACGACAAGAAAAAGAAATAGATATAATTCGCAACATAATGAGCCAATACCGCAATAAAGCGGAGATGTTCCTTGGCGGGGTTGGAATGATTACTTCCGACATGATTCGGTTCATTCGTCATGATCTAAGCGTATTTGGAGTTGGAGTTATGATCTTTTTGATCGTTGCGCTAGGTTTTTTCTTTAAAAAACTTAGATGGATCGCTTTACCCATGGCGTGCTGCTTTATCTCCGCCTTTGTTATGCTTGGGTACTTAGGACTATTCGATTGGAAAGTCACCGTTATTTCTTCCAACTTTGTATCTATTCTTCTAATAATCACAATGGCATTGACGATTCATTTAATCGTCCGATACAGGGACTTGCATGCAGAACGCCCCGAAACAGATCATAAAACTCTTGTTTTTCAATCCGCAACAGATATGGCTGTCCCATGCTTTTATACGGCATTAACAACGGCAGTTGCGTTTAGCTCTTTAGTGGTAAGTGGAATTCGCCCGGTAATTGATTTTGGATGGATGATGACGATTGGGGTTACATTAGCATTTACCTTAAACTTCATATTTTTCCCAACCGCATTAGGCTTATTACCGCCAGATAAACCAGGTTCTAACGTTGACCCAACAAGAAAGATGACTGAAGCTATTGGGGCTTTTTCTCAAAAACAGCGAAAAGCGATTTTTGTCGGTTCGGGAGTCTTGGCAATTCTTAGTATTATTGGAATTTCAAGATTAGAAGTAGAAAACCGTTTTATCGATTACTTTAAAAGTACTACCGAAATCTATCAGGGAATGCTAACGATCGACAAAGAGTTAGGAGGAACAACTCCTCTCGATATTATTATCGATGCCGACAAAGAGTTTTACGAATACTTGGACTCTTTAAAAAACCAAACTGAAAACTCACTAGAAGATCCCTTTGAAGATCCTTTTGCCGAAAATGCAGAAAACTTTTCCGAAGACCCTTTTGAAGACCCCTTTGGAGAAGGAAAAGACGCATCCGACCAAGTTTTAGACGAAAACTTTTGGTTTCACCCAGACCCTCTTCTCAAAGTAGAAGCTATTCATGATCATCTAGAAAAAATGCCAGAAGTAGGAAAAGTCCAATCAATAGCCACTTCGATGAAAGTTTTTCGCCAATTAAACGACGAAAAAATGCCGGACGATTATGA
>JAYOZP010000071.1:0-304 GCA_038154245.1 Nitrospinales bacterium | reverse complement strand
CTCTCATTCGCAAGCTGATTCCACCCGATGTGAAAAGCGCATTAGTTTCTCCTTATTTATCCGAGGACGCTAATCAGATTAGGATCACAATGCGTTTAATCGACTCGGACCCAAGTTTAAAACGGAAAGAACTTTTAGAAAGGATAACGCAGTACTTAGTGGAAGATCAAAAGTTCCCTAAAAGCGACGTTCATCTAACCGGAATGGTGGAGCTGTACAACAATATGCTACAGAGTCTCTTTAAATCCCAGATTTTAACTTTGGGAGCCGTATTTTTTAGCATACTAGCTATGTTTATCATTTT
>JAYOZP010000070.1:0-24105 GCA_038154245.1 Nitrospinales bacterium | reverse complement strand
ATTAATTTTATTTCTAAAACAAACTTGACTCCGTCTGTTTCATAGCAGAGTGACAATTTTTTAAGTAAATAAAATAACTTTATACATATCTAATCATCATGGCAAAGAAACCAGATTTATTTGTAAAATCATTGACTGTTAACCTCCCTCCGACTTCTAAGTTGCGCCTTATGATCGAAGCCGAAGAAGATCTCGATGTCGTTATTGAACAAGCTCGTTTTGAAAAAGAATGCATGGCGAAATATGACCAATCCTATCAGGACGGTAAAACGGGCCAAGAATTAATGGACGAAATGGGATATGCCGAGGTTTTTAAAGGCACAACGGTTCAAGACCGTCAAAAATTCTATGGATATATCTCCCAAATTTATATGGTGACTACGGACCTCAACGAAGACGACGACGATTATTACGACGACGATGATGAGTAAAGAGGTATTAGTTTCATTGAATCGAGGCGACCTTTCGATGGACATAAGATAAGTTTATCTATATGGCAGGGGCAAAATACCGGTAATTAAACCCGAGATTCCTAGACAAGCCCGGAGTGACGCGCTGAGGGGACTTTGCTTTCAAGTTCATTTTTCAATCAATGGATTGCTAAAAATGACAGACATAGTTAACCCATGTAATTTAAACTCCATTGCAGTTTAGCGTTTTATTAAAAACACAAATATTATGAAGTTTTTGTTTGGGTGATATATAATTTCACTCTATGTTGAAACTTTATAAAGCTTATTCGATTGTTCCCGACCTGAGAACCAAAAAAGATGTACGGGTTGATTGGCGCAGCTATTCAAGAGTTATAGGTAGAGTTGCGGGATACCTGACTCAAGATGAAGTGAAGTGGCTTGAGGAATATCTCGATAAGACTTATCAAATTTCATTACAATTTGAAGAACTGACGCCCCCTTTCGAAGACGATCGAGATTATGACGAAATTGAATTGACTCCCGTTCAGTTGCTTCATGATTCTGAAATCGATTTCGCTAATCATATTTTTGGTTATATAGTTTCTTTCCCATTGGGTAGTATAGAATCTGTTAATGATTTTTTAAATTTGATCTCAAATTCTCCCAATGAAAATGAAACGGAAGACGATTTATTTGAATAATTTTTAATTCTAAGGTTTGTCGACCTTATGAAAATAAAACTAGAAAGATAAAAAATGGAAGATTCAGAAGCAATAGTAGAAATTGATAAAGGTTCTGAAGAAGAACCTTTCATTATCCAATACAACATGAACGCCAACTTTACAGTGGTCTTAGAGTTTCCTTGTTTGAAAGATTTATTAGAGCATTGGGAAATAATCGAAGACGCCGGTCATCCCTGTAAACGGCTAAAGACGTTTAACGTTAAGTTTCATAAGGCCGATATTTGCTTGGATCTTAGGAACGGTCATACGGCATGCGATTTTGAGATTGAAGATTATTTATAAAATTTTTAAAAACGGTAATTACAATGACAGATGAGATTGTTAAGAATTTAGGGCCTTTAGCGGCCATGGTTGGAACCTGGGGCGGAGAGAAGGGGACAGATGCCGCGCCTTCTCCAGATCGAGGAAAACAAGACACGAAGTTTTTAGAACAAATTATTTTAGAACCTTTAGGTCCTATTAATAATCACGAGCAAACTCTTTATGGCTTAAGGTATTCCAGAGCGGTGTGGAAAAGCGAAACACAAGAACCTTTTCACGAAGACTTAGGGTATTGGCTTTGGGACGCTAAAGAAAAGCAAGTAATGAGATGTTTTGTTGTTCCGCGAGGAGTGGCCGTTAACGCTGGCGGAACCGTTGAGCCAGACGCAATATCTTTTACGCTTACGGCCGAGGTTGGTTCTGAAACTTATGGGATTTGTTCCAATAAGTTTTTGGATCGAGAATTTAAAACGGTTAAATACGAACTCAAAGTCTATTTCCATGATGAAAATAGTTTTAGTTACGAAGAAGACACTCAGCTCCAGATTAAAGGGCAATCTGAAACCTTTCATCATGTTGATAAAAACACATTGAGCAAACTTAAGATGGATGTTGCAACTTATGACGATGTGAAAAAGAATATTTAAAAAAAATACAGCTTTTACCGCAAAGGACGCAGAGAACGCAAAGAAAGACAAAAGCAAGAAATTAAAAAATGAGATGATACATGGTCGAAATTTATCTCGTATTTATGGTAAATATCTATCGCCGAAATTTAACATGAAAGTCTTCGCTATACAGCATTCCTACCTAAAAGAAATATTTAAACCGACTTTATTTCATAAAATTAAAGCGTGTTCATTTATTTCTTTGCGTTCTCTGCGTCCTTTGCGGTAAAAAGAATTTTCTTTCCTAGATATTTTCTTATTTATCCTTCCTACCAAAGATGAATAAAAATTAATTTTTTTTTCATGGTTTTTTAATATTTTTATCTCATATTTATTAATATGGAGTCGTTATTAATTTTTATAAAGAACCGAATGCCTGAGTTCCCTTTCACCAATTTTGGCGTATTTTTAATGATATTTTTGGTGTTTTTAGTTTGGTCTTTATTTCTAATTTTTTTGGCTTAATTTTTAAAGTATTTTTTGAAATACGAGCTCCTATACGCTATCTCCTCCCACGAGTAGTTTGAAGATGTGTTCTTAGGGGTTCGGGAGCCCATCTGGTTTTCTCCTTCCAGATGGGCTCTAAAATTTTAGAAATGGGTTGTTTGCGGGATATATAAAGAATTAAGCTAAGAAGTCCGAGTAGATTCCATCAAGTCGTTAGCTTGAGGCGGCGAAAAGCCCAAGTAACCGTTGTGCCTTTCTATAAGTTCTAAAACGGAATACACTTTCCCATTTTTTATTTCTGGTTGTGTAAATATTTGTCGTAGGTCGGTCCCAGCCTCTCCGATTATTTTTCCCGCAAACTCGACGTTTTTTAATTTCAAAACGCTTATAGCGGTTTCAATTTCTTCGACCAGCGTGGCTATATGATGAAAACATTTATCTCCATGTTCGTCTACCCACTCTGGAATAACGCTGTCTTGTCCGCGTTCTCCCTCATAAGCTTGATCGATGAAAAGGGCAGGCCAACCTGGTTTTCTATAAACCTTTGCCCACCAACTATCAAACTCTAATATACCTATTGACTGATCGTATACGAACCCATGTTCAAGAAAGTAATGAGAACGTTTTTCCACGTCGTGAGTACGAATGGTGCAGTGGTCTATTAAAGGGAACAATCCAACGCCGCATTTTTCAAGGGAACGGGCGAGTATTCTAGCTGCGGTGTTTTCGCTAAGGTATTTATTAATATAAACTGAAAAAAAGGACTTAATTGAATTTTCCATGATAACCGTTTCCAAACTTTAAAAGGTTAGAAAAATTATTGGATAATTCGCAATGCTATATAAGGAACTATATTAAAGAAAAATACGGCTAACTTAAAAAAGGCTATGCCTGCGTAATGAATTTCGTCGAATTTCTCGATTGATAATTTAAACCACTTCGTATGAATTCGATACACCCAGTCGTGAGCTAGCGTCAACCACAACACCCAAAATAACAGAATTCCTAAATTAATAACGGAACACCAAGCAAAGAAATCGCGGATTATTTCAATGGTCATTTTAGGTTCTCCTTGGTCGTCTAATTGGTAAAAAAAGATCCAGTTGGCGTTTTGAAAAATAGGTCTAGTTGAATATCTTCTTGTTTTAAAAATCCGGAACTTGGTAAGTCTCCGCGCGCTACCATTTCAACCACGGCGCAAGCGGAGCTTGCCGTTGTCCATGAAATTGCATTCCATATTTTGCCTGCAATCTCTTTTGGAAAATAACTGCGTACAAACTCGTCTCTTTTTAATTTCTTATTTTTCCATCCTTCAATCCCCGCGTGTAGAAATACGACATCGTCTTTTACGGGTGGTTTTGCCTCTACGAGAATTTCTCCCGCCAGGTTTTTTTTGCTTCTCATGTGCAATTCGTTGAAGAAAAAACGCATTAATTCGCAATGACCGGGATAACGGATGGTCTTATAGTTAAGTTTTTCGACTCTACCTTCAAAAGTTTCACACATAGTTCCAAGTCCGCCAGATGTTGTGAAAGCCTCTAGTTGATTACCGTCCACGACTATGATTTCGCGATCTTCCATAGAGGGAACAAAAGCTCGCCTACCGTCTTTAATGACTTCGCAGTCGTTTAAATATTCATTGACCACGCCCTCTGGAGACCAATTGAAAGCGTATCCTAAGAGACCGCTTGGGTTTTGCGGCAACGCTCCTACGCGAAGCTCGATAGACCTGAGTTTATCCATACCTTTAGCCAGGTTTGCCCCCACAATACCAATAAATCCAGGGGCCAGACCGCATTGGGGGGCCATAACACCGTTTGAAGTTTCCGAAAGTTTTCTTACGCCGAGAGTGGTCTCGACGTCTTCTGTTAGGTCGAAATAGTGACAGCCGGCAGCATGAGCCGATTTTGCTACATCCAAATTAAGATGGTAAGGGAGGCAAGAAACCACAGCATCATGCTTCTGAACTAAGCTTTGTAGAGCTTCAGAATCTGAGAAATCGGCTTCTACTATTGAAAAAGGAAACTCTTCTTCTACTTTTAAGGCTAAACCTGTTACGGAATACTTATTTTCATGCAGTAAGGTCGCTAAAAGACTGCCTACTTTTCCCAGACCAATTACAAGAATGGAATTTATTTTTCTTTTCATGATTTTTATCCGTGATAAATAGAAACTTTAAACGCCTATGGACGGTTATTAGAGTTGAAAGTTTAATTGAAGATTGGATTATTAGAATTTTAAGTATTAACGAGTCTCTTTAATTAAGAGGCGTGTAAGTTTTAGATATTCATAATGAAATTTAGAAGTTTTTAAAAACTTAGTGTGCAAAATGAAAATAACCTTCCTATATTTAAATATAGTTCGTTTTAAAATTTTGGACAGGTTTAAGAAGAATTATCCCTGTAGCGGCAAGGCTAAATAGACAATTATTAGCGTCCCTTAAAACGATTAGAAAAAAATATCAGGAGTAAATTATGTCAAAAGTTTATAAGAACTACATTAATGGAAAGTGGCAGGTTTCTAATAGCGGAGAGACTTTTGAGAATATAAATCCTGCAAATAAAAAAAAGGTATTAGGTCGTTTTCAGAAATCCAATCAAAAGGATGTCAATGAAGCTATTGCGGCGGCAAAAGACGCACAGGTGAGATGGCGCAGTATTCCCGCTCCCAAGCGAGGAGAGATGATGTTTCAGGCTGGAGAATTGTTATTAAAAAATAAAGATTCCCTAGCCCGGGACATGACAATGGAAATGGGTAAAGTGTTTAAAGAAACTGGCGGCGACGTTCAAGAAGGTATTGATATGGCTTATTATGCGGCTGGAGAGGGGCGTCGTTTGATGGGGGAAACAGTTCCCTCGGAAATGACAAACAAGTTTTGTATGTCGGTTCGTATGCCTGTTGGCGTTGTTGGAGCCATCACGCCTTGGAATTTTCCCATAGCCATTCCTACCTGGAAACTATTTCCCGCTTTAATTGCCGGTAATACCGTGATTCTTAAACCAGCCAGCGATACTCCACTTTCGGCAGTGAATTTGGTTAAAATTTTAGAAAAAGCGGGTTTTCCTCCTGGAGTTATCAATCTTGTTACTGGAACCGGTCAAGATACCGGCGTTCCATTGATGGATCACCCAGATGTTAATTTAATTTCTTTTACCGGTTCTACAAGCACTGGTAGTTTAGTGGCCGAACATTGCGCCAAAGGAATGAAGAAGTTTTCCTTAGAAATGGGGGGTAAGAACGCAATTATTATTATGGACGACGCCGATTTAAATTTAGCCTTAGACGGAGTCCTTTGGGGAGCTTTTGGGACTACTGGACAACGGTGTACCGCATGTAGTCGTGTGATTGTTCATAAAACGGTAATAAAAAAGTTCACAAAGTTATTAATTGAAAAAGTCAGGAGTTTAAGGATTGGCGACGGGTTAAATGAAGATGTTGATATGGGACCGTTAATTAATGAGAGTCAAAGACAAAAAGTAAGAAAATACGTCGATATTGG
Source organism: Nitrospinales bacterium (assembly GCA_038154245.1). Taxonomy (GTDB): domain Bacteria; phylum Nitrospinota; class Nitrospinia; order Nitrospinales; family JAJDAT01; genus JAJDAT01. The sequence goes on along the minus strand of JAYOZP010000070.1, from coordinate 18,074 downwards.
AATTGGCGAAGGGGCGAAGTTACTTACAGGCGGCGATTATCATAAGGAAAAAGGTTGCAAGAACGGATTCTTTTTTCAGCCCACAGTTTTTGGAAATGTTTCCCCTAAAATGCGTATTGCGCAAGAGGAAATATTTGGACCTGTCCTAAGCGTGATTTCATGCAATAGTTTGGACCAAGCATTCGATATCGTCAACGATTCGAAGTTTGGTTTGTCTTCGGCAATATACACTCAAGATGTTAATCGTGCCTTTAAAGCGCTTGAAATATTAGATACGGGCATTACATATATAAATTCCTCAACAATAGGCGCTGAAATACAGCTACCTTTTGGCGGGACCAAAGGCACGGGAAATGGTCACCGGGAAGCTGGATCGGCAGGTTTAGACGTTTTTACAGAGTGGAAATCAGTATATGTAGACTATAGTGGTAAACTACAGAAGGCGCAAATAGATTAAAGTCCTAAACGCCATCCCTCCAACAAAGAATTAAGAATTAGAATTCTATACATGAATAAAAATTAATTTAAATTTCATGTACCTTTAATAGTTTGTTTTCATATTAAAAGAGAGGCGGAAATTTTATTTATTTATTAAAGATATACCTCAAAAATTCTCTATCAAGTTTCGGCATTTTATACCTTTCCATTTATAGAGGTGATCTATGCTGGATTCCTTAAGTCCTTTCAATTTAAATGAACAAACTCAAATAGAACGCGAAACTATTGAGCTTGCAACTCAATTGCAAAATGAAGCGAATGACCGCCTAAAATGGACCGAAAAGGGGCGGCAAAAGGAACTTGCCCGGATGGCAAGAGCTCCTATAAGTAGAGCTATTTTTATGCAGTTGACCGATCAAGTTTTTCGCCTTTCGAAGAACCAAGCTATTTTCCGAAAATTTATTCAGATTTTAAATGAAAATGGAGTACCACGGTTTTTTGGAGGAGTAGATAAAGTTGGTTTAGGCGCTTTAAAAAGATTAGGTTCTTATATTCCTCATATGTTTTCTCCAGTAGCCGTGTGGTTTATAAAAACGGTTATGAAATATAAGACCAAAAAAATAATTCTTCCAGGTGAAGCGATACCATTGGAGCGTCATCTTAACTGGAGAAAAAAACAAGGTCTAAGAGTGAACATGAACCATTTGGGAGATATGGTTCTGGGAGAAAGGGAAGCAAAAAAACACCTTGAAGATTATAAAGAAGACTTAAGAAAATCTTTGGTTGAATGCATTTCTGTAAAGATTTCCACTTTGTTTTCCCAAATTAATCCCGTTGCTCATGATTATACAGTACAGAAGGTGAGCGAGCGTTTAAAAGAAATTTTAAGAGTTGCGTTAGAGGAACAAATTAAGACGGGAAAAGAAAAGTTGGTTTATTTGGATCTTGAAGGGTATCAAGATCTCACTCTAACCATAGACGTTTTTGAATCCATCATGAGCGATTCCGAATTTAACAAATCTATGATCGGGATTGCTCTGCAAGCTTACCTTCCCGACTCATACCATTATCAACAGGAGTTAACGGAACTAGCCAAACAAAGGGTTGAAAATGGAGGCGAACCTATACGAATTCGTATTGTAAAAGGCGCAAATATGGAAATGGAGCAATGTATTGCGTCTTTAAATAATTGGGTTCAAGCTCCATACTCCAATAAGATAGAAACGGACGCTAATTACAAGCGAATGATTTCTTATGCGTTTAAAAAAGAAAATGTAGAAGCGGTTAAGGTTGGCGTTGCTAGTCACAATATTTTCGAAATTTCTTTTGCTAAAACTTTACAAAATTATAGAGGAATTGAAGCGGACGATTTTGAATTTGAAATGTTAGAAGGTATGGCGGATCATGTTCGAAGAAGTGTGCAAAGTCTTATGGGCTCTGTACTTTTATATGCCCCTATAGCTAAAGAAGAAGAATTTTTGAATGCCATCGCTTATTTAGTCAGACGGCTAGTAGAAAATACCGATGAAGATAATTTTTTAAGTCATTCTTTTGATTTGAAAGTCGGTTCGGATAATTGGAAAAGTGAAGAAAAAAAGTTTATTTCTTCATTAGACTTTTTAAAAAAATTGGGACCATCCGAACCTCGGTTTAAACAAAACCGTTGTATTGAAACCCCCATTCCTTATTCGTCCGATGCTTTATTGGATGATTTCAAACCCGATTCGCTCACAAACTTTTCTCTTCCCGCGAACCAGTCCTGGTTGAAAGAAAAAATAGCGAATAGATTACAAGAAATACCAGGAAGTAGACCGGAAAAAGTTCCTATTGTTATTCAAGGAAAAGAGATCTGGAGAGATAGGGAAGAAGAAGCTTGTCTAGATCCATCAAGACCGGGAATCGTTTTAGCTTATTATCAACTTGCAAACGTTGGCGACATCAAGAGCGCTATTGAGTTTAGTAAAGAATTTACTAGAACTCGATGGGATACGGATCAAAAATATAGAGATCAAGTGTTTTCACAGGTGGCGGTTGAATTAAAAAAAGCTCGCGCCGATCTTATTTCATATGGTCTCATGAATGTAGGGAAGGGCGTTGTCGATTTGGATGCGGAAGTATCTGAAGCCATCGACTTTACCGATTATTATCCAAGAACGCTTAGATGGTTTCGAGAAAAATTTTCTCATTTGGAGTTTAAACCTAAAGGAACTGTTGTCGTTATTTCTCCCTGGAATTTTCCTGTCGCCATTCCAATAGGCGGCGTTATTGCCGCCTTAGCCGCAGGCAACCGGGTAATTTTAAAACCGTCTCCTCTCTCAATTCTTGCTACCTATAAAGCTGTTGCATGTTTATGGCGCGCTGGCGTTCCTAAAGAAATTTTACAATTTATTCCTTGCTCTGACAAAGATGCGCATTTATTGACAGAGAATAAAAAAGTAGATTTTGTAGTTTTTACCGGAAGCACCGCCACTGCGGACAAAATATTGAAGAATAGACCTGATTGTGATTTGGCGGCGGAAACAGGAGGTAAGAACGTTACTATCGTTACCGACTCGGCGGATAAAGAGCTTGCGATTAAACAAGTTGTCGAGTCCGCGTTTGGTTATAACGGACAAAAATGTTCCGCAACTTCGCTGCTAATTTTAGTTAAAGAGGTTTACGAAGATCCAAAGTTTAGATCTCAATTAGTAGATGCGACTAAAAGTTTGCCAGTCGGTTCGATCAACCAATCGTTTCATAACTATATTGGACCGTTAATAACAAATCCAAATGAGAAATTAGAAAGAGCTTTTATTCGATTAGACCCTGGAGAAGAGTGGTTAGTTGAACCGGTTAAATACGAGTTAAATAATCTTTGGAGCCCTGGAATTAAAATTAATATTCAACCAGGTAGTTTTACGCATAAGACAGAGTTTTTTGGTCCTGTATTAGGCGTAATGAAGGCTGAAAATCTTCAGGAAGCTTGTAAGTTCGCAAATGAAACAGGCTATGGACTTACCGCTGGGTTGCAAAGTTTGGATGAAAAGGAAATAGAATATTTTCTTGAGAACGTGGAAGCGGGAAATCTTTACGTCAATAATAAAACTACCGGGGCTATTGTAGGACGGCAACCTTTTGGCGGACTTAAAGATTCTCGAGGAGGAACGGGTGGTAAAGCGGGAGGAATTAATTATATTCTCCAATTTATGAATATAATTGAAAATGAATATGATGTTCCAAACCCATATCCTGTTCATCGGTCTCCAATTGGAAAAATTATTAGTTCAGTGCAAGCTTTTAATTGGAAGGAAGTAGAACATGCGGAAATAGACGAAATTTACAGGGCTTTGGGAGGTGCGAAAAATTATTCAGATCGATTTATTACAATATTTTCAATCGAAACGCCTTCCCTTAAAAGCGATGAAGTGCGCGGACAATTTAATACGTTCCGTTATCGTAAAGTCGAAGAATTTACGATTCGAATTTGTTTAGACGATAGATTGTCGGATGTTTTGCTGAGGATTTTTGCAGGGGTGATTGCAGGAAATCGAATAACGATTAGTATACCTCTTGAAATGAAAAGTAACGGAATTACGTTGTTTTTGCAATCGGCTTATTGCAATGACTTAAGAGAAAATTTTCAGATAAAATTTGAAAACGATTTAGAGTTAGCGAATTCAATCGGTGAGAAGAAAATAGTTCGACTTGCATATAACGGAAAAGAAAAAGTCCCCGGCGAAATTTATTCAGCCGCGGTAGAAAGTGGATTAACTATTTTGACCGCTCCACCTTTAACAGAAGGTCGTATTGCGTTATTAGAACAGTTCAATGAGCAAAGTATTTGTCATACCTATCACCGGTATGGAAACCTTGGACTTCGAGGAGCGCAGGCCAAATTTAAGAAAAAATAAACGTTTCCGCCTTAAACAATAGATGTTCTTTCTTGTTGAAGCGAAACCTATGTTAAACTTGCCTCACTCAATAATTCCAAGAGGTTTGCATATGTTTTTGCTTCAAAAATTACGCATTTTAATTGCGATTTCTTTCATTATTTTCACAGTTTCCGCTCACGCTTCCTCATCTTCTAAATTGGGAAGCGTTGATTTTCCCACCTCAGGAAGTCCAGAAGCTCAAAAGCTTTTTTTGAGGGGCGTTGCTGCGTTACATTCTTTTTGGTACGACGAAGCTTTAAAAGTTTTTCAAGAGTCGACGAAAGTAGATCCTAATTTTGTTATGGGATATTGGGGCGAAGCGATGACTCATAATAAACCTCTTTGGGAAAAACAAGACGCCAAAAAAGCTAGAAAAGCTTTAATGAACATAAAGGATGTGTCTAAGATAACCGTTCGGGAGTTGTCATATTTAGAGGCGGTTATGGAACTATATGGGGAAGGCGATAAAAAATCTAGAGATCAAGCATATTCAAAAGCCATGGAAAAAATTTATCGCCAATATCCAGAAGATTTAGAAGCGGCCTGTTTTTATTCTTTATCCTTACTGGGAGCGGCGAGACATCTAGAGGATAAACTTCATTCCCAGGTCAAGGCAGGCGCTTTGGCTATGGAAGTGTTTCGAAAAAATCCCGAGCATCCATGTTCGGCTCATTACACAATTCACGCGTTTGATCATCCAGATTTAGCTATATTAGCTTTGCCCGCTGCCCGACGATATGCGAAAATCGCCCCTGCTTCGCATCATGCGAATCACATGCCCGCTCATATTTTTGTTCAACTGGGAATGTGGCCGGAAGCGGTAGGATCAAACGAAACGGGTTGGAAGTATTCTAAAGAATGGGTTGAAAGAGAAGGGCTGCCCAAAAGTAAACGGGATTATCATAGCCTGCAATGGCTTCATTATGCTTACCTGCAACTTGGTATGTATCAAAAGGCTGATCTAATTTTTCAAATTAAGTTGGCTGATATTGAAGAGGTTGTTAAAAGTCCCGAAGGTTTAAGCGCAAAAGTTAATCGTCGAAGCGCAAAGTATTTGGATAGAATGGTCGCCGCTTCAGTTTTTGAGAAGGAGCGGTGGGAGTTTGCATTATTCTTTGTGGAACCTCCAGGTTGGAAACCTAAGAAATATTATCAGGCAACGTTGCTTTTTGTGCGAGGATTTGCAGCGGCTAAGCTTGGTTCAACCGATGCGAATAAATACTTGAAAGAATTACAAGCTATTCGTTCAGAAGGTTTTGATGAAAATTATTACGAACGTATAGAGATGCTAGATGTATGGATTTCTCAAATAAAAGCGGTTATGCACGCAAGCAAGAATGATTTTGACCAAGCCAAAGTTTTTGCAGAAGAAGCAATTGCTAGTGAAAAAAAACTTCCAGCCCCTTCCGGCCCTCCAAAAGTATTAAAGCCGTCTTTTGAATTGTTAGGCGAAATTTTGTTAAAAGCCGGTAATTCAGAAGAGGCGGCAAAGCAATTTGCTATTTCAATTTCCCGTCATGCAAATCGAGCTAGATCTTTATTGGGAGCGGCGCGAGCGGCTTCACAAAACGGCTCTAAAGAAGAAGCGAAGGATTTGTACTCTAGATTTCTCGTTATTTGGGCAAAAGCCGATAACAGTCTGCCAGAATTAGCGGAAGCAAAAGCTTTTCTAAACTAAGACAAATAATAAATAAAACTAGCTTTCTCGAAAAAAGAGACCATACTGACCAGATTAGGGAATTCTCCCTAATTTGGAGGGTCAAAATATGGTTAATCCACCAGTGGATTTGGTTTGTTCTTCTAATTTAATAACCTTTTAAGGAGATCAAACCCATGGATATGAATTTATTGATTTGGATCATTGGAGTTGTAGGTGGAACTTATGCAATAGGGCTATTTGTGTGGTACACATAAAAATAGCTCTATTTTTGAGTTGATTATACAAGGCGTATCGGTCAGTTAACCGGTACGCCTTTTTTATTTTGTTATAAATTTAGTTTATTAACCAATCAAGTTTATCGAAAAAATTTATGTATTGATCGACTATGAGCGCGCCTTTTTTATGATTGGGTTTTGGAGGAATTAAATAACTAGCGAATTTGGGGGCTTCTCTTCTAATATGTCGTAACGCCGTTCTAATTACTCGATTCACTCTGTCGTGAGCTTTTTCTAAATCGTTTCCACGTCGTGCGTATTCTTCTTCATCTGAAAAGTCCTGTTCAAAAGAACTGACTACAGCCCCTCTACTAATCAACGCATTCTCAAAGCTTGCTTCTAAATCCAAAGCGGATAAGCCTTTGTCTGGGTTAAGAAGAAGATCGCTGGTTTCATTAGGACTATTTTTGTGAATAGCAATTAAGTGGAAGATATAACTCAAGCCCTTGGTTACGGGTAGAGTTAGTTTTGGCCCTTCCTGAAATTTTATTTCAAAATGAGTTTGATCAGGGGTTCGGCGAAAAATGTTTTCAGAGTTTGAGAAAGCGTTGTTTGGTTCTATAAGCTCATGCAAAATGTCTTCGTCGGAAACCCACAGAGGTATTCCTTCATATTGCATTAAACTGTCGAGACTAAATAAGTTCTTTTTCCATTCTCTAATTTCATCCAGTAACATTTGGCAAGTTGCGAGTAATACCCCTTCAAGTTTTGGAATTAGTTTTTCCAAGTAGTTTATTTCTTGTAAAGTTTTTTCAACGGTTTCGCAGAAAAGAGATAAAGAAAAACGGTTCATATTGAAAGGGTAAAACAAGTCTTCAATACCTCTTAGACGACTTCCAAAATCCTGATTTAAGATATCTAACGATTCAAATAATGAATCTAAAATATCGTCAATTTCATCCAGTTTGACGGGATCAAAAGTTTCTATCTTTATGTCGTCAATTTCTTTTTCGGGAATTAGTTCTTCGATGCTATGTGCGATGGTGGACTGAATTTTTAAGGTTTCTCGAAAAATATCGTCTTCAATGACAGTCGTTTCGCAAGCAGGAATCCCGAACAATTCATCCGGACGTTTTAAGGTTTGAGAGCTTTGTAGAATAACGATTACATTTTTTTCGATTTCCACGACAGGATGATAAAACCTATCTGCATAAACTCTTTTTTGGGAGTTTTTTCTTCCTTCCTTTAACGCTTTGGAAAGCGTATTTAGATTTTGAGATTTGGGTATTTCAGATACGACTTCTTGATCTGCAATCTGATATATTTGTTGGTATTTCAGTCTTAATTCTGAAAATGAAATTCTAATAATAAATAGACAAATCCAAATAAAATTATTTAGAATTTTGCTGTGCTCTTCATTTTCAGTTTCTTTAATTAAATTAATTAACCAGTCGCTTTTTCCAAAAGTTAGGCTCCAACAACTTATGTAATCGATAATGGGTTGATGAGACCAGGAAGAGGGGAGCTGTTCATTTTCTTTATTTAAAAGCTCGGTTTTTAATAATATGGCTTGGTATGAAAAAAGTTTTAGGGTTATTAGGCAGTCAAAACGTGATTCGGGATTTTCTTTGGCAGGATTCGCGAAGATTACTTCTTCAAAGTTTTTAAAAGAAACCTTTTCCTGTAAGCCGCTTAAACTTTCATGATCTTCTATTAAAAAGTTAGTAAAAAACTCTGGATAGGATTCAGGTAGACCTTCTTGAGATACAATGGCTATAAAATTATTTACGAAGTTACTATATTTTAAAATTTCTTTTTTTATTTTCATTCGGGGATAAAAAGTTTAGTAGAATTAATTTGTGTTTCTAAAATAGATCAGAATTAAGTGAACCTCTACAAATTGAGATTTGCAAAGAGACTAGCCCTAATTATCAAGGGCTAGTCGATAGCAAGCTAATAAAAATATGAATTATTAGAGGCCCTCTTAAATTTCTTAATGGTAAAATAAAATTATCCTATCAAATGTGAGGCAAGAGCATGAAACGAAATATTTTACATTTTATCATTTTCCTATGGGTATTGTTTTTTGCGACATCGCCCGTTTTTGGTCAATCTAACCAAGCGGCGCATGAACAGTTCATTCTTAAATTAGTCGAGGCTGATATGTCGTCACAAAAAGTAAGAGTTTTTAAAGTAAAAGAAATTTTGGATGGAATTTGGAATCATTCAGTTATAGAAATTGGTATGGAAGAGGGCGCTACCGCCGTTAATGTTACCGCTCAGGACGTTTATTCTCCTCCTCCTAAACCAACTAACCCAGAAGCGATTCATATGGTATTGGCTTTTCAATTAACGCCTGGTAAAACCCGCGCAGATTTTGCCAAATTTAAGGTCTTAGACGGACCCTGGGTAGCTTCCAATAATGGCAGCAACGCGGCCACGATTTGGACAAATAGATCTGGCGATTGGATATTCGACGCTTTTGAAGATGTTGTCTTTGCTTCCAAAGCCGATTTTAATAAGGCTTATGCAGGAAACGAAGAATTAGGAAAAGCGGCTGAAGGTCTTTTTGGAGATCAAGTTCTTGTAGCCATTGTTGAAGAGCAGTAAAAAGCTTAGAAAGACCTTCTTGAAATGTTCTGTCCTCAAACTCCATCTTATGCAACTAAGCTGATACGAGGAATTAGATTTGGAGTAATATATTAGTTTCAAAAAATTTTAAAAAAAATCATGCTTTTGTTAATGCATTATAATGATTGTCTAAATAATGTAGATGAAGATCGACTGTTCCCATTGGCATATGTTTTCCTTCGCCTTGGATAATAATAGGTTGAGCTTTGAATTGATGGATAAAAATTTTTTTTCGCAAATAACACGCAATTGCGTAAAGTTCAGCATATCCACCCAAATAACCAGGTTTGTTGACCTGATTAATTCGGTCTTTTGTAATATTAAATTCTTTGAAATTGTCAAAATAATTAAACATATGATTTGTTATAGAGTTTCTTAGTTGTTGAACCTGTGTTCCATTATTTAAAAGTTTAGTTATTGCATTGAACATACAGTCTCCGCCCTTAGGAACTTTAATTACGCGATACCCATCAATTATTCCTGGAGGGTTATCCCCAATAAATAAAACCCGCGGTATTTTGGCCTCAATCCGAAAAAGTTGAGCTAAAAGAGTTTTGAAGCCTTCGGGGGTCAAATCTGATATAGCTTTTTTGTAATAATTTGTGTCCATTCCGATTTTTCTAAGCTCAAACAAAATGGAATAAATAATACCATCCAATATATCTGGTCCGTAAAACACTTCTTCGAGCTGATTATGCATATTGTTAACACCGGTTTCGGGATAGTTTTTGTACATCCCTGGAATGTCTTTTGTGGCAGGATTGTAAAAAACCTTTTCGGATAATCCGGTTTTGTTATCGTACATCATATTTTTATTGTCAACCGTATTATCCGCAGCCACATATTTGCGAAGGATTTTATTTTTTATTACCTCATTTTTTAATGGATGTATTTTTTCATCGCTCCTAATCTCGTTTACTGTAGGGGAAATTTGATCGTAGAGAGAAATCCACCCACATTCTAATAAAGGCGTTTGATGGGCCTCAAAAATATAACCGACATTTCCAAAACGTGTTGAGACAGCATCGTGATTACCAACTTCCAATTTAAAAAAAACAAAACCGTGATTGCCCAATAGTTCTTCATCATATTTGGGAGTATTATTTACCTTCAATTTTCCTAAAGAAACTAATTCTCGTTTAGAGTAAATTCTACCTGTTTTAGAGATCGCTTCTGCTCCAATATCTACAGTATAATGAGATAGAATCAATTTACATTTCTGGAACTCCTCGGCAAACTGGCATTCTTTTTCGGTTAAGTTGTCTCCCAGTTTAATAATTTCATTCTGAATTTCTTCTAAATTTCTTTTTGATAATCCGATAATCTTGTCTAATCCAGATGCAGATAATAAAGCTCGAGTATTAAAAGTATTAGGGTCTCTCCATAATTCCCCTTCTTTCCCCATTAAGAAGTAAGGACGAAAATCCCTCTGTTTTTTAAATTTTTTAAAAGCTTGTTTTATTCGGTTAGCTGCTATTTGTTTTTGGTAAATTTTGTTGTAATACGGCAAAAGGCCTTCAATTATAGATTTGTATCCATGTTTTTTTGCCCAATCGATAAGAGTTTCGCATTCTTCGATTAATTTACGTGTGGGAATAAGTCGAAATTTTTGATGATTTTCTAAAGTTTTGCGAACCCTTACGTATTGGGTCCATTTTGCGATTTCATCTAAGTTTTGAGCGCTCATAATTTTTAAATAGCAAAAAATTTAAGTTTAATTTTACCGAATAAACATAAATTAACATAAAAATTAGCGGAATTCCTATTAAATTTTTTCGAGCAAAAACTTAAAGGTCCTAGAGACTTTGTCTTTAGGAAAAGGCTTATTTTGTATCGGTGTATTGCTGAGAATGACATCGATTACTTAAAGCTTTTGACCTTCCATCCCAAAAACTCCCATTTTTCAAAAAAAAATGGGAATATTTTTTTTAAAAAACCATCCCTTCTAATGAAAGCCACAAAGGGCTTTTTCCGTCTTTAGCCAGATTAAGTTGTTTTAACGTCATCTGAGTTTATAGATGGAACCGATTGAACTTATAAAAATCAAAAAAATTTTGATTTTGTAGTTTTTGGGGATTTGCGGAATCCCTTTTATTGTTGAATCGTTAAGGAGGAAAAGATGGTATTTCAATTCTTTAGCAGTCGGGGCCACCCGTTTGCGGTTCTGGGAATTGTCTTGCTATTGTCATTAGGCGTTTCTGGAGCGTTTGCGGCTGAACATAGCCACGACGGCAAGAAACATGTGATGGCTTCGGCAGATAACCCGGAATGGATGAAAAAGCTTCAAGGGCAAGTAGACCGCGAAGATAATGAAAGCGGTCTCAAAGGAAGGAGTCAAAAGTTAGACAGTACCTTTATGAAATTGATGGGTAAAGTTCGGCGCGAATTAAAAGAACACGCCGCTCCCGCTTCTTCTTGAGGTATGTATCACGACTCTTGGTCGGCTCATCAAATGGGGCAATCCTTTTTATTGGGGCCAACAGAAGCCTCGGCCAAAGTTCAAAAAGGAGCTCATTGTCCTAGTTCGGCGCCAGTCAAGAGCTACGATGTTTCTGCAATCAATGTAGAAATTACCCTGAATCAATGGGGAGATTACTACCCTGGTTATATGTTTGTTTTAACCAAAAACATTGATGGCGTACGTCGTGATGAAAAGACCAATGCTGCAGCTAGAGAAGATGAAAATGATCCTGGAGCTATTATTACAGGACTCCAAGGCGATTTGATTCAACCTCTAGTTATCCGAGGAAACCAAGGCGACTGCGTTCGTTTTAAAGTAAGAAACTCAGTTGAAGACGAAGATGTTGGATTCCAAGTCAACGGTTCCGGGATGATTATTAGCTCAACCGGCCAACCGGCGACTGCGGCTACTCCAGGCGCAATCATTAAACCTGGCGAGACTCAAGATTTCGAATGGTTTATTCCAATTGACGAGCAAGAAGGCGGAAGAATGATTCAAAGTCACGCTGGTCGAGATCCTTCTTCTTTAGGTTTAATCGGGTCTTTTATTGTAGAGCCAAAAGGTTCTACATACTTAAGCCCATTTACGGCTAAACCATTAGACAGCGGCTGGGAAATGATAATCGCTAACCCAGATAAAAAAGACTTCCGCGAGTTTGTTCTTTTTTACCATGAAGTTGGCGACGAATCTTTCCGACCGTTGAACCGACATGGCGAAATGATTCCTCAACGGGATCCGCAAACGGACGCTTATCGACCATCCGCAAGGGCGATGAACTACCGTAGCGAACCGTTTGGAATTAACAACTTGGCTCAACAAGAAAGACATTTTCATTACGAAGATGAGTCGTTGTCGTATAGTTCGTATACTTTTGGCGACGCTCCAACCACAATCCCTCGCTCCTACATGGGCGATCCGGCGAAGTTTCGTTTGGTTCATGGCGGCGGCGAAGTTTTCCATTCGCATCATCCACACGGAGGATCTATCCGTTGGTTGCGCGCTCCTAAAAGAGAGCCTGGTTTGGAAAACATGATCACGGCAGCTTGGGACGGTCCTGTTAAATATCCAGTAGTTCGAACAACTTCGGATCGCGTTGATGTTGAAGTTATCGGTCCTTCTGAAGTTATCGATCTCGAAACAGAATGCGGATCCGGATTGTGTCAACATTTAGCCGGTGATTTTTTGTTTCACTGCCACGTAGCGCATCACTATGTAGCTGGTATGTGGGGATATTGGAGAGTTTACAATACCTTGCAATCCGGAAACTATCCTTATGAGAGTACGGACGTAATGCCTCCTTTGGCTGAATTGCCAGATAGGGAAGGGCGTATTCCAAAAGGCGTTTCTTCAGATAAGATTGCCGATAAAACCATGGACTGGTTTGGTAAGAAGTTTAACGTGGTTTCTTCTGGTAAGAGCGATTGGAGTAAAGATGTTCCAACCGTCAACATTAAAGACTGGGTTAAGTACATGTTGCCTCCTCAAGGTCAGCCTGGTCATACCGATGACGAAAAAGGACAAATCTTAGCCTATGACGGTTCCGTTTGGGATTACGGCTGGAAAGGCACTAAAGCTTTATCCGAACGAGAATCGACTTTAGTTACTCCAAAGTATAAAACTCCACATCCAGGCAAGCGTCATCCGATTCTTTTCGAGCCTAACAACGGAAAACTCGCATGGCCGCATTTTAATCCGCATTTTGGTAAGCGTATTCCTTTTGCGCGAAATCACGGCGGAGCGCCTTGGTTAGAGCCTTTCCACATGTTGAACGATGACAGCTATCCTGATACCGAACCTGGTAGCGCAGGAATGGGACCTAATGTAGAAAATACGGCCCCATCTAAACCTGGCGAACATGGTCGGTGGAGTTTATGCCCATCGGGAGCAGGTAGGAAACAGTATTCAATCCATTTTATCAACACTCCGATTGAGTTGACCCCGCAAGTTGGGAAAACGGCTCCGGTTATTGATAAGTATGGTTTGATTTACGTTCTTGAAGAAGAATTGGAAGAAAAGAAAGCCGACCCGAAAAAAGCAATTCCGTTGGTTTATCGGGCAAACGTTTACGATTGTATTGACGTAGTTCTTTCAAGCGAATGGAACGACGACGACTTTACAAATTTTCAAATGTCTAAAGTCAACATCCATCCGCATTTCTTTCAATTTGATAACCAAGCGTCCGACGGTGTTATCTCTGGATTCTCTTACGATCAATCTATGAGATCTTACTTGCAATTTGATAAGAAAATGAAAAAGGGTAAAGACGGACATGAGCATCACGCTGGTATGCCTGTTCCTATGAACTCAAGACTTATCAAAGACGCGAAAGTAGGGGATACTTCGATCAAAATCCAAATGGCTAAACATTCTACGCCTTTTCATGAAGGCGCCGATGTTATGATTGGTATCGAAACGATGTCCAATAAAGAGGCCCGTTGGATTGGATCAATGAGTCCTAAACCTAAAACGGATCCAAAAAATGGCGCGTTAAAAGGCGATGGAGTTTATACTCTAAAGCTTACCGAACCATTAAAGAAAGCTCATAAGAAAGGCGAAATCGTAACCACCGAATTTGTCCGGTATCGATTGTGGGTTGACGCCGATCTTGGACTGGTTTTCTGGCATGACCATGCTTTTGGCGCAACGACTTGGCCGCATGGCGGTATTGGTTCTACTATCGTTGAGCCTTGGGGATCTACGTATCATGATCCTGTAACCGGTAAAGAAATTCGTAGTGGAGCCGTTGCAGATATTCATGGTTCCGAGCCGGTTGCTTACGCTCGAAGCGGTAGTTTCAGAGAAATCGTAGTTCAATTGCACGATACCGTACCACATACCGCGCAATTGATTACGGAAGGTAACCCACCTGGTATGAGTCGCGAAAATGCCATTGCGGCTGGTCAGTCAATTTCTTTCCAAATGCCGGATACGATGTTAGAAGCGGCATTCCCGAAATTGAATGGCGGAACGCATACTTCAGGCGGTGGATTTAACTTTCGAGCGGCATCTTTAGCGTCGCGGTTAAGAGCAAATCCTGATCCTTCAAAAATATTTTCCAGTAAAGTTCACGGAGATCCTACAACGCCTATTATCAGAGCATATGTTGGCGATAACGTAGTATTCCGATTACTTCATGGAATGATGAATGAAACCCATACCTTTGTTCTTTCCGGTCATGGGTATCGTCCTGAGCGTTACGACGAAGATTCTCGCGTAACAAACGCAATCCACATTGGTATTGCCGAACGTTACGATATGGCTACCACAGCCGGCGGTTATCAACAAATGGCTGGAGATTATCTCTTCCATGATGGCCGAACGTCTCATCTTGGCGAAGGTAGTTGGAGTATTTTTCGAGTTCATGATGAAGCTCAGAAAGATTTAAAACCGCTTCCAAACAACTTAGATTTTGCAAAAAAATCTAAGAAAAAAGTTTGCCCAGCGGACGCTCCAGTTAAAAACTTTAGCGTATCTGCCGTAAACAAAGGATTGAAGTTTAATCCTAATACGGAAGACGAAATCGAAGTAGATTTCGAGCGTAAGTTATTAGCGGCTAACGCCGATGGAGCAATTTATGTACTTGATAACGAGATTAGCAAGGTTTCTGACGATGGTCATATGCCTCATCCATTAACCTTACGCGCTAATGTTGGCGATTGTGTCAAAGTTAAATTGACCAACCGTTTAGAATCGGGTAGAGCTTCGATTCATGTAAACAACATGGCGTTTAATCCGTTAGATTCACAAGGTATTAATGTTGGTAATAACCCAGGCGACCAAACAGTCGCTAAAGGTAAATCCAAGACTTATACTTTTTACGCTCACCCAGATTATTACTTGAATGGCGCATTGATCTGGGATTTCGGAAATCTCACCAGTAATGTCCGCAATGGTTTGTATGGCGGGATTATTATTGGACCAAAGGGTTCCGTGTATCGCGATCCAGAAACTGGTAAAGACATTACCATGGGTAATTCCTGGAAGGCGGACGTAATAGTAGATAAGTCTTATCCTGAAAACCGAGACCTTGAAAATTACAGGGATTTCGCGTTGTACTTTCAGGATGAGGATAATATTCTTGGCACTTCATTTATGCCATATCTGCAAAACGTTGCGGGTTTGACCGGCGTTAACTACCGGTTGGAGCCATGGACTTATCGCGAAGACGAGGGTTGTGAATTAGGTAACATCTTCACCGCCTGCGTAGCCGCAGATAAAGATCCAGCAACGCCTACGTTGAGAGCGCATGCAGGAGACAAAGTAATGATTAATGTCTTTGGCGGTCACAACGAGCAGAACCAAATGTTTAACTTGGATGGGCACCAATGGCGCCGTCACATTAAACAAGAAGGTTCGGATATGATCGACGTTGAGGAATTCGGCGGCGGTGAATACATCCAAGCCTACTTAAAAGATGGGGCTGGCGGTAAGTACCATAATCCAGGCACCTACCTATGGTTGAACGCTCGTACGCCTTATCAGCAAGCGGGACAATGGGGTTATTTTAAAGTATTACCTAAGGGAGACAGTTCAATTCTTCCTTTGGGGAATGTAACTCCAAAAGGCGTTAAAGCAGAGAAAGACGCTGACGAGCGATTGTCCATGAACCGGTAAACGATCCACGGTTTGTTGGACAATTTTTGGGGACCTCCTTGTGGAGGTCCCCTTTTTTTTTATAAGTTTAAAGACAAAAAAACAAATTTTACAGGAATAAAAAGACCTACATTTGATCTTTATATGTAAGAGGTTGACCTTTAAAGAAGAGCCTACCGACACCATCAAACCACCCTCTCGGTAGGCTCTTCGACGCATTATTCTTACCTGCAATTTTACCTTAAAATATAATTGGCAAATATATTTCTTTTGTACTAGTTCTTTGGTCTATATAATCTTCCTTAAGGAGATTGTATGGATACCAACGATAGGAAAGAATTAAAAACAAAAATAGAAAACGCCATTGAGGAACAAAAAAAGCTTATCCCAAGTCTAGAGGCGACTTCTAAGCCTGTAGCGCCGGATAATGCTATTGGCCGCCTGACAAGAATGGAGGCTATCAATAGCAAAAGTATTAGCGAAGCTTCTTTAAACTCTGCTCGATCAAAACTTATAAAGTTAGAAAAAGCCCTCAAAAAAATTGACGACCCCGATTTTGGCGTTTGTATTGCCTGCGACAATCCCATTCCTCATGGGAGAATTATGTTGATGCCCGAATCGACGGTTTGTGTGCCCTGCGCTGAAAAAAAATAAATATCTGTTTTTCTCGTTAGAAATTGATTAATTATCGCTTTATCATATTATCCTTATAGCCGCTATTTCCTTTTTTAATAACCAAAACTCCTTTAAAGAAAAATTTTGAAAAAAATAATCGAAGATTTAATGAAAAACTAGGATAATTAGATCTAAGAAGTTAATTTTGGAAATATTTCTTCAATATTCCGGTTTGAGTAATTTTAAATGAGTTTTCTCAGAGACATTCCAATTAGAAATAAGCTTACTCGGATTATAACAATCACGAGTAGCTTGGCCTTATTTCTTGCCTTTACTTCTTTTGCCGTTTTTGAATTGACTACCTCGCGGCAAGTAATGTCAAAGGAGTTATTGGGGATCGCAAATATTATTGGAGCAAATTGTATTGCCGCCTTAGAGTTTGACGATAGACAACCTGTTGAAGAAACTTTGCAATCTTTGAAAGCCGACTTGAGGGTTATCGCTGCGGCTATCTATGATGAAAAAGGAAAAATTTTTGTTACCTATGGAAAAGATGAAAAAGCAAAAAGTCAAATCCCCAAGTTGGCTCCTTTAAAGGTTGGAGTTAATTATCAAAATGACTTCATGGAAGTTTCGCAGCCGATTTTTTATAAAGATAAAAATCTTGGAACAATTTATTTACAAGCGGATCTAACTAGCTTATACGATCGTCTAAAGAACTACGCCAATATTTCCATGATGGTTCTTTTGGTCTCTTTTCTTATTACCTTTTTATTTTCATCTCATCTTAAAAAATTAATATCAGAACCTATTGAGCGGTTAACCAAAACAGTTAAGACGCTGGGTACTGGTCGGTTAGATATAAAAGCTGAAGTTTTTTCTAACGACGAAGTGGGAATATTGGCCAATGCTTTTAATCAGATGACAGACAATCTTCTTAAGACCACGGTATCCAGAGATTACGTCGATAATATTTTGAGAAGTATGACAGATTGTCTCATTGTTATTTGTCCGAAAGGGAAAATAAAAAGCGTCAACCAATCCACGTTAAATCTTTTGAAATATGAAGAAGGCGAACTTTTAGAGCAACCGATTTATAAGATATTTAGCGATGATGAAATTACTATTGAGCGGCTTTTGACTGAAAAATTGCTTAATGAAGGAATAATTACAAATATAGAAAATAAATTTTTAGAAAAAAATGGAAAAAGCATTCCAATTCTTTTTTCAGCTTCCGTAATGCGTTCGGCTAACAGCGATATTACAGGTATTGTTATCGTCGCCCTTGATATTACTCTCAGAAAACAAACCGAAGAAACGTTGATTCACGCCAAAGATGCGGCAGAGACCGCTAATAGAACAAAGTCTCTTTTTCTTGCCAATATGAGTCATGAAATAAGAACGCCATTAAACGCTATTTTAGGATATGCGCAAATTTTACTTCGAAGAAAAGATTTAGATGTAGAACAAAGAAAATCTATCGAAACGATCGATAATAGCGGGAAAAACCTTTTAGAGTTATTAAACGACATTCTTGATATATCTAAGAT
>JAYOZP010000069.1:16085-24704 GCA_038154245.1 Nitrospinales bacterium | reverse complement strand
ATTTTTAAATCTCCTTTTATAATAGTCTACCATGTAGGAAATTGTGGTCCAACCGGAACACAATCGTTCAACAACGTCCAACAATTATTAAGTCTACCATGTAGGAAATTGTGGTCCAACCGGAACTATAGTGGCGATAAATCTATTATCCTCTCTTTAATATTTCCCTAAAAAAATTTGTTTAACCCCTAATCAAATTCAAAAAAATATATTTTGATATAAATTTTGTGTCCATAAATTATATTTTATGATAAAAATAGGGTTGATCGGTAGTTTTCTTTAAGGATGAAACCTGTGGCCGAACTGAAATCAGACGAAAATTGATTAATTTTGTTGATGAAAAATTTATTGATATGAGTTATTTTTTGTATGATGGAAGATCGTTCCTAAAACTGAAGAGCATTAATTCTAATAGACGATGAATATCAAGATAATTTTTTTGTTAATTTTAGCTTTTGTAATATCTAGTTGTGAGCATATTGCCGTTAGACCAGACGAGAATGCTGTAAAAAAACTTGATCCAGAGGTAGCCAAAAGCTTTTTAAGATCGAATTGCCCGACTTGTAATGACTCAACAATTAGTTTGGGGTGTGATAATGGGTATTTTATAGACGAATCTAAGACTCAAACCTCTATTGATTATCCATATCACAATTTAGTGATGATTTGCTATGGCGAACAAATAAATATTAAAGGGAGAGAGACCGATTGTGTTTCGGGTTCTAACTCAAGTAATAGACGGTTGCCCAAAGTAGAGTTAAAAACTCAGGAAGGTAAAAAATTATGTAATGCGGCCTTCGCTACTATTAATTATTACCGAGAACGGCACGGAATTGGCGCATGGGGCTATTACCAACAAAAGGCGATGCCGGAAAAATGAATAAGAAGAGATAGAGGCTAAAATGCAGGTAAGAAAATTAAAAATAAAAAGAAAGACAGAAGTAGCGGAAAATATTATTTCTTCGCCGAGGCCTAAACCACGAGCAAAACGGACAGTAGAAACCACCGTAAATATTAAAAGGGGACTTGGTAACCGATTACAAAGCTGGCGTAAGAAACGCGGTTATACCCTCCATGGACTTGCAAGGCAAATTGACGTTACAGTGGGGCCTCTTTCAGAAGTTGAGAATAATAAAAACCTACCTTCGCTTGAAACAGTCGCCGCATTGCACAACCATACAAACATAAATATTTTATGGTTGCTCTTTCAACAGGGGCCGTCGACGAAGTAATAAGGTTATAGAATTTTTTTTTGATCTTAACTTTTAATAGCTTGTCTAAGACGAGCTGTATGCTTGATTTAAGAAGATCTACTGCATAAAAAGGTATATGGTATTTGAGTGAGGAGTACTTCTTTTAGGAGACTTGGATAAATCGCAAGGCAATATTTTTTATCTTTCTGATTCGGTTTCATAACGAATGCAATTTTTTTGAGAGACAAAATCTTTTCCGTAGGTTTTTTTACATTTAGTTTTTATTAAATCGTCTGCCGTAAGCATTTTTATCTCTGTTTTGGCCCTTTCTTGGGCGTTAATACAATATTTTCGTTTTACCCAGTTCACTGGGTTCTTTTTTTTACAATATTGTTTGATCGTATCGTCGGTTTTATTTCTTTCAATAAACTTTTTTGCGCTCTTTTGTGAAAGAAAGCATTGATCAAAAGTTGTGCGTTTCTTTCCATAGTTTTCTTTACAAAACTTTTTTACTTGGGCTTCCGACCCTAAAGCTGTATGAGAAAAAAGCAAAACTAGCAATAGAGTGAAAAAACCAAAAGTCTTGACCATTATATTTCCCGTTTTGGCTAATTTAAATACTGAAGTTGATGAAAACATCTCGGTTTGTTAATGCTGAAAGTAAGAAAATAAACTTTATTGAATCAAGGCCAGGCCTTTCGTTTCCTAGATATGTGTAAGACAAGGGTATCCTTAGGAAGAAATTCAATAGGGGGCGTTTTTTTTGATTAATGCGGATTCCGAGTATATGGAAAAAATTGAGGAAAACGTTTGTTTTCTATCTTGGATTATCGGCGTTGCGGACTAGTTTGGTTCCATGAAATTCTTTGGTTGCTTTGTCTACATAATCTGTCGTTCCGTCGCGTAAATTGACTCGTAACGCTTTTCCTTCTTCATTCACTTCGCTTGTCCATAAGTAATAAATTCCTTTAGGAACAAACACTGGATGAATATGGATAGTTTCGCCTTCAAAATCAAAATTCGTATATTCTTTATTAAACAGATCCAATCCCTCTTCCTTAGTGGGTAACCTAAAATCTGCAAATCCGCCTGGATAACAAGAGTTCATGGTTTGCGCATAACCTTTAGCTTCATTCCAGTTGCACCATTTTCCTAAATCCAATTTACTGTCTTTTGGTAGCCATCCCAGTTTATGTTTTTTATCGGTGATGATGCCATTGGGATTGTCGTGAAAACGCTCGGCAGGATCCATTTATTTTCCTTTTTTATTAATTTTTTTAAAAGCGGAATTTATCATTTTTTTCTTAATTCTTCAACGGTTTTAAAAAACGCTTTGCTCAACTCTCTAGTTATATCGCCCGGTTTGCCAGCGCCAATTTGTGTCGTGTCTGCATAGGACACCGGTAAAATTTCTATTCCCGTGTTAACGATGAATACTTCGTTTGCTTGATAAATATCTTGAACGGTGACCGTGGTTTCTTCGCACTCGATTTGTTTTTGTTGAGCGAGTTCTATAACGAATTTACGGGTGATGCCTGGAAGGATAAAGGGAGATAGGGCAGGGGTCTTTAATTTACCGTCTTTCACGATAAATATGTTGCTGGCGGTTCCTTCTGTAACCGTTTTGTCGTCTTCAAGAGTAATTCCTTCGAATGCGTCTTGACGTTTGGCGAGTTCTTTAACGACGATTTGAGAAAGATAGTTACACGATTTGATTTGCGGATTTAAAGTTACCGTTTGCGTGGCTGAGTTTGGGAATGTTGCGATTTTTACACCCTCATCGTAATATTCTATTGGCAAAGTCGGAAATTCTTTAGCGTATACAACAACTGTAGGAGGAGAATCGTGCGATAAGCTCAATCCAGGCAGGCCTTCGCCTCGCGAGATTGTGATTCGGATATAGGCTTCTTTTAATTGATTTTTTATTAGGGTTTCTTGAACGATTTCTTGTAAGCGTTCTTGGCTATATGGGATCGATAAGAATATTTTTTGCGCTGAATTGAATAATCTTTTGAGATGATCCTGTAAGCGAAAAACCTTACCTCCGTAGGCGCGTAATGTTTCAAAGAGTCCATCGCCTAGTGTAAACCCTCGGTCTAATACCGACACAGTCGCTTCTTTTACCGGCACAAACTTTTCATTTAAAAAAACGATTTCGCTTTTCATAAATTCTGGTATGAACATCCTACTGATTGATGGAAATCATTATTACCGCAAAGCCATGCAGAACGCAAAGATTAAAGAAGTGGATTATTCGTATCGTAACGCTTCGATAGGATTTAGATTTGAAGCTTTATTTGCAGGATAGTATCCAAAAAAAACGCCAACGGCTACAGAAAAGCCAAAGGCTAATAAAATTGATTGCAGAGATATTACTGTATCCCATCCTCCCATTTTTGAAACGGTTTTAGAAATTCCAACTCCTAATACAACGCCAATGCCGCCTCCCATAAAACTAATGAGAATTGATTCGATTAAGAATTGTTCCATTATTTCTCTTTTTTTAGCTCCTATAGCTTTTCTAATACCAATTTCGCGCGTTCTTTCGGTGACTGACACGAGCATAATATTCATAATTCCAATACCGCCAACCATTAGGGAGATTGCTGCGATACCGCCTAATAAAAAGGTAAATGTTTTGGCCGCATCGCCCCAGCTATTAAGCCATTGAGAGGAGTTGCTGACGTAAAAATCGGGATCTTTGTCTTCGCTAATATTATGACGGCGGCGAAGGAGTTTCATAATGGATTCTTTAACCGTCTCTAATTCGTTTATATCTTCTACTTGGATATCGATGGATTGAACGTGTTTTTGACCGAATAAACGTTTTTGCGCCGTTGTGATTGGAACAAAAATTTGATCGTCGGGGTCCCACCAACTTAGAGCTCCTTTGGGTTCGGTTGTTCCAATAACCAGAAAGTTGTCGCCGTCGACTTTAACGAATTGTCCAATGGGATCTTCTTTTTCAAATAAGTTTTTTACAGCGGTGGCGCCTAATACGCAGATTCGCTTTGATCCTCTAGTTTCTTCTTTATTAAAAAATCTTCCTGAATGGATTTCGAAATTGGCTAGACGCGGATAATCGGGTGTGGTTCCTCGAACTGTCGAATTTGAGTTTTTGTTAGCGTATTTTAATTGTGCGTTTTGGTATGTTTGTGGAGCGACGCCAGTGATGCCATCTACGTTTTTGTCTATCGCATACGCGTCTTCTAATACTAAGGTAGTGACTTTTCCGGTACTGACATGTCTGGTTTTCTTTTGTCCGGGTTTGACGGAAATGATATTGGTTCCAAACTTGGCGATAGTTTCTAGCGTTTGTTTTCTAGCGCCTTCGCCAATAGAAATCATAGAAATGACGGAGGCCACGCCGATAACAATTCCTAAAGCGGTTAAGACTGACCGAAGTTTGTTCGCTATTAAACTTCTTAACGCCATTTTGAATAAATCCCAAATTAGCATTGGTTTTCTCTATTTGTTGGAATATCGCTTACCACTGTTCCGTCTTTCATGGCTATTATTCTTTGAGTCCGTTCGGCAATTTCTTTTTCGTGCGTTACTAATATTATTGTAACTCCTTCTGAGTTTAGGTCGTTAAAAATACGCAAAATTTCTTCGCCATTTGCCGAGTCGAGATTTCCAGTTGGCTCGTCGGCTAAAATGATAGCTGGATTATTTACAATGGCTCTGGCGATGGCGACTCTTTGGCGTTCTCCTCCCGATAACTCATTAGGGCGGTGTTTGGCTCTTTCTTCCAGCCCGACTTTTTTTAGTGATTTCAGGGCTAGTTCCCTTGAGTTTGGAATTTTTCCGTAGAGTAGGGGTAATTCGACATTTTCTAATGCGGTGGCGCGGGGTAATAAATTGAAACTTTGGAAGACGAAACCAATGCGACGGTTTCTGATTTCGGCCAATTTGTTGGAGTCTAGCGATTTAACATCTATATCTTCCAGTAAATAATTACCCTCGGTAGGTTGGTCTAAGCATCCCATTAAGTTCATGAGAGTGGATTTGCCGCTTCCTGAAGGACCGATGATGGCGACAAACTCTCCTTGATTTATTTCTAAGCTTACTTCTTTTAAAGCGCAAACTTCGACCGAACCCAAGTTGTAGGTTTTTCCCAGGTTTTCAATTTTAATTATTGAGCTCATTTGGCTCTTAAAAACCAAATCATTTTTTTAAAAGCTCCGTTATCTTTTTTAGGGTTAAAGATTTCTTGAATTTTTTCCCAGTCTCCTACGATTACTTCCTGGTCTTTAACCAATCCCGATAGAATTTGAGAGTATATTGGGTTTCGGATGCCAGCTTTAATACGCGCTTTTTTCGGTTTTTCTAATTCTAAGATTATAGCGAATTGACCTTCGTCGTCTTTATTAATGGCTTCTCTAGCTAAGTAAAGCGTGTCTGGGATTTTATTGGAAATTATTTCTACGTTAGCTGTCATCATAGGTTTGAGAAGAGAAATGCCTTCCCCGGTGACTTCTATTTTTACTTTAAAGATCGTTATATTGTTTTCGACGACGCCTTGCGGCGCTACTCGTTTTACTTTTCCTTGAAATTCATTCGTGGGAAAAGCGTCGGTAGTAATGATTACTTCTTGGTCGACAGCGATGGAACCAATGTCAGTCTCATCAACGTCCGCCATTATAAAAAGGCGATCCATATCCGCTATAACGGCTAGGGCAGTTCCTCCACTTACGTTGGATATTCCAGAAGATATGATTTGGCCTTGCTCAACGGACTTTTGAATGAGAGTTCCTTTTATAGGAGAAAATATTTCCGTTTCTTCCAATCTTTCATTCGCTTCGTCTAAAGCTATTTCAGCTCGCTTTACTTCCGCCTGAGCTAGTTCAATCTCGCTGGCGCGTAAATCGATGTCGTACTTTGCATCAATTGCGGCTTGCAGTTGCGATTTCGATTGAATGAGTTTTTCTTGATTAACTTTGTATTCCGTTTCTGCGCGAATGAGGGACTCTTGCGACGCAACCTTTTGGCGGAATAAATCGCGTTGTCTACGGACTTGATCTTTAGCTTCTATTAAATTAGCTTCTGCGGCCTTAACCGCAGATTTTGCTGTTTCCAGATCGTTTCTGTATTTATTTTTTTGGAGAGTTAGAGATGTTTTGGCTTTGCTTAAATTTGCTTGAGCGCTTGATAAGTCGGCATTTGACTTACTCACATTGCGCATTTCGTCGGACTTGTCCAAGCGAAGGAGGAGTTGGTCAATTTCTAACGCATCGCCTTCCTCAAAAGGGAAGTGGATGATTTGCCCGCTGGCTTTTGATTTTACTTCTACTTTGTAATTGGGTTCTACGACACCAGTAGCTGTTATCTTAACGGCTAATTCGCCTTGTTTGACGTTTACCGTTTTTAACTTTGGTTTTGCCGAAGCTGTATGTTCTTGTTTATCCCAAAAAAAAGAAAAGACAATGCCAATGATAACAATGGCGATTATTATTCCCGCTTTTTTCATTTTGACGCCAATACTTTTACACCATGTTCTTCAAGAGTTTTTCCAATAACTCTATTCAATTTAATTTTTGATTTTTTGTAATCGATGATGGCTTGAATTTCTAGGCTTTGGCTTTTCGCTAAATCTTCCTGAAATTCCAAAACGTTGAAACTCGTGGAAAGTCCAACCTCAAATTTCTTTTCTTCGGCCGCTAACTTTTCCTCTGCCAGCTTTCGAGCTATTTTTGAGGCTTTAATTCGTTTTATATCCGTTTCAATCTGCCGAACCGCTTCTCTAACCTCCACAATTATGGAACGTTCTAGGTTTTTTATATCAAGAATTGCTTGATGCGACCTTAAACGCGATGCTGCAAGCTTACTTTTGGCAGATCGATTGCCTATCGGATAACTCATTTTGACACCGATTTCCCAATTAAAGAAATCGGTGTCGGTTAAATTGTCGAGCGCTTCTCCATAACCGCCGTTGAACCGACTTTGAGAAGTGGTGCCGTCAAAATTATTAATTGTGCGCGCGTCGCCGGACAAACCGTTTAGACCAAAAGTGCCAAACAAATCTACCGAAGGATATAGTTGGTTTTCATCAAATTTAACTTGGATATTTTTGTTTTCCAAGTCCTTCTTTTTTGATAAATAATCAGGACGATGGATTAGAGCCAAGTTAATAGCTTCATTTAAAGGCATTTCGACTTGGCTTTTAAAAGTTGGGCGGTCCAATGGAATTAAGTCCATTTTTCCAAAGGGACTATTAAAGTTTACCGTCATACTATTTTTTACCTTGTCCTGGTTGTCTTGTATAACGTTTTGTGAGTTTAATAGGAGTTGCTCTCTAGAGGCGACTTCCGCCTTAGCCTGTAAAGTTTCTAAAGGCGCTAAGGAACCGACTGCAACTTGAGCCTTGACCCTTCGTTCCAAGTCTTTGGCGCGCTCCAGAGATTTTTGTTTTACTTTTAAGTCTTCGATACTAAAAACGAGATCCCAATAGGTGTTTTCAACATTCGCAATAACATCTATAACTTTTGTTTTAAAATCAAAGTCGGAAATTCTTTTGTTATTACTAGCAACGTAAATATCTTTTTGGTTAATATCCAAACCAAAGTTTTTTAATAGAGGTTGATTCAACTGAAGAAATAGATCGGAATTGTATTGGGGGTTTAGTCCTGCAAATAGTGAATTTGTTTTATTTCTTTGATTTGTAAAATTTAAGGAGTAGTCGGCGCCTGTTTTTAATTTTTGAGTTAAACTTAATTCCCACTTTTGGTCTTCGTTTTCGGTTATATCTGGAGATGCGAATGCGGAAGATACTTGATCCGCTCGGTCAGAAGTAGAAACTTGGCCTTCTAATTTTGGATCGAAAACAGATTCGGCGTCGGTAATATTTTGTTCGTTAATTTTGGAGAAATATTGTTGAACTGAAATTTCCACATTATTTTTGATTGTTTTCTGTACAACCATTCTTAAAGATAGCTTTAAATCATTAGAAAAATCCTTGGATTTATCTGATTTGGCTTCAATGGCATGGACATTTCCTGAAAAAAGTAAAACCGAAAGACTTAAAAGCCAAAAACCGAAACGAAACATTGTCTATTTTTCTCCAAAGCATTATAAAGGTTTGAAGATCCGCCGTTTATCCGCCTAAAATCAGGCAGATATTAGTAAAAAAATATTGATGCTTATATGTAGGGGATCAATAAACCATTATAGTGTAACCGATTAAGAGTTCCAATTGAATCTTATTTAAAGTCGTTTTGAGCCCTTTTAGAATTACATAAACGTCGCTATTTTAAAAACTATTGATAATATTGACTTTTCGTCTTTTTATATGAATTACATAAATATTATTCGCTCTCAAACTCAATTATGTGAGGAAATTTTTAAAAAAGTAGGGGAAGGAGTGTCAAATGGGGTTCCTGCAGATCAAATTTTATCAAAAATTTATAGATCGAGGCGAGAAATAGGC
>JAYOZP010000069.1:9197-16075 GCA_038154245.1 Nitrospinales bacterium | reverse complement strand
GAAATAGGCTCAAGAGACAGGAGATTAATCAGCGATCTAATTTTTTCTTATTATCGCTGGAAGGGCTGGTTAGCTCTTTTGGAAGAACTAAACCAAGAACAGGTTTTTGCTTTGGCTTTATTGCTTGATGGTAAAAATGAGTATGAAATATGTAGATACTGGGGAGATAAATTAAGGGTAGTTTTGCCAAATCTCGATTCCATCGATTTTGACAAAGGCCTAAATGATAAATCTAAGATACTTCTCAGTTCAAAAGCAAAAATCAACAGCAATAAGGAGTTTATTGAATATCTTTTCCCATCTTGGTTTTCCGAAAAAGTTTTATTCCCTGTAAAAGACGAGTCTACTGACAAATTATTTTTTGATTTTGCGTCTATTGTGCAGACTAGATCCCCCTTGTGGATTAGGTCTTCACTAAAAAATCCAGAAAAATTTTCATCAATATTAGAAAAAGCTAATGTAAATTTTATCGAACATCCCGTTGTTAAATCAGCTTGGTCTATTACAACTTCTGTCAACTTGAATTTGATTAAAGAGACAAAGTCCGTTCCATATGAAACGCAGGATTTGTCGTCCCAGGCTGTTGGATTGATCTGCTCTCCAAAGCCAAATGAGACTTGGTTGGACGCCTGCGCTGGTTCAGGTGGAAAAACTCTTCATTTGGCGCATTGGTCTAGAGGAAAAGCAAAAATTATTGCTTATGACGTTCGTAAAAATATGCTAAAAAAGATTTTGAATCGATCCAAAAAATGGCGTTTGAAAAACATTTCAATTATCGAAAACCAAAGGAAAATTTTTAAAAAATTTCCAAAAGGATTTAATGGTGTTTTGTTAGACGCGCCATGCAGCGGAATTGGGACATGGAGAAGAAACCCCGATGCCCGCTGGCGTTTAACGGAATTGGATATTGCTGACTATGCAGAAATGCAATATGAATTGCTTGTTAATATGAGCTTATTTGTTAGGGTAGGAGGGGTTTTAATTTATTCAGTTTGCACTTTAACTAAAGCGGAAACTCACGATTGCATTCAACGGTTTTTGAAGAGTTTTGAGGCTTTTAAATTAATACCGTTTTCTAACCCAATTAATGGAGAAAAAACCGACGGAATTTTGGAGATTTGGCCTCAATACTATAATTGTGATGGAATGTTTGTGGTAAAAATGAAAAGATCAAAATAATTCTATATAATGACGCTTAGAATTACAACTTTCACGAAACTGCAAAAAATGTTAAAAGGCTGTAACAATTTAGTGTATAATGAAAAATGCTTGCTAATTTACATTCACCGTGTAATAATTTAATTTTAAAACGAGCTTAATTTAAGTCCAACCATTCCGAAAAAATTTGCTATGACAAAAGTAACCGCAGCAGATATATTAAAAGACGTTCCAATAACAAGAAAAACACTTTGGCTTTGGCAGAAGAAATACCATTTTTTCCCAGATCCCGAAAAAAAGGTCCATCCTGGAGGAAAAGGTATTGTTGGCTATTATCCAAGCTGGGTAAAGGAAAGATGCGAGAAGATTTTCGCGTTGCAGAAAAAAGGCTATACAGTAGCCATGATAAAGGAGATTCTACAAAAAGAAGCAGTTGAGAAGTCTTCTAAGAAAGTATTGATAGTAGACGACGAAAAAAAGTTTGCCAATTTGCTTCAAAAGTTTTTTAAGAAAAACGGATATATTGTTGAAGTAGCCTACGATGGTTTAGAAGCTGGTTTAAAAGCGGCTGATTTTTTACCTTCGATTTTGTTGTTAGATATTGCTCTTCCAGGTCTCAATGGTATAGATGTTTGCAAAAAACTTAAGAGTAACCAAAAAACTAAGAATATCCATATTTTTGCAATGTCTGGTAATTTAAGTTACTCCGAAAATCTATTGTTGGAAGCGGGGACGGAAAAATTCTTTAAAAAACCTGTCGATATCGCGCATATTTTAAAAGAGTGCGATGAGTTGATAGAAAAACAACTTTCCATGGGCGACTCTTTAGAGTCTTAATACGCGAAACATCAGCCTTAATAGTTCCTTCCTAAATAATTGCTTTGTTTAATCAAGGAAATATTGTATATATAGGTACTTTTAACGCCTATATACTTTATTTTACTCTATGGAAAGTTCTACAAGTTCCGTGGTAAACGATATTGCCGAATTACGGAAAATTTCAAAAGAATTACGAAAAAAAAGCCTAGAAATTATTTACCAAGCAGGTTCTGGGCATCCTGGGGGTAGTTTGTCAGCGGCAGATCTTATTGCCGCTATTTTTTTTGGACAAATGAGGTTTGACCCTAAGAACCCCAAAGATCCAGGCAGGGATCGGTTTGTCCTAAGTAAAGGTCATTGCACAGGATTACTTTATTCTACGCTTTCCAGAGCAGGTTTTTTTGATCCTTCCAAATTGTCGGATTATAGAAAGATAAATAGCGAACTTTTTCTTTCTGGACATCCACATCCAAAAACCCCTGGAGTTGAAATTGCCACTGGCAGTTTGGGGCAGGGATTAAGTGTTGGTAATGGAATGGCTCTTGGCGCTCGTTTGGACGGTTTGGATTATAAAGTCTACGTTTTGATGGGCGATGGGGAATTGCAAGAAGGGCAAGTGTGGGAAGCCGCTATGAGTTCAGTAAAGTTTAAGCTGGATAATTTAACTGCGATTGTGGACTACAACAAACTAGCTCAAGATAGCGCAACAAAAGACTTAAAAGATTTAGAACCTTTGGAAGATAAATGGAAAGCCTTTGGTTGGCATACTGTGCGTATTGATGGTCACAATATGGAAGAAATTGTCGACGCTCTTAATCAAGATTCCCCAAGCGGTCAACCTAAAGTAATTATTGCGGATACAATTAAGGGTAAGGGAGTTAGCTTTATGGAGAATAACACATCCTGGCATGGCGTTGCTCCATCCACCGAAGAATATGAAAAAGCCTTAAAGGAATTAGAATGAAATCTGGAGCAACAAGAGACGGATACGGAGCTGCCCTGGAAGAACTAGGCGATAATTCAAAGGTTGTCGTATTGGACGCTGGCGTTAGCGATAGTACTAGAACCAAAAAATTTGGTCAAAAATTTCCTCAAAAATTCTTTAATATGGGAATTAGCGAAGGGGATATGGTTTGTACTGCCGCAGGATTAGCTACGACTGGAAAAGTGGCGTTTGCGACAGGATTTGCTTGCTTCCTTCTTGGAAGAACAATGGATCAAATTCTTGTAAGTCTGGCATATTCAAACACAAATGTGAAGCTTGCGGGTACCCATGCGGGTATTGCCGTTGGAGAAGACGGCCCAACAGCTCAAATGATCGTTGATTTAGCTTATACTAGAGCGATGCCTAATATGACGGTTATTCAGCCAGCCGATTGGGAGGAGGCTTATCAAGCTACAAAAGCGCTTGTCGATCACCAGGGACCTGTCTATTTTAGACTTGGGAGACCAAAAGTAGAGGGGGTATATGACTCTACTACAAAGTTTCAGATTGGTAAGGCCAACGTATTAAAGCAAGGTAAAGATATTGTTGTCTTCGCAACCGGAATTATGGTCCAAGAAGCTATGAAGGCGATAGAAATTTGCTCTAAAAATGGTATTGACGTAACTTTAGTCAATGTTTCAACAATAAAGCCAATTGATACACAATTAATCGTTGAAGAAGCTAAAAAGAATGGGGCTGTGGTCACCGCCGAAGATCATAATGTGATTGGCGGATTAGGCGATGCAGTTTTATCTACTTTAGTAGATAATAAGGTGTATGTTCCATTTAAAAAAGTAGGTGTGAACGATACGTTTGCAGAGACTGGAACAGCAAAAGACCTTTTCCAAAAATACGGCCTTTCAGCGGAACATCTTGCCAAAACCATTCAAGATGTCCGCCAAGAAAAACCATAAGAAATTATCCGTTCCTAATTACGACTTTTCCAGATTTTATCGAAATTTGGCATCCCAGCCGATAACCTTCATTTACTTTATCTTGTCCTAAAACGTCAATTTCGTCTTCAATGACGTCTGACAAATTTTCCATTCCTTCAAGAACCAAAAGTCTACAAGCGCCACAACTTGCTTCTCGGCAACCAAATGGAAGAGTTGCTTGAGCTTCATCTGCGACTGCGGCAATTTTAGAGCCATCTGGAACTTGTTTGGAAATATTATCCGATTCAAATACTATTTCAGCCATCTTTAAATTATCCTTAAAAAAGTTGAAAGAGGTTAGTTAATTTTTGATGCTTGGTCGTCTCTAAAGATTCTTATTTATTAGTTAACATAATATATCTTATAGGAACTTACGTAATAGATTTTTGTTTTGTCTCTTTGCTGTATTTGCCTTTAGAATAAGCCTTTTGGAGTTTTCTTCTCTCGATCCTCGGTATTTAAATTCTTTAAGAGATTATGTGCGGAATTGCAGGAATAATTGATTTTAAAAAAAGTGGTCAAGGTCAACAAGCTCTAAATCGTATGATGACCGCATTAGAACATCGCGGTCCTGACGATAGCGGTTCGACTAAATTATCATTTAAAAATGGCTGGGAAGTTTTTCTCGGTCACCAGCGCCTTTCTATTATAGACCTATCGCAAAACGCGCATCAACCAATGTCCAATCAAGGCAAAACGCAATGGATAGTGTTTAATGGTGAAATCTATAACTTTCAAGAACTTAAACCAGGTTTAACCAATAGTTATTCCTTTAAATCTAATTCTGACACTGAAGTTGTATTAGCGGCGTATCAGCAAAACGGTCCTGATAGTTTGGAGCAATTCCGCGGTATGTATGCGTATTGCATCTGTGATTTAAATAACCAAACTCTTTTCTTTGCAAGAGATCGTTTAGGGAAAAAACCTTTATATTATTTTAAAAATGACGACTTTTTTATATTTTCCTCTGAAATTCGGGCTATTTTAGCTTCAAAACTGGTTAATTTTTCTATTAATCCCATCGGTGTATTAAATTATCTGTCTTTTGGTCGATCGGAGTTACCAAATTCAATGATTTCAGGGATTAAAGAAGTAAGGCCAGGCCATTTTATGGAAGTTTCTCCAAATGGTCAGAAAGAAGTTGAATATTGGAGTCCATTTAATAAGGAAGCGCTTATACCTAAAGATGTTAATTTAAGCGAAGTTATCAAAGAGCATTTAGTTGAGGCTGTTAAATATCGTTTGGTTAGCGACGTTCCTGTTGGATCGTTTTTAAGTGGAGGCATTGATTCAAGCTCTATATCAAGTATTGCTTCTCAACTATCGGATAATAAGATAAAAACTATTTCTATGGGGTTTGGGGATGAGGAGTATGATGAGTCTAGATTTGCGGAGATGGTTGCCCAAAAATTTAAAACCGATCATTTACCCTACCCCTTGACCGAGTTAAATTTATTGGAATCATTACCAAGCGCTATTGCCGCTATGGATCAACCTACGGTAGATGGAATCAATACTTATCTTATTTCTCGATGCGCTAGTCAATCAGGTTTGAAAGTTGCGTTATCTGGAGTAGGCGGTGATGAGCTGTTTGCTGGTTATGAGTCTTTCGCAGCGGTTCCAAAAATTAGCAGGATACAGAAAATACTTTCAACATTTCCGATTCCTTGTGTAAATGCATTTGCCAAACTTTTTGACCTTCCGATGCTGAGATCTGATAAATCGACCAAGCTTTCTCATTTGATCCGAGGTAGATATGTAAGCGCCTATTATTTAGTGAGAGCTTTATTTTGTCAGGATCAAATCAACGATTTAGCCAAAGACAAGAGCGTTTTTTCCGAGTTTTTAAAAAATTTTGTTAAAGAAGCTGAAAATACATCAAAGCGATTGGTTAATATTTCTGAAATTGACCAAGTTTCCTACCTTGAATTAACTCATTATATGACCAATATGTTATTGAGAGATACCGATTTCATGGGCATGGCGCATGGATTAGAGATTCGGGCTCCTTTATTGGACCATAAGCTAGTTGAATTGATGTTCCAAGTTCCGAGCGAATTAAAATTCCAACCCTCTAAACAGAAGCCCCTTTTACTAGAAGCATTGCCAGAAAAACTACCCGATGAGGCGGTATTTCGGAAAAAAATGGGTTTTACGATTCCAATGCAAGTTTGGATGAAAACTGAATTAAGAAAGGAAGTAGAAGGTACGCTTTTAACTCCCGTAACTCAATTAGAAGACTTTTTAGACGAAAAAAGCGTTAGGAAAGTATGGGACGATTTTTTAACGGATAAAGTTTCTTGGTCTAGGCCTTGGGCGTTATACGTATTAAAAAAGTGGGTATCAATTAATTTACCCGTTTAATTAAAAAACTAATGAAAATATAATAAAATTACCCATTAACAAAAGGTAATATGGAGGAAATTAATTTAGGTGGTTTTGAATTTCGGTTTAGATAATAGCTTGTCGCACAACTATTATCATTTCTTTTTGGGAACGTACCACCCAGTTCTCATAAAGTCGCCATTCATTTTTACCGATTCGTCAATGTTAACTTTGTTATCTTTACATTGACCGATATCCATTTTATCTAATTTTTTAAAACTTTTATTTTTTGTTTTTTCCGATAAAACGGCAGTTCTTTTTTTTCTTGGGGTTACGTTTTTCTTTTTACGGCTATCTCTTAGCCGATCCAAATCCCGATGGGACATGCCAATGATCATTAAAGTCTCCTTTCGAAACAAACAAAGCTGAGTATATTCTAATACAGTTACCTATTCTGCGGCAAGTAGCTTAACGTTTGAAAAACTAAATTTTAATAAGGGTATAGGGGTTAATCTGTTTAGCGTTCAGAACAATCCGATTTATTTTAGAGTTTATGTTCCTAAAAGAATTAAAAGCGATTGTAGAAGATACAGAAACTACGGAAGAATCTTTTTCCCATTTCGTTAATTCGAACGACCATTTTGAAATGGCTCGTT
>JAYOZP010000069.1:0-9187 GCA_038154245.1 Nitrospinales bacterium | reverse complement strand
CGTTTAATCCACGAGTTTCCAAAAAAAGAAAAAATTCGTATTTTCCACGTTCTTAAAGACCACAAAAAGAAACAAGATCTATTATATGAAGCTGACCAAGACAGCCGAGTTGAAATCTTAGACGTATTACAGGACGATTTTATTGCCGAATTCTTAAAGGAAATGCCGGAAGATGATGCCACCGATATCATCAAAGATCTTTCGGAAGAAAGGCAAAACTTAATTTTATCTTTGATGGCTCCAAAAGTAGCTGGAAACATCAAAAACCTTATTCGCCATGGCGAGGAGACTGCCGGTAGTTTGATGGCGTTGTCGTTTAACAAGGTTTTGCCGTCTGAATCCGCCGCAAAAATTTTAATACAATTTAAAAATACGAATCAATCCGACACTCCTCCCTATTTTTACGTTACGAATGAACGAAATGAATTATTGGGTTTTTTTAAGTTAAGAGATCTATTAAACGTTCCGTCAAACTTCCAGGCGAAACAATTCATGAGGAAAAATAACCCTAAAGTATATTTAGAGGATGGGTGTGAAAAAGTCGCGAATATAATGGATCACGAAAAAATAAGCGCGGTCCCTGTGGTGAATGAAAATAATATCATTCAAGGAATCATCACGTTTGACGACGTTATTCATGCTATCCAGGATATTGCCGACGAAGATATTTTCACCATGGTGGGAACGTCAAAAGTCGATCCTTTTGCAAAAAAGACGATGAGTAAAGTTTTTGCAAGAGCGCCGTGGTTATTAACCACATTTATTGGCGGCATTATGAGCGCGTTTATATTGCGATTTTACGCAGATATTTTGCAAGATTTTACAACAGTTATTTACTTCGTGCCTTTTGTTATAGGGCTTGCCGGTAATGTGGGAATTCAAGGCGCGACTGTCATTGTACGTGGAACCGCAACGGGCGATATACAATTAGACAACCTAAAAACTGTTGTTATGAGTGAAATCGGAGTTGGGATGCTCAATGGAGTCATTTTTGGGAGTTTCTGTGGCGCGGTGATCGCTCTTATAGCCAACCCCATATTACACTCCTCGCCGATTATGGGTTTAACCGTTGGAGCGGGTATAGTATTAGCCGTTGGCATTGCAGCTTTGGTTGGTTCCATAGCTCCAATAGTTCTTATGCGTTGTAATATGGACCCGGCTATCAGCGCTGGTCCCTTTATTACGGTAGCCAACGATATTATCGGTCTTATTATTTACCTATCCGCCACAGGAATTATCTACTCTTTTTTATAAAAGTTCTTTTTTGGTTTTATTCCAGAAGTTCTGTCTTAAGTTTATCTTAAGTTTTGAAACGTTTCTTTTATCCTTCTTAATTCAAAAAAAGAAATCATGAGTTTCTAGCAGCGCTTAATAAGAGGTATCCCCTTCCGAAATGTTATTTAATTCCCTCACTTTCGTTTTATTTTTTTTAGCGATTATATCTCTTCATTACACGATTAGGTCTTGGCAAACTCAAAAAACGATTTTATTGGTTGCAAGTTATGTCTTCTACGCCGCTTTGAATCCTCCCTTTGTAATACTTTTATGGATTTCAACTTTAGTTGATTGGTATGTCGCGAAAGCCTTAGAGAGCGAGGAAAAAGATAGTCAACGACGGGTTTTGTTGTCAGTAAGTCTGTTTGTGAATCTCGGTTTATTAGGATTTTTTAAATACGGAGAATTTTTATTAGAAAACTTTATAGCGGCTCTTAACCTTTTAGGGATAGAGTTTCAGGCGGCGACTCCAAATATCATACTTCCTGTAGGAATATCCTTTTATACCTTTCAAACTCTTTCCTATACTCTGGATATTTATTTTCGAAAATCAAAACCCTGTAAATCTTTTTTAGACTTTGCGCTTTATGTCACTTTTTTCCCTCAACTTGTAGCTGGACCTATTGTCAGGGCAACCGACTTTTTACCTCAATGCGAAGAACCAAGAAGAGCGAATAAAGATCAATTTGGTTGGGGACTTTATTTTATTACCTTAGGACTATTTCAAAAAGTTGTATTAGCGGATGGAATGCTTTCCTCTGCCTCCGACACTATTTTTGGACATTCAGATGGTTCCATTTTTGTTTTAGACGCCTGGCTTGGAGTATTGGCTTTTTCCGCTCAAATTTTTTGCGATTTTGCAGGCTACTCCACTTGCGCTATTGGGGTAGCTCTTTGTTTAGGTTTTGCGTTGCCGGATAATTTTCGTTCGCCCTATGCGGCTATTGGGCTTTCCGACTTTTGGCGCCGTTGGCATATGACTCTCTCAACTTGGTTGAGGGATTATCTCTATATTCCCCTTGGAGGTAATCGACGCGGTATTTTTAGGACTTTAATTAATTTAATGGTCACAATGCTATTGGGCGGGCTTTGGCATGGAGCTTCTTGGACTTTTGTCGCCTGGGGAGCATTGCATGGAAGTTATTTAGTTGGGGAACATTTGTTACGTCAAAAGTTTGGGGATTGTGGGTGGGTGAAAACTACGTTAGGGAGGTTTTCCCTGGGTATGCTTACGTTTATCTTAGTTTGCTTGGGGTGGGTATTTTTTCGCGCAAAGGATTTTACATCGGCAAGTTTGGTTATGGGGTCTCTTTTTAGTTTCTCAGGGGATGGAGCTCAACTTTTACCCACCTTAGAAATAATACAAGTGATTATTGTTGTTATTGGTTTACTATCTGCGCATTGGTATTTACACGAAAAGCGTTTGGAGCATGCGATGCAAAATTTTCCAGCATGGTTTGTTGTGGCTATCTGGACATCAATGTTATTTGGTTTAATTTTGATGCAAGGAGGGGCAAATGCCTTCATCTACTTCCAGTTTTAATACCTATGAGTTAAAACGAATTATACCTCGACATCATTGGTCGGTTCTCGCTTTGATAACCCTTTTGTTAACGGCGTTTTTGACGTTTTCTTGGGAGTTTTATTGCCGCAGTTTAGGGTATGCGCCTACTTTAAACGATACTAAAGATCTATGGGCAAGTCGTAGGATTTTAATTGAAGAAGATCCATCTCGGACTGTTTTAATTGGCGCTTCGCGGATGCTTTTTGATTTTGATATGGATGTTTATGAAAAAGAAATGGGACAAAGGCCTTTACAATTAGCGACGGTAGGTACTAATCCAGGTCCTTATCTAGAAGATTTA
This sequence comes from Nitrospinales bacterium, assembly GCA_038154245.1. Taxonomy (GTDB): domain Bacteria; phylum Nitrospinota; class Nitrospinia; order Nitrospinales; family JAJDAT01; genus JAJDAT01. Next base: position 6,047 of record JAYOZP010000069.1, on the reverse strand, counting down.
GCAAATCATCCTAAGTTTTCAGGAGTGGTAATCGTAGGCGTTGTTCCTGGCCTCTTCTTCGCGCCAGGAGGTCCTCCAATGAAAAGTCCATTAGACCATTTAAAATATTTTCAGGACTGGAGCCCGAGTCAAAAAATGGGGCATCATTTAGGCATGCTTTTAGAGCGTAGGTTTGCCTTTATAAATCAAGAAGACTTAACACTAAATCAGCTTTTATTGTCTCTTAAAATTCCCAACCGTAAAAAAGCGAAGTTTCATCCTGAATTGCCACCCTATTTTTATACAGTAGACAAAGAGCGACAAGGAGGAATGACGAGTATTGCGGCAAAAGATACTAAGCTGCAAAAACGTATACAACAAATTTGGATTCCCTTGTTTACGCCCCCTCCAGATAAAGTGAAGATGAGCCCATCAGAAAAGAAAACTCAAATTGAAAAAATGACTAATATGGTATTAGAAAAAACTAAAAAAAATGTAGATAAGATTACAGCCCGTGGTGGAAAAGTTGTTTTTGTTAGATTTCCTTCTACGGGAAAACTACGAGAGATGGAAAATAAATACACTCCAAGAGTTGACTTTTGGGATCGAATTATAGCAACGACTAAAGCTCCAGGAATCCATTTTGAAGATTATGTCCAGCTCAGTGGATTTGATTGTCCGGAATGGTCCCATCTGAGTAAAGAGGACTCTACCGAATTCACCAGCCGTTTAATGCCGATTTTCAAAAAACTTCGCCAAGAAGATAAACTTTAGTCTTCCGTTATTGAGAATGCGCCCCCTTCCCCTTTTTGCATTAGGTTTTAAAACTCATTTGTAAATCGTAATAACTTATTTAAATTAAAGGGGTTAATGTAATTCTATTTTAAACTTTATGATTTACTTCCTTGATAAAATGTACTATAAATTAAAAAAATGACACAATTCTGTAACATTTCTTATCTTTTTTTGGATATTGAAAAATTAGAGGGCTGATTTTTAGTTAGTTCTAATATTTCGATTTTTAACCTAATAAAAAACCGAAGATAAAAAATGGCAATATCACAAATAGTTTTCGAAGGAAAATCTCAGTTTTCCAAGAAAGAAAATCATTTAGCTGCAGTTTTTAATTGCTCGCTTGAGGGAATGCTTACTATTGATCAAGCGGGTAATATCTTTTTATTTAACTCGACTGCTGAAAAACTATTTGGATATTCAAATTCTGAAGCGACCGAAAAAAATATCAAAGATTTAGTTCCAGGTCTTTTTAAAGGAGTTCATAACGGACATTTTAAAAGTTTGTGGGATTCTTCTGAAACCATAAAACTGGGTTCTGCTATAGAAGTTAACGCTTACCGAAAAGATGGAACTAAATTCCCCGCTTATTTTACTTTTAGCGATTATTGGTTAGACAAAGAACGTTTTTTTTCAGTAACCGTTAAAAATATTTCCGAAAAAAAATTAACGGAAGCTAAGAGGCTTCATGAAATAATTTTTGATCAAGTAAAAGAAGGAATTCTAGGAATTGATCTTGACGGTAAAATAACGTTTATAAACGCAATTGGCGCATCGCTTTTGGGATATGAGGTGGGGGAATTAAAAGGACGGTCCTTTTATTCTACAATTTTTCATTTAAAAACGATTACAAGTAAAATTCCCGGAGATGATCATATAATTTTAAACGCTATAAATGATGGAGAAAATAAAACTGCAAAAGATCAAATATTCTTAAATAAATTTGGTTCGTTTATTTCAGTAGACCTTAAGGCCTACCCGGTTAAAGAAGGAAACAAAGTTTTAGGAATAGTAATTACCTTCAAAAATAATGAGCTTTTAGTTGATACCGATTTAAGAACCCGCATATTTTTTGAAATGTCTAAGGTAATTTCCCAATCGCTAAGTTGGGAGAAAACTATTAATCAAACCCTACAATTAATTGGAGAAAATCTACAATGGGAATTGGCCAATTATTGGGAAATTGATTCAGAAAAATTAATTCTTAATTGTTTGGGGCAATGGAAAGCTTCTTACCTAAGATCAAAGGCTATTTTAAAGTTTCAAAAAATTTCGAATAATATGATTTTCACTAAAGGCGAAGGGCTTCCTGGAGAAGTGTGGAATAAAGGACAACCCGTTTGGATTTCAGAGATAGCGGGTGAAAAGAATTTTCCTAGAGAGCCATTTGGAATTAAAGCCGGTTTGCATTCGGTACTTGGCTCTCCAGTTTACGCAGGCGATCAAATTATAGGGGTATTTGAATTTTTCTCATCGACTCCTTAAGAGCATTTGGATCCTAGTCAAGTTTCTCTTTTGGTTGGTTTGGGAGGGCAATTAGGGCAATTCAAAAGGCGTGTGGAGAGTGAAAAGGCTTTAATTATTACAAAAGAAAAGGCTATAAAGGCTGATAACTTTAAATCTGAATTCCTTTCTCAAATGAGTCATGAATTACGCACTCCTCTTAATGCCATTATTGGTTTTGCTCAAATTTTACTTCAAAGTAAAAAACCCATATTAGACCAAAAGCATGTTTCAGACGTAAGCCTTATTTTGGAATCGGGAAAGCATTTATTACGATTGATAAATGAAATTCTGGATTTATCCAAAATTGAGTCGGGAAAGATGTCGGTTAATATTGATGCAATCAATCTAAATAAATTGTTGGTAGAAATCATAGCGTCTATAAGGCCTATGGCACAAAAAGCAAATATTACTCTTATAGATTTTATGTCTGCCTCGGATGAAATTTATATACTTGCCGATGAATTTCGCTTCAGACAAGTAATCTTAAATTTAGTCGCAAACGGTATAAAATATAATAAAGCTGGAGGGTCGGTTTCTTTAAAGCACGAACTAATAAAGGACAACTATATTCGAATTAATGTCCAAGATACTGGAATGGGAATCCCGGAAAATTTCCAAAATAAAATATTTAAACCATTTGAAAGAGGCGGAGCTGAGTTTACTCAAATTGAAGGAACTGGTATTGGCCTTTCTGTTACCAAAAAACTTGTTGAATTAATGAACGGTTGTATTGATTTTCATAGCGCTGAAGATGAGGGGAGCTGTTTTTATGTAGATATTCCATTAGCGCCAAATTTAAATCAGACAAAGGTTTCTTCTAACGGTTCTGTTAGCGAATTCGATGTCCAACCAGTAAATTAAAAAAAAGATATTAACGTTTTATATATTGAAGACAATATAAGGAATTTAAAGTTAGTTGAGCGAATTATTGAAGATCAGGAAGGCGTAAAGCTAGATTGCGCTCACGATGGAGCGTCTGGCTTGGAAGCGGCAAAAACGAAGTTGCCAGACTTGATTTTATTAGATATCCATCTGCCAAAAATTAATGGTTTTGAAGTATTCAGGCAATTACAGAAAACAGAAAATACTAAGAATATTCCTATTGTTGCGATTAGCGCAAACGCTAGAGAAAAAGATATAAAAAAAGCAAAAGAAATGGGCTTCAAAGGCTATTTGACAAAACCATTAAATGTTGAAACTCTATTAGAGACTTTAAATAATTACAAAATCTAATTTCATCCTCAAAAGACTCCTCAAGAAATAGAAAAATTATAAAAGTTAGTAGAGCTTTTATTTAATTTAAGCTTATTTACGCTTTCCGAAATTTAATCCAATAAAAGTTTTCTTTTATTATTAAAATGGTTTGATATAAAATTTCCTTTAATTGATTTTTTATGGTTTTAACGCATTTAAAAGTGATAACTGTAAAAAATTATTTAAAGTAATTTTTAATATCGATTTTTATGACACCTGAAAAGCTAGTTGCTAAAGATTCAGATATAGCGTCTTTTCCATTGATTCTTGATCTCTTAATTGAGGCTATCAACGACCCAAGAAGTACCATTGAGCAGATGGTTAATATAGTAATGTACGATCAAGATTTATGTAACCGCCTTATAAAGATTGTTAACAGTCCGATTTATAATTTTCAGGAAGAGATTGACACGGTTGAAAAAGCTCTCAACGTCATTGGAACAGAGCAACTTTTAAGCATTACGTTAGGCTCTACTGTCCTATCAAAATTTGCAGGAGTCCCGGAAGACCTAATAACGCTAAAAACATTTTGGCATCATGGCATTGCATGCGGTTTAGCCACTAAGTCTATTGCAAAGCTTAAAGAACAAAATAATTTGGATGTTTATTTTGTTGGTGGAATGATTCATGATATTGGCAGTTTAATCATTTATAAGCAAATTCCCGAAAAAGCTAAAGCCGCTCTTGTCCAATGCAACGAGTGGGGAAGAAACCTCATAGACGCCGAACAAGATGTTATGGGATTTAACCACGCCCAAGTTGGTAAAGCTTTAATACAAAAATGGAAATTACCTGAATGGTTATGCCAAGCGGTAGCTTATCATCATAATCCACATGAAGCCAAAGTTTGCGAAACTGAAGCCGCAATTATGCATGTTGCCGACTTCATTGCAGAGGGAAGTTTTTTAGGAAGTAGTGGACAGATTCAATCTCAAATTTTAGATACCAAGGCATGGAGGAAATTGAATTTGCCTAATAGACATTTGACAACTATATATGAGGATGTATATGAAGGATTTGAGGATATGGTTGAAATTTTTTCCTAAGGCATAATATGAATGGAGATAAAATATTTGAAGGAGCGATTACAGTTGCGAATGAACTGAATGCCAGGATATCCACTCTAAAAAACCAAAGAGATACTAGAAAAATTGGGATCTCTGCCCTTTTTGAAAAGTTAGGAACCAGTTTAGAAAGATTGATAAATGCTATTGAAAATGGCAAACCGCTAAAAAGAAATATAAGAGAATTAGAGATGTCTGTAAAAGCTGTTCCTGGCACCGTAGGAGATATGATTGGTTTTGAAAAAACCGACGAATTAGCTGCGATTTTGAAAGATACTTTTAAGGAAGAAAATTTTGAGGCCTTAACTACGCTATCAAATGAAGAGCTAGCGATTCATAAAAAAACGCTAAAAGAAGCCGCTGATAAATATCTCGATTTATGGGAAGTAATGGATGAATGAAGGATATTAAGATTGTTTGCTTAGATTATGGAAGAGGTAAAATAAAAAAGCGAAACCCGTCATAAAAATACGATTCATTAGGAACCACTTTTAACCAAAGAGTTAAACTATAAGCTCCTGGATCTATTGGAGCAATATTGGAAAGTAGTTGCCAATTATCTGCGAAAATAGATTGGGATTCCGGCGTGGTAACGTGAATTCCATCGTTTAATTCTACAAGAGGTAACTGTTGAGGTACATTATTCCCACCTCTGGCGATAAAGGCAATTTCTGGGTGGACTATCCTTGGTCTGCCTAAAGCATTTTTACCGCTCCAAACTAATACTGCAAGACTAGGTTTCTCTACAGTTATTATTTCAGGAAAAACTGTATATCCATAAAGCCCTTCTCCGCTTGCTGTTACTGAGAGAGATTTTTCTCCAAATAATTTTGGAGATTTTGTAGAGTTAAATTTCCCGGATCCCGAAATTATATTCCATTTAGTTTTGGATTCGAAGTCCACCGGTAAAAAACCTTTAACTGGTTTTTCAAAAATTGAATAAAGAAACCTATTTTCGGTAAGTTCAGTTTTAGGTATGGTTTTCTTGAATCCCCTTAGAGGAATGACTCCCAAGTTTGATCTAATAAATACATGGTCGTTCCATTTATAATTTTGTCCGGCAATTACTTTTAATCCTTCAAGTTTATTTTTCTTAATTATATTTATAAGACGTTTTTTATAAACTTGTCTTGCATATAGGTAGTTGGTGGATTTTGAAATTAGAATAAGGTCGTTTTGATTAGTATTATTATCAGTTAATCTTTTGTAAGTGGGACCATTATGTATTATTTGATTGGGGTAAAATTCAAAAAGTAAATAATGTAGAGAAACAATAGACCAGATAGCAAAAAAAACTGTTTTTAAAAATAAATGGTTAGCGTTTGCTATCCTTTTAGCGATCCACTCTCCCGCCTGGTGTAAGCCTGCAGCAAGGAAAATCATCGCCCAAGGTAAATTAAATAAGTAATTTCTAGGATAGCCTACAACTCCCGTTACCCAAGCTATCAAAGC
>JAYOZP010000068.1:10444-24852 GCA_038154245.1 Nitrospinales bacterium | reverse complement strand
AAATGTCCGGGTATTGGGGAAAGGAAAAAAGGAACGGTCTGTTCCTTTTGGAAGCAAAGCTGCAGAAGCTATTAAACTTTATCTACCTTTTAGAGCGCAGATAATAGCAAAACGAAAACCCAATCCTTTATCTGAAGCGCTGTTTTTAAATTTTCGAGGGCAAGGAATTACAAGTCGAGGGGTAAGAAAGGCCTTGGCTCGTTATTTAAACCCCTCTTTAGTGTCTGGTCAGGTTTCGCCGCATACCTTTCGCCATACTTTTGCAACTCATATGTTGGAAGGAGGCGCGGATTTGAGATCAATTCAAGAACTTTTGGGGCACGCTCATTTATCGACTACGCAAAAATACACTCATTTAACTGTTGATCAATTGATGAAAACCTACGACCAAGCCCACCCAAGAGCTCAGAAAAACATTACAGAGACTCCATCTGGCAAAGAATAGTATTTTTGCGGTTGCTAGTAATTTGCTAGTCTATATTAATAATTTTTTATTGCCAAATTGGAATTAATTATATGATGCGTGGAACCACTATATTATCCGTAAGGCACAAAGGTAAGGTCGCCATGGCTGGAGATGGTCAGGTTACTTTGGGACCTACAGTTGTTAAGAGTTCTGCTCGAAAACTCCGCAGAATGTACCACGATAAAATTGTGGGGGGGTTTGCAGGGTCTACGGCGGACGCTTTTTCTTTGTTTTCGAGGTTTGAGGAGAAACTTGAAAAATTTCAGGGCAATTTAACTCGATCAGCCGTTGAGCTGGCTAAAGATTGGCGTACTGACAAAATGTTGCGCCGTTTAGAAGCCATGTTAGTAGTTATGGATAAAGATCAATCTTTATTGTTATCGGGAACAGGCGATGTTATTGAGCCTGACGACGGTATTATTGGGATTGGTTCTGGAGGTATGTACGCTTATGCTGCGGCAAAGGCGATGACGTTACATTCGGAAAAAGAAGCCAAAGAGATTGTTGAGGAGTCGATGAAAATCGCTGGCTCAATTTGTATTTATACTAATTCGAACCTCATTATTGAGGAGTTATAAAACTTATGGAAAACTCGCTTGCCGCCTTTTTATCAGAGGATGTTGATAAAAACTCTCCAGGGTCTATGACTCCAAAAGAAATTGTGGCGGAGTTAAATAAATATATCGTAGGACAAAATAAAGCTAAAAAAGCCGTTGCTATTGCGTTGAGAAATAGATGGAGACGTCGTCAATTACCAGAAAGCTTGAGGGACGAAGTTGCTCCCAAAAATATTTTGATGATTGGTCCAACAGGCGTTGGAAAAACCGAAATTGCGCGGAGGTTGGCGAAATTGACTAATTCTCCCTTTATCAAAGTAGAAGCTTCAAAGTATACGGAGGTGGGTTATGTCGGGCGCGATGTCGAGTCTATGATTCGAGACCTTGTGGAACTGGCTAAAAATATGGTGCGCGAAGAAAAAGAAGCGGAAGTCCAAGAAAAAGCCAAAGCGTTTGCTGAAGAGCGACTTTTAGATATTTTGTTGCCTCCTCATCCATCTATTGCAGCGAACGATAATTCTGAAAATGACGAAGAGTTAAGAACGGTTGAACTTGATTCTTTAGGTAAAAAACAATATGAGCAAACTCGCGAAAAGTTTCGAAATTATCTTAAAGAAGGAAAATTTAACGAAAGAGTTGTTGAAATTGAAGTTCAAGAAAAACCGGCATCCATGATTGAAATCATTGGCGGTCCGGGTATGGACGATATGGATAACAACTTAAAGGATATGCTGGGAACTTTTATGCCGTCTAAAAGTAAAAGCCGAAAATTAAAAGTTCCTGAAGCGCTTAAGGTTTTGACTCAGGAGGAAGCTCAAAAACTTGTCGATCAAGAGCAACTGATTCAAGAAACTATACAAAAGGTTGAACAACAAGGAATTATTTTTATTGACGAAATTGATAAAATAATTGGTAGGCAAGGAATGCAGGGGCCAGACGTTTCGCGTGAAGGAGTGCAAAGAGACTTGTTGCCGATTGTCGAAGGATCGGCAATAAATACGAAACATGGAATTATAAAAACGGACCATATTCTTTTTGTTTGCGCGGGAGCTTTTCACTCCGCTAAACCTTCAGATTTGATTCCAGAATTTCAGGGACGTTTCCCTATCCGGGTTGAATTAGACTCGCTTACGACTGAGGATTTTATACAAATCTTGACAGAGCCTAACAACGCTTTAATTAAACAGTATGTAGCTCTTATGAAAACCGAAGGAATTGAGTTGGAGTTTAAAGAGAATTCGATCAGAGAGATAGCCGAGATGTCGGCGTCTGTTAATGAAAAAACTGAAAACATTGGAGCTCGCAGACTTCAGACAATTATGGAGAAGTTGTTGGAAGATATTTCTTTTGACGCTCCGGACTTAGAAACGAAGCAAATTCCGATTGATTCAGAATATGTTCGATCAAGACTAAAAGATATTATTCAAGACGAGGACTTAAGTCGTTATATTTTATAGCAAAGTTTCCTATGGAAAAACTTATTGAAAAAGCCGAAATCCTCTTAGAGTCCCTTCCTTATATTAAAAAGTTTTTCGGAAAAAATATTGTGATCAAATATGGCGGAAACGCCATGGTTTCTGAAGAACTCAAGGAAAGCTTCGCCCTTGATATTGTCATGATGAAATACGTTGGAATTGATCCGGTTGTCGTTCATGGCGGAGGACCTCAGATTGGCAAAACTTTGGAAGCGTTAGGCATTGAGTCGACTTTTATCGACGGCCAGCGAGTTACCAGTAAAAACATGATAGATGTGGTAGAAATGGTTTTAGGCGGCAAAATAAATAAAGAGATTGTCGCTCTAATTAATCGTCATGGAGGAAAAGCGGTTGGGGTAACAGGTAAGGATGGAGGTCTCATTCACGCTAAGCGATACAAAAAGGTGAAAAAATGTCCAGAGACAAATCGTCCTGAAATCATTGATTTAGGTCTTGTCGGGGAAATTACTCGCGTAGATCCACAAATATTGCGTACGTTGGATCGAGATGAATTTATCCCCGTAATCGCTCCTATTGGGCGAGGAGAAGATGGAGAAACATTAAATATCAACGCAGATTTTGTCGCGGGAAAAATTGCATCCGCTCTTAAAGCTGAAAAATTGGTTTTAATGACGGATGTTGAGGGGGTTAAGGATCAGTATGAAAGGCTAATGCCTGAGATTGACATTAAACAGGCAAAAGAACTAATCGATCAAGGGGTCATTGCTGGAGGAATGACTCCTAAGGTTCGATGTTGCTTGGATGCGTTAGCAGAAGGAACCCATAAAACTCACATTATAGATGGTAGGGTTAAACATGCTGTTTTGTTAGAAATGTTTACCCAAGATGGTATTGGCACCCAGATAGTGAAAGACTTAAATTATTAATTTTAATTTTGTCGAATAGAAAATTTTAAAACGCTAATTGTTGAAAGTTTTAGCGTCAACCCTTTATAATTTGTAGAAAATTACCATTTTCGAACCTCTCCCGTCATATGACTCAGCTGTTAAATGATAGAAGTAAAAATATACTTAAAGAGATAATCCACGCTTATATTACTTATGGCGAACCAGTGGGATCGAGGTGTATCGCTAAAAAACTAAACGATACAATAAGCTCTGCCACGATTCGTAATATTATGGCCGACTTGGCTGATATGGGTTATTTAGAGCAACCTCACACTTCTGCCGGTCGAATTCCCACAGATAAAGGGTATCGATTTTTAGTCGATCAAATCATTCAACCTTCTTTAAACTTTAATAAAGAAGAAATTCTGGATAATTGCGATATTCAAAGCTCTTCCTATGAAGATGTTTTGTCCAACGCGTGCGGCCAGCTTTCGTCTTTATCCAATCAAACGGGATTGGTGATGCTTCCTAGCTTTTCTCAAATGCTATTTCAGCGCATTGAGTTTATTAAGGTGGGACCAAGAGAGGCTTTAGCGGCTTTTGTTTCCGATATGGGGATTTTGCAAAATAGACTTGTTCCTATAGAAGAGGAAATGACGGCCGACAAGTTAGCGTCGATTTCCCGATTTTTAAATAAAGAATTTAGTGGAAAATCTATCAAGGCTATTCGCCAGAATCTAGTTGAGAGAATAAGAAACGAACGCGAACATTGCGATCAATTGATGAGGAAAGCGGTTGAGCTTTTATTGACAAGCTTTCTAGAAGAGGAAGATGCGACATTATTGGTAGACGGGGCTTTAAATTTTCTAGATTGTCCAGAGTTGACGGCTGATTTACAAAGAATTAAAAAAGTTATAAAAACTGTCGAAGAAAAAACAAAATTGATTAAACTTTTAGATTCTTGTTTAGAGCGCGATGGCATGACAGTGATCATTGGGAACGAAAACAATGAAGAAGAACTTGGCGAATGCAGTCTTGTTGCGCAAAACTATCGTATGGGGGAATCCAGCGTTGGCGCTATGGCAATATTGGGCCACAAGCGTATGGATTATCAAAAAGTTATAGCTCTTGTGAATAACACTGCGCAGACCGTTTCAAAATTGTTATCCGAAAAAAAACGAAAGGAGTTTGAGTAAGTCGATGAGTCAAGAAATACCTAAACCTTCTGGAGAAGATAAAGTGAAGTTTTCAGATGCCGCTACAAAGGCTGCAGACGAATCGGAAACAGAAGAAATTGATGAAAACGAAGTTGAAGTGATCGAGCCAGAAGTTTTGGAAGGGGAAATAGACGACGAGGAATCCTCTGAAGATACTTCGGAGAAAGATCCGAGAACTAAGCTTCTTAAATCACTACAGAATGAAATAAAAAAGAAAGATGAAGAAGTCGCAATTTTACGCCGAGATTTTGTGAAACTGCAAGCTGAAACCGAAAACTACAAAAAGAGAATGCTCAAAGAAAAGAATGATTTTGCTCAATTTGCAAACGAAAAATTGATCAAAGAATTGGTTCCAATTTATGAGAATCTTGATCGAGCCTTAAATGCTGATGAAACTTCTACGGAGAATTTAAAAGCGGGCGTAGATATGATTTTAAAATCGTTCACTTCTTTATTAGAAAAAGAAAAGGTAAAGCCTATACCTTCTGTCGGAGAGAAGTTCGACCCAAAAATTCATGAGGCATTAAGTCAGATTGAATCCGCGGATGAAGAAGAAAATACAATTTTACAAGAATTCTCAAAAGGGTTTTACTTAAACGATAGAGTTTTGCGTCCTGCCAAAGTGGTTATTAGTAAAAAACCTGCAGATTCTAAAGAAGAAACGCCTTCATCTGAACAAGGCGCCGAGGAATCTTAAAGCAATTAACTTGGGATGATCTTTAGAAATTTTTTTAAACGTGATTCGTTCGTTTTTGATAAAAGACGAGCGAATTGTTAAAAGCTAAAAAATTATTAGGGATGTCCTTAACGCCAAGTTTAGAGAATGCCTGAATTACCGGAAGTTGAAACTCTGCGGCGAGCTTTGATTCCTCTTGTCGAAGGTAAGACTCTAAAAGAGATTCGATTTTTTAGGAAAGATCTCCGGTTTCCTATCCCCATAGAAGTATTAGAAAAACAAGCTGTCGATAAAGAGATAAAGACGGTTCTCCGTAAAGGGAAATATCTTTTATTCCAGACTTCATCTGGAACCATGATTTTACATTTAGGGATGAGTGGGCGTGTTGTTCAATGCGCCTCAGATAAACCTGAACAAAAGCACACGCATGTTGTTTTTCGCATTGAGAAAGATATCTGGTTGCATTTTGTAGACCCTAGAAGGTTTGGTTGTTTAGTCTGGCAAAATAATGGAGAAGAGCATAAGTTGCTACGTTTTCAAGGACCCGACCCATTCTCTTCAGAAGCCAATGCGAAAGCGATGAAGCAAGTCGCTCAAAAATGTAAAGGGCCAATAAAATCTTTTTTGATGAATGGACAGCGAATTGCTGGCATAGGAAATATTTATGCCTGTGAGTCCTTATTTAAAGCCAGGATACATCCCAATCGTCCAGCTAATCGATTGTCTATTAAAAGTTGGAACCGTGTTTTGTCTGAAATTCGCGCAACTCTGAATTGTAGTATTGCCGCTGGTGGAACAACTTTGAAAGACTTCTTTGATCCATCGGGGACTGTTGGATATTATGTCTTGCAACTATCTGTTTATGGCAAAGAAGGCGAGCCTTGCCCAAAGTGTAAAACTCTAGTTAATAGAATCGTTCATTCTGGTCGATCAACGTTTTTTTGTAAGAAGTGCCAAAAAAATTAGCGAGACGCCGGCTTTTTTTGATTATTTTAGTTTAAAAGGTTATGAGTCTAAAAGTTGGCATAATTACGTTGAACGCAAAATATATCCATACTTCTCTTAGCCTTCGTTATCTTCGTAACGCTTCTCGAAATGCCGGGTTTGAAGATACTTGGATTGAAGAATATGTGATCGATAAACCGGTCTGGAAAATAGCCGCAGATATCCAAAATAAAAAACCAGATGTTATTGGCGTTAGCGTTTATATTTGGAATCGAATTCAAAGTTTTCAACTAATTGAAATTTTAAAAAAACAGAACCCAAGCTTATCTATTATTGTTGGCGGCCCGGAGGTTTCCTTCGAAGGTGAATTCTCTAATGATTTTTTTGTCATTGGAGGAGAAGGCGAAGGTAAGTGGGTAGAAGCTTTAAATTTGATTGAAAAAGGCAAATGCCCAGACGCTGAAACTTTGAATCGATGGAAAACTTACGGCAATGATTTACCACAACTATCTCCTCCATATATTTCCGAAGACAAAGATTCAGTAGGAAATCGAATTGCATATATCGAGACTTCGCGCGGATGCCCTTACCTGTGCTCGTTTTGTTTGTCAGCTTTAGATGAAAAAGTTCGATACTTTGACGACAATTTAATAAAAGGTCAGATTGAGTTTTTAGTCGGCGCAGGGGTTAAAACTATAAAGTTCATTGATAGAACTTTTAACTTAAAGCCAAAACGCGTTATGGAATTAATGACTTGGTTGGTTAAGTTTGAAGGGACATCATTTCATTTCGAAGTGGTTGGAGATATTTTAACTGAAGAGATTTTAAAGTTTTTAGAAACGGTCCCAGAAGGAATGTTTCAGTTTGAGATCGGAATTCAAACTGCGGATGAAACGGTTCAAGAAGCTGTTCACCGTAAACAACGTAACGAAAAATTGTTTAGAAATATCCGACGATTGATAGATACAGGTAAAATCCATTTACATTGCGATTTGATTTTTGGGTTGCCAGGCGAGACATTGGAAATGATTTTGAGTTCTTTTAACTCGGTGTTCCAGTTACAGGCGCATGAGTTGCAGTTGGGTTTTTTAAAGTTTTTACCGGGAGCTCCCATTCGGGAATTGATTGACGCTCACGAATACGAGTTTCAATCTTTTCCTCCATATGAGACTATTTCCCATAAAAACCTTTCTGCCGATGAAATTATTTTTTTGAAAAAATTTGCGGATGTTTTTGAATTATTTTTCAACTCAAAACGTTTTCGGTTTTCAATTTCGCAATTATTAAATTCCTGGGAACCTTCTGCATTATTCCGTTGTTTATTAAACTATATGGAAGAAAATGATTTAATCAATCGAAATCATTCTCTAGATAACCAATATAAAATATTTGCAGAAACCTTTAACTTAAATGACGATCCTACTGACTTAGATTTGCTGAGATTAGATTTCGCATACAGTCAAAGAGCGTTCCGGTTTCCAGAATTTTTACGCCGAACCGATGGTCGCGATAAGAAATATAAAGTATGGAGCGGAGATAAAAAAAGTCCATTATTTCCTTTTTCTCATAATATTGATTTAAAAGCTGGGTCTGCGGTCTTGAAACCTTCTGATGAAACGTTATACTATGCTTTTCTCCATCCAGAAGATAAGAATGGATACATTTCCGATCCAGTTTTGGTTCGAGAAGTTTCTTAAGGGGACCTCTAAAAATTGTTTTTGGCCACGAGCAGATCTTATAAAATGGGGGACTGCGAGTTGCCTAAAGTAAAAATATCGAATGATTATAAATACCCTTAATTTATAATCCGCCATTTTTTGGTTTTTTTATCTAAATAAACAAGGAGTTGCATTATCATGACTGAACCTAAAAAAGGTTTGAATCACCGTAGTTACGTAGTTACGCAAGGCGAAAAACGTTCTCCAAATCGCGCTATGTTACGCGCTGTTGGATTTACCAGCGAAGATTTTAATAAGCCGATTATTGGGGTAGCTAACGGTCAAAGTAATATCACTCCTTGTAATGCCGGTTTAGGTCGATTAGCCGATGCCGCTAGTTCGGCAATCAAAGAAAATGGGGGAATGCCGCAAACTTTTGGAACGATAACCATTAGCGATGGAATTTCAATGGGGACCGAAGGCATGAAGTGTTCTTTGGTTAGTAGGGATGTTATCGCCGATTCTATTGAAACAGTATGTCGAGGACAAAACCTTGATGCGGTTATTAGTATTGGCGGATGCGATAAAAATATGCCTGGCGCTATGATGGCTATGGCGCGATTAGATATCCCCGGTATTTTTGTTTATGGAGGTACCATCAAACCGGGACATTTAGATGGAAGGGATTTGACTGTTGTAAGCGCTTTTGAGGCGGTAGGCCAATATAGTTCTAATACAATTGATAAAGATGAATTGTTGGCGGTTGAAGAAAATGCTTGTCCTGGACTTGGTTCATGCGGAGGAATGTATACCGCTAATACTATGTCGTCTGCTTTTGAAGCCATGGGAATGAGTTTGCCTTTTAGTTCGACAATGGCTAATGAGGATAAAGAAAAAGAACTTAGCGCAGGTAAAAGTGGCGCAGCTCTTATTGGTCTTTTAGAAAAAAATATATTGCCGCGAGATATTATGACGCGGAAAGCGTTTGAAAACGCTATCACCGTAATTATGGCGGTTGGCGGTTCGACAAACGCTGTTCTTCACTTATTAGCCATCGCGCATTGCTTAGACGTTGATTTAACCATAGACGATTTTGAAACAATACGAAAACGCGCTCCTCATTTTTGCGACATGCGTCCTTCAGGACGGTATGTTGCCATAGATTTGCATAGAGTTGGGGGAATCCCGCAAGTAATGAAATTATTATTAGACAAGGGATTGCTTCACGGCGATTGCATGACGGTCACCGGAAAAACAATAGCGGAGAATTTAGCGGATATTCCATCCCAGGTTCCTGCAAACCAAGACGTTATTTTACCAATTGATAAACCATTATCTCCAGAAGGTCATTTAGTTATATTAAAAGGTAATTTGTCTTCGGAAGGATGTGTTGCAAAAGTTTCTGGGGTAGCGGTTAAGAGAATGGAAGGACCCGCTAGAGTTTTTGATTCCGAAGAAGATTGCTTAGATGCGATTCTAAGCAATAAAATTCAAGAAGGCGATATCATCGTTATTCGCTATGAAGGCCCAAAGGGCGGACCTGGAATGCGAGAGATGTTAGCTCCAACTTCCGCAATCTCTGGCAAGGGAATGGGTGAGAAAGTTGGGCTAATTACCGATGGTCGATTTTCTGGTGGAACTCATGGTTTAGTAGTAGGGCATGTCGCTCCAGAAGCGCAAGTAGGAGGTTTGATTGGATTGCTTAAAGAAGGAGACAGTGTAACGATTGATATAGAGAACCGTGCGCTTTCAGTTGACTTGAGCGAAGAGGAAATTGCTAAAAGAAAAGCGGAGTGGAAAGCTCCAGAAATTAAATATAAGCGCGGCGTATTAGCAAAATACGCTAAGTTAGTTTCTACTGCGTCAAAAGGAGCGGTTACAGACTAAGAAATTTTTTATACGAACTTTAAATAGAGCCATTTCGAAAGCCCTTTTTGGCCATTACGTTCTCGATTGGCTCCGTTCCATACCGCAATTGCCATTAGATGGTTTCCCGTTATTTGGACGTCGTTATCGTCGTTAGTTTTTAGCTTACGGCGAAACAGCGTCCGCCATTTACCTTTAGACCAAACTCCCTTACCTTTTACGTCTTGATGATCCTGGTAAGTCAGGGTGCTAAAACCTTCCGCATTTAGGTCTTCAACAGGAGACTTAGTTTGATCTCGGTCTAATTTTTGGTTTGTTTTGTTGGGTCTTGATAGGGGGCCAGGACCTGCAAACAAATTTTTCTTTTCTGGTTTTTCTAAGATTTCCTTCCATTGCCATATATTCATAGGATAGCCTTCGGCTCCCATAGTTATGGGAGGAGCTTCTTTTTCAAGTTTTATTGGGAACATGACGGCGGCTTGATCGGTATACATGTCTGAATGAGATACTTTTTTAGAATGCGATGAGTCGTTCCATTCAATCAGAATTGCTATTTCGTCTCCATTTGTAGCGGCCTGTACGTGGATTTCCTTTGTAGCTGGGTTAGGCCATTGTGGGTTTGTAATTAATTGCGGCCCTAATGCAGCTTTTATTGGTTTAGATATTTTGTTTGAATTCCAAATTGGATCGTTAGGGGAGTCTGGTAAATTTCCTTCAACTTTTTTGATTTCGATGGTAGGGCCGCATTCTGCGTCCGATTGACACTTGGCGATATCAAAATTTCCACAACCAGTTATGAGCATGGCAGATAAGCTTGTTAATAGCGACCGAAATAAAATAACTTTAAAGTTCATTGGTTTAATCGTAGGATCTAAAAAAAAGAACGACCTCTATATAGAGGTCGTTCTTTTTTAATTTTAGTATTAAAATTGGTTTGCTAAACTTTCGAGTTCTACTTTTAAATTGTCTGTTATTGGGCCAACCATAATTAGGTTTAATCTTTCGCGGACAAAAATTCTTTTGGCCGTTTCATGGATTTCTTTAGGAGTGATAGCTTGAATTATTTGCTTTTCTTCTTCATCCGATATTTCTTCAGAGAAAAGCTGTACGAACCCATAGCGTAAAATTTGTTTGTAAGGATCGTCTAAGTCAAAGTCCAAGTCGTAGAGGTAACGCGTTTTTACATGTTCCACTTCTTCTTCAGTGGGGCCGTTCTCAACAAAAATTTTAATTTCTTCTAATATTGCTTTAGCGATTTGCGGGATTTTTTCTTTGCTGACCGTTACGTCGAAATCAAAAGTTCCTACATCGGATAAACTGGTCGCCCGACAGTCTATTGAATATGCGAGTCCTAATTTTTCTCTAAGTCCTCTTTGTAGCCGAGACGCTACTCCATCGTCTAGAATTCGATTGATCAAATAAACTTTATAGTAGTCGGGGTGATTATAAGAAACCGATCGGAAACATATTTGTAGTTGAATCTGGCTATCTGAATCGTGTTGGTATGCAAAAGCAGGTTCGTTTTGGTTTTCGATTACGCTATCGATAAAATAGTCGCGATTTATTGGTTGTCCTCCTCTTTGAACTTTATCGAAATTTTTTTCCGCTAATTCGAGAAAAGAAGAATGGGAAAGAGAACCCGCGCCTACTAAAATCATATTCTCCGGTATATAGTAATTTTCGTAATAATCGCGCAACGCAGCAACGTCAATTGACTTTATAGTGCTTTCAATTCCAATAGTTGGCATCGCTAACGGTGTGCCTTTATATAACAATTTGCAAGCATGGTTGTTGATGTCAATGTTGTCGCCGTTTTCGTTAATTTCTTCTAGATATTCTTCTAAAATTATTTGTCGTTCTAATTCGAGGTCTTTAAAGTTTGGATGGGAAAAGAAATCAGCGAAGAGTTCCATCCCCTTAGCTAATTGAGAAACATGAGGGCTGAAGCCATAAAAAGTATATTCGCTTAATGTTGAAGCCCTGAGATCTCTGCCAATTTTCTCAAATTCTTTGTTTAATGAAATTGAGTCTGGATAAACTTTATTGCCCCGAAACATCATATGTTCCAGAAAGTGAGATATCCCGTTGTTTTTTTCGTTTTCAAAGCGGAGTCCCGCTCTAACAAACATAGCCACTTCTAAAGTGTGTATATGCGGCATTTCTATGGTTATAACGGTTAAACCGTTAGGCAAAATGTCTGTAAAGTTTTTTATTTCCGTTTCAGTTAAATGCATATAAATTTAAATAGCCGGGACATCAAGGAAGAATATTTCAAAGGTTATTGGGGGAATTAAACAAGCTGCCTTTTAAAGAACTTCAGTGAACATAATTTCTTAAATTAATATCTAACTTAAAACACGTCTTAAGTTTTACTTGTCATCGCTAGGCTAAAAAACGATAGCGTTAAGAAAAAGGTTGCGATTAATTTCTTTAAGCATAGAAGATTGTAAAATGATTTGGTACGAAACGAAAGCGAATTTCTTAAGCTTTTTTAATTTAGTATTCGAGGTAAATTTGAAATGGCATGTGTTTTTTGAACTTAGGCCTATTTTGAAAACGTTTTTAAACCATTTTTTCCGATAGAACCTAGGTGTCAGACGCTTTGTTTTCAAAGGTTGAATAAGGCGATTTTTCATTCTACCTGGCGAGTTTCATATTATTACCGCTAATTTTTAGGGGTTGTTTATTATGTCGCCTATTGTTTTTTTACCCTATTTTTGTTTTTAACTTAAAATAGGGTTTCTTTAAGGAGACATTGTTGACAGTTATTTCACTTTCATTGACCGTATTGAGTTGAAACTGGTAAGAAGTTTCAAGACGCAAAATTGCAAGAAATTAACAAAATGATTTAGTCGAAGAACTTTTAGACGAGATAAGAAAATAAAATGCCATAAAAAGCGCTTAGAAAAGTTACGTAAGATTTATTCAAACCTTACTGAATGCTCTCCAAGGATGTTTTCAATTTCGTGGACCATTTCTTCGGAAGGGGTGATAGCTAAATCAGAACTTGCCGTTAACAACTTCGTAGAATTGTTTGGAAAGGTAAAGTGTAGTTGAACCTCGCTTTTCCCGGGATGTTCAAGCAGGATTTTTTTGATTTCGAGTAAGGTTTGTTTTTCTAAACCTGCCGCTCGCAGAGATAGGCGCAATTTTCCTCGCCAGTGTTTTTTTGCTTCTGAAAGTGGATAAACAGCTGAAGCAATGATTTTTGGGAATTTTTCATCGCCTTCCAATTTACCCGTAACAAGTAAGGGTTCTTCAGAAGCTAGTAAACTTTCTACAACTGCAAAAGTTTCTGGCCAAAGAGTAATCTCTGTGGTTCCTTCTAGATCTTCTAACGTGACGAAAGCCATCTTGTCGCCTTTTCTGGTGATTTTGGGAACGACTTTGGAGGGAATTCCTCCAATACTAACTGTTTGGCCCGATTGAATTTCGGATAAGTTAGCCGTTCCAACATCGGTGAACCATGAAAGCTCGCGTTTATACTTGGATAAAGGGTGTCCTGTAATGAAAAAACCTAGCGTTTCTTTTTCGAATTTTAAACGCTGATTGTCGTCCCAGTCGGTTTGATCTTCTTGAGATTCTAAGTCTGATGTTGAATT
Organism: Nitrospinales bacterium; assembly: GCA_038154245.1. GTDB lineage: Bacteria > Nitrospinota > Nitrospinia > Nitrospinales > JAJDAT01 > JAJDAT01. The sequence continues at coordinate 11,542 of JAYOZP010000068.1, read as the reverse complement.
TTCGTCCGATTCTAATATTTCGAACATACTAGATTGTCCTAGGGCGCGGTCTTTTTGGTTTGCTTGAGCTAAGTCCATAGTTGTTTGGAGGTTATCGAACATATAGGCTCGCGCTGATCCTAGAGAATCCATGGCGCCACTTTTAATAAGACTTTCCAAAACTCTTCGATTGACAACTCTAAGGTCAGCCACCTCGCAGAATTTTGCAAAGCTTTCAAAAGCGCCTGTTTCTTTTCTTGTTTCTATGACTGAATCTATAGCGGCAGAACCGACATTTTTTATTGCGCCAAGTCCAAAAAGCAGTTTTCCATCGGTTACGGTAAAGTCCCAATAGCTTTTATTTACGTCGGGAGGAAGTATGTTGATTCCCATTTCTCTACAATCGTTTATATAGCGAGTGACTTTGTCGGTATTATCCATGTCCGCAGTAATTAGAGCCCCAAAAAACTCAAGCGGATAATGCGCCTTTAGATATGCGGTTTGAAAAGATACCATCGCATAAGCTGCGCTGTGAGATTTATTGAAACCATATCCTGCAAACTTTTCCATGAGGTCGAAAATTATTTGCGCTTTCTTTTCTGGAATATTATTTTCCTTGCAGCCGCTATAAAATTTTTCTCGTTGCTTAGCCATTTCTTCCGGCTTTTTCTTTCCCATTGCGCGTCGCAGAAGATCGGCATCGCCTAAAGTAAATTTGGCTAAGACGCTGGCAATTTTCATGACTTGTTCCTGATAAAGAATAACGCCATGAGTTTCTGAAAGAATACTTTTTAGTTGAGGGAGTTCGTATTTTACTTTTTGCGCGCCATGTTTACACTTTACATAGTCGTCCACCATACCGCTTTCTAAAGGTCCCGGGCGATATAAGGCTAACAATGCAACTATATCCTCGAATCTATCGGGTTTCATTTTTTTGAGTAAATCCCGCATACCCGAGCTTTCCAATTGAAATATGCCAATGGATCGAGCGTCGGAAAGAAGCTGATACGTTTTTTCGTCGTCGAGTGGAATTGTTCCTATGTTTAAGTCGACTTCTCGATTTTCTTTTATTTTTTTAACAGCATTGTCGATTACCGTTAAGGTTTTCAATCCAAGAAA
>JAYOZP010000068.1:0-10434 GCA_038154245.1 Nitrospinales bacterium | reverse complement strand
TTTCTCTACAGTATTCATCGGAAACTGAGTCACAACTTCGTCCGCGCTTCCTTTATAAAGCGGAAGAAATTCGGTTAACTGTTTTGAAGAAATTACAACGCCGGCTGCATGTGTCGAGCAATGTCTAGGTAAACCTTCTAAAGCTACTGCGATATCCAATAACTCTTTGAGCGTTTCGCTTTCTTTTTTTAACTTTTCAAAATCTTTTACTTCATTGAAAGCGTCTTTTAAAGTAATTCCCAATTTATTAGGAATCAATTTAGCGATTTTATCGACCTCGCCATACGGTATGTCTAGAACGCGTCCCACATCGCGAATAACTCCTTTTGCGTTCATGCTTCCGAAAGTTATGATCTGAGCTACGTTTCTGTTACCGCCATATTTCTCTGTCACGTATTGGATAACTTCAGCTCTCCGGTCCATGCAAAGATCGATGTCGATATCGGGAAGGCTCACTCTTTCCGGGTTTAGAAAACGCTCGAAGAGTAGTCCATACTCAAGTGGATCTATATCTGTGATATTGAGGGAGTAAGCGACTAAACTCCCAGCGGCGGAGCCTCTACCGGGGCCGACTGGGACGCCGCTTTTTCTGGCGTAATGTAAAAAATCCCAAACGATTAGGAAATAACCTGGATATCCCATCCTATTAATAATGCCCAATTCTTCATCTAAGCGTTCTTTATATGTTTCATGCTTTTGAGATGGAATGTTTTCTAGGCGGCGCTTTAAGCCGTCAGTAGCTAGTTGTTTTAGATAAGACTCTAAAGTCATACCTGAAGGGACTGGATATTCAGGTAAGTTTGTTTGAGTAAAATCAAATTCTAAATTGCATTGTTCGGCGATGCTAAGCGTGTTTTTTAAAGCTTCCGGGACGTCTTTAAATAACTCTGCCATTTCTTGTGGCGATTTGACGTAATATTCTTGGTTGTCATACCTTAAGCGGAACTTATCGCTTATTGTTTTTCCTGTTTGTAGGCACATCAATATTTCATGAGCTCTAGCGTCGGTTTTTTCTAAGTAATGACAATTATTGGTAGCCACTATTGGAAGCGATAATTCTTTACCTAAGCTAATTGTATCTTTAATAATTTTTTGTTCCCACTCGGCAAGGTGGTTTTGAATTTCAAGATAAAAGTTCCCCTTTCCCATGATTTCTTCGTATTGAAGAGCCATTTTTTGAGCTCTTGGAAGATTTTCTTTATAAATGTTGTGCGCGACTTCCCCTCTGTTACATGAACTTAGAGCAATAAGCCCCTCTGAATGTTGGGAAAGTAGTTCTTTATCGATTCTAGGTTTGTAATAAAAACCTTCTAAAAAACCCGATGTTGTTAGAGTCAGTAGGTTTTTATACCCAGCGTTGTTTTTAGCCAATAGAATTAGGTGATGCGATGCGTCGCGTAATCCATATTTTTCACTTTTGTCTAATCTTCCCTCTGGAGCTATATAAACTTCGCAACCAATGATTGGTTTGATTCCGTGATTTTTTGCTTTTGAGTAAAAATCTATCGCTCCAAAAAGGTTGCCATGATCGGTCATAGCAACTGCAGACATACCAAACTCTTTAGTTTTTTGGAATAGTGGGTCGTGCCGGATCGAAGAATCCAATAAACTATAGAGAGTATGAAGGTGGAGGTGAACGAATTCTGGGTTAGACATTGCGTGTTTTAGTTTATTAATTCATCAAGAGGGACATAGGGCTTTTCTAGGGCTTCCGCGACCGCTGGATGAGTTATATGCCCTTTGTAAATATTTACTCCTTTTTTTAGGGCTTCATCATCCTGAATAGCTTTGTTAAAGCCTTTTTCCGCAATTTTGAATGCGTAAGGAAATGTTGCGTTTGTCAGGGCAAATGTAGATGTGCGCGCTAGAGCTCCTGGCATATTGGCGACGCAATAATGTACAATTCCGTCGACCTCAAAAATTGGGTCGTCATGGGAAGTTGGGCGAGAAGTTTCTAGAGATCCTCCTTGGTCGATACTAACGTCGACGATTACGGCTCCCGGTTTCATATAGGAAAGCATTTTTCGAGTAATGATTTTTGGGGCTTTTGCTCCAGCGATTAAAACTGCGCATATTACCAAGTCGGCGCTTTCTAAGGATTCGCGTAAGTTTAGTTTGTTTGACATCAAGGTTTTAAGGCGACCGCCATATAAATCGTCTAAATATCTTAATCTAGGTAAATTAATGTCAAGTAAGGTAACAGAAGCGCCCGTACCGATAGCCATTTTTGCGGCGTTATGACCTACCACTCCGCCGCCTAAAATTACTACATGGCCAGGGTCTACTCCAGGAACCCCTCCAAGCAAAATTCCCCTACCTCCATTTTCGCGTTCAAGGTATTTTGCTCCTTCATGAACGGACATTCTACCTGCAACTTCGCTCATTGGAACAAGTAATGGTAAAGAATTATTTTCCTTTTGCACTGTTTCATAGGCAATTCCTATAATTTTACGCTCTAATAAAGCTTCTGTTAATGCAGGAGCGGGAGCTAAATGTAAGTATGTATAAAGGATCTGGTTTTCGCGGAGTAGTGGGTATTCTTCAGGTTGAGGTTCTTTAACCTTAATTATTAGATCGGCTTTTTCAAAAACTTCTTTTCTAGAAAGAACTTCTGCACCTTCTTTTGAAAAGCTTTTATTATCAATGCCGCTGCCCAAACCTGCATTTTCTTCGACTAAGACGCAGTGACCCGCTTCGACTAAATCGTGGACTCCGGCAGGTGTGAGCGACACTCTATATTCGTGAATTTTGATTTCTTTAGGTACGCCAATGATCATTTTGGTTTTGATTTAAGTAAGAGATTAGGGGATATAGTTTCTAAAAAGATAAAAAGTTGATTTATTTTTATCATATCAAGCAAACTAAGATTTCGAAAAAATAATTGACAGATAATTTTTTTATTTATTCGAAAATTTGCAATTTGGAGAAAATTTACTTGTTTTTGATGGAAAGCGATATACAATCTAGTGAAGGAATAAATTTTGTTTTTTTTTTGCCGTATTCGTTTTATTAAAAAATGCGTTGAAACTTGATTTATATAGGTTTGAATATCTTCTAGATACTCTGGAGATTGAAAATATTCTGGAAACAGTTTATAAAGAAATTATATACAAAATTAGATAAGTAGTTCCGGGGAGTATTTTAATGATTCTTGAAGATGAATTATTGAATTCGAATATTATGGTTGTTGACGATGAGCCCGCAAATGTGCAGCTTTTATTGCGAGCTTTGGAAAACGAAGGTTTTAATTCAATAAAAAGCACGACCGATCCACGCGAAGCCGTTGAAATGTATCAAGAGTTTTCTCCTGATTTAGTCTTATTAGATCTGAGGATGCCTTTTTTAGATGGGTTTCAGGTAATGGAAAAATTAAAAGAATTTGAAAAAGAATCTTATATTCCAGTTCTTGTATTAACCGCCCAATCTGACGATGAAACTCAAATGAGAGCTTTAAACGCGGGAGCAAAAGATTTCTTAGGTAAGCCGTTTAATTTAACGGAAGTAGTTTGCCGTATTAGAAATATGCTGGAAGTGCGTTTATTACATAACAAAATAAAAGATCACAATAAAATATTAGAATTAGAGGTGAAAAAAAGAACCGCAGAGCTTGTGTCAGCTAACGAAAAACTAAAGAGAAGTAACGAGGAAGTTATCAAACGATTAGGACGCGCCGCTGAATATAGAGATAACGAAACAGGTAATCATGTCCTGAGAATGAGCCATTTTTCAATGAAACTTGGCGAAGCGGCGGGAATGAGTGAGGAGGATTGTCGTACCCTTTTGTTAGCAAGTCCTATGCATGATTTAGGGAAAATCGGCATTCCAGACAATATTTTATTGAAGCCCGCGCGATTAACCCATGATGAATGGGAGATTATGAAAACTCATGCCGAAATTGGAGGCGAGATTTTATCTGGCGGTACGGAAGATCTGATTACGATGGCCGAAATTATCGCATTGACGCATCAGGAAAAATGGGACGGAAGTGGTTACCCAAAAGGGTTAAAGGGAAAGGATATTCCTTTAGTTGGACGTATAACGGCTATTTGCGATGTTTTCGATGCATTAACTTCCGAAAGACCTTATAAGAAGGCGTGGTCTATTGAAGAAACTATTGATTTTATGAAAAATGAGAGCGGAAAACATTTCGACCCTGAATTGGTTCCATTGTTTCTTGATATTTTGCCGGAAGTTTTAAAAATCAAAGATCAGTTTTCCGAAAGCGCCGCTTAAAACTTTTATTTTAAGCTTTAAAAATATTAAGTAAGTATAGCGGTCCCTTTCCCTATTTGATTGCGACCTTTTTCCTTAGCTTTGTAAAGGGCTTTATCTGCCTGTTCTATTATTATTTCAGCGGTAGTTGTTTGGTCTGGGTAACATGTAAAAACGCCTAAACTGATCGTAACAAATTTATTAACTTGACTATCGCTATGTAAGATTTGTAAATCTTCCACCTTAGCTCTCAAGCTTTCGGCAAATGATATAGCGCCTTTTTCGTCGGTTCCCGGTAAAACGAGAATAAATTCTTCGCCGCCATACCGAGCTACCAAGTCTCCCGATCTTCCAAGCGATTCGTCAAGAACTTTTGCCACTTCGGTTAAGCATTTATCTCCAGCTTGATGCCCATAAGTATCGTTAAAATTCTTAAAGTAATCTATATCGATCATAATTAGAGATAAAGCCGATTTAGTTCTGACAGCCCTTTTAATTTCTTGTGAAAAATATTCGTCGAAGCTATATCTATTTGCTATGCCTGTTAAAGCGTCTTGACTAGAAATTTTTTTCAATTTCAAATTAGCTTGCATCAATTTTTTATGGTTTTCGCGTAGTTCGTTTTCAACGCGTTTCAATTCAGTAATGTTACGCGCGACACATAAAGTGTTTAAAAAGGTTTTTTTTGCGGATCTATCCATAACTTGATCATCAGGAACGTTCCAAAGGCCTTTTGCCTCCAGGAGTACGGTTATGGAATCTACAAATTGAAATAGGTTTGAACTTTTATTTATTTTGAATCGGGCTTGGTAATCGGTTGTCGCTCTTGGTCCAACCCTTTTCGTGGCGATGTCATGTATGTTTATTTCTTTTTTTAACTCTGATTGAACCAAGGAGTCAATGGGTTGATTCAATAGTTTATTTGGTTCGTATCCTAGAAGTTTAATGGCCGGATTGATAAATGTAATTTTACCTGCAGCTTCTAATTTAAAGATAATATCGGAGACAGATTCAATGATAGTTCTATATTCCTTTTCCCGTTGTCCCAGGTCATACTCGGCTTTTTTGGATTTTAATTCTAAGGTTCTGACTTTAATAGCGTTTAAGATGCTTCGAGATAAATTCTCATAGTTTAAGTTGTTTTTTGGAATATAATCTGCAGCGCCGCTTTTTAAGTCCCTTGCATATTATTATAAATTATTGCATTTAAAGGATTTATTTAATTTAAAAATGTGAATGTGTAAAATAATGTGTAAGTTTTGGCCGGTTTTCGGTCCCATATGAGCCCGTAAAACGGCCCCAGAGGCCTTATTTGCCATTTTGAGATGAAAGATACACGTCCCAATAAAGTTGCTTATTATGAAGTCTCAGGAACCCAACTTGAAGGCAGCTTTCGGCCAACAGCGGACACTTCAATCAACAAAAAAAGATAAATCTTTTCTAGGTAATCCCTTCAAAACAAAAGTGGAGCTGCCGGGAAAACATTAGGGGCTTTGCGGGTAGATAAAAAATTACTGATGATTATCTCAATGAGGTCATTTTTGGGTTAAATAACCAAAGAACCAGAATGATTAATAAAGTTTACAACCCCCAATTTAAATTCAATCTGCCTTGTTAAGTTGTTGTAGTCTTACATTCTTGATTAGGCGATTATTTAATTTTTGGGTTGGACGTGCATTATTGTTAATAAAATTTTGAAAAAAAAGAATTTGGTCACTTGAAACTTCAATCACCGTTTTCATAATAAACCAGTTTACATTTTCCAGGCAAGGCGGTGTGGTTAGCGAACCAGAATAATAAAAAAATTCTTTTTTTGAAGGTAACAGCTCTTCAACATTAAAAGGATCATCTTGATAAACAACTTCCTTGTTTTGAATACTGGGGATTCGGTCCCAAATTTTTTGAATATCGGAGTTATGTTTTCCCATTTTCATTAAAATTCCTAAAACCAAAAACTTTTGATCCTGAGACTTATGAACCAAATGCATCTCCATATCATATTGTCTTTGATTAATTGTATGCTCGCTAGGTGAATGAAAATGGAATTGAATCAATTCAAACGTTTTGTTTTCCCATTTAACCTTACTGCCAGAATCATAACTCAAATGAATTGTATGACTGTTGTTTATAATACGAATAGGTGTTGAAGAGTAATCAATGGCTAAATTTTTAAGTTTAGGATCTGGAGCATTAAGTTCTGAGATATTTTTTAGGTCTATAGGAGATTGATGTTTCCCTTCTCGGCAAAAATAAGAGTCTATTTTGAGAAGTTCGGCAAGATCCTCCCAATCCGCGGGACCCGCAGCCCCTTCATATCCAAAAAATTGTTTCTTTTCTTCTGCATGAGCCAAGTTCAAAAAAAATATTAGAAAAAATGAAACCATGTAAAAATGTATAAGTTTATTCATAGTTGCTGGTTAAAAGGATTATTTCTCTAAGTTTATAATATGATTAAGACTATCAAGAACCTCCCCTTAATTTAAACACATTTCTTCTTATAATTAAGATTGTTTTCAAAACTCGATCTTAAGGCCTTATTATTAAACTGCTTAATAAGATTGGTGCTGGTTGGAGAAATTTAACTCTCGGTGGTTCATAATTAGAGGTAATGTCTGCTTTGGTTGGCGTTCTCAACCGGTCAACGCAACACTATAATCTTAAATAAAAAGATGGAGTGTTGCAAATGGCATACAGAACCCGAATTAAATATACCCCTGCACAGAAGCAAGAGATATGGGATCGCTGGAAAAAAGGCGAGTCTCTAAAATCAATCGGTCGATTATTTGATCGTCCCTCCTCTTCTATTTTTAATATATTGGAACCAACGGGTGGCATTCGTCCACCTCTTCGCAAGCGATCTAAACAAGCCCTTACCCTGTCTGAACGAGAAGAAATTTCAAGAGGCATTGTTGCGGATTTGTCTATTCGCTCAATCGCTAAACATTTAAATCGGCCCCCTTCAACGATCAGTCGTGAAATCAAGCGCAATGGTGGTTATGATAACTATCGGGCCACCCAAGCTGATCTTTCTGCATGGGAGCGATCTGGTCGTCCCAAACGATGTAAACTGGCTTGTAACCGACCCTTGAGTCGAGCTGTGGCGACAAAACTTCAATTAAATTGGTCCCCAGAGCAAATCGCCGGATGGCTAAAAATGGAATACCCTAAAGATGAGAATAACCACGTGTCACATGAAACGATTTATCGCAGTTTGTTTGTTCAAGCACGCGGCGTGCTTAAAAAAGAGCTACAACAATACCTTAGGTCACAACGTGCAATCCGGCGTTCCAAGCATGCCAGTTTAAAAAGAGATGGACTGGGCCAAATAACCAATGCTGTATCGATCCGTGAGCGCCCCGCCACCATTGAAGATCGTGCTGTGCCTGGGCATTGGGAAGGCGATCTTATTGCAGGCTCAAATAACAGTTACATTGCAACATTGGTAGAGCGACACACACGTTATGTCATGCTGGCCAAAGTTAAAAATAAAGATACGGAAAGTGTCATATCAGCACTGATAAAACAATCAAAGAAACTACCGGACGAATTGTATAAATCACTAACTTGGGATAGAGGAAAAGAATTAGCAGACCATGAGCGATTTACATTAGAAACTGATATAAACGTTTATTTTTGCGATCCTCGCAGCCCATGGCAACGAGGATCAAATGAAAATACGAATGGTTTGCTTAGACAATATTTTCCAAAAGGGACGGATTTGTCAGTACACTCTCAAACTAAGCTGAATGCTGTGGCCCGACAGTTAAATGAACGGCCACGTAAAACATTAAAATTTGAAACACCAGCTCAACGATTTAACGCATGTGTTGCATCGACCGGTTGAGATCGCCTTCGTTTGCGGACCAATGATCGTTTTTATCAAATATCATTTTGAGCCAGTAAAACGGCTTCAGAGCCATTTTACCTTTTTCCATGAATTGAGAAGCCCTCTTTTTCTATGCCTGCTTCGTCTGGAGCCACCGTCGCCCTCACAAAACAGGGGCGAGGTGATCCAAGAAGCATGGCAAGAGCCTGCTTTGGCGGTGGACCCGAAACCCTAAATATATAAAACCCAGGAAAAAAACAGATGGCCAACTTAAAAATATAGAATCCATTGCAGAACTTCTTTGGGGCGATACCATTCCAGAATAAGTAACTATATTAAACGCTCCAAAACCCTTAACCAGTCCTTTTCTGAATCTACTATAACGTCTACTACGTCTTTAAGTTCTTGTTCATTTCTTCTAGCAATAGCCTGAACTGCTTTCCCGAACATATCATTGTCCTCGGCAATCAATGCACCGAAAACCCAAAATGCTATATTAGAGTAACCATATATTAAGCTCAATTCTTGCTCAAGCTGGATAAGGGCGTCTGCGCACTGTTTATCTGTGGCATCATCCTGATTGTTCAATAAGATTTTTCCGGCACGCCGCGTCCAAACATCAATGGGGTGAAGTAAAAATTTATCGTCGAGGTTTGGTAGGTTGTGATTCTGAGAAAGTATAAAAATGTCCCTCAAATAGAATGGAGCAATTTTACTACCTATACCCCTTATTTTTTTCAAAGAGTAAAAGGCTGTTTTTAAATCATTCTTTAATAATAAATCTAAAGCCCATCCAGCCATCGATTTGCCACCTGTTTCTGTACGTCGTCAAAGGAATGTGGACCGCTAATGGATTTGAGTTAGAGACACATTGATTTTATATTCCTGCAGATAAAAGTTCAACATTGGGTTACGCCACCCTGGATTTGAGGAAGTGTTTTCTCCTCAGCTCCAGGGTTTTCTGTTTGGTCTTGTCCCGTTTGGACAGGATTTCCCGGTGCCGGTTGAAGTAGACATCGGCCGGGGTGACGTTGTTTAAGGATTCGTGGTATCGATGATGATTGTAATACTCCACGAACCGCCCGATCTCCTGCTCCAACTCCCAGGGGAAGTGGTAGTTCTGTAGTTTCACCACATTCTTCATGGAACGATGGTACCGCTCGATCTTGCCCTGCGTCATGGGATGATACGGAGCTCCACGGGAATGGGCCATGCCCCGTTTCTCCAGATAGGTTTTGAGTTCCCCTGAGAGATAACAAGGACCGTTATCACTGAGCAGTCTGGGTTTGTGCTTCACCTTGACCTGATCGACTCCGGTTCTCTTGACCGCTTCATCCAATGTTTCTTTAACGTCCAGAGCGGTCATGGAGGTCGTCAGTTTCCAGGCGATGATGAATCGAGAGAAGTCATCCAGAACCGAGGACAAGTAATACCAGCCCCAGCCGATCACCCGGAAGTAGGTAAAGTCCGTCTGCCACAGCGCATTGACTCTTCGGGTGGGATTCTTGAAGGAATCTCCTGCCTGCAGAAGGATATAGGCAGGACTGGTGATCAGGTCATGGGCCTTTAGAATCCTGTAAACACTGGATTCTGAGATGAAGTAGCCTTCGGTATCGGTGATATGACAGGCCAGTTCTCTGGGCGACAACTCCGTTTGCTCCAGAGCTTTTTCCACGACCTGATCCTTTACCTCATCTGGAATCCTGTTCCAGAAGCCTCGGGCCTTGGGCTTTTTATGGCCCAGGCCCGATTCCCCTTCTTCCAGATAACGCTTATACCAGTTGTAGAAGGTGCTCCGATGAATCCCCAACTCCTTCAAGGTCTGGCGGACCGAAAGTTCCGATTCTTCCACAATCCGGATGATCTCCCGCTTCTCAGACGGACCGTACCTCATATATCGATGTCCCCGGAATCCGTGCCATTCAGACTTTTTTTAAGAACCCGGTTCTTCAGGGCCATCTCCGCCACCAACTGCTTGAGGTGGTCGTTTTCCTTCTTTAAATCCGTCACTTCCGTGGAGTTGGCTTCCCGAGCTGTATCTCCCATCAGACGCTTCTTCCCAGCCTCCAGGAAATCCTTGCTCCAGCGGTAATACAGGTTATTCGGAATCCCCTCACGCCGACAGATCGCCGAAATACTCTCCTCACCTCGCAAGCCATCCAGGACGATCCGTATCTTCTCCTCAGATGAATACTTCTTGCGCGTCCGACGGCGTATATCCTTTACCACTCCTTCACTTGACACTTTCTTGTTCATAACTCCCTCCTTTACAGGAAAGGTTAACAAAAAGTGTCTCTTAACTTCCTACCCTCTTTGGTCCACATTCGGCTGACGGGGAACACCGCGCTCTTGTTGCTCAGGGAGCGTGCGCGGACGGCGGGCGGGTTCTCGCCAGC
>JAYOZP010000067.1:0-25011 GCA_038154245.1 Nitrospinales bacterium | reverse complement strand
AGTTGAAACCGAACACATTCAATACCAATTAACTTTTACCGGACAGTAGTGATATACTGACTAAATTAGAGTTTTAACTAATTGATATTTTAACCAAATAATCAGAAAAACTAAAAAGTTAAAATTGACAAATATAAGGTCCTATTCTAATATTGATAACAATTCTCAAATTAAAGAGATCCCAAAAAGACACATAATTGCAAAATAATAACGCTTAATTGTTAGCTCTTTGTCGTCTACAAAAAAAGGTTATATTAATAAGAGGTCGACTAAGTTTTCTCTCCAACTTCTTCGTAGTTACTTTAATCAATAAAATTTACATAAAGAAATTCAATAAAAATATGCTTTCTATACAACCAGCTTCGTCACAACGAGGGTTTTGTTTTTTCATTTTATTAACCTTAACCCTTTGCTTAGGAATTTTTCAGTTTCCTGTCTCAGTAGAAGCTATAGAAAAGGAACAAAAAACTGAATTAAAAATTAAAAAGCTAGTAATGATGTTGGCTATCGTATCCAAGGAATACGAACTAGCTGTAAAAAACGGTCAAGTTGTTAACGAAGTAGAATATGAAGAAAGCCAAGCTTTTCTACAAATGGTTGCCGACAAGTTTGATCCTATTTCGACTCAATTTAAAGATTCTGAAAAAGCTAATGTTATAAAAAGCGAACTCACAGAATTAAAATCTGTCATTCAACAAAAGTTGGATATAGGCAAAATAAAAAACCTTTCTACTTCAATCCAAAATCAGATATTAAAAGAATTTGGTATCGAAATAAAAAAATCTCCTAAGCGCCCTATCTCCTTAGAAAATGGGGAAAATATTTTTAGAACAAATTGTTCTCATTGCCATGGCATTAGCGGTCAAGGCGACGGTCCAACTGCCGCAGAACTAGATCCAAAACCGGCAGTACTAGCCGACCCAGATATTACGGGGAATGAACATTCCACTCCCTATGACAACTTTGAAGTAATAAACGTTGGCATAGCCAACACTGGCATGATTGCTTGGGCCGACGTCTTATCGGAAGACGACATCTGGGATGTCGCTTATTATATTCGAACTTTTTCTAATAAAGACGTCAAATTACCCCAAATAGCTTCTGCGCCAAGCGAATCTGAGATCAAAGCTTCAATTCACGAAACCGTCTCTAAAATCAAACAACTGATTGCAGAAAGCGCAAAAAACTTTAGTTCGGGAAATGCAGAGTCCGCTGGAGACTCCGCTTTCGATGCATATTTAGTCTACGAAACTATTGAAGCCGCATTGATCGCAAAGGAAAAGAACCTTGGCTTAAGATTACAGGCAAACTTTGGCCGATTACGAGGAGAGATAAAACGAAAGGCTCCCAAAGCAGAGATTGATTCCCTAGTCGAAAAAATTAATACAGACCTTGATCAAGCAATTAAAGTATTTACCGCCAAAACTGAGAGAGCGGGGATTTTCATTCAATCTTTTTCAATAATCGTAAGAGAAGGATTTGAAACGATTCTAATTTTATCCGCTTTAATAACTTTTTTAATTAAATCCCGTAACGAAAACCAGGTAAAAACCATTTATTTAGGAGCTGGCGTTGGAATTCTAGCAAGTTTTTTAACGGCTTATCTCGTTCATGAAATTTTAGGAATAAGCGCTGCAAATCAAGAAATTTTAGAAGGCGCAATAATGTTAATAGCCGCAGCAATGCTTTTTTATATTAGCTATTGGCTTATATCTAAAATTGGAGCTGAAAAATTTCAAAAGTTTGTAGCAGGAAAAATGCAAGAAGCAGTAAGAACGGGAAGCGGTTTAACTCTCGCCACCTTGGCATTTTTATCCGTTTATAGAGAAGGCTTTGAGACTGTCCTTTTTTACGAAGCCCTTTATACTTATTCCGGCGATTCGACAGGTGGAATAATTCCTGGCTTCATTGTCGGTTGCGCCGTCCTCTTTGCGGTATTTTATGGGATAAATAAAATGGGAATGAGGATTCCAGTCAATTGGTTCTTTGGACTAACAGGAATATTTCTTTACTTTATGGCCTTTACTTTTACCGGAAAGGGATTACACGCGATTCAAGTAGGAGGCGGCTTGCCGTTAACTGCCATTGATTTCATTCCAGAAATCGATTGGTTAGGGATTTACCCAACTTTAGAAACAAGCATAGGACAGGGATTTATTATCGCAGCTTTAGCCGTTGGAGCGGTTTATACTATAAGTATGTTAAATAAAAAAACCGACTAAAAAGGTAGGATATTTACTTAATTTAAAAACTTTTTGGATTTTGGTCTTCCAATTTCCATCATTGAAAAATCCCGTTGTAAATCCATTTTCTTAAATTCTTCCCAAGAGTCTCGGAATTGGTTGAAGCCAACCATATCCAGCGCTTGCATGATTTCAACTTCGGAAAATTTACCGTCTGAGTCCTCCAAGTCCCGAATCACATCTTCCAAAGCTTGGCATAACCGGTTAAATTTTTCTTCATCTTCAAAAATCATGAAATTCTTTAAAAAATCGTAAGCCACTTCCCCTCCTAAATTTATTTACCCTAGATTCATTTTAACATCAATTTTCTTTATGGAAATATTTATTTATCTCAGATAAAAATTCTTTTAAATCATGGGCAATTTCTGAAAACTCTCCAGATTCTAACCGTGCGGTAGAAAAAATTGATCCGCCTAAAGCCAAAGCCGAGGCCCCACACCTCAGATAATCCATTATATTTTCAGGCCTTACGCCTCCTACAGCCATTAGTTTAATTTCATTAAATGGTCCTTTGACCTCTTTAAAGTAATCAGGACCAAACCTAGAGGCGGGGAAAACTTTGACCATAGTCGCTCCGGCTTGCCAACAACGTTCAATTTCAGTTGGCGTTAGAGCTCCAGGAAAGTAAGGAATGTTGCTCTTAGAACAATAGCTTGCCACTTCTTCGTTTAAAGTAGGAGCAACAATAAACTTTGAGCCAGAGTTAAACGCGTTTTTTGCCTCTTCAATAGCGAGAACAGTCCCTGCGCCTATACAAACTGACTGGCCATACTTTTTAATAGCCTTTTCTATTAATGTAAACGCATTAGGCGTATTTAAGGTTATTTCTACATATTTCAAACCGGAAGCAATTATGGTTTCAAAGGTTTTATCTAATTGCTCCGGTTTGATTCCTCTTAATATCCCTAAAGCAGGTTCCCGCTCAAAGCGGGACAATTCAAACCGCTCAAAACTCATTGGAGTTAAACGTTAGACTCGGCGGTAAGCTTTTCGTAAAACTTAAGATACTCGTCCTTATTCTCTGAGTTTCTCATTGCCATCGCTGAACGAGGATGATTATCTAAAACTCCAGTAATCATGTAAGGGATCGTATACCCCCACTCAACTTCTTGCCTTAATTTTACAAAGTCTATTTCTAAGACTTCTAAAATAGGCCTCAGATCAAATTTTGGATTTTTTAGGAAACCTAAAAGTAACTCTAAAGGACAGTTTCCAGCAGCTCTGCCAATTCCAAATATGGTTCCATCCAAATAATTAACGTTATTTATGATCGCTTCAATAGTATTTGAAAACGCTAATTGTTGGTTATTGTGAGCATGAATTCCTATCTCTCTAGTCTTCAATATAGTCTTATATTTTTTAGCCAAGTAAGCAATTTGCTCCGAATAAAGAGCTCCAAAGCTATCGACTAAATAGACAACGTCTACGCCGCTTTCGCTTTCAACTTGCTCTAAAGCCTCATCCAAGTCTTGTTCTCTTGCATGCGATACAGCCATTATGTTAATCGTAGTTTCGTATCCCTTACCCTTGATAAGGTTCACTAAGTTTATGGCTTTATCAATGTCTTTAACATATGAAGCCACGCGCATCATATCAACATGACTTTCACCTTTTGGAACGATATCGTTTGGATCAACTCTTCCGATATCCACCATAACTGAAACTTTACATTTTTTTTCTTCTTTGCCAATGATATTGTCGATATCTTTTTCTGAGCAAAACTTCATTGGACCAAAGTCTTTTCGACTAAATTGAGATTCATCGGCCTTATATCCCAATTCCATATAATCTACCCCAGATGCAGTGCAGGCCCGGAAAACTCTCCTTACCATATCGTCGCTAAATTGATGAGCGTTCATCAAACCGCCATCTCGAATGGTGCAATCTAATACTTTAATCTCTTTACGAAACATCACACAATCACTCCTCAACTGGGAATTCCCAGAAAACCATTGTTAAAGGCCGACAATTGGAAAAAGGCCAAAAGCAACGGAAAACAGTTCAAGACTTATGTCTTCTAATTATCTTAATAATTTTTTGAATTTAACCTATTGATTATATTTAGCTAAAGTATTTTCGTCAATCAGAATCTTTTGCAAAAACTAATAATTTTTATTTTTTTCTTTTTAAGTTTATTTATCCAAATTACTTCTTCTATTTATACGATAATTGTTTATAATGAGATTCAAAATCTTTCCAAGCTGAACCTCAATTTTTTCATTTCTAATTTCCCAATGAACTTCTGGTTAGTTAAGCAAGAACCTACAAAATATAGCTGGGACGAGTTCGTTCACGATAAAGAAACCTATTGGGACGGAGTTAGAAACTACCAAGCTCGAAACAATTTAAAAGCCATGAAAAAAGGCGATTTCGCTTTTTTTTATCATAGCGTTTCGGACAAAAAGATAATGGGAATAGCCAAAATAGTTAAAGAATTTTACCAAGACCCTACCACACCTGACGAACGCTGGGTCGTGGTCGATCTAAAACCTGTAAAACCACTTAAAAACCAAGTTTCTTTAGAGCAAATAAAGAGTGAAAAAAGCTTACAAGATATCGCTTTGGTTAAACAATCCAGACTTTCTGTTTTGCCTTTAACACAAAAAGAATTCAAAACCATTTTAAAAATGGGTAACACAGATTTAGCGGGAATCTAAAAATTTTATTCACTTGTGATTAATTTCTCAACAAACATTTTCAAAAATTTGCTTTAATTAATTTACCAACGAACCCATTCAAAAAGCTTTGCCCTAAAATGAAAAATTATTACTTTGTTCTTTTAATTTCGTTTTCAATGGTTGCATTTGGATGCTCGGACAAAAAAAAACCAACCCCTAAAACTCAAGATTCGCCAAAATCGGTTGCCTCCCCAACGACCCTACCCACCAATCAAATTATAGAAAAAAAGAATATTACACCTCAGCCTATTGTAGAGGAAATTTCACCCCCGCCGCCTCGCGTAAGCGGCGTGCAAGTTCAAGTAAGCGGAGTATCTAGTTCGCCGCATGTTAGTGGGAGGGTTGCCAGTCATATTAGCGGCCAACCTCGCCATTCCTCAAATATTAGCGGCTCCCGGTCGCATGTTAGCGGAAACGTTGCCCGTCCCCGTATTAGCGGCCAATAATATGTAGTTATGAAACATTTCAAACTCTTAAAAATAAAGACCGGTATTTTCTTTTTAATATTGACAATATCGTTTGCTAGCTCAACATCTGCAAACGAAAAGGAGTGTCTGAACGAAATTAAACTCTTAATCAGTCATAAGGAAAAAGCCCAATATGACGGCGGGTTTTGGAATTTATTCGAAAAATCAAAAGAACTTAGCGCGCAATCCGTTATTGGTCTCAAATTAGATAGAGAAATAAATAAGTTGATTGAACACTTAACTCATCTTTGCACAACCCTTAATGGAATCCCATTAAACGATTTAGCGATGATCGTTAGAGACGATCTCAAATTAATGAGCGAAAAGGAGTACCGCGCACAATTAAAAATTCTTGGAAAACCCAAGAAAGAGATCGACACATGGTTTACTTTCTATGACTTTGCCTTAGAACATGAACATCGCGCATTAGATTACGCATCGGTAAAAGAAACTTTAAATTACGCGAAGACATTAGTATCATCTTATGCAAAATTATATTTAGAAAATCAATCCCAGAATAATTCGGAAACATTTAAAACAGATGTTGAATCATTGTTTAACCAACTCTCATCATTTACAAAATCCAATAAAGACTTAACGCAGGCAGCAAGCGAACTCTCCCAAGTCCCCTATTGGGATATCCAAGAAAGCGTTGGAGGCTCTTAAACAAAATATAAGTTAGGATTGAAACTAGCTTGTTCTTCTGTAAATACTCAAATTAACCGATATAAACTAAATCTGCCCTTTGGAGGAAACGAATGGGAAGTTATTTAATCATTGGAGGGAGCGGCGTAATGGGAACCGCCGCAATTAAAGCTGTTAGGAAAAAGTTTGGAGAAGAAGAGACTATAATAGCTAATTGGTATGGTAAAGAAGATCCTAGTTTTGAAATTGAAGGAGCTGATCATACTATTTTTGGAGATATCACAACCGAAAGTTGCATTGAAGATATAAAAAAGGTCGGCGGAGAAAAATACGAATACCTTTTTTACGCTACCGCTCTTGGCGAAGTGGGTTTCCCTATTAAAGAGTCTACGGAAGAACAAATAGCGCACTCAAACCGCATTTCATTCGATCCTTTACAAAAACTTGAAGACCTTTTCCAATTTAAAACAATAGTCTCCTATTCGACTTTTTATCTACTTAAACACCAAATTTGCAGTTATGGCGCAATGGGTCACTCAAAAGAAGCAATTGAAAAGTGGACTATGGAACAAGGTAAATCAAAACGTGCCTGCATTCGAGCGGGCTTATTTCCTTCTCACTCTTCGAGAGCAATCAAATTGCTATTGAGAAAAAATGCAAAAGGTATAAATAAAGAAAATAACCCCTTGTTGGGCTCCTATTTTGAAAATGTTGCCGCTAGCGAAGGAATAAAAAGATTTGAAGCTGGAATCATGCATGAAGAGAAAGAAAAATATGGCGATAGTCCAACAGACGATAATGGTCTCTATTTATCTCATTTAGCGCTATTTGAATCCGAAAACCCGGCATTTATAAATGTTTGCGGTAAAAGAATATGGGAATCTAGAGAACCATTATTACTAGAGGGAAATATTTAAATATGAAAAGCTCCCCGCAAAGTCGCCAAAGTACTGAGCTTTTCAGAGAATCATCAACATATTATCGTAGTTTATTTAAGACGTTTTAATGGCAAAACCAACAAAACTTTTTTTGCATGCGAAATCCCAAATCCGAAATAAAATGATAATAAAGTTCTTTTTTGCACCTTAAAACAACTCTATCTTTCAATTTAATTCTACAAATCTAAGAAATTTTTTCATAAAACTTTTGCCCTAAATATAATACAATAATTAATTAAAATTTTAATTAACTTCTCTCTAAATTAGGTCCAAATCCATCCTTGGGAGTCGTTATTTTTTTTTTAAGGTTTTAATTTTTAACGCGTTGTTTTATATTAGAAAAAGTCTTTTAAATTGAATCATTGGTCAATGAACGATTTCACCAAACCAAACAACTTAACCCCTGAAAGCGCAAACCTCTCTCAGGACGCTCACTTAAATTCTCTTCTAGTAAGCGTAGTAAACGAGGTAAAAGGCTACGCGGACAGGATGATTTCGCAAATTCGCCAATTATCCGATATTGGTAGAGCGCTTTCCGGTGAGAGGAACCTAAATGCACTATTAGAAATGATAGTGGATCAAGCGCGGAGCTTTGCAAATGCCGATGCGGGAACTCTCTATATCCTTGAAGACAACACGTTAAGGTTTAAAATCGTTCAGACCGAATCCCTTAACATTAGAATGGGGGGGAAATCAGGCGACAAAATCCCATTTCCTCCAGTCGAGCTTAAAGAGTCAAACGTTTCTGCTTACGTAGCAATGAAGGGGATTTCAGTTAATATTCCAGATGTCTATCACTCCGACCTATTTGACTTTACAGGCCCAAAGAAATTTGACCAAACCTCTGGTTATCGTTCTCAGTCAATGCTGGTTGTGCCTATGCGTAATCATGAAAACGACGTTATAGGCGTTTTGCAATTGCTGAACGCGCAAAACCCAAGAAATGGCGAAGTAACGCCATTTTCCCCAGATTTAGAAGGTTTAACCGAATCACTGGCCTCTCAAGCGGCTGTAGCCATTACAAACGTTAAATTAATTCTAGATATGGAAAAGCTTTTTGAAGCCTTTGTTGAGGTTATGGCTACTGCGATTGACGAGAAGTCTCCAGTGACAGGCGGCCACATCAAACGCGTGGCTAATATGACGATTACCATGGCAGAAATATTAAATGAGACAAAAACCGGATTTTTTAAAGATATTAACTTTACGCCGGAACAGTTATACGAATTAAAAATAGCCGCTTGGATGCATGATATAGGCAAAGTAACGACTCCAGTCGAGATCATTGAAAAAGGCAAAAAACTTCAAACAATTTTTGACCGAGTCCATTATATTAAAATGAGATTCAATTATTTGATCGAAAAATTAAAAAAAGAAAACTTAGAGCGAAAAATTGAGCTTTTTGAATTAAAGGCTTCTGCGGACGAAATAAGCAAATCAAGCGAAGAAGGAGAAGCAAAGATTCAAGAATTAGAAGAAATTAAAGCTTTTGTCATAAAGTGTAACGAGCCTGGAGAGTTCTTAGAAGACGATAAATTAAATCGACTAAAAGAAATTAGCGAAATGACTTACACTGATGAAAATGGCGAACAAGCTAACTTTCTTACGGAAAATGAGTTAGAAAATCTATCCATAAGAAAAGGAAGCATTACGGAAAAAGAAAGAAAGATCATGCAGCATCACGCTACCGTAACGCTAAAAATGCTCAATCGGATACCATTCACTAAAAGGTTAAAGAATATTCCGAATTTTGCAGGAGCTCACCACGAATTCGTTAATGGAAAAGGATATCCTTTAGGTCTGAAAGGGAGCGAAATTCCTTTCGAGGGACTGATGATGGCAGTAACCGACATAGCAGAGGCTTTAACAGCTTCAGATCGACCTTATAAAAAAGCAATGCCTCTTTCTAACGTTTACAGAATTCTAAGATCAATGAGCGAACATGAAGAACTAGATCAAAACCTCGTAGAATTCTTTATCGAAGAAAAAGTATACGAAAGGTACAAAGAACGATATGAGTAATCTTTCAAAAACGACAGATTAGGCTAACTTTTTATTCTGATCCACTTCTAATTGAGTCGCAAAAGAACACCCCGAACATGCATGTCCCTTCTCTCGGGAACACATGATACATGAAGAAACTTCTCCATCAAACCGGACCAATCCCCCACAGTGATTACATCGTGGCTCTTTTTTCTTCGCTTTAACCTTTTTATCAGGCAATCTATTTTTATTTATAAGTAATTTATTTCGAGAAATATTAACAAACATTTAAAAACTCTAAAGTAAAATTCAAAATTATTAAATTTTATATAATCATAAAGATCAAACCTAACATTTAGACGCTCTAAAAAAAAAATAGATTTGAATTTTTTTCAAAATTATAATTTTGCCATTACGCCCTTATTAACCGTTTCTAACCGGTCTTTCCCAAAAAGCTCTTCTACCAAGGCAAAAGCAAACTCCATTGCGGTTCCGGGACTCCTACTTGTTATAAGATTACCGTCAATAACCACTCTTTCTTGAGAATATCGCCCTGATTGGAAGTCATTCTCAACACTTGGATGGCTGGTAAAGCTTTTTTCTTGTAATAAGTTGACGGAATCTAATACTAACGGAGCGGCGCAAATGGCCCCAATCTTTCTACGGTCCTCGCTGGCTTTTTTTACCAAATTTAGTACTTTTTGGTTATTTCCTAAATTCGTAGTACCAGGTTGCCCTCCTGGCAAAACGATAAGATCAAATTCCTTTTCTATCGTTTCTTCCAATAATGCGTCTGGAACAATAGTCACGTCGCGAGAACCTTTTAACGGTCCTGGCTCCGTTCCAGCCAAAGTAACCCTAGCGCCTGAACGACGCAAAATATCTACCACCGTAATGGTTTCTATTTCTTCAAATCCAGGAGCTACGATAATTAATACAGACTTAATGTTAAAACCTTCCTAAAAATCCTTAATTTTCTATTTTTAACATAACTATGCATTTTTCTACAAATTTTTTCAAAAATCTTCTTTAAGCTTTTTAAGCTAGTTTTTGCATTTCCACCATTTTTTGAAATTTTCCCTTAATACTTATTAAGTTATCGTAACTTCCCTCTTCTTCAATATTTCCATCTTCAAGAAGATAAATATAATCGGCTTTAGCCACCGTAGAAAGCCTATGAGCAACAGCTAAAACAGTGGTTTGTTTAGCAATTTTTTCAATAGCGGTTTGAATAGATCGCTCCGCTTCGGTATCGAGCGCGCTAGTAGCCTCGTCAAGAATCAGCAAATCTGGTTTTCTTAGAATAGCTCTCGCTAAAGCAATTCTTTGAGCTTGTCCTCCCGACAATCGCACTCCACGGTCGCCAACAATGGTGTCTAAACCATCTTTAAACCCATTAATAAATTCATCCGCATTAGCTAGTTTACAAGCTTCCCATACATCGGAATCGCTTGTAGTTTCCGTAGCCCACAATAAATTATCGCGAATACTTAAATTGAATAAAACCGTTTCTTGAGGTACATAACCGATCCTTTGACGCCATGAGACCACATCAAATTGATCTAAAGAGTTCCCATCAATTAGTATTTTCCCTGCCGAGGGTGGGTTAAATCCCATCACCATATCAATGAGCGTAGATTTACCAGAGCCAGATTTACCAACAACCGCAACCATTTTACCTTGAGCTATTTTAAAATTTATTCTTTTTAAAGCCAAGTCGCCGGTCGTATATGAAAAATCAACATCGTTGAAACAAATATCATTTTTTAATCCAGGGAAAATCACTCCGCCGGATGGTTGCACAAAGTTTTGAGCTTGCTCTTGTATCTCCCATACTTGTTCGAAGCTTGGGAAAAAATTTTCTAAGGAATTTTTTCGTTCAATTATTTGTCCAATTTGAGGCATTGCCTTCATAAAAGCCCAAAGCATAACCGCAATATCTGAAAACGGAACGGAATAGTTTTGCGCGGTTAATACGGCTCCAAAAACTGCCAATAACCCGAGAGGTTCATAAATTAAAGGTGTGGCCGTTTGTAACGTCTGCGATTTTAAAGCTGCGTTCCTATGCGAATCAAAACTATCGCTCAACATGTTTAAAGTTTTTTTACCTTCTCCAAACCCAAGAATAACCTTCATTGATGTAAGACATTCCGTAACAATCGCAGTTAAGTGATTAGCGGTAGAAGTACTCAACATACCCAGTCGATAATTTAAAGGCCCTAACATTCCAAGAGGAACGGAAAACAACACACCAGCCAAAAGAGCGGCAAAAGCCGCCTGCCAACAGATATAAAATGGAACTCCAATAAAAACAACTAAACGCACTGCGCCAGATAAAACCAAAGCCATCGCTAGAAAAGCTTCTCCAACCACCAGTATCTCGCGAGTAAAAGTGTTGACCAGCTTGCCTTGATTTGTACTTGTAAAATATAACCATCGTGCTTTAAAAAACTTTTCAAATGAATCCGTGATCAAATTTTTTAAAATTGCATATTTTAAATCTAGTATGCAATACCTCGCAAAAATAAAAAAACCACCCTTTAACACTTGAAAAAAGAAAAAAGTTCCGAGAAAAGTCAATAAAGTAATTGGCAATCCAATATCAGAAAAAACCCTAATAAAAAACTGAGTAATTTGACTAAAGTCTTCTTCGTTTCGTTTGAGTAGAAAATCCATTACCGGCGCCACGGCAAAAATGGACAACATATCAAAAACAAACTCGACCAATAACAGGAATAGAGTTTTATTAAAATAAGCCTGGTATCTGCGAAATAACGTCTTAAATAAGAGAACCGATTTCATTTTTTATTATCAAGAACTTTTTTTAATTTCTGTTAACAAAACCCTTAAAACAACCGACCAGATCAATCTTTAAATTAAAAAAATAAACGTTCTTTTTTTAATTAATTTTAAAAATACGCGAAATACGTAAAAGTTTAATTGAAGACCGCATATCCAGTATTTTTTGGCTATGGAGAGAAACAAGAAAACTAACAAAGAAGAGGTTTTATGGGAAGTAACCTACCAAATTTTTGATAGGAATGCATTCTTGAATATATATCAAACTTTCAATAGATTCTCAAGAAAGCGTCGAGGTATGATCTAAATTAGCTCAATGAAATTTTAAGATTTGAAAATGGCTATTTTAGAAAAAACCTTTGCATTCTAACCGAATGTCTAAAGATTTGTCTTTTAGCAAAGTCGGCGCAATAAATCATACGTATAAAGACCGGTATCGTGCCCGTCGCTCCAATAAAACTGGATTGCGTATCTTCCTACGGAATTCAACTTGAGAGGTTTAATGGAGTCAGGGATAGAACCTGGAACTATTTTATTTTCTCCAGTCCATTCATCAATACAATTAGCGCAAGGGCACTTTTCTCTAAGAAGTTTAACTGGATAGGAACATTCTTTATCATCATTCCAAACGATTCCTAAGGTTTTTGGATCAATTTGATAAACTTTTTTGGGCAAAAACCCACCTTGCCCATGTTCGTCTTTTTCGGTCATAGTATTTTTTCTAAAAATAAGGGAACTTTTATCAAAAACCTTCCTTCTAAATATTTAGAAGGAAGGTGACGATATTTATTAAACAGTTTTGATTGTTATTAGCTTTTAACCTTCCCAAGCCAACTCAAAAGAAGTTTCGACTTTATCATCTTTAGCTTGATTAATGCTTAGCTGAGCCGCAACTTTACCAGCCAATTCTTTATAAGCTAAGCTCGCCGGCGAATCTGGATCCGCTACAACAATTGGAGTGCCTGCATCGCCACATTCGGCAACATTCGTGATCAAAGGAATGTCGTTAATGAAAGGAACATTCAGCTTTTCCGCCATTGTCTTTCCGCCGCCGTTCTTGAAAATAAAATGTTTTTTGTCACAACCATCGCAAACAAAGTAACTCATATTTTCAACAATCCCAAGCACTGGAACTTTAACTTGGAAAAACATCTTCACTCCTTTTTCGGCGTCTATTAAACTCACTTCTTGCGGAGTGGTCACCACAACAGCCCCAGAGATTGGAGCTCTTTGCGTCAAAGTCATCTGAACATCGCCAGTACCAGGTGGAAGGTCTATCACTAAGTAATCTAACTCTCCCCAATCAACATTCTGTAAAAATTGCTGAATTATTCCACCTAACATGGGGCCGCGCAACATCAACGGTTGGCCTTCTTTTGCAAGAAAAGCTGCGGAAATCAATTTAATTCCATGCTTTTCTATTGGATAAATCTTATTATCTGGCCCTCCTTTGGGAGGAGCAATGGGAACTCCCAACATTTGAGGAACGCTGGGACCATAAATATCAGCATCCATCAAACCAACGCTTGCCCCTGTCACTTGAAGAGCCAAAGCCAAATTCGCCGCAACGGTGGATTTACCAACTCCTCCCTTACCGCTGGCTACTGCAATAATATTCTTCACTCCAGGTAAAACAGGTTGATCTCTATCTGTAGAACGTACAACCGCAGTCATGTTAACAGCAACTTCTGAAACTCCTTCGACAGCCTTAACTTTGGTTTCGCATTCATTCTTTAATTCTTCCTTAACTGGGCAAGCAGGCGTAGTTAATTCCACGTCAAACTTTACTTTATCCCCATCCAGCTCCATATTTTTTACAAAACCCAGGCTAACAATATCTCGATTTAAATCGGGATCCTTAACGGTCTTCAGTACCTTAATTATTTCTTCACGCAAAGCGTCGCTAGACATTATGTTCTCCTAATTTATTCGCAAATTATTTTTTTATATTAAATTTTTAGAGTTATTCATCGCTTAAGATGAAGCATTCATAAAAAAAGATTCAAAGTAAAATCAATATATTGTATTGAAAAAAAATTAATACGCCATATAATGAACAATAGATTGTGTTTACTTATCTGCTCTATTTTATACTTATAGAGCCAAATTCCAAACCCAATTCAAGATTTTCCTTCTGATTCACTTAATTTTTAACCTAACAATAAGAATTTTAAGTTTCAAGGATTTACCGATAATAAAACGATTATTTTTTTAATCGGTTAAATCGCCCCTCCACGTTTATTCCCGTATGGCTAAGGAAATTACATCTGACATTCAAACGGAGCTGGAAAACCGGTTTCTAACCTATGCTTTATCAACCATCGTATCTCGGTCCCTTCCAGACGTTCGCGATGGATTAAAGCCCATTCATCGTAGAATTTTATATGCGATGAATTCGATGGGATTAAACGCTGCGGCTAAGCACGTAAAATCGGCAAAAATCATTGGAGAAGTTCTCGGTAAATATCATCCTCACGGAGATAGTTCCACATATGATTCGATGGTTAGAATGGCGCAGGACTTTTCCATGCGTTACCAGTTGGTCGATGGCAAAGGTAACTTTGGCTCTCTAGATGGGGACGCTCCGGCGGCTTATCGATACACTGAAGGAAAGCTAATGCCTATATCCGCCTTCCTATTAAACGATATCAAAAAAAATACGGTCGATTTCCAACCAAACTACGATAATACGATAGAAGAGCCCAAAGTATTACCCTCTAGGGTTCCCAATTTATTAATTAACGGTTCTTCCGGAATCGCCGTTGGCATGGCATGCTCCTTTCCGCCTCATAACTTAACCGAAGTCTCAAAAGCCCTTGTAGATTTAATCGACGATCCCAATATTGGAATCTCGCAATTGATGAAAAGCATCAAAGGCCCTGACTTCCCAACTGGCGGGGTCATCTTGAATTCCAAACAAGAGATGCGCAAAGCTTATGAAGAGGGTTCTGGAGCCGTTAAAATCCGAGGCGAATGGACTGTAGAAACGTTGCCTAGAGGAAAATCTCTAATTGTCGTCTCTTCGATTCCGTATGGAGTTAATAAATCAAGACTGATTGAGAAAATCGCCGACGTCATAATTTCTAAAAAGATTCCATCTTTGCTTGATGTTCGAGACGAAAGCGATGAAAAAGTTCGCGTTGTCATGGAAACCAAATCTGGAGGAGATCATGAAAAGACTATGGCTTATCTCTTCAAACATACAGATTTAGAATACAACTTCCAATTGAACTTTACTTGCCTTAAACCTACAGGCGAACCTTCTAGGCTCTCTTTGTTAGAAATCTGTAAGTACTTTCTTGATTTCCGCAAGGACGTTGTAGTTCGTAGGCTAAAACACGATTTAGAAATTCTCGAAAAACGTTTGCATATTTTGGAAGGTTTTGTCCGAATATTTGACAACTTAGACAAGGCATTACGCCTCATCCGGCAATCCAAATCGCGCCAAGAGGCGAGCGACAAACTGAAAAAAGCGTTCAAGATAGACGACGAACAAACCAACGCCGTCTTAGAAATTCCTCTCTACAAATTAGTAGCGATGGAAATCAATAAAATCTTGGATGAAATGAAACAAAAGACTAAAGAAAAAAAGGAAATACAAGGAATTTTAAAATCACCGCAAAAAATTTGGATCGAAGTTAAAACCGAATTAGAAGAAGTTAATAAAGCTTTTGGCGACAAACGAAAAACTAAAATTATAACGGTAGAACAGGTAACGCTTAACGAAGAAGATTTTATAGAGAACGAAGAAGCTTACTTAGTCATTAGCAAAAATGGTTGGTTAAGAAAGTTTAAAAATTTTGTAGAGCCTTCTTCCCTAAAATTTAAAGAAAATGATAGCTTACTAGGGATGGTAAAAGCCGACGCTAAAGATCTAGTCTCTTTCTTCACTTCAGCTGGTACGGCTTACGTTCAAAAATCGTTTAACTTACCTTTTACTCGCGGTGGTTTCGGAGACCCAATTCAAAATCTCTTTAAATTTAAAGATGGGGAAAAGGTTATTCAGTTTTTAACGTTGCCAGATAACCAGGGTAACGGTTCTAAACAAAGCGCCCCTCAGTCTATATCTACAGATAAAGGACAGTATGCGTTGGACTTCGCTGAAAAACCTGAGTCAGGCCCTATGCTTATCGCGGCTAGCAGCACAGGATATGGATTCCGCTTTCCCTTATCTAATCTTGGCGTAACAACAAAAGCCGGCAAAAAGATATTTAGCCTTAAAGGAGACGACCGAATGGTTTCTCTAGAAATTGTCGACTCTAAGTTTTTATTCATGGCGACAGAAAAAGGCAAAGGACTGGTAACTCCTATTGATCAAGTCTCTGTACTTTCAGGAGTTGGTAAGGGAGTCAAACTGATGAATATAGGCGATTCAGTTTTAGTAGGCTTGGTACCAGTTAACGACAAAGATAAAGCGACTTTAATTTTTGACGACGGGAGTCAAAAAGATATTTCCATCAGTTCCCTTCCTGTGTACAATCGCGGCGGACTTGGAACTATCGTTTCTAAACGCAAAAAAATTGCGGGAATTAAAAAGTTCAATAAACCTGAAACCAATAAAGCTTAATCATTTAGTTATTTTTTATGGCAACCTATCAAGCAAAAGACATACAGGTGTTAGAGGGCTTGGAACCTGTTCGACGACGCCCAGGCATGTATATCGGTTCAACCTCCCCCACCGGCCTTCATCATTTGATCTGGGAGATTCTAGACAACGCGGTGGATGAATCGCTAAACGGATACTGCGATACAATTAAAGTTTCTTTACTAAAAGATAATGAAATCTCCATTCAGGATAATGGTCGCGGGGTTCCCGTTGACAAATTCCAAAAAACGGGAAAAAGCGCTTTAGAAGTTTTATTTACCACTCTTCATTCTGGCGGTAAATTTGACGAAAACGCCTATAAAGTTTCAGGCGGACTCCATGGAGTAGGCATGGCAGTAGTTTGCGCGCTTTCCGAATCGCTAACGGCAACTTCATGTCGAGATGGATTTGAATGGACCCAAACGTTCTCGCGAGGTAAACCGACTTCAAAATTAAAAAAAGGAAAAGCGATCCGCCAAAAAGGCACTACTATTAGCTTCAAGCCAGATCCTAAAATTTTTCCTAAAATTCAATTCAATCCAAATTGGGTCTTAGAACAAGCGGAATCAAAATCTTTTCTAAATAAAGGTCTGACAATTCAAGTAGAAGAAAACGGTAACCGTCACACCTTCCATTTCGAAGAAGGCATTAAAGATTATATTAAAAAAATAGTAGGCGATAAATCTACAATCACCCCCGATCCTTTCTATATAGAAAAAGAAGACAAAGAACTCAAACTTGAAATCGCATTTCTTTGGACTTCTAGAACAGAATCTTCTATCCACTCTTTTGCAAACGCAATTCGAACGATCGACGGGGGAACTCATGAAAACGGCTTTCGCAATGGATTGACTAAAGCATTACGCGCATATATTGATAGAAGAAAGTTATTACCAAAAGGCGTTCCTGGAATCACAAATGACGACGTTCGCGAAGGACTGATTGCGATAATCAATGTCTATCTACAAGGGGACGTTGAATTCCAAGGCCAGACTAAAGGACGACTAAATTCCGACATCGCCAATCAGGTTGATTCCGTTGTAAAACATTCGTTTGAACACTACCTTCACGAAAATCAAACTTTAGGCGATCGTATAGCGAATAGAGTCGTATTAGCAGCTCAAGCGCGTATAGCTTCTAGGCAAGCAAAAGACGCCGTAAATCGAAAAACAGCCGTCTCTCATAGGCTTAATCTACCTGGAAAACTTTCCGATTGCTCTTCAACTAATAGAGACGATTCGGAACTTTTTATCTGCGAGGGCGAATCTGCCGGCGGCTCCAGCAAACAGGCGCGCGATCGAAAGACACAGGCAATATTACCCTTGCGCGGAAAAATTCTGAATGTAGAAACGGCAGGAGCCGGTAAGGCATTACAAAATGTAGAAATTGGAAATATTATTTCGGCTATCGGGGCTGGCATTGAACCTAAATTTGATTATTCCAAACTTCGCTATGGAAAAGTCATCATTATGACCGACGCAGACGTAGACGGCGCTCATATCTGCACTTTACTACTAACATTTTTTTTCCGATACTTACCCGAACTCATTCGAAAGGGCCATCTCTATATTGCCCAACCTCCCTTGTACCGAATCGATTCTGGGAAAAAAACTTTCTATGCAATAGACGATGATGAGAAAGATAAAATCGTAGAAAAACTGAATGGACATAAACATGAGATTGGTCGTTTTAAAGGACTTGGCGAAATGCCCGCTTCCGATCTAAAATCTACAACCATGGACAAGAAAAACCGTTCGCTCATCCGTGTAGAGATAGGCGACAACCCCTCCGCCAACGAAAAATTCAATCAACTTATGGGAAAAGAAGCGCATCATCGATTTAAGTTTATCCGCGAGCGAGCCGCTTTTTTTCAAGAGCTAGACGTTTAACATATCTAGCTTTTTCAGAACTTCACAAAAAAAAGTCTGTCCTTAAAAAAAAAGGCTTTTCCTATATATCAGCTTTTTATTCTGATAAAAAAACTGCAGAGACAGTTTACCCACTGTGTAAATATTTTCGATGTCTATTTGACAACTTTCCTCTAAACTATAAACAACAGTTTAATCACAGTCATGAAGAGGGCCATAATGCGAATATTAATAGTCGTCGTTTTGTTAATACTTTTACCTATATATTCTTGGGCGCAGGATTATAAAACTATTCTCGATATTCCTGAAGGCGAAACACTTGTAGATCTTTCTGCAACAGAGCAAATCGAAGTTCAACAGGATCTTTTAACCGCTACGCTTCGTTATGAATCTGAAAACCCTAGCGCGCGAACGTTACAAAACGAAATTAATAGTCATATGAAAGAAGCCTTAGAGATTGCCCAAAAATTCGAAACCGTACAAGCATCCACCCAAGGATACAATGTCTATCAATATGATCCACATAGGCATAAGAAATCATTGCCATCAAAAAAAATATGGCGTGGTTCTCAGGGTCTTCGACTTAAAAGCAAAAACTCGGATGACCTTCTGGAACTTGTTGGAAGAATTCAAGGCACGGGTCTTACTATGAACGGCCTAAATTATAGTATTTCGCCGGAGCTTCTAGAAGAAACGCGTAATAACCTACTTGAAGCGGCGCTTAAAAAACTTCAAATTAAAGCGCAACGTATCGCAAAAGCTCTAGACAAAACAAAGTCAGCTCTTTTACATGTTACAGTTGATAGTGGAGTGTATAGCCCCATGCCAATGCGAGGCCGCGCAATGGCTATGTCCGATATGGCCGAAATGTCAGCGCCTGTAGCTGCACCGGGACAAAGCAATGTTAACCTAACCGTGAGCGCTAAAGCTCTTATTAAACCTTAATCTGTCAAAAAAAAAACCCGCCCTTAAAAAAGGACGGGTTTTAATAATTTTCAAATAAACCTGATTTATTTTTTCTCGGTTTTAATAAACTCCCACAATTGTTTCCCAAACCCTCTAAGGTCTTCAATTCCCCGCCAAACTCCGCGTATACACCCCGTTTTATCGATGACAAAACAACTTCTTTCGATATATTTTACCATTTTGCCCATGTCGTCTTCTTCTTTGATCACTCCATACTTTTCCGTAACCACCTTATACTCATCGGCCAACATCGTCATACCAAATTGGTAAACTTCAATAAACTGTTGATGAGAATTTAAGCCATTCCAACTACACCCCAAAATTTCAACTTCTCGAGTTTTAAACCGCCGAAGCCCTTCGTTTAAACCAACCATCAATCTAGTGTCTTCCGGGGTGCTATCGTACTTATAAAAAACCAAGGCAACCCAAGACTTATCTTCAAAATCTTTTAAATTGATTTTAACGTTTTCTTCGGCTGAAGGGCTAGTATACCCTTGCTTATAGCCATAAATAGCCGGTAATTCAAAATTAGGGGCGCGGTCGCCCACTTCGAGTAAATCAGGCATAAATCCCTCAAATAATCCACCCAGCGGCAAAACACAGGGAGTTCATCAATAAACTGTTACAAAAACGAAAGCTAATCAAACTAGGAAACTATTTATCGCCAAACGCGGTTTCCAATAAAGGTTTCACTTCTCCCTTGGCTTCCATTTCATCTAAAATGTCTGTATCGCCATAAAATTTCCCATCGATAAAAACTTTTGGCAAAGTAGGCCAGTTAGTCATTTTGCTCAATGCTTCGCGTTTTTCCATATTTTCTAAAACATCGATGACTTCAAATGGATAACCGTATTTTGCAAAAAACGTAACCGTTTCGGCGGTAAAACCACACCGAGGCATTGTCTTAGTGCCTTTCCCATAAATCAAAACTTTATTCTCTGCAATTTCTTCTTTAATTTGATCTTCTAAAGCGGACATCGTTTAACTCCAAAATAAATTAGGTTTTAATAAGTCACCGCTGCTAATTATATCCCCATTTAAAAAAGGGAGATATAAAACCAACACCTTAGTAACTCGTTATAATTATATATATGGTAAAAAGGCAAAAACCTTTACTCGCTAGGAACTTCCGTCTTAATCTCTGCGGCATGAAGTCTACCGTCTTGCATGGCTGGGTTTAAAGCGTCTTGAACCATTCTATGTCTATCCATAATACTGCCTTCTGCAAAAGCTTTTGAGACAACATGAATGATGAAATGATCGCTCATTCCCGTTTTATCTAAACAATTCACTTCGGCGTCGGGGATCTTTGCCTGTACCAATGCAATAATATCTGGAACGCTAATCATAAAAGTCGTTTCTCCTTCTTATCCTTAATTAAACTATTTAAACGTTCTGCCTTAAGTTATTGGATTCAAAATATCATGAAAAGTTTTAAGTTTACTTCAAAAAATGAATATTTTAACCATTTAGCGGCTTAAAGCATTGTAAAATAATATTTAGACACAATTTTTTGCCTAAAACTCATTAAGATTAAAGGAATCCACCACTTTAAAGCAAATGAATTTGACCGATTCTAGTAGATTCTAATATAATTTAAAGAATCTTAAACTGAGAATTTGAATCTAAACTATTAAAATAGAACTTATATCTTTGGAGATCAAGAATGACTACCGCAACAGAATTTGTAAAAATTTCCCCACTAGCTTATGACGAAGTTAAAAAGTTAGTAGACAAAGAAAAACCAGGCGTCGGTTTGAGATTGAGCGTTAAAGGCGGCGGTTGCTCTGGGTTATCTTACGACCTTTCCTTCACTCCCGAAGAAAAAGGCGATAATATCACTGAAAAAGAAGACTTCAAGGTGTTTATCGACGTTAAAAGCATGATTTATCTCAAAGGAATGCTTTTAGACTACGAAGGTGGTTTACAAGGTAAAGGCTTTGTTTTCAAAAATCCAAACGCCACTTCTACCTGTGGATGCGGGGAATCTTTCTCGGTTATTTAAGAGAACCTCTAGAAATTATTTTTTTCCGCGAAACGCTTTGATAAAAAAAGATAACCCGTTTTCGGGGTCAAATATTGAGTCATATAAGGTGTTCTTAAATTCCTTTCACTTACAGCGGCTTTTTTTTAACTGATGGAAACTGTTTCTGATATTGTCCAAGAAATAACCCAGATCCGGTCTCACTGTGGCTATTTCTATTTGGACGACTGGTCCGTTGTCTCCTGTTATGGCAAAGACGTCTTCAGCTACCTCCAAACGCAAACCACCAACGACGTTAAAGAACTGACAATTGGTAAAGGCCAAAATAACGCAGTCTGCGACCGCAAAGGCAAGCTCATTGCCGCCTTTTCAGCCCATAAAACAGAAGAATTTGCCGTCCTGTTATTAACCGAAACGGTACAAAAAGAGTTATTAGTAAAACATTTAGACGCGTTTATATTTCGAGAAGACGTTACCCTGTCTCCTCCAGAAGATGTAAACTGCCTGCTCGCAATCCAAGGCCCCAAAAGCGGTTTAATTCTCGAAACACTAACTGACGATTCCCTAACGCTTCCGCAAAAACCAAACGATGTTGTCTCTTTTCAATTGGATGGGAAAAAGGGCTTTATTATAAATAAAAGCCTTACTTGCGAAGAAGGATTTATTCTTTGCATTTCTGCTGAGTTAAAAACGCGCCTCCAAGATTTTTTAGAAAACGCCAATGCAAATATCGTTAGCAAAAATGCCCGCGAAACGCTTCGTATCGAAGCAGGGATTCCCATATACGGCAAGGACATGGACAATTCTAACGTGTTGCCAGAAACAGGGTTGGAGCATTCGTCTGTTAGCTACAACAAAGGTTGTTACATCGGGCAAGAAGTCATCGCTCGGATAAAAACTTACGGTTCCCCTTCATACGCGTTAATGGGGCTCATTATTAAAGGAGAAACTCCACCTCCATACAATGGCGAAGTAATGTTGAATGGAAAAAAGATCGGCTATATAAAGAGCTCTACATACTCGCACTCGCTTGAAAAAAACATAGCGCTCGCTTACATGCAAAAAGAGCACAGAAGCCCAGATATCGATTTGAGTGTCGAAATCGACTCTCAACCGTTTCAAATAAAAACCGCTCTATTGCCCTTTTTCCAAACGGCCACACGTTCAGACCATGCACGCAAATTACATCAGCAAGCTTTAGGTCACTTCAAAGACGAAGAAAATCTAGACAAACCTATTGCCCTGCTCCGTGAAGCTATTGAACTCGACCCCAAATACGCCGCCGCGTATGAAGCGCTTGGAGTTTTGCTTTCTAAGCAAAACAAATTAGAGGAAGCTATCTCCCTCATGAAAAAGTTAGCCGAAATCGATCCTATGGAAATAATGGCCCACTCAAATTTATCTATCTATTACATGCAGCAAGGACGCATAGAGGACGCCGAAAAAGAAAAAGCCGAAGCCACGGCGATTGAATTTGACAAATTGATCTCGGCTAAAATGGACGAAAAAAAGAAAGTAAAAGACGCAGAGAAAAAGAAGAAAGACCAAGAAGAAAAAATGGGGATGTTTCTCCAAGTTCTAGAAATAGACGAAAACGATCAGGTAGCAAACTTTGGTTTGGGCTCCATATACGCCGATCAAGGGCTGCATGAAAAAGCCTTACCCCACTTCCAAATTCTAGTGAAGCATTTTCCCGACTATTCTGTTGCTTATAATTTACTTGGAAAAACTCTTGAAAAACTTTCTAAGGTAGACGAGGCGTTAGAAGTTTATAAAAAAGGAATAGCTACCGCTTCTAAAAAAGGCGATCTGATGCCGCTGAAAGAAATGCAATCCCGCCAATATCAACTCTTACATTCAGATTCTTGAAGCTTTAAATAGCTAATAAAATCGAAAGACTTTTCCAATACCCCTTTGTTGATCACCGCTTGAGTAATATTAATTCCGTGATCCATTAAAAGCCAAAACTTTAATAAAGCTTTTTCTTCCGCAGTAGTATAGGGATCTTCCCATTCGGTTTCCGATCGATCTTTATTTAAATGATCCAATTGAATAGTTGGAATTTCTAAACGCTTCTTTTTTACAAAAGAGCTAAATCCCTCCAACGCCATAGGTTGGAATTCTTTTCGACTAATTTTTATCAACTCAGAAACGCTTGGAAATTGATCCGCATGGTATTGAAACCACTTTAATTTATAATATTGGCGAATCGTTTCAAGCCGGAAATAGCAGTGCAGCGAAACAACATCCTCGCCATAAACTTTTACCAAAAAGTTGCGAATTAAATGTTTTCCAGAAAGTAAAAGAAGCTTATTTAGCCTCCCTCTCTCGAATAAGTGAATTTTCACCGTGCTCAAATGCCTTCTGCACTGTTCTTCCAAGTCCTCCCGAAACTTATCAAAGTGTGGAGGCACTCGATACCAATATATCTCGTCGCGTGCAACTTTAAGAGAGTTTTCAAATGTCTCAGATATCTGACATCCATTTGCTCGTTTGGCTTGCCGAGCAATCTTATAAGAGTTTTCTGCAGAAAACCCAAAACTTGTTAGCCTTTCTTGAAATCCTTTTCTTGCCCCTATTAAATGGCCTGCGCGTTCTTTTATATGATTTTTTGACTTTTCCACTCCTCGCAGAGCTAAGCTCACATCTCGTGGGATTAGAGCCAAGTCCATACTTCTGGCATATTTGTGAATCTCTTCTAAAGTTTTATAATTCAGCTTGTCGCTATAAAGAAACTTTTGAATATTTCTTTCGTCAAAGCCACATTCTTCAAATATCTTAATTTTCTTTAATTTAACTTCTTCCCAATACTTCCGCGTACCCTCTTTTTTATTAAACTGTTCTTTAATTTCAGATTTAGCTTTAAAAAAATAGCTCCTCAATAAAAACCACTTACTTTTTAAAGTAGATTCAATAATCCATCGATGCTTTGGCGTTAACACAGAAATTTTTGGATCTTCTAACAACTCCACTTCGCCCGTTTCTAAAACATATTCCAGCAGTTCTAAATGTCGTTCCAACAAAATAGGATTTATATATTCGACAAATTTTCTAAAAACAGTTTTCCATCTATACTGATCAAATTCTTTAGCATGCTTTCCAGTCTTTTTCCCATTGGCAATTTGCTTTTGAACCTGTTTGGCGCCTTTTTCATTAATTTGCTTATAAAGTTCATCGCGAGCAATTACGTCTCGAATTTTTTCCCTTTTTAAGCGATTAATCACTACAGCTAACCGCCCAGGAATTTCTTGGTCATAATCACTATAAGTTTCTATTTCAGAAAAGTATAAATTGCTTAAAAAACCAAAGACAATCTCCAAAGAACCCGCATTAGCAACAGCCAAATCTTTATACTCTTCAAAATCAAGCGTCATCGCTCCATTTTGACAAGAACGAATTTC
Organism: Nitrospinales bacterium; assembly: GCA_038154245.1. Lineage (GTDB taxonomy): Bacteria > Nitrospinota > Nitrospinia > Nitrospinales > JAJDAT01 > JAJDAT01. Next base: position 454 of record JAYOZP010000067.1, on the reverse strand, counting down.
GTTAAGATATTTTCGAGCTAATTGGTTCTCTCCTGTATCCGAATAAGGGTCGTTTATTACCGCAAGAAATAAACGTTCGGCTTTCTGCAACTCCCTTTGGGAAAGTAGCTCTAGTCCCTGTGTTAATGGATCAAAAATAAACATAAAATAAATATCGAAAAAAAATTGAATCTAAACGCAAAATTACGTCGCCTTAAAATAAAAACCTCAACCTAGTTGTGGTTAAAATTAAGTCGTTTTGGAAACGTCGCTAGGTAAAGACAACTATAATATTTTAGAATTAATTTTCCCGCTCTCAATACTCATAAACATAAATACCTTCATGTATTTTTTAAACAAACATCCGTAAACAAAAATAAAAAAAGCCGTCGCAACGTTAACGTTCTTTTACAATTATTTACTTCCTATAAAATCTAAATTAATTTTTCAGATAAAAAGCTAGGCCGCTTACAGG
>JAYOZP010000066.1:6984-25848 GCA_038154245.1 Nitrospinales bacterium | reverse complement strand
CGCTCTTATCTATTAGGGTACATTCGCTTTGATCCCAAAGTTCCTTTTTTTTTAGCGATATGGGCGGCAAAAAACTTACTGTTTACCTGTGTCGCCGAAGAAGCTTTGTTTAGAGGCTTTATACAAAAAGAGTTGGTTCGCATATTTCAAGATAAGCCGTGGGGAATTCCTGTCGCCATTGCTATCGCTTCGCTATTATTTGGATTGGATCATTTTTGGGGCGGACCCAAATACATTCTATTGGCCACCCTCGCAGGACTATTTTATGGAACGGTGTTTTATAAAACAGAACGCATCGAAAGCTCTATTTTATTTCATTTTTTACTGAATTTTATCCATATTACTTTTTTTAGTTATCCAGCTCTTGTCCAATCCTCTTAAATATACCCAAAATTTGGCGATTGAAATCTTTTCACAGAACAGATACTTTAGATAATTAGATAAAATATATAAGACAGGTCGTGTTTGAAATTAATAAGGAGCGATGAGATGAAAAATCAGTTAACCCGAATAGGAGCCTTGTTTCTGATAGGATTTCTCGCGTTTGCCCAACCCGTTTATTCGGCGTCAGATTTAGATTCGGGAATACGTGAAATTGGCCAAAAAATTTCAGAAAGATTGACAAATAAAGGTATGAAGAAAGTGGCGGTAGCCGAGTTCACTCAATTGGATGGAAGTGTCACAGCCTTTGGTCAATTTTTTGCGGAAGAACTCGTCACGTCTTTGTTTAGCGTCGACCCAGAACATTTGGAAGCGGTAGAAAGACGACAATTAAGGCAAGTTTTAAATGAAGAGAGAATTTCTGCCGACGATTTATTAGACGAACAATCTTTAAGAAAACTAGCCCTCGCCTTAAATATTGATTCTGTTGTAACCGGTTCAATAGCGGATTTAGGCGATACCATTAGAATTAACGTAAGAGCGGTATCGGTGGAAAACGCCCGCATTTTTGGAGCCGCATCCACCAACATCCAAAAGAACGGCATGATTGCAAGGCTCTTAAATCGAAACGCTTCTGCGGATAATCGCCCCGCTCGATTTTCAGGAAGTTATAGAGACGATCGATTCGATGGATACCGTCAAGGTTTTAGAAGGGACGATAGATATTACGATAGAGATCGTCAAGGTTATTCGCAGGATGACAGGTATTACGATTCCAGAGAAAATCGGTATGATAGAAGAGGTCGCGGTTTCCCAAGAGATAGATATGACGAACCCTACAATGAAGGACATAGAGGATACTCCAGATACGACGATGAAAGATATGATCGTCCAAATGATAGACCTCGAAGAGATTTTGCAAACGAGGGAAGTCCTCAACCGTCGGACAACTCAAGAACCGCTCGCGTGGAAAATCCACCTGTTCAACCACCGCAACCAGAAACCAAACCAGAAAAACCAAAAGTTGAAGAAACTCCGATAAACCCAGAGCTAGCCGCTACTTTAGAAAAGATTGAAATGATTTCCGTTACGGACATTCTATCCCGAGTCGACGGACACAAACAAAGAACTGCACGATAAAAATGCTAGACGATCCCGCCTACATTTAATAGTCGTCCCGAGCCCTTCGGCCTCGCTCAGGATAAACTTCGTCGAGGGATCTATGGTCCGCAGGAGCATGTTCCTTAATCAGTTTTCATTTCTAACTTATAAGGAGATACCATTTTGATTCATCATATAGTCATAGGAGTGAAAGACTACGAAGCTAGCAGGGAGTTTTATAAAAAAGTCTTAGCGCCTTTAAATTATGAACTGTTCGCCGAATATGGCAAAGCCGCCGGGTTTGGTTCTCCTCCGACTTTAGGAGCGTTTTGGATAAACGCCGACCAGGAGCCTTCTCCGCAGATGCATTTTGGTTTCAAGGCAAATTCTCAAGCGGAAGTGGATGCCTTTTATCACGCAGCATTAGAAGCCGGAGCCAAAAGCGAAACGCCTCCAGGACTTTGCCCCGAGTATCATAAAGATTATTATGGCGCGTTTGTTTTTGATCTAGACGGTTATAAAATTGAAGCCGTCCACCTGCCTGGATTGAACTGATACGGCCAAACGATGGGAATCATTTCATGGTTTAGAAATAGAAAGAAAGACAAAGCCCTTGCAAGTTTTGTTAATGAGTTGCCCAATCTACTAGCAAAGGCATATGGAAAATCGAAATTTTATTCTCCAGGTCAAATTCATAAAATAGTTCGAGAACATAAATTCGATGAAGAATTTTTAAATTACGCGATGGCTATATATCTTGATAAGGAACGGTTTGATGAATTTAAAAAGGAAGCCGTATTTGAATGTGATTATGATGTTTTTAGATAGGATGTGGGGTATATTTTTTTGGCTGGGGATGTTATATTTACAAGCGCCGATGTAAAAAGTTATACCAAGGTAGGAGCGAATAAAAGTGATCCTAGTAGATATTTTGGAGGCGGGGGTAGCTTTGATGGAAGATAATTATTTATAATGGCTGACCCAGATCACTTAGCCGAATTAGAAAAGGGCGTTGAGTCTTGGAATCGTTGGCGTCAAGAAAACCCAGACGTCATACCCGATTTATTTGAAGCTAAGTTTGCGGAAGCCAATTTAGTAGGCGTCAACTTTTCAAAAGCAAACTTGGGGCGAGCGTACTTTTATCTAGCAAATCTTGAAGGCGCTAAATTCGAAAAAGCCAACCTCTTTCAAGCGTTGCTTTCTTCGGCGAATTTAAAAGACGCTAATATAACGGGAGCTAATATACAGAGGGCGACCCTTATGGAAGCAAAACTCATAGGCGCTAACCTGACAGACGCTAAGTTGATGGAAGCCACCCTTGAAGAAGCCGATTTATCAAACGCAAATCTTTCCCGCGCCAATTTCTCTGGCGCTAACCTCATCAACGCCAACCTAAAAAACGCCAACACCACCGACACAGTTTTTTAAAACAAAGTTTGTTTCGATCTTAAGCTTTTATTTGAAGTGGAAGGATATCTCACCGTCATCCTGGAACGGATAGACTGCGCAGCAGTCTAGAAGTGAAGGATCTAGGTTCAGAATGTCATGCGAAGCCTGTACTGGGCTATGTCATCCTGAGTTTGTCGAAGGACGAAGCAGCTCTCGAAGTATGACCACCTTACTTAATTAACAATCAAGCGCCTCGAAAAAAAAGTGTCAAAAAACTTTCTAAGAGAATTTCCCCTTTCAAATCGAATAAATACCGATATTTTACCTTTCGAATCGTAAACAGACGCACAACATTTCGATTATAATAGTTGCTAAATATCCATTATAAAGATTGCGTTTTAGAAAGGCCAGGTTATGGATACATGGTACATGACCACATTTGTCGGAAAAGACCGAAGCGGAATAGTGGCAAAAGTCACCCAAGCCCTTTACGAAGGCGGATGTAATTTAGGCGAAGCTTCAATGACGCGTTTAGGCGGCAACTTCACGATCATGATGATGGTGAAATCAGACGGAACCAAAGAAGAATTAGAAAAAATTATAGAACCCGTATGCAGAGAGTTTGAGTTGCGTTCGCATGTGGACAAAATAAATGGAGAGTTGCACAAACATTGCGATCCAGACGTGCTCATCAGCGTTCATGGCGCCGACCGCGCCGGTATTGTCGCATCCGCTACAGGCGTCTTGGCCGAAGCTGGACTTAATATATTGAATTTGGAAACCGACGTCGGAGGTAAAGAAGATAGACCCGTATATGTCATGCATCTAGAAGGTATAGCGGAAAGAGGAATCGACGCATTAGAAAAAGCTCTTGAGAAATTAGAAGAAGAGCAGGGCGTGCAAACCCATATTAATCCTATAGACACGTTGATCGGATAGTAGAGCATGGCGATTTTAGAGATATTAGAATACCCCAACACATTGTTGAAACAGGTATCAAAGCCTGTGGAAAAATTTGACGACTCGCTTCGAGTTTTCATTGCCGACTTAAAAGAGACCATGGACGCCGGTCCCGGAGCGACAGGAATCGCCGCGCCGCAAGTAGGACGATTTGAAAGAATAGTGTATATCGACGCCTCGAAGACGAAACGCAAAGTGAAAAACCACGGACGCATGGTATTAATAAACCCCGTCATCGTTGCTCAAGATGGGTCGGAAGTCGGTAGGGAAGGATGCCTGTCCGTTCCAGACTATACAGGCAACGTCGCAAGAGCTACCGAGATCACGCTCAAAACACAAGACGCCGATGGAGTGGAGCACACGTTTCAGATGGAAGGATTCGAAGCGCGACTCGTGCAACATGAAATGGATCATTTAGACGGCATATTATTTTTAGATCGATTAGTTAGCCGCCGCAACAGTTTGTTCAAACGCAAAAACTATAAAAAACCCGCCTCCAAAGAATCTTAGAGTCATTCTAAAACCTCAAGAAATCCTTTTTAGCCACAGAATTTCACAGAAAAACACAGAAGAGAACTAAATAAAAAATTGTCACAGTGAGCCTTAAGCTTGCCGAAGTAGCGCTCGAAGGAAACTGCGACCACCTTTATACAATTCGAGATTCTTCCTCCCGTTGGTCGTCTGAATGGCGCGCGTAGGTTTTTGCATGGAATTAATCGACCATTAGTCCTGTCCGTTAAAAGTTTTCTCAATAACCTAAGCGCAACAATGCTATTGTTTTTCACCGTCCCCATGACCCGTCATCCAGAAGCGATACGAAGTATCGGTGAAGGATCTCGCCTTTTCTCTTTCTTTGCGTTCTTTGCGGTTATAGGTTTTCGGCAAAAAAAAACACCCCTTGGTAAAACCAAGAGGTGTTCTTCATCCATAGGTTGGAGCTAGTCCCGTTTTGCCTCAGCCTATTTACCGCAACAACCACAAACCGACATAGTGCCCAATTGTGTGGTTACCCACTGTCCATTCCAGGTTAGATTGGATGAGCTATTTGAACATGTGTTGGGGCATTTTTTCCTGGCGTCGGCATTATCGTCAATGGGCCCAGCTTGAACGGAAATACATTGTTTTTTACCAATAGCGATATCGTCAAATATATGGCTTAGGGAGCCCGAAGTCGTATTTTTATTAAAGGTAGAACTTGTTCCGGCATAATTATGACAACCAAAGCAATTGGATACAAAACTTTTGTGCAAATCAACATTCTGAAAGGTGGTTTCGGCAACGGTATTAGCCAGGCGCAGTGATCCACGTTGATTGCTAACGTCAGATCCTTTGGTTATATCGCTAACCCAAATAGCGCCCACGTTAAAATAGTTTTCTAATACTTTCATAGCTGGGCCCGCATTGGGTAATATCGCTAACACATTCGCGTTCAGATCAGTTATGTCGTCAACGTTTTCGGTTGCCTTGAGGTCGCCGGAAGCTGTGCCATAAGCGTAAACCCGACAAATTTCCGTAGGTGTCCCGGTAATGGATGTTTCTGATTCCGCTTGATTAAAATCACAATTGATTATTTTTCGGATGTCTTTCTTTTTGACTAAGGCATTGGTACAAGTAGGATTAGTGAATAACGGCGTGCTTGCTTTCGCATTAACGCAATCCGGAGCATTGTTTTTGTGTTCAAAAGTTGCCCAAATGAACTCTGGGTGGTTCTCTGTTGCGATAGCAATATGCATACCTACCAAACCCAAGTTAATATTAGATTGACCGCCAATGGTTGCTTTTGTAGTGATAAATTTGCTTTTGTCATCTTTATCGGTGAGTACCTTCCAGGCAAATTTTAATTCGGTCGTCCCCGATGGAAAATTATTCGTTTTTTGAATAGACGTCACCTCGCAGAGTTTTTTATTAAATTTAACTTCGTAATACACCACATTTCCATTTTGATCGTAAATAGTAGCGTTGTCTCCAGCCTGGTGGATATCTTCGGGAAGACTACTTGATTTAGCGAGGCTTACCTTATGGGTGTTGCCTGTAACCGAATCATCGCAAGAATTGAGAGGGGTGCCATTGGCGTCATGTTCCAAAACTGGGTAGTTTGCCTGGACTTCAAAGTTTCGCACCAAGCTGCCCGTTGGCGATGGCGACATCAAGTATAGAAAAGCCTGCCAGGAAAACTGGTAAAACCCGCAAAAGGCATTACTGCCGGTATCGGGAACTTCAGTCGGCATCTCTGGCTTATTTCCGGTTATAGGGAACCAGGATTCGTCGGCAGGACAAGTAAAAGTCTCTGCCATCGCCTGTGTCGGTAAACCAAGAAGAACGAATACAAATGCACAACATATGAATTGTTTTAGCTGATTAGTCATCATATCTCCTTATAAATGGGGCGTGATATTGAAGGAATCTCTAAAGGGACGAGATAGCTTAATGATGAATTTTTTTTAGTAAAAAAAATTCGATATATTCAAAAAGGTCCGGTATGAAATGATTCCGGATCTAGTGGGGTTATGTATAAAAAACTTTATAAATTATGAACTTAACTAGATATAAATCCAGATTGGTCTTTAAGGAATTTTTATAGCATCGAAAAAAAATAAGATATTTCGATATTATAAGCCAAATTTTTTGTTGGGTCAATGTTATTGTAGGCATTGAAAAAGGGAGCCATTGCAAAGATCGTAACGCTCCGCATTCGACCATTTCTTAGAAAACTTATTGGGAAGCGAAGAATCTCGCTTTGATCTAATAAAAACTTCTATCCATTATTCAGAGGTTTTCACAAGGGTGAACTCTTTAAAAGCCAATTACCACTTTTTAGGTATTTCATATAATACCTAGCCTAATAAGATATTAAGAAAGCTTAATATCTGAACTAATAAAAGTATTTGTTTATATATTTTGCTAGACAAAAGTTATCGTTTATAATGAATTGATTTATAAAGGCGGATACTCTCTATTAGCTATTGCACTAGAGAGTCTTATCCGGGTATTATTCAAATTACATATGGTCTTGATTCAAGTAGCTTTTAGAGACCTTCTCGCATTGGTTAGGTTGCAATCTCATGAGGACATCAAAAAAAAAATACCTGCCAGTTGCATTATCAGACAATGATTGTTGTCCCTTCCCATAAAATATGAATTTTCATTCCCTCTTGAAAGAACAAATAGAAAAGCATTTAGGCGATGTCGAATCTTTGTCGTCGGAATGGAAAAGTTTTCTATCCGAAGTTAACGCGGCCTACGAAAAACAATCCGACGATCATTCTAAATTGGAACAAACTTTAGACAAGACCGTGGCTGAGTTAGCGCAATTCAACGAAAAAATTAAAACAAACCAGAAAGCCATCGAACAAATGGCCTTTTACGACAGCTTAACTAAGTTACCGAATAGGAATCTATTAAAAGATAGATTCGAAGTTATGCTTGCTCAAGCGACCCGTAGCGGTAAAAAAGTAGCCGTTTTCTATATGGACTTAGACTACTTTAAAAACTTGAACGACAGTCAAGGACACGAAGCTGGGGATAAATTTTTAGTGGAAGTGGGACAATACATCAAATCGTGTATTCGAAAAGGGGATACCGTTGGTCGATTAGGAGGAGACGAATTTGCCATAATATTAGGAGATTTGGAGTATGAAGAAGAGGCTATAAAGCTGGCGCAAAAACTGAATAAAAAAATGGAAGCTCCGTTTGATATCAATGGAGCGAAGGTTTATTCAGGATTTAGTATTGGCATCGCTTTTTTCCCGAACGATGGCGTAGATATGGAAACGGTATTTAAGAACGCCGATACCGCGATGTATCAAGCTAAAAAGAAAGGAAAAAATAGATTCCAATTATTCACGTCCAGTATGAATGAAAAAGTTATTCACAAAATAAATATTAAACAAAATATACGAACCGCTATAGAACGAGACGAGTTTGAACTCTATTACCAGCCCAAAGTAGACTTAGCGACGGAAAATATCACAGGTGTAGAAGCGTTGCTTAGATGGAGAAACGCCGATGGAAAAATTTTACGACCGGATCAGTTTATTCCCGTAGCGGAAGAAAGCGGTTTGATCTTAGACCTGGGGAGGTGGGTTTTAAACGCGGCTTGTCGACAACTAAAAGCTTGGAGTGAATTACCAGGCCCCGTACCGTCGCTGGCTATTAATCTATCAACTCTACAATTTAAACAATTTGATTTAGTAAAAAATATCGCTAAAACCATCGAAGAGTTTGGAGTCGAGCCTTCTCGATTCGAATTAGAGATTACTGAAAGCGCATTAATGATAGATACCTCAATAACCGTAAATAACCTCAACGCGATAAGGGACATGGGGTTTAAATTAACGCTAGACGATTTTGGTACTGGTTATTCTTCGCTTAGTTATCTTACAAAACTCCCCGTTCAATCTTTGAAAATTGATAAAGCATTTGTCGGCGATTTTCAAGATAAGAGAAATCACGCTATCATTCTTGCATTAATTACGCTATGCAAAGACCTTGAACTGACGACCATTGCAGAAGGCGTAGAAACGGTCGACCAAAAAAACTTTCTCCTCAATAACGGTTGCGATCAATACCAAGGATATCTATTCGCTCCGCCACTACCCGCCGATGAAATCGCAAATCTAATGTGGCCTGCAATATACGGCGAGTCCAAGGAAATCAAATAAGAAAATCTTAAATTTAAGAAAGGTGATCTTTAAGGGGATGTCCTGTATCGCTTAAGCGCATCGTTTTTTATGCAATAAGTTTTAACGATTCAGTGGAAAGCCATTAAAGTTTAGACTTTGAATGGGTGCGAGTTTTTTGGAAGTAAACCTCTAAAAGCCGGCTAAAATATCGTCGTCTGCCGTTGGAATATCGCGACCAATGCAAACGGTGCGTAAAAAGTTTTTCTTTATATTTTTTTTGAAAGCCATTTCTGCCGGCACGTCCCACACGCCAAAGGCGTCTAAAAACATTTTCGTCATACCAATTTCTCCAAAAATAGTGGAGTCCTCGTTTGTTTTGAATAAAACTTCGAGGTTAGTAGTAGCTAAGGGGCCAACTCCCCTCGTAGCGACTTGGCTAACCAGGTCTTCCACGTCGTCGGAAACCAAAAACTCGCAGATATGTCGGCCTATTAGTTCTTCCCTTTCGTATCCAAGCATTTTGAAGGCGGAATTAGCGAAAATAAATTCCCCTTCAGGGTTCAATTCGAAAATAAAATCTGAAACTGTTTCGACAATAGTCCGATACCGTTTTTCATTTTCCGAAAGATTTAATTCGGCTTGTTTAGCCCGCATAACTAAATGATAAGCGTCCATACAATGTTGTAAGCTTCTTGATATAGATCCAGAAGAGATCCTATCTTTTGGCATGTAGTCCGAAGCCCCAGCGTGCATAGCTTTGACCTCAGTGTATTCGTCTCCAAGCCCTGTAATCAAGATAACGGGGATATCGTTGTTGGCGTTTCTAAGTTTTTTCAAAAACTCAATACCTTCGCCGTCGCCAAGTTTATTGTCGAGAATGAGCGCGTGGAATGAATCCGCATCCAATTGAGCTTCTCCAGACTTTAAATCGGGCTTAATGGAAACTTTGGAAGCGATATCAGCCGTCTGCAAACATTTTTGTATGAAAGCTTGATCTTCCTGATCGTCTTCAATAAGTAGAATGTCGAGTTTTTCGTAATCTTCCATATTTTTACTTCTTATGGCCAAATTTTAGAAAAGCCGAAATTAAATTGTTCTTTCCGTATTATATTTCTGATATGTTTAATATACTATGATTTCATCAAGAAATATCTGAAATAAAAGAATTTAACAAGATTGTTACATACCAAAATTATTCTTAAAAAAGCCGTACGCGGAAATAAGAGTAAAGATAAATATAAAGAGTTTAGCCTTTCGAGCGTGTTTAGCTGAAAACCCCACTATTTGACTTTATTCGCCAAAACGGTTTACGATAAAAATATGAAACTTAGAAAGTTATTCATAAAAATTCTTTTAACCATATTGGTTGCAGTCTTAACTCTTCCTATTGCTCCGCCAGTTTCCTTGGCAAAGGCTAAGTTATGTTGTAAGACAAAATGCGCCAAAATGGCAGCGATGATCAAAGCCGGTAGCGCAGAAAGCAAACACTGCCATCATAAAAAAAATCCTGTCGATTGTTGTGCGGAGAACTGTTCGAAATTCATAACTTATGAAAAACCCAAAACGCCTATTGCTAACAAAACGCGATCTGATAAAAGCATTGGGTTCGCTCCGATATTAGTATGGATCGCGTCGCTCGAACCTTCTTTAGTAAAATCACATTCCGTTTCCCATCCGCTTAAAGAACCTGGGCCTTCTAAGCTAAAGAACCCTCCTCTTTACATCGTTCATTCAAAATTTCTTATTTAGACGGTTTCTTCCTAAAAACTCATTAAAAAAAATTCGGTGAAACAACCGAAAACCTTACATTATGACTTTTTATGAAGAAAGGTATTTTAAATGCGAATCAAAATAATAGCGCTCGCTTACGTTATTTACACGGTCCTAATAGCGTCCGTTGTAAGCGCCTTGCCGATTAACAGCGACTTGGGGTTGACCCCATATAAAGATGAGTTTATATTTCGCGCGCAAACGCGATACACATTAAAAACCGACGATCCAACCAGTAAAGATAGAGAATCGGAAATTGTAACGGTTCCGCTTGTCGGGGTTTATGGTTTCACCGCCAAAGCGTCGATATTGGTAAGAGTTCCGATAATCTATAAGGAGCTAAGATTCAAAAATGGTCCGAACCGAGGCGATCATGGACTTGGGGATACTACCGTCTTAGGTAAATATAGGATCCATACTAATAACTTCAAGGGAGGCACTTCGCGTTTGTCGCTCTTAGGAGGCTTGGAACTTCCGACCGGAGAAGATGACGAAACCGACGCAGCAGGAAAGTTGCCTCCGCCTCTGCAATTAGGATCGGGCTCGGTAGACGCCCTGGTTGGCGCGGCTTATACATATCAAACCTTAGACCACGAAATGGACGCCGATTTGCGTTATATATTTAACCAGGAAGCCAGCGATTTTGAATTCGGCGATATTTTCCGTTACAACGTTTCTTATCAAAAACGAATTTTTCCAACGACGCTTCCAGATAAAGGACTCTATAGCCAGTGGAACGCATTATTAGAACTCAATGGAAACTACATGGACAAAGCCGAATCGTTAGGAAATGAAGTCGCTAGTTCGGGCGGTCATACTTTATTTATATCTCCAGGTATCCAGTTTGTTGGACCGCGCTTAGTTTACGAAGCGTCTTTTCAATATCCAATAGTCCAAGAGTTGAATGGCGACCAATTAGAAACAGATTACGTGATGGCTTTGAGCATGCGTTACCAATATTAATAAATAGATAAATGATTAGGCGAAACCATGAAAATAAAAATGAAAACGTTAGTTGTTTGGATAAATTTAATGGCAGTTGTTTTGGCGGTATCCATTTACGCGCAAGAACAAAACCAAAAAGCCATTATTAAAGTGGAAGGATTATATTGCCCTTTTTGTTCCTACGGCTTGGAAAAACAGGTTAAAAAAATCGAAGGATTCAAGAACGTGCAAATAAATATCAAAGAAGGCACAGCCGAAATTGAATTTGCACCGGGAGTGAAAGTTCCTGAAAAAGCGATTTTGACCGCAGTTGAAGATGCCGGGTTCGATCTTGACGGAGTGCAGTGGTTAAATAAAGGCCGTAAAAAATGAAAAGAACGATCTTATTTTTAACGGTAATGGTCATAGGGCTTCTAAACGCCTGTGCGCATCAACCTGCGAAGGAAACATCGGAGACGATAGAAGTTTGGGGCGTTAAGGGGAATGAACCCGGTCAATTCAACGAACCGTTTGCCATCGCCATAGGCGGTAATGGGAATATCTATGTGGCGGACGCTAGAAATTACCGCGTTCAAACTTTCAATCAAGCTGGAAAATTCATAGCTCAATGGGGTCGGCAAGGAGCCGGCCTCGGAGAGTTTGAAAGACCTTCGGGTTTGGCGGTAGATTCCAAAGGCCGCGTTTACGTTAGCGATTACGAATTAGATAGAATTCAAAAATTTGATTCAAACGGTCGTTTTCTTGCGCAATGGGGGAAAGGCGGTAAAGAGCCGGGACAGTTCAATTCGCCGACAGGTATTGCCATAGATTCCCATGACAACCTTTACGTTACCGATACTTACAATCACAGAATCCAAAAGTTTGATTCAAATGGAAACTTTGTATTGGAATGGGGAAGGTACCAACCCATAGGCGTTGTTCGTTCCTTCTTTAACTTTTTATGGAGTCCGGGAGCGGAAGGAAATTTTAATTACCCCACTCGCATAGCGATCAACTCGAAAGACATTATTTACATTTCCGATTCGTACAACAATCGAGTGCAGATGTTTAATATAAATGGCGAATACGTTGCGCAATTTGGAGGCGCCGGGTTTTTAGGCGGTAGTTTTAGAGTTTCTTCGGGCATAGCGATAGACAAAGAAGGACGCCTTTTTGTCGCTGACTATTATAATAATCGGATACAGGTTTTTTCTCCCGATGGACATGTTTTGTGTTACTGGGGGAAACAAGGAAATAAAAATGGATACTTTGAAGGTCCCGCCGATATAGCGGTAGATTCGTTAGGCAACGTTTATGTCGCCGATTGGGGCAATCATCGAGTGCAGGTATTTAAAAATAAAGAGGAAAAATTGAGTAATTAGTATTTGGATTTGTTGTATTAGCCTCCAGGACCCATCAGCCGGATGAAGTTGTTAAGGATTTCAGGGTCAAAATCGGGCGTCATCTCGTTTTTCATTAGGACTAAAGCTTGTATTGGTTTCATCGCTTTTTTATAAGACCGTTGTGTGGTTAGCGCGTCAAACACGTCCACTATTTTGCAAACTCTCGCTGCGTAAGGAATCTCTTCCCCTGTCAAAGCTCTGGGATATCCGCTTCCGTCAAATTTTTCATGATGGTGGCCTGTCATTTGATGTACATAATCCCCGTAGCAGCCAAGACCATTTAATATTTCCAAACCAAACTCAGGATGTTTTTTTATTTCCAGAAACTCTTCGTCGGTAAGCTTTCCTTTCTTATTGAGAATTTCAGAGGGTATCTTAGATTTGCCAACATCGTGAAGCATACCGCCTAAGCCAAGGTCGCGAACCTTGTTTTGAGACATATTGCTTTTAAAGCCGTAAGTCATAGCGTACAATCCGACGTTCACGCCATGTGTATAGGTATAATAATCTTTGCTCAATATTTTGGAAATGCCGGCGAACCCGACGTCTTTTTGTTGCAGACAATTTTCCATTAGCTCCATCACCTGTTCCGAAGTTTTCAAAATTTCGGTAGAGGCGTTGAATTCAAAGAATTCTTTCATAATATTTTGCGAGACGTCGTACACTTTTTGAGTTTTCTTTTCGACGGGAATTTCGGGATCGTTTACAAAACCGCGCAAGGCTTGAGTGGCTTGTTCAAAGAATTGAAATAAATCTTTTTCGTGGATATAGAGTTGCTCCTCCAAATCTCCGGAATCTAATAAGTCCCTAACTTTTTGTTGGTGAGAGGTTTCTGTGCCGGAAAAAACTAAATACTGCTCTTTTCCAAGACCATTTGACTTATAGTAAAGGGTGAATTCTCCATGAAAGTTTTTATTGAGTAAATCATTATTGATTGGGCGATACATAGATAGTTATTTCTAATGGCGTTACTTTAAGAGCCAGATTTTGGAATGCTGCGGCCGATGCATACGGTTCCTAAAAAGTTCTTTTCAACATTGCGTTTAAATGCCAACTCTGCTGGAACATCCCACAACCCAAAAGCGTCTAAGTGGACTTCCATAGTTTCTAGCGCGTCAAAAATAGCGGAATTGGGATTGACTTTAAATTTCACAATAAGATTAGTAGTGGCTAAAGGCCCCACGTCGTGAGTCGCCACTTGTTCCACAACTTGTTCTAAATTTTCCGCTTCTATAAATTCGCTTATCGGTTGATTGACCAACTCTTCTGGCGAGTATCCAAGCATTTCAAAAGCCGAATTTGCGAAAACAATTTTTCGCTCAGGGTTTAATTCAAAAATTAAATCAGAAACCGTTTCCACGATGTTTCGATACCGTTTTTCTCTTTCGATAATGGTCATTTCGGCTTGTTTAGCGCGCATAATTAATTTGTATGAGTCAATCGAATTTAGAATACTTCGAGAAATGGATTCCGGAGATATCCTATCCTTAGGGATATAATCGGAAGCTCCAGTTTTGATTGCCTTAGCGGCTATTAACTCGTCTCCCAAACCGGTAATTAAAATAACAGGAATGTCGTTTCCTTCTGCTCTCATTTTTTTCAAAAATTCAATTCCAATGCCGTCGGATAAATTATTGTCAAGAATAAGAGTGTGAAACGACTCTGAGGCCAATTGTTTTTGCCCAGAAGCTAAATCCGATTTGAAACAAATTTTATTTGCGATCTTTGCGGTTTTCAAAGAGCTTTGGATCAACATTCTATCGACGTCGTCGTCTTCGATGATTAGTATATCTAGTTTATTATATTCCATTATTTATTAGGTTGTTATGCAGGCGACATAATTCATACAGCGCGTACACCTAGCTGATTTATTAAAATTATTTTCTCAATTATATTCGATTTTTATTCTCCGAAAAACTTTTAAATGTTAAGGGGACCTCTAAAAATTGTTTTTGGTCACGAGCAGACTTTATAAAATGAGGGACTGCGAGTTGCCTAAAGTAAAAATATCGAATTATTAGAGATACCCTTAATTAGCTGTGACATATGAAAATGTAATTATAATAAATATTGAAATTTGGATTATCGTTATATTGTCTGAATAAATCGATTAGTTTACAAATAACTTATTTAAAATGTATCCGCGTAAAATATGTGATCTATGTCACAGTTATTTGACATTAGAATTGAAGTATTTCGCGTTATTTTTGGTTATTATTAGTTTGCTTCTTAGGAGAACTCCTAATACTTGTTTAGCGTTAAATCAACTATTGATTTGTATTGGTAAAGACGCGACTAAAACTCTACAAGGATTTTTAGATGACCGAAAAAGCGACAGAACTGGAAGAACTGCAAATTCTATTAGTCGACGATAACATGACTAATTTAAGTGTATTACGCGAAACTTTAGAGGCGCAAGATTACCAAGTGATGATTGCTAAAAACGGAGAAACCGCTTTAAGAATTGCGGCAAGAACGACGCCCGATCTAATTTTATTAGACGTCATGATGCCGGGGATTAGTGGATTCGAGACATGTCGTCGATTAAAAGAGGCTCATGCAACTCAAAAAATTCCAGTAATTTTTTTAACGGCAAAAACAGAACCGGAAGATATTGTCGAAGGCTTTAGATCGGGAGGAGTGGACTATATAACTAAACCGTTTCAAATAGACGAAGTGCTCACAAAATCCGAAACCCATATTCAACTTAAGAAAACATTAGAAGAAAAAGCTCGACTTTATGACGAATCCGAGATCATGAGAGACAAGCTTATTAAAAGCGAAGCTCAATACCGGACCATCGTCGAAACGGCGTCGGATTTAATTTTTAAACTAGATTCAAATCAAAATATTACTTTCATAAATTCGGCTTTTAAATATTTAGGCTTTGAATCTTCCGAAGTGTTGGGCCAGCCCATCAAAAAGTTTATCGACGTAGAAGACGAAGAAGAGATGTTGCCTCTAATCGCGACTGATGGCGTTGGACCGTTAGCGACAACAAGCTTGGAAGTTAAGTTTAAATCTAAAGTAGGAGAAGTAATAGAAGAAAGGGTTAAATCGTCGCCTTTTCTGCTTGATGCGTTTGGTATTTGGAATGTTTCAGACGAAAAAGTTTTCCAAAATGTTCCAGAAAGAAAATTTTTGGGAACCCTATGTATAGCTCGTGAAATTTCGGAATTAAAGCAAGTAGAAGAAGAACTCCGAAAACATAAAGCACAATTAATCGAAGTAAATGAAGAGTTGAGGAAGATTGCTAGACTGGACGAGTTAACTAAGATGTTCAATCGACGTTGGTTTGACGAGACGATTCAGCAAGAATGGAAACGAGCGACCCGCGAAAAAAGCTTCCTAAGTCTTATCATGTTTGATATCGATTATTTTCAAAAATTAAACGACATCTATGGCCATCAAGTGGGAGACGAATGCTTAAGGAAAATAGCTGCAACCGCTATTGAGATTTTTAAACGTCCAGGAG
Organism: Nitrospinales bacterium; assembly: GCA_038154245.1. Classification (GTDB taxonomy): domain Bacteria; phylum Nitrospinota; class Nitrospinia; order Nitrospinales; family JAJDAT01; genus JAJDAT01. The sequence continues at coordinate 9,823 of JAYOZP010000066.1, read as the reverse complement.
ATCTGCTAGCGCGTTACGGAGAGAAAGAGTTTGCCGTTTTACTGCCAAACACAGATGAAAATGGAGCGTTTACTATAGGAGAACGATTGCGAGAAAAGATCGAATCTCTCGAAATTGAGTTTGATGAAAAAAAAGAAGATATAGATTTAACAATCAGTTTAGGCGTCGCTTCATTAATTCCGCAGACAGGTGAAGATCATTCCAAACTGATATCGCAAGCCGACGACGCCTTACATCAGGCGAAAGAGAAGGGGAGTAATAAAGTTGTCAGAGCGAGTTCCCTCTTAAGCATTTAAAAGTTCCAGCTAAACAAAATTAGTTTGTTTTTACACCCATCCTCCCGTAAGTTGCCTTAAAAAGGCGAAAAAAAATCTAGATAATTTTTCTACATAAGTTTTATTGACCTAATACGATATTTTTCTAATTCCTCTCACGGCATCCGACCACCTTATATATAGACAGTCAAAAAAAAATCCAGTTTTTGAAGGTACATCTAAAAAATCTTCGTAACAACTAAAAAAGTATTTTGGAAATGTTAAGTGAAGCGTATTGGCGCTTTAAATTTTAATCAGACATCCTTTGAGTTTTAGTCTCTTTTTTTTCAAATACTCTAACTGACCAAATTTCTAGTGTTTTCGGTTTTCACTACTAAGTTTATACAATAAAAGGAGAAGGGGATTCCGGTAAATTGATTTTTAATTTTCGGAATGACGCTATCAGGTTTACATTTACCTTTGAGTTGGATAACATCTGAATAGTTTTGTAGTTTCGTCTTGGTGAAAATTGTTTTAAGAATTTAGCTTATTTGAAAAGTGAAAGTTTGTGAAAATTTAACTTCAATTTTGTCGAGAATTGTCATACCCTAATCAAATAATTTCTATATATTTGTTTTGTCATGAATTAACTGAACGCTAAATTATCGGATTGGCAAACTATCCGATATAGGAATTTTGGTTCCAGCTAAGTTGTGGTTAGTGAAAGCTTGAAAGTTTTGGCGTTTGAAATAATAAATTGATTTAGATGTCGACGTTTTTTAACATCGATGATCAAATTTATTAAACGTCTAACGGTTACAATTCGAGACTTTGTAACGTTAATAAAGAGTTGTATCAAGTTTTTAAATATAAAAATAAGTTGTTGTATTTTGACTTTAAACTATGTCGAAAACTCCTATGTTGAAAGTAGCTATTGTTGAAGATAATGAAATTGATCGAAGGAATTGTATACGGCTTTTAAAAAGAGCCTCGAAGTATACGTATGAAATTTCCGAGTGCGCTACCGGAAAAGAAGGATTGGAACTGACTGCTAAAGAAGAGTTGGATCTCATTCTTCTCGATTTTAAATTGCCCGATATTGATGGTTTAGAGTTTTTAAATAAAATCTGCGAGATGTCATACTCTTGCGCGATTGTAATGCTTACAGGACATGGAAATGAAGAAGTCGCCGTTAGAGCGTTAAAGAGCGGAGCTAGCGATTATATTTCTAAAGATACCATGACAGGCGATTTGTTAAATCAAACGATTGCGTCGGCGGTGACTGCTTTTCAATTAGAAAATGAACGCCGTTTACGGACGGAAGCCGAAAGTAGGAGTCAGGCAAAAACAAACTTTTTATCCAGGGTCAGTCATGAATTGAGGACTCCGATGAACGCTATCATTGGTTTCGCCGAGGTCATGGATGCAAACTCTAAAGATCCCCTCACTTCCGGTCAACGCAAAAACCTTTCTTTTATTCTCAAAAGCGCCGAACATTTATTAAATTTAATCAATGAAATTTTAGATTTAAATTCCATCGAAGCGGGTAAATTAAAAGTCTCCCTCACGCCGGTTCAGCTTTGTCTAATCGTTTCCGATTTGAATGATTTGATTCAACCTTCGTTAAAAGAATTGGATGTTTTATTTAATGACCGTGTTAGTCAACAGAGGAATTTGTTCGTGATGGCAGACCCGTTGCGATTAAAGCAAGTTTTGTTAAATTTGGTTTCAAACGCCATTAAATACAACCGCCAAGGTGGAAGCGTTACTATTGATTATGAATTGAAAGAAAACGATTTTGTTAGAATTAATGTTACCGATAATGGAATTGGGCTTTCGCAAGAAAGAGTCTCTACTTTATTTGAACCGTTCACCCGGTTTGGCGCGGAATATTCGAGCGTTGAAGGTACAGGAATAGGTCTAAGTATATCAAAAGGGCTTGTTGAGTTGATGCATGGCAGTATAGGTTATGAGAAACAAGAGCCTGAAGGAAGTTGCTTTTATATAGAAATTCCCCTTGTGACAGACCTTGATTCATAATTTTTCATACCTTCCAAACGTATATTCAGATCCAGTTTAATACGTTAATAATTATTATATGGAATCGTTCCCCAAAAATGAAAGTCATTTAAAAGCCGTTCTGGAAAGTGTTGTCGACGGCATTATCACCATAGATGAAAATGGCAAGATAAGTACATTTAATCCTGGAGCTGAACGTATTTTCGGCTATTCGTCTTCGGAAATTATTGGTCAAAACGTAAGAAACCTGATGCCGGAACCAGATCGTAGCGAGCACGATCAGTATATGAAGAATTATATCGAAACTGGTCAAGCAAAAATCATTGGAATCGGTCGTGAAATTACAGGTCTACGAAAAGATGGAAATCAATTTCCCGCCGACTTAGCTATCAGCGAATTTTGGCTAGGCGACAAGCGTTATTTTTCTGGGGTTGTGCGGGATATTTCCGATAGAAAAAAAAGTGAGAATCGACTCGCCGCTGTTTTAGAAAGCGTTGTTGACGGTATTATTACCATAGATGAAAATGGCAAGATAAGTACATTTAATCCTGGAGCTGAACGTATTT
>JAYOZP010000066.1:0-6884 GCA_038154245.1 Nitrospinales bacterium | reverse complement strand
AGATGGAAATCAATTTCCCGCCGACTTAGCTATCAGCGAATTTTGGCTAGGCGACCAGCGTTATTTTTCTGGAGTGATTCGTGATTTAGCGGAAAGAAGAAGGGCGGAAAAAGAATTAGAAAAAGTACAAAAACGTAATCAACTGATTTTGGAATCTGCAGGAGAAGGAATTTATGGATTAGATCTCAATGGTCACACTGTATTTGCAAATCCTGCTGCGGAACAAATGCTGGGTTATAAAATAGAAGAAATGATTGGCAAAACTCAACATGAGTTAATTCATCACACCAAGCCCGATGGCTCTCCTTATCCAAAGGAAGAATGCCATATATATGCAGCCATAAAAGAGGGAAAAATTCAGAACGAATCTCAGGAAATATTTTGGAGAAAGGATGGCGCGAGTTTTCCCGTAGAATATATTAGTACGCCTATTTACGAAGACGATCAAATTACCGGAGCCGTAGTTTCCTTTAAAGATATTTCGGAAAGGAAAAAAGCTGAAAAAGAAAAAGAGGAATTACTGGTAAATCTTCAAGCCACAAATAAAGAATTAGAGCAATTTGCATACATCGCTTCTCATGATCTAAAAAGTCCTCTTCGAGCGATTGGCAGCTTAAGTCATTGGATTAAAGAAGATATAGAAGATATTAGTTCCGATGAGACTAAAGAAAATTTGAAAACTTTAATTGGACGTGTTGAAAGGATGGAATCGTTGATAAATGGAATATTAACCTATTCTAAAATTGGAAAAAAGGCTCCTGTTTATGAAACCGTAAACGTGAAAAATTTGCTAAATGATATAGTCGATTTAATCGCTCCTAATCATAAAAATTGTGTGAACCTTGAAGGAAATTTCCCAGAATTGTATACGGAAAAATTAAAATTAGAGCAAGTTTTTGCGAACCTGATAAATAATGCAATCAAACACAGCGATAAAAAACATCCGAAAGTCAATGTTTCGGTAATTCGAAGAGAAGGGTTCTTCGAATTTTCGATTGCCGACAATGGGCCAGGTATTGATTCGAAATATCATGATAAAATATTTGTTATGTTTCAAACGTTAAAATCTCGTGACAAAGAAGAAAATACTGGTATTGGGTTGGCAATTGTGAAAAAACTGATAGATAATAAAGGAGGAAATATTTTTATTGAATCTGAAGTTGGCCAAGGGACTATTATCAAGTTTCTATGGCCAGATGAAAAACTGGAGTAAATTGAGTGAATGATAACCAAGAAACTTTTGGGGCTATTCTAATGGATGACGTAACGGTTGGAATTATGTTAGTGGAAGACGATCAAGTCGACCAAATGACGGTGAAGCGCGCTTTTAAACAAAACAAAGTGGCAAATCCCTTATACTGTGCGGAAAATGGAGAAGAGGCTCTTGCAATGCTAAGAGGAGAGAAGGGCGAAAAAATTTCTCCAAAGATAATTTTGTTGGATTTGAATATGCCAAAAATGGGAGGAGTGGAATTTCTTGAGGAATTGAGAAAAGACCCTCATTTAAAAAAAATCTCTGTTTTTGTTCTTACCACTTCGCAGGCGGATGAAGATATTATTGCGACCTCAAAACATAATGTTGCCGGTTATATTGTTAAACCTGTCAGTTTTGATTCATTTAGAGAAGCGGTTAAGATTTTGGACGCGTATTGGGCCTCGTGCGAATTTCCTAACTGCGATAATTAAGAGCGAGTTAAAAAGGATTGTATTTATGGATTTGATAAACAATCCTAAAGATGGCGATGAACGTCTAAATAAATTAAAAAAAGAATTCGAAGAATTTGTTTATATAGTTTCACATGATCTTAAAGCCCCGCTTCGAGCCGTTAAGAATTTATCCGAATGGATAGAAGAAGATCTTAGCGAAGACGTTAGCGAAGACATAAAGAAAAATTTAGATTTACTTCGCAGTCGTACCGATTGGATGAACAGAATGATCGATGGGTTGTTAGATTATTCTAGAATCTCCACTAAGACGCAATCCCCACGGAATATAGAAGTCGAAAAATTTATCAAAATGGTTGTCGACTTATTGGACATTCCGCAAAACATTGACATAGTTGTAGAAGTAACAAAACAAAATTTTGTTGCGGATCATTTCCAATTTAAAACGGTATTGGAACAACTTATTCAAAACGCCGTCAAATTTAATGAAAACGAATCTCCGAAAATAACAGTTAAAGCGCAAGATGTTTCTAACGGATTAGAGCTTACCGTTTCCGATAATGGGCTTGGTGTTGAACATGAAAATCCCCAGATCGCGTTTGAAATATTTAAAACGTTACACGGAAAAGAAAAAATGCATAGCGTAGGGGTTGGATTGTCAATAGTGAAAAAAATTGTGGAGAATATAAATGGAAAAATTAAGCTAGAAACGGAAGTTGGAAAAGGAACCAGCGTCCAAATTTTTTGGCCAAACGCCACGCCACAATGAAGGGTTGCCTCGACCCAATGTCATTTCAATAATCCCTCGTTAAGTAACCCAACATCTCAACGTCGTTCTTGAGCCCCCTTCGATAAACTCAGGACAAGCTCCGGGCGAGAGATCTAGGTTAAATTTTTCAAATTTAAAACGTTGTTTTTTGAGAGTGTAGGAAACAAGAAAGTTACGATCCCCTGAATTAGCGGATCGTATATTTCTCTTCTTCCAAATTGTCATTCTGATCGAAGTGGAGGAATCTCGCCGGTCCGTAAAGGACCGGCGTTTCCTTTTTAGGCCAATTAATCTCTAGCTTGCAAACCCCAGGCGTATATCTTTTTCCTTTCGAAAAAGTGCCTTACCAATTCCCTCTTCCCCAGATGGGGGAGAGGGTTAGGGGTAGTGAGGTTCGTCTTTTGGCTAGTTTATTACGCGTTTAATAAACCTCTATATTAATGTCATCCTTGAGGAATCTCGAAGAAGTGACGAAGGATTAAGGTAGCTAATTCTTTTGCGGAAGGTTTAACACTATTTCTTTTGCTCCAACTTATAAATCATTCGCATTTGTTTTTTTAAAACGCGTTTCATGGCAGATCGTAATTCATCAACATTACGAGCGTTAGCAAGTTGATTGTCGATAAACTGCAAACTTTTGGATAAACCTGGAAGCTCCGCGCGCATTTCGCGATTTTTCTTAATGTTTTTAGCGCTTTTGAAGGTTCTCATTGAACCTTTATGCCCAGACTTATGATTAGCCATAGCGGAACTGCCGCTTAGCGTTAAAACTGTAAAAATAAAAATAGCGATAACCGCAATTCGTTTCATTATCTATTCTCCAATATGTTTTATTTATTTTGATTGACAAAGAAAATAGCTCAGGGGGCGCTATAAAATAAATTTTGCGTAAAACTAAAATTCAAAATCGACGTCATTCTAGAGGAGCTATGGAATAGCGACGAAGAATCTAGGTAATAATTTAGGTTGTTTTTACTTAAAAGCTTATCGAAGTATGGCAACTTATTTCCCTACGGCCTCAGAATACTGAGGCCGCATGTTTCCTATCCGCGTTGCGGATTACTCCCGCGCTTGCTGACCCACGGCGGAAATCTCGTACTCGCTTCCAGTAGGAACCGTCACTCGGAAACACAACTTCGTTCCGCTAGCGGTTGCGGACAAATCTTTAGTCGCTCGGCGTACTGAACGACCGTCAGATAAAGTGGTCGAAACTTCCATATCGTCGGTAATATCAGTCCAATCAGGAGTCCCCGCATCGCAATCGCGAGTTACATAATAGGTAGGCGAAGCGGAGATGTGTTTATCTGCGACAAAAGTGTAAGTTTCAGTTGGAGCCGAAGATACCGAAAAAGCATCTGTCCATAAATCCAGCGCAGCATTTTCTCCGTCGTAGTTAATTCCAAACCGATCAACCGATGGATTCGCGTTAGCCGACGCTGAATGTAAAGTAAGGGCGCGGATAATATTGCCTACCGATGTTGTAAATCCACCGGTCGCTTGCCATTCGATATCTTCAATATCTTCATAATCATCATGAGTCATTCGGTTAGCGGCTTGCAACTTAACAGCTTCAGAGATGGCATGTAACATATCGTTGACTGTTGAAGTAGTTAAAGTTTCACTTCCGGAAACGGCTGAATTATATTTCCATGTGCTTCCGTCGTTTTTGGCAATGAGTCTCCATGATGAATCGGTTTGATCGAAAACCTTAACTTCCGTTCCCGATCCATAACCAGAAGCCGGATCAAATATCAACCAATAATAAATGTTTTGCGTATCGGGAGTTTCGTCAATGGTACTTAAATTGATATCCGACCAGGAAGAAGTTTCTACTTTTTCCGCTTCTGTATCGACAATAGAAACATATTCGTTGGCAGGAACGGCGGCATTAGCTTCCATCATCTGTGTGTCATACCAGCTTGGAATTCCGTTGTTACTATTACCATTCTTAGTAAAATTAATTCGATAATATGTGTATGCAGTATTATTGGTAAAAGTAAAGTCGTCGTAAGCTGTACCATTTTGGAAATAGTATCCAGTTCTGAAATATATTTGATTCCAGTTTGTTCCATCGCTGCTACCGTCTATTGTGAAATCAACATTATCTGATCTACCTTCTGCGCCTTCAACGCTAATTCTTACTTTTGTAATTGTTACTGCTCCCGATGTGAACTCAAAACGAACATGCTTCCCTAATGCCGTCAATGGGTCATTCGAATCAAAATTAACTTTTGTACTTGTGTTGCCGTCTGCCGCATTGCTTATTGGCCCACTGTTTATGATAGTATTATGCGTTACCGTGGCCCCTGTCGCCAAATTGGGACCATAACTTGCGCCACCGCCAGCTTCGTTTAGTTTTACAACTCCGGAGTCAAACTCGCTCATACGGATGATATAGTCGAAGGTTCCATTAGTAGCCGAGCTTGATAAGGTAAGTTGGGTGTCTGAGTCGCGAGAATCAATATCGAACCAAGTAGAACCACTATCAAAGCTAATCCGTCCTTTAGCGCAGTTTGTCGGAAATTCACCGTTTGGAGAGGTACCTGGAGAAATCGAGACCGATGTTCCACTCACTGTTGCTTGAGATGTCGTTCCCCCTTCGCCGTTATTATTTTTATCCCATTCTTGTTGTAAGTAGTTGGATTCGGTGGTGTAGGTTTTATCGGAATCTTGATTGATTCCCCCAGAAAGAGGTTTATACAATTTATTAACAGTGTCGTATTCTTCGCCGGTTGATTTAGCCTCGTTAACAACCACATTCGCAGTCGTAGCAAACACGCCGACAAAACCTTCTTCCATATTTTGAGAATCGATACCGTGTCGCTCTTGATCGTACAAGTAATTTAAAAAGATGTCCGAAGCGTTTTGCGCGACGCCAGCCGCGTTACCGCTGGAAGGCCAAGCGGATAAAGGTATGCCGCCTAATGTTATTGTGTCGGCCACGATGCTGGAACCATGTATAACGCCGACAAAGTCAGCCGTTCCGCTAACAGACATATCGTTAAGCGTTCCCGTTCCGTTAACAGTTAGATCGGTAAACGTTCCCGTATTTGGGGTTGTGGAACCAATAGCGGGAGGCGATTTTAAATCGGAGTCTGGACCAATTCGATATTTAGCGCCGAATGAATTAGGGACCGGCATCATCAGAAGCAACGCTCCAATCATGATGACCGGAAAGATATATTTAATAAACCAGTTCATAGTTTTTTAACCTTAAATGAAATATGTGTTTCCAAAAATCTTAAAGGATTGTAGCGATCGCTTTTTTCCTGTAGTAAATAGTGACGGTCATGTCTTCGCCTTCAAGTGTAGAACCAATCTGTTTCACCTTGATTCCCACTCGTTGACCGATGGTCACATCTAAATTTGTGATGTCGGTCATTTCGTGTTGCGAACCAGCCGTAAGGGAAGCGATTTTGGTTTGCTCGGCATCATTAACCAATATGTCGATTTGTATGTTGCTCCCTGTGGGAGCGACCCGACAAAAAATCCCGACCTTGGTTATGGTGATGTCTTCTTGAGGAAGCCAACCCTCGTAAACGACTTCTTCATCGCTCAAAATCCCAGAAACATAAGCGTCTTTTTGAAAAAGATTTCCAATGTCGTCCAGGGCTTCGGCGCGGGCGTCGTGATATTGCTTCCAATTAGTGTTCCCTTGATCAGGTAAGGGAAGATTTAAATTGCTTGTATAATCGGTCATGTGATTTATTCCTGGGAAATGATGGTCCGCGAGGTTTAAACAAACCAATCCCGGTTTTTATTTTTTTATAGAGTTATCGCGTTTTAGTTAGAGGTAATTCCCGTCATCCTAGAGGAACCCTGAAAGGGTGACGAAGGATCTAGGTATTCTTCCTTTGATGAGCCTGCCTTGAGCTTGTCGAAGGGGCCTTTAAACCCGTTGCAACGTCAACGTCTGAGTAATCTGCAAAGAATACGTCGCGCCTTTATTTTTCACGGGAAAGGTAATACGGTTCAACATATCGCCGTTAGAACCAGCGTTAAGAATCGCCGCTTCGGTAACCGCTCCAGTACCTGTGCCTGCTGGGAAATCGGCGACATAAGTAACTACGTTATTAGCCCGTGATTTAGTGGTTAAAGAAACTCGAGCTACCTCCGCTTCTAAAGTAGTGTCCGTAGCCGCTTCAGCGGTAGCTCCGGTGCCAATAGCCATATGAGTCATCGTGTTTTGAGTTGGAGTGTCCAACATTTGATCGGCTAAATGATCTAATCCGCCGTCAGTGATCATAATTCTTTCTCCTGATAAGATTTATTTGAATAAAATTCTATGTTTTTAAAAGAAATTAATTAAAAGTGTTTTTGAAATTATCTTTTGATTAAAGTTTTCAGATTATTTATACGTCATCCTGGAGGAGCGAAGCGACGAAGGATCTAGGTAAAAAATGTCATGCTGAGCCTTGTATCTTAAACATTAAGTTTATTTTAATAGTTA
>JAYOZP010000065.1:0-25883 GCA_038154245.1 Nitrospinales bacterium | reverse complement strand
TTTTTAGAGGTCCTCTTAAATGAATCTTGAAAAGAAAATAGAGGCTTGGCTTCAAGCCGCAATCATCGATAAAAATACCGCCGATAGAATTCGCCAATTCGAAAATAATTCCAGTCGTATCGGCTTTTTTTTTATATTAGGAGCCTTAGGCAGTCTGGCCTTAGGAGTGGGAATTATTGCTTTAGTCGCTAGTAATTGGCAGTTTATTCCTTCATGGATAAAGCTTAGCGTGGATATCCTAATTATGATAATCCTTTCCTTTGGAATTGTTCGTGCGGATGTTTCTAATAAGCAATGGCAAAAAGAAACATTAATTATCGCTTATTATCTTATTTTCCTCGCTTCTATAGGTCTTGTCGGACAGATTTATCAGCTTGGAGCTCCTATGTATCAAGGTATGATTTTGTGGACCATAGGTTCGGCGTTTTTTGTTTTCATGGGATCGAGTCGATCTTTAGCTGTGTTTTGGCTTGCTGGAGTTTTAACGACATATGCGTGTATTGTCGAAGCTTTTATTGGAAACATAGAACCGTTATATAAAAAAGAAGCCATCGCTTTATTTACGTTTTTTATTCCATTTATATTGCTTTTAGTTTCCTCCTTACCTTTATTGCAAAGGGCAAAGCCTAATTTTGTCTCGGTATTTAAACCTGCTTCGGTTGTTTGGATATTGGCAATGGGTTTTTTCTCTCAATTTATTTGGTATCAGAAGATTTCTGATAATGAAGTTTTGTTCTGGAGTCTTTTGGTTATTATGGTCGCGACAATCGCATTTGCGTCGTTTTATAAATTTGATTCAATAGTAAAGAACGTAAGGATTGTTTTAATATTGCGTATTTTTCTAATTATGAATTCTTTGTTCATTTGTCTTCCATGGGTTTTCCCAAGAAAAGCTTATGATTTAGTAGGCGTTGGCTCTCACTTTGTTTTATGCGGATTTTTAGGGTGGATTGCTTTAAAAGTTTCTCATAAAAAATTATTTAATTGGATGGCGAGTTTGGCCGGTTTTCGTATAGTAACAGTCTATTTTGAAGTTTTTGGATCTTTGTTGGAGACAGGGCTGGGGTTGATTGCAACGGGAATCTTCATTTTAGCGTTTGTGTGGATCTTCGTGAAAAAATTTCCACGATGGGAAAATTTAATTTCTGAACAGGCAAGCTGAGAAGATGGATAAAAGAAAAAAAATTATAGCTTTGCTCATTCCAATTTTAATCATTCTAGGAGCCATTGGAAAATCGGAATATCAGTTAGCTACAGGCGAGACGTGGAGGTTTAAAATTTCCGGTTACGATCCCAGAGATCTACTCCGAGGTCATTATGTGATGTATCAAGTAGAGTTTGATTGGGAAGAAGGTAAAAAAGATTGCCCCGATAAAAAAGATTGTTGCGTGTGCCTAAAAAGAAAAAAAGATTCTTCTGAGTTGTCGAAAGTTTCAAAAATGTCTTGTTCAATGGCAGTTGATCGATGCGATGGATTTATTAAAGATAAATACCTGCATCAACTAAGAAAATATTTTATACCCGAAGATCAAGGCAAAGCTTTAGAGAAAGCAATCCGGGAAAAAGATCCGGAAATTCTGGTTTCCATTGCTGGCGATGGACAACCGGTGGTTCGGGATTTATTGTTAGATGGTAAACCTTGGTCAAAAGTTATTAAAGATTAGAGTTGATTGTGAAAAGGGTTTTAAATGAAGAGAGTCCAATATTAGCTTTCTTAATTTTTAAGCTTGTGAAGGAAAGATATTGTGAGGTTATGTTTAAAAGGCGACTTTTATTTTGGAAAAATTAAGAGCTATATTAGCTGATATTAAAATTCAACATACCATATTTGCCTTGCCGTTTGCGGTAATGAGCGCGTTTTTAGCCGCAGAAGGAATGCCTGAAGCTCGCGCCTTGCTTTGGATCGTTGTAGCGATGGTTGGGGCAAGGAGCGCTGCGATGGCGTTCAATCGGATTGTCGACGCGAAGTACGATAAGGCAAACCCAAGAACTCAAAATCGCGCATTGCCCGCCGGAAAAGTGTTGGTTTGGCAATATTGGGTTTTTCTGGTTGGAGCTTCAATTGTCTTCATAATTGCGAGCGGTATGTTAAATCAGTTAGCGTTGATGCTATCCCCGGTGGCTTTGGCAATTATTTTCTTCTACTCTTTTACAAAACGATTTACGTCCTTGTCGCATCTTTTTTTGGGGATAGCGTTGTCGATAGCCCCTGTTGGGGCTTGGGTGGCCATAAGGGAAGAGATTTCGTTCGCTTCCTTAGTTTTGGGAGCGGCGGTGGTTTTTTGGTTGATTGGCTTTGATATTATTTACTCTTGCCAAGATGTAGAAATTGACCAAAACTCAGGACTTCATTCTATTCCCTCCAAAATAGGAGTGCGAAACGCATTACGATTGGCCGCAATTTCTCACGCTATAATGATTGTTTTTTTGTTAGGACTTTTATTTTTGCCTCTTTTGGGAACTTTTTATTTAATTGGCGTTTTAACGGTAGCGGCATTGTTGGTTTATGAACATTCATTGGTAAAGTGGAACGATTTGTCAAAAGTAAATGTAGCGTTTTTTAATGTTAACGGTTGGATCGGAGCCGCTCTGATGGCAACTGTGGTTGTGGATTGCGTTTGGCTTTGAGTTTAATGTAAAATAAGGATTTGATTTCAAATTTAGTAAAAAGTAGAATTTCTTCTTTTTAAAAGTTTGACTTTAGGTCTGCGAGAGGAATTTATGAGGTTGTTTGAGTTTAGGGATGAAAAGTTAGAGCCCATCTATGAAAAAGTAGAGTTGGGTAAACGACTGGATTTTGAAGATGGCGTAATTTTATTTAATTCTCCAGATATTAATGGAGTCGGGTATTTAGCCAACATTGTTCGGGAAAGATTGAATGGCGATAAGGCTTATTACATTCATAATCGTCATATCAATCCAACTAATATTTGTGTTCATAGTTGCCAATTTTGCGCGTTTGGAGTTAAAGCCGAGGATGAAAGTTCTTATGTGAAGTCTTTAGACGTGATTTTTGAAGACGCAGAAAAATATGAACATGGCCAAGTCAGCGAGTTTCATATAGTGGGTGGTTTACACCCGGATTTACCTTACCAATATTACGTCGATATGTTAAAGGGGTTGAAAAGTAGATTTCCCGAAGTTCATATTCAAGCTTTTACTGCAGTCGAGTTAGAGTACCTTTCACGATTAGCTAGAATACCTCTACGAGATACTCTTTTAGAATTAAAAGACGCTGGTTTGGGGTCGGTTCCTGGCGGAGGAGCGGAAATTTTTGCGAAAAGAGTTAGAAGAAAAATCTGCGCAGATAAAATTACTGGAGAGCAATGGTTAGAAGTTCAGGAAACCGTTCATTCGGTAGGCCTAAAAAGCAATGCGACCATGTTGTATGGTCATTTAGAAACGGTTGAAGAGCGAGTCGATCACCTTATTCGTTTGAGGGAATTGCAAGACAAGACGAATGGTTTTGTGACATTTATCCCTTTAGCTTTTCACCCAGAAAATACCAAACTCGACTTTTTAAACTGGACAACGGGGCAATTAGATTTGAGGGCTTTAGCGGTTTCTCGTTTAATGCTAGACAACTTCCCTCATATAAAAGCGTTTTGGATTATGATAACGCCAGAAATTGCCCAACTTTCGATGGCTTACGGAGCCGACGATATGGATGGAACGGTTGTGGAAGAAAAAATTATACATGCCGCAGGCGGCGTCACTGGGCATCTATTCCATAAAAACAATATAGAGAATAAGATTAGAGAGGCGGGCCGGATTCCTGTGGAACGCGATACGCTTTATGAAGACCTTCAAGAACAATTAGTTTGACTGAAGAGCTATTTTGTTTGCCAAACACGTTTTATGTTACATTTTATTTTCTTGGCATGGGCTTTGCATAGTAGTATCAAATTAAAAAAAACATTTGTTTTTGTCTTGTAAGAAAGACGCTTGGGCCGAGGAAAATTTTGCGGCTTAGTTTAATTTCGGGTAACAGATTGTTTACTAATTTGGCTAGGGGTTCTAAAATCGATGAGTGATAAAAAAATATTAGTTGTAGACGATTCGAACGTAATGCGGCAGATTATTAAGAATAATTTGAAGCAATTAGGTTTTTCACCCGACAATATTGCGGAAGCGGAAGATGGCGCCGCGGGCTTAAAGTCTTTAGAAGCAAATATGGTTGATCTCGTTATTTCCGATTGGAATATGCCTAAAATGACAGGGATTGAGTTTTTAAAAGCTGTTCGCGGCAATGACGGCCTAAAAGCAGTTCCCTTTATGATGGTTACTTCGGAAACCGAAAAAGAAAAAATCATGGAAGCTGTTCAGGCTGGGGTTAACCAATACATCGTAAAACCTTTTAATGCGAATCAATTAGAAGAGAAAATTAAAGCCATTTTTGGTTAAATTTTTTTTTAGGCCAGGATTAAAACTAGTTTTTAATCCTGGCCTTTTTTATTGCCTTCCTGCTTTTGTTTGTAGACAATCCCTCCTATTTTTATTTCTACTAAAAATACAAATTGTTTGAAAAGTTTTAGAATTTTATTTTCTTAAGCTCATTAAAAAAGTTTTTGTTATTACTTTTCTAAATAGGTCTTTTCTAACGGAATTGGAGATTGAAATTAATATTTAACACCAATTGTTGGTGTGATATCTGTTTTACACAAGGGAGTATTGTTTGAATTTCATTCAAAAACCGTGAGTTATTTGACAAAAAAATCAATTTTTTTGTTGACAGGATTCTTTGAAAATTTTTAAATAGAGTATATGTTTGAAAAATTTAAGTTTATTTGATCGTTCTGTTTAGTAGGCAGTTCCGAGTTTTAATATAAGTTTAATAAAGCCCAAACGGGCATAAAAGTTTTACGGTCTCATTTTTTTTATTGGGGATGTGAGATAGGGAAAATGACGCGCTACCAACCTCGAGAAAAGGAAAAGCTATGGCAGCCTTGGATTTATCTGATAAACAAACACTAGAGACATTAACTGATTGCGTCATAAAAGGGACAGAAAGCATTTTCACCACAATTCTTGGAACAGACACTAAATATAGTGAAAGTGGTGTAGATGGCATAGGTGGAGAGGGCGTAGTTGGAATTATTTCTTATGTAGGAGATATTTCCTGGTCAATGATACTGGTTTTGCCCAAAGACTCTGCAGTAAAAATGGGGAATAAGTTTACAGGTTTCGAAGTTCCTTACGATAGTCCAGACATGGGCGACGTGGTTGGCGAATTAGCTAATGTTTTAGCCGGCGATTTAGTAGGTCGTTTAAGCACAGAAGGGGTTAAAGTGCAGATGTCTCTACCTACGATAATGCGAGGCGAAAACGTTGAACCATTTTTACCTAGAGGAATTCCCACAAAGAAAATGGGATTTACGACCAGTGAAGGCAATTTTACTTTGAAGGTAGCCGGCTCAAAACCGGACCATTTAGGTCATAAAAAGCCTGGCGCTTAAAACAAAAATAAAATCTTAATAGAAATATATTTCTGTTTATTATTGATTATATGTTTACATTCAATGTTAAGCAGTGTAAAATTAGGAAAATCTACTTTTTGGATTTTCCTATTTTTTTGCCTGGCTTTAACAGTTCAAGTAAAAAATATTAAAATTTTCGGTATAAATTTAGAGTTTTGAAGTATACTGGCGTTATTATTACTACATCTAGTTCTAATATGCCGATTAGTTGGTTGTAATAACTAAAATAAATAATTGAATCTGGATTAAATTTCCAGGAGGTTTCCTGATGGATGACGTCATAAATGAATTTTTGGTGGAAAGTTTTGAAAACTTAGACCAGTTGGATCAAGATTTGGTAGATTTGGAGCAAGACCCTTCCAATACCGAACTTTTAAGTAATGTTTTTCGTATTATTCATACCATTAAGGGTACCTGTGGTTTCTTAGGCTTTTCAAAACTAGAGTCGTTAGCCCATGTAGGCGAAAATTTATTAAGCCGACTTCGGGATGGGGAGCTTAAGTTGGACCCAGAGAAAACAAGCGCAGTTTTGGCAATGTTTGATGGGGTTCGAAGAATACTTAGTTGTATCGAAGCCGATCAAAGCGAGGGTGATGAAGACTTTTCCGAATTAAAAGATAAATTAAGTAGACTTACTAAAGGCGAATCAGGTATAGAAGATTTTGGATCTCCAGCGGAAGCTACCGAGGCAGCTCCTGCGCCTGCTGAGGAACCAGCTCCAGCGACGGAAGCAAAAGCCGAAGATCCGCAACCGGAAGCGCCAGCGCCAGCGGTAGTTCATGAGGATCCAGAAATTAGCGAAGAGATGGAAGCGGTAGTGAATGAGTTCTTAGTTGAAAGTTATGAGAACTTAGATCAAATAGATCGCGACTTAGTCGACTTAGAACAAAACCCTTCAGACAAAGAACTCTTAAGTAGTATTTTTCGAATTATTCATACCATTAAAGGAACCTGCGGATTCTTGGGATTTTCTAAACTCGAATCATTGACTCATGTAGGGGAAAACTTATTAAGTCGATTACGCGAAGGCGAGCTAGTTCTGAATCCAACAATAGCAAGCGCTTTGTTAAAAATGGTAGATGCAGTTAGGCAGATTCTTGGAAGTATCGAAACCGACCAAAATCAAGGTAATGTAGATTATGGCGATTTGATAGAAGTTTTGAGCAAGTTGACAAAGGGAGAGTCCGTTGACGAAGTTCCCGGAGCTTCTCCTGCATTTGAAGAGAATCCTCCTGAAAAAATCGAGCCAGCTGCAAGCGAGGTTCCGGCTCCAGCGTCGTCTGACGCCCCAGCTGCGGCAAAAACGGATGCTCCCGAGCAATCGTCAGAAAAAAAGCCAGAGCGTCGGCAAGAAGCCAGATCTGGCGTTTCAGAAACCAGCATTCGGGTAGACGTTGGGTTATTGGATAAATTGATGAATTTAGTCGGCGAGTTAGTTTTGGCGCGTAACCAAATATTGCAACATTCTTCAAAGAATGACGATAAGGATTCGGCTTTTGTCGCTAGTTCTCAACATTTAAATTTAATTACCACAGAGTTGCAAGAAGGGGTGATGAAAACCCGTATGCAACCTATTGGAAATGTTTGGAGTAAATTTCCTCGTGTTGTTAGAGACCTTGCGGTTGCTTGTAAGAAAAAAGTTCGAATTGATATGGAAGGGAAAGAAACAGAACTTGATAAAACGATCATTGAAGCTATCAAGGACCCGTTGACTCATATCATCAGAAACTCTGTAGATCATGGAATTGAAAGTCCCCAAGATCGTATCGCTAATGGCAAGGACGAGGAGGGAAGTCTTTTATTAAGAGCTTTCCACGAAGGCGGTCAAGTAATTATAGAAATTGTCGACGATGGCGGTGGAATTGACCCAGAAAAGGTAAAGAAAAAAGCTATTGAAAAACATGTAATAACATCCGAACAAGCGAGTCGCATGGGAGAACGCGAATTGATTAACCTGATTTTTGCTCCAGGTTTTTCAACTGCCGCCGCAATCACCAATGTTTCCGGGCGAGGCGTTGGTATGGATGTTGTTAAAACAAATATTGAGAAAATAGGCGGTTCTGTTGATATCCATAGTAAGTTTAAAAAGGGTACAACCTTAAAAGTTAAAATACCTTTAACATTGGCTATTATTCCGGCTCTTGTTGTAACCTGTGGCGGCGACAGATATGCAATTCCTCAAGTTAACTTGTTAGAATTAGTTCGATTGGATCAACAAGCTAATCGCGATGTTGAAATGATTCATGGAACTCCTGTTTATCGGTTACGAGGCAATCTTTTACCCCTGGTAAACTTAAATAAAGAATTAGGTATGACCCAAGGTAGCGAAGAATTGGATGAAGCTAAAATAATTGTTGTTTTGCAGGTGAATGATAGACATTTTGGATTAGTTGTTGAAGGAATTGCCGATACTGAAGAAATTGTTGTTAAGCCGCTTAGCCAACAGTTGAAAGGAGCTAATGCTTTTGCTGGAGCGACAATTATGGGTGACGGAAAGGTTGCTCTCATTCTGGATGTATTAGGTTTGGCTCAAAGTTCCAGAGTTTTGTCGGAAGTTGCGGAACGCGCATTGAGCGAAAAAACAACAGTCGAAACGAAGAAATCTGCGTCTACTCAAAACCTCTTGGTATTTGCAGTTGGTCAAAAAGGAAGAATGGCGATCATTTTGGATATGGTTGGACGTTTGGAAGAATTCAAAACTGCAGAGGTTGAAAAATCTGGCGCATTAGACGTAGTCCAATACCGCGGGGAAATAATGCCATTAATTTATTTGTCCCAAGTGTTTGCGACAGATACTTATGGAGAAGAGAAAGAAATTATGCAGGCGGTTGTATATTCTGAAAATGGTCGCAGTGTTGGATTAGTTGTTGATCAAATTATAGACATTGTTGAAGAGGAAGTATCCATTCAAAAAGGTTCTGATCGACCGGGAGTTCTTGGCACTGCAGTAATTAAGCAAAGAGTAACGGATCTCGTTGACGTGCGCGAGGTAATTCAGTCTACAATCATGGGATATTACGATTCTGAAACGCCCGCATTGCAGGAGGGTTAAAAATGGAAGTCGAAAAGCAATTTTGTACTTTTTATGTGGACGATCTATTTATGGGGGTTGAAGTTTCGAAGGTGCAAGAAGTCCTTAGGTATCAAGAGATGACTTCAGTTCCTCTTTCTTCTGATATAGTTAGCGGTTTGATAAATCTTAGAGGACAGATCGTTACTGCAATTGATTTAAGAAAACGTTTGGAATTAAATGAGCGCCCTGATGGGCAATTGCCGATGAATGTGGTTGTCCGAACTAATGAAGGAGTTGTTAGTATGTTGGTGGACAGTATTGGGGACGTTCTAGAAGTTCCGGATAATGCTTTTGAAACGCCTCCAGAAACGATTGACGGTATAACGCGGCATTTGGTTTTAGGGGTCTATAAACTCGCAGACAGTTTACTTTTGATTTTAGATACGGAGAAAACCGTTAATATCGAAAGTGTGCCCGACGAAGCTAAGGTAAAACACACTTAAATGGAATATACTAAAGTCGGCTTTTTAAAAGTCGGCTTTAGTTTGGCATCCAAGCATACCTACCTACTTTTACTCTCTCTATTATTTCTCCCGCGATTTCCTTAAGAGGCAGTACTTTTTCAGCTATTCCAGATTTTGCCACAAACCCAGGCATCCCCCAGACCACGCTTGTTTCTTCATCTTGAACGACAACTTGACCGCCTAACTTTTTGATGTGTTCGCATCCCACCAAGCCATCTTGTCCCATTCCTGTAAGAATGACTCCTAATGTTCTTGCTTTATAAATGTCGCAAACAGATCTAAATAATACATCTACCGCCGGTCTGCAGGAGTTTTCTAAAGGAGCTTGATTTGTATTTATCGTGATGGTGTTTCCATTTTTGTTCAAGACCATATGAAAATTTCCTGGGGCAATCCATATCGTTCCCGGCTCTAATTTTTGCCCTGGTTCGCCTTCTTTAACCTTTAATTTACATTTTTCGTTTAAACGATCCGCTAGGAGTTTTGTAAAGAAAGGGGGCATATGCTGAACGAGTACCACTGGAACAGGGAGATTAGCTGGAATTAGAGGTAAAAGTTCCGCTAAGGCATTTGGGCCTCCAGTAGAAACTCCAATTGTTAAAATATCTATTTTCCCTTTGGTGATGGCTGATGTTTTAACCACAGATCCGACAGTTCTTAAACCGCCGGTTTTATTTGATAGGGAAGGAGTGACTTTAGGCACCGATCTTCCACAAAGAGCTTTGATTTTAGGTATCAATTCATTTTTGACTTGATCCATAGCTTTGGAAACGCTGCCAACATTTGCCGGTTTGGTAACATAATCGCTAGCCCCAAAAGATAAAGCGTCTAAAGTAGCTTTAGCTCCCCGCTGAGTAAGGGTGCTAAACATAATAATAGGAACTTTCTTGTCTCTCTTCCTGATTTCCTGAAGAGCTTGTAGCCCATCCATTTCCGGCATTTCGATATCCATGGTTATCGCGTCTGGTTTTAGATTATCGAATTTGGTTTGGGCAATTTTACCATTGGCTGCAAAACCGACAACTTCAATCTCTGAATCTGTTGCTAACGTGTCGGTCACTATACGTCTAACGACAATCGCGTCGTCTACCACTAAAACTTTTATTTTTTTTAAGGACATTATGAGTTTTTTGAAATGGAATTTGCTTGCAGATGGAAAGAATATTTAAAAAAAATCGTTAATCAGTTATTCTTAAACAACCTCCTTAGATTACACTAAGCTGTTCCGTTTTTCTATTAATTTATTGAATTAAAAAGTTTTAGTCACAGGTTTTCAACGATTTTTTGGCAGAGTTTTACTTGTTTTTGAGAGGTGTTGGAGTAAATAAAATGAGCTAATAAATATTTTTTTCTTTTGAAAAAAGCTGATTAATCCGAAAAGAATAAAGGCAAACTTTTCTCTCAAAACGGATTTTTGATAGAATAAGATGTTTTTATTTAATTAGGATAAAAATTAAGCGCTGATTTAGCCGACGTATAATATTTTTTAAGAAAAATGAAAATAAGCCTTTATAAATATTTTATCGCCGTTACCTGGTTTTTTCTGGTCATAGTAGGGCAGGCTATGGCTGCTCCTGAAGATTTTGATCCAAGTGTTACGGATTCACTGAGAGATGTAGAAATCGGCGGCGATTTAAACCTAAATTTAGATACGGGAGATTTGCAAAGCGCGTTGAGCGATGTTGCCGAGGTGTCCAGCGATGAAGGCGTAGGATTAACTGGTCCAGATGCAGCAAGTCTAGATATTCCGAAGGAAAGCCTGGGAGAATTATCTAAAGAATTAGACGTTGGAGATACTGTTAGTTCCTTAAAGTCAGAAACAGATTCCCTCAAAAAAGAAGGCGAGGGTTTAACCAAAGAGCTTGGAGAAGCCAAATCAGATTTTGATACTTCAGAGTTGGAGATAGAGGATCAATATGATATTAGCGCGTCTCGTAAGGATTTTGATTTAGCGTCATTAAGAGATGTTGCTTCTCAAACGGAATTCGACGCCGAGGGATTTAGTGGTAAGGGAACTTCTTTTTATAAAGGCTCGCGGAAAGGCGCTAGTAAAATTCGGAAGGAAAATCGAGATCTCCTTCAGACTGCTAAAGCTAGTACTTTAACTTCTTTGCTTTCTGGTAAATCGTCTCTAAGGAAATCTTCAAAACGATTTCAATTTGATAAAGGCGCGGGTAAAAGAAAAGGACTCAAAGGAGTTTTTTCAAGGCGAGGAGGACAAAAAAAGTCGGAAGGTAGATTTGGCGGCAGGAAAAGAAATCGCGTAGATGCAGGCTCGGGATTAGATAGAGGGTTTCGAAGGCAAAACTCGCTATCAAGAGGACAAAGAAAAGTTTCAAATTTTGGTAGTGGAAACCAAAGTAAAAACAGGTCTCGATTGAGTAGATCAGGACGAAATAATTTTGCTTCTTCTCGATCCAGATCTTCAAGGGGGGGGCGGTCTAATTCATTTGAAAGATCAGGCGCTAGATCAAAATCCGCTAAGTCGAGAATTAAGTCTTTAAATGAGGCTATTGCTCGTCAGAAAAAGGAAAATAGCAAAGAGGAAAAAGACAAAAAGGCCCTTGCGGCTGAAGGACTTGGAGATGGCAAACAAAATGAGGTAGATGGAACCGGAGTATTAGACGGTAGGAGAGGTTATTCAAACACAGGAGAAAGCCTTTCGGCGCAAGAAAAGGTGGGCCTTGAAAAGAAAAAATTGACGGAAGAGTATGGCGAGGATCAATTTAGCATTGCCTACCAGATTGAGCAAGATTTGAAGAAGAGAGGTTTTTTGAGCGATGACGATCCATTAAAATATAAAAAAATCCGCTTGGCAATGTTAAGCGAATCCATAAAAAAACTTAAAAAGGATCTAATAAAGAATAAAGATAACCAAAACCCGATATTAAAATCTCTCGGATTGGATTATTTGAAATCTCAAAAATTTTTAGATTCTTTACCTCCCGTCGAAAACTTAGCTTTGTTAAAGTTTGCAGATCTTTCAAAAACAATTTTAGGAAGTTATGAAACTGCTATTTGGGCTTATAACGCGATCCTTCAGGAGAATCCATTGGATGGACAAACTAATCTTGAAATAGGAAAGATATATGAAGAATTAGAAAATAAGTCCTACGCTGGTTTTCACTTTAGAAGAGCGGAATATGCATTTACTGCAAACAATCAATTCCAAAAGGCGACTGAAGCAAAAGAAAGAATAAAACGTCTTGAAAAAGATCCAAAAGATTCAGCTGTTGAGGTTTTAGCCTCTCTAAATTAAAAATTCCGTTTTTTAGAAAATTCTTTTAGAATTTTTTTATCCAAATATAACGAAAAACAATCGACATGAAAAAAAACGACGCAGCGAGAGCGGCTAAAAATATTCCTTCCAAAATTAGAGTTAAAGAAAGCGGAATGTTTTGCAAGCACCAGTCGACTATTTGATGCAATCCAAGCCATGATTGAGGCTGATTGAGCCAATCCTGAATTGCGGCTCCTTCGAAAAGATAGTTGAAAACTGTTAGGAGCGGAAGTTCTGTCCATACTCCATCCTGTAACCACAAAGCCGATTGATATCCTAAAACTCCAAAGCCGGAGAAAACGATCAAGAAAGCGCAGCCAATTAAAGATAAGTTAGCCATGAAAAAGGCGTAATCTATAACAGTTAGCTTATTACGAATTTCGTCAAATTCGCTTTTAACCACTTTTAGAGCCTTCATCAGGCCTTGCTTAAGTAATGTTATAAGTTGAGGGACTGCTAATTGAAATATTTCGTAATATTTGGAAAATTTGGCCATCCAGTTATCAAATATAGTGGAACTTTCAGAAGATTGATTAGAAGTATTCATGATAGGCGTCCCTTTGTTATAAGCTTTTTGTAATTAGTTCCCGAATAAACTGGTCTTAGTTAAAGTCTAGTTTTGCGTTTAAATAAAGTCAAATTAATAAAAAATGAGCTTTGGTCGAATAATAGTAGGTATTGAAATTAATGTAAATTTGTTTAAATTACTTGAATTTTTGTTGTTAAGTGATATAATTTAACTGGACGAATTATCCTCCTTTTAGCTGACCCGTTTGCTGGGATTCCTGCCCGCCTAGCAAACGGGTTTTGCTTTTTATATCGCCTTTGGCTCCCGGCGATTTTTCTCAGGTCTCTTTTTTTCTCAAAAAAATTGATTCAGAATTGATATTTTTGTCTATTTTGTTAAATAATATTGAAAATAATCTAATATTTTTAAAGTTATTTTTCTAATAGCTCGATAAGGTATTTAGGTTAAAAATTTTTAAACTTCCTGCGGAAATAAATGGAGAAAAACTCCTTCAAAAAGCGTGTTGTTGAAGCTGTTCCAAGCCTTGTTGCCCTGCCTATTGTACTTTTAGGAATGTTCGGCGCTGGTTGCGAGGGAGAACATGATCTTTTGACTACTGGTTTTAACTGTGAAAACGAATTTCATGTAAATCATTCGACTTGTGACTCAACCACAACGACGACTACAACGACTACAACGACTACAACCACGGTTGCATCAAGCTCTACGGCAAGTTTTGTAAGCCCCAACCTGGGATAAGCGGTTCCATTTGCGAATTGTCTCATCTTTATATTAGAATCCTTTCTTAAATTTTCTCATTCGCCAATTCTTAAGCGAAAACCTTTTCTGAATCAGTTGGAATAAATTTAAAGGAAATAATATGGCGACGGTGTTATTAAAAAATCTACGTCCAGGTATGGTTGTGGCTCAGGATGTGAGAGATTTAAATGGAAATATATTGATATATAAAGGAGCTGAAATTGAGGATAAACACGAAAGAATTTTAAAGTCTTGGGGGATTTCCGATGTAGAAATTTTAGGAGAAAGAATGGATCCTATTATCTTTGATCAATATTTAAATCAAGTAAACTCAGAAGATTTAAAGCAAGCTCAAGATCGTTTGAATACGTTATTCAGTAAATCTAATACAGAGTTTCCCGCCACTCAGATGCTTTACCGATTATGCTTAGAGCGCAAATTAAAAAAAAATAAATGAGACCTTAGGGGAATAACTAATTTCCCTCGATAGTTGCAAACCTCACTCCCCGAGGATCTATTAAAATGGTGAACTGCTTAGATGAGTCAACTGGAGGGTTGGCTGCTATAAGTGGAAATCTCCATTGTTCTTCCGCAGAAGGCTTATGCGCGACTCCTTTTATTGGAATTCCGCTTTTGTTTGGATTGTTAACTAAGCGAAATTGCGTAGCTTCGCCTTCTTCAGGTTCCTGAAACTCATAAACCCATCCAAAAATACTTTGAATACTTCGCGTGGCGTTATTTCTTATTTTGAAAATAATGCTTTTGGCATTAGGGGCTATTTTGTATTTAGGAGAAACGGAAACATATCCAAAATTTACAAATTCTTGTTCTTCAGTAACGTTTTCTTGAGTTTGAGCAAAACTATTTCCCGATATTAACGCAAAGCTTAAAGAATAAATCCAAAAACAAAGCCTCCACCGCTTTGAGGATACTTGAATGGATTTATTAAAAATCAATTTTGCTATATCCATAAATGAGTTCCATTGGAGATGAAGGTGAGATGAATTAAGGGTATCTCTAATAATTCGATATTTTTACTTTAGGCAACTCGCAGTCCCTCATTTTATAAGGTCTGCTCGTGGCCAAAAACAATTTTTAGAGGTCCCCTTAATTTATTTCGCAAAAACGTTTCCTTCAAGTTTCTTTATAGCTTCGATTCTTTGCAATAAAGGGGGGTGAGAGTAATTTAGAAAGACATAAAAAGGATGCGGGGTTAAATTTGATAAATTCTGCACGCAAAGCTTTTTTAAAGCGGTAATTAGAGGTTCGGTTTCTCCTATCGTTTCCGCTGCAAATTGATCCGCTTCGAATTCATGTTTTCGAGATAGTTGTTGCATAAAGATGGATAAAAATAATTCGATCGGTGTGAATAACATTCCTAAGAAAATCAAACCAGCGTATACGGACATCTCTTCCATATAAAAAGCCGAAAATAATTCGGGGGATTTTAGGAAAATAGAAAGCAAGAAAAATAGAAACCCCATATGTATGATGGAAGACGCCATCCCTATATAAATATGCTTCCTTTTATAATGACCAATCTCATGGGCGATCACCGACACAAGCTCCTTAACGCTATGCCCTTCTAAAAGAGTGTCAAAAAGAGCAATGCGTTTGTTTTTCCCAAAGCCCGTGAAAAAAGCGTTAGATTTACTTGATCGCTTAGAGCCGTCCATTACATAGATATTCTTTAGGGGGAATGATACTGATTTCGAATAACTAAGAATAGCTTCTTTTAATTGCCCGTCTTCTAAAGGTTCAAATTTGTTGAACAGAGGCATTATCCAAGTTGGAGCGATAAATTGGAGAACTAACATGTATAAAATTGTAGCTATCCAGCAATAAAACCATCCGTCTTCTTTTGCAAATTCTAAAAACGATAATATTCCAGCTAATATTGGGATTCCAAGAGCGCAGCTTAATAAAATGGATTTGAAAGTATCGGTCCAAAATGTTTTTGCATCCATTTTGTTGAACCCAAACTTTTCTTCAATGACAAAAGTGGAGTAGATTCGAAAAGGTAAAGAAAGTAAATTTTGCCCAAAAACCAGAATTGAGATGAAAAAAATGCCGGTTGCGATAGGTCCCCACCCAAAACTTCTTGCCCATTGGTCCAAAGAGTTAAATCCAGATACGAACCAAAATAGCAAAATAATTATTAAATCCGCTCCTCCTGAGAAAAGTTCAAGCTGAGTCGTTGCGCGTAAATAATCTTGAGATTTTTGATACTTTTCATCTTCGTAAATGCCCTTAAATTCGTCGGGTAAATTCGATTTTAGGTTGGAAATATTTAAATAATCGGCGCAAATACTCAAAAGAAAACCAAATACTAAAGAAAAAAGAACAATAGATCCTATTAAATTCATATTTATTTTTAAAATAAGTTGTTTTTTTAGATTTGTGTATACTATTTTATTAATTTATTGGATATTTTTTATATATGGGCAAAATAGTTCTCATTTTGATAGTCGATGTGGAAAAATTTTCCATTATGATACAAAATATGTTGACTTTTTTTAAGCCAGGTATCTTGATGGAAATATAACTCCTTTTATTTCAGTTGTTTGGTAGATTTAAAAGGTTTTTGGCATTAACTTTGCTAAATAAAAGAGTGTTTATTAACTTAACATTTTTTTGGGAGAATTCAAATGAACCTGGTAATGGAAAAATCTGAAAATAAAGTGGAAATTGAAAAAAAAGAAAGTCCTGAACTTGAAAAAAGTAGTGATAACGATGAAAAAAATTTTCGCAAGAAATATGGTCAAGTTACAGAAGGTTTGAAAAAAAGACTTCACGACTTTTGGTACGGTTGGGTTATAGTGGATTAATAATAGGCCGCTCAACGCCAAGTAAGCGTATAAAACTAATTTTCAGATCGTTTGCATTTTTTACAAAAAAGCGGGAAGCCTATAAACCCTTGTCTTCCTTTTTGAGTTTGAGTCCAGGGTCTTATTTGCCAAGGGGGATTATGGCGAACATGTTGCTTGTGCCCACAAGCTAATACAGCCGTCCAATAGCCTTCCTCATCTTTGATAAAATCTACGATTTTCCTTTCCACAGCTAAAACTAACTTCCTGTTTCGATTAATATAATATTTTTTTGTACTCCTTCAATAAAATAAGGAAGACCTTTTGAAAGGTTCGGTCTTTTTTTTGATAAAGCAGGAGAGGGTAGTGACTTTTGTGAAATGATTTCTTCGAAACCTTTAATAGAAGAAATTTTTAAACCATATCCATTGGTTTTCGATGTTTTTAGATCAAGATCTAAAACTTTTTGCATATCTTGTGGCGATAACGCAATTCCAACAATTTCTCCATTACCGTTAAAAAGCGCGGCTCCTCCTTCTCCTGGTTTTATTGGGAAATCTATTTCAAAAAACCTGTTATCTTCGTTGGGCCCTGTTGACGAAATGATATTCCCTTCTCTTAATATATGTTTGTCTTCTTGAGTGTTGGCAATGGGATAAAAGAGGCCAAATAAATAGTCTCCATTTTTTGTTGCAAACAAGTTGGAAAAACGAATTGAATCTCTTTCAACTTTAGGAGGAGTTTCCAATTGCAATACTGATAATAAATCTGAACCAGTGTCGTTTATTTTGTTGGCTTTAATATTATCGGCGTTGGGAAATTTGTCGACGATTTCGGATGCGTTTTCTACAAGCGATTTTAAAACAAGTAAACGACCGGTGTTATCCAATAAGATGCCAGTTCCAATTGTTCTGGTAGGTGTGGATAAAAATAAGATAATAAAAATTAATACTACGAAAAACGCAGACAGTAAAACTTTTTTCATCAATATTATTTTGAGGTTTTAGAGGCCGACAAGGCGCAACGGAAACCAAAATAGTTGGCTTGCGAAGCTGGGTCGGACCAATTTCTAAAGGAAGAGCGTAAAAAATCCGGCGCGTTAATCCAAGATCCGCCGCGAATAATTTTTGCAAAACCGAAGTGAGGACCATGAGGGTTTTTAGGGGGAGCCTCTTTATAATAGCCTTCGCCGTACCAATCATTAACCCACTCCCAGACATTGCCTGCCATGTCGTATAATCCATAATCGTTAGGAGGATAACTGCCGACAGGGGCTGTATACTTTGCGCCATCTTCAAACTGACCCGTATGAGTAATAACAACGCAATTTTTATCGCATAAATTAGCTTTGCCGGAGAGCATGATATCTCCCCAGGGATATAAATAGTTGTGTCCTCCTTTTGCGGCTATTTCCCATTCTGATTCTGTAGGTAGTCGTTTGCCAATTTGTTCGCAAAAATCACTCGCTTGTTTCCAGTGGACTCTTTCTACGGGGTAATTTTCGCCTAGAAACTCTGAGGGATTTTTCCCTGTGACTTCTTTAAACTTTTTTTGCGAAACTTCGTATTTATCGATATAAAAATCGTCGACAGAAACGGTATGCTCAGGACCTTCTTCTAGAAAAGTAAACATTTTGCAACGGTCAAAATATTTTTTACACTCTTCTAATCCTCTTTCAGGAGCTAAGCCTACCTTATAATCTCCGCCTGATATTAATACCATGTCCTTAATTAACGGAGATGTTTCTTTTTTTTTGGTTTGATTTTTATTTGCTGACGGAGATGTTTTGGCGATTGGGGAGGGTTGAGCTAAAACTTCAGAGAAGGCCAATGCTAGACCCAATGCTAAATAAAGAGAAATAAAACTTATTTGGAATTTAGTTTGAATCCGGGGAGGCATAGTTGTCCTCCTAATTATTAGGTCGACAGACGGAATTCATGGTATTTCATATCCCATAAAAACGCCAGAAAATTATTTTAGAAGAGCGAGCGCGGAAGGGAAAATTTTGGCAACCCATTTTGCATATTGATTTCCAGAAGGGTGAAGCCCATCTATAGCAAACATTCCAGGTTTTTCGCAAAGTTCTTGCGAAAGAGGAAATATGTCGACAATCGATAATTTTTTTTCTTGAGTTAATTGATTAATAATGTTGTTAAATCGAGAAATTCCATTAATAGCGCTTTTCCCGAATCCAAATTTAGACCCAATTGGAGAACAAGAAAAATCTGGAATAGTAACGACCAATAATCTTCCTGAAGGTGGAAGGATTTTTAATATTTCGTCGATTAGAATTGTTAAATCTTTTTTAAAGCGTTCGCCATTTGCGTGTTGTATCCAATCGTTAACTCCAATCAATAGAGTGACAAAGGTCGGTTGATACTTTTTTAAAATAGGCAACTCAGTTTGAATCGTCATTGGAACTGTCCACCCAGTTTGCGATGGATTTGCAGTCAATTTAATAGGAATGCCTGCCCCGTTAAGTTTTTGCGTAAGCTGAACCGGCCAAGAATTTTCTTGAGAAACCCCTTCTCCTATTGTGTAAGAATCGCCAATGGCAACGTAATTAAAGAATCTTGTCTCGTCTGCTTCAACCCTGTTGATAGAAATGAGCGTTATTATTGTTATAATAGTTAAAACCTCTAAACGCTTTTTAAGAATACTATTTAGAATAATCATGATTTGAACGGTAGGTTTTATTCGTTTATTCAGGGAGAAAGATTTAATGAAAGTTAATTTGGTTGAAAGTATAGGGAAGTCTTGTATAGCCCTAGAAGATGGATTGAAACTTCATGATATAGTCGTGCCGAGTATGAATAAGGGAGAATCCGTAGAACTTGACTTTAACGGAGTCGATATAGTCTACACTCCTTTTTTGACGGGTTGTATTGGGAAATTATTCGAACGTTTTGATAAAGAGACGTTAATGGAGCGATTAGCTTTTTGTCAAATCGAGCCGGATCATTTGAAGAAGATCAATGAGTATATCGATAGTATAGATAAGCGAAACACTGCAAAGAATGAACGAGAAATGTTGTCGGATATTTTTGACGAAGATGGTATCGATAGTTTTAGCGGTCCTTAAACTAAGGCGCCGTAGGCTCCAGTTGGTTTTTTGATTTTTTTTGTTTCCAACTATTATAAAGCCCGGGAGCTAATACGGCTAAGCCAAGAGCCAATAAAATTCCCATTGTCCCAGGAGTTGCGATTTCTTCCACTGAATTAATCGTTGCCAGTCGACTCCCCGCTCCTACAAAAATAAATGTAATAGGCAACGATCCAAAAAGAGTTGCGAGAGCAAAAGTTCGTAATGATATCTGTGTGAGTCCCGATAAAATATTCACCATGAAAAAAGGCATTATCGGGACCATTCGGACAAACAAAATATACTTTCCCGCGTCTTTTTCTATTTTCTTATTGAATGCGGCAATGGATGATTGAAATTTGTTTTCTAACCAGTCTCTGATTAAAAAACGAGCCGCAATAAGGCCTAGGATTGCTCCTAGAGTGTCCCCCATATTAACTAAAAAAGTTCCCAGCCAAGGACCAAAAACCAAACCGGCTCCTAAGGTCATTATAGGCGCGGCTGGAATTGCTAAAGCCATAGTAATTATATAAATTAGTAAAAAAACAAAGATAGTTCCCAGTTTGTTACTTTTGTAGAAGGTAAGGATCCATTCGCGGTTTTCCTTAAGGCTTTCTAAAGTTAAATATTGTCCGATATCGTAGTGGTTATATAGAAAGATAATTACGACTAAGCTTAAGACGGTTACAATTTTATTTTTCATTAATATTCAAATCTTTTAATTAAAAATTTCTTCTATCTTTTTTTTTCTATAGCTAAAGATTTTTTCAAGATCGTTTTTGATAAATAAACTAGAGACAACGTCGCCGACGACTCCAAATGGGACACGATAACTAATTTTATCGCGAATTAAGGTGCCATTGTTTTTTTCGATAAATTCATGAGTATGAAACCAATGCGAGTAAGGGCCATGAAGTTGTTTGTCTGAGAAGCGACGGTTAGGTTCCCAATCGACAATCTGAGATTGCCACCAAAACGGAATAAACCTTAACCACAAACAATAGTTTATTTTAGCGCCTTTTTGAATTTCTTTTGGAGTTTGATTTAAAACCTTAAATTTTAAAAAATCTGGAGTTAAAAGTTCTAAGTTTTTGGCTTCCTTAAAAAAAGAGTAAGTCTTATCAATTGGCTGTTGAATCCATTGTTCTAAGTGAATTTCATGAAACTTGTGAGAACAAATTTCCGTTAAAGCTTGCTCTAGTTTGGGAAACTTGAAAGAAAACCCAGATCCCAATATTTTTTTTGCAGAGACTTTTTGGCTTGCTAAAAGTAAGCTTGATAACTCGCCTAGAGCAGCTTTTAAAAGTAAAGACGGAGCTGGAAAAATTGTCGGTCTCTTGAGAACTTTACCCAAAACCTTTGTGAATACTTCGTTAGTTTCCGGGTTTGGGCTAATTGCATTAACCGGGCCGTTAAGATTTTCAGTGGATAATCCATGGATTATCATTTCCGTGAGATCTTCTAAATGAATCCAACTCATCCAGTTTTTTCCGCGACCTAGTTTTCCACCTACTCCCATTTGAAAAGCTGGAAGCATTTTTTGTAAAGCGCCGCCATCATGACCGAGAACCATTCCGATCCTAAAAGCGAGAGTTCTAATGCCCAGTCCTTCGGCTTTAAAAATTTCAGTCTCCCATTTTTGACAAACATCCGCTAAAAAATCGGAAGCGGGTAAAGAGTTTTCCTCAGCTTCTAGATCTCCACAATCACCGTAAAACCCAATTGCTGATGCAGATAAAAATACTTTTGGTTTTTGTTCTAAGTTTTTCATCGCTGCGATTAAGTTTCTAACAGAGAGAATTCGCGAGTTTTCTATCAATTTTTTGCGATCAGGGGACCATCGACCTGAAGCTATATTTTCTCCAGAGAGATTAATTACGGCATCGACGCCTTCCATCGCCTCATTGGGTAATGAACCGGATTCTGGTTGCCATTCATAAGTTTTACAGAAAATAGGTAGTTGGAAAGTCGCCTTTTCTAAATTTCTTGTTAAAACTACAATTTCATGGTTATAGCTGGATAATTTTTTGAGCAAAGCATTTCCTATAAAGCCTGAAGCGCCAG
This sequence comes from Nitrospinales bacterium, assembly GCA_038154245.1. Classification (GTDB taxonomy): domain Bacteria; phylum Nitrospinota; class Nitrospinia; order Nitrospinales; family JAJDAT01; genus JAJDAT01. The sequence continues at coordinate 4,369 of JAYOZP010000065.1, read as the reverse complement.
CGATTAAAATTTTCATGAAACCCTCCCGTTTGTATCGTTCTTAATTCTTTATTATCTCCAAATAGTATAGCTTTTTGTCTATATATTTACAATAAATAATTAGACAATTTATATTTTTGTCTAATTATTTTGTGGGTAAAAGGCGCTAGAAGCGTTAAATCAAGATAGTTTGGAAAGTTTTTTGATTTTTAAAAGACAAATTGATGAATGAAGTTATATTGTAAATATTCGAGATTAGCTTTTGAATTTGTGAAAGGGGATAGAGATGAAATTAGAAGAATTAATTCCAAGAAGCCCTAAAGAAACTTTGGCTGGCTTCGCTCATATCCCACGTATGTTGGATAAGGCCAGAGCATACAACAAAGGGAAATTAGGAGAATATATTTACCCATGTCCCATTGATAAAGAGGTTTTGGCTTTCCTAGAACTAAGTGGCGATGAGTTTTTAGACAAAGCGGAAAAAACAGATGATAGCTTATTTGGTGAATGGCTTATTGAATTCATGAAAAATCGCAAAACCGACGAAATGCAACGTTTAAATAGAAGCATTTTGAGGAGAAAAGTAGGACTCTTAAAGTGTTTGAAATATTATTTTTCATTACCTAGAAAGATAAAGTTCGTTGAACTCAAAATTCCAACTTGGGCAGATTATGTTGATTGGGAGGAGGGTAGAATCTAAAAATTTAAGGAATAGGAGATGTCTAGCAATGTTTAAGGCCATGAAAGATTTTTATCAAGGAATTCGAAATTTGCATATAGGTTGGCAAGTTTGGATTTTGATCATGGGAGTTGTTAATTTCTTAATTCCAGCTTTTTATTTTTATAAGCTAGAAGCCCAGCTTTCCATTGCGACTATGCTTGCTGGAATGATAATTGGATTGATACTCGTAAAGATTCAAGGATTTACAAAACTACTTGGTTGGATGCATGTGCTATGGATTCCTCTCGTTGCATTTTTTATCTTTCGGATGGAGTTGTTTCCGATAACCAACTTTTATGGGTTATGGATAAGAATATTAGTTGTGATAAACGGGACATCTCTAATAATTGATACGATGGATGTAATCCAGTTCTATAAGAAAAAACGTAGACTATCCTATTAAACCTTCCAATAATTTCAATAAACCGTAAGATTCGTTAAGTAACAATTTTATAACGATTTGGCATCTTTATTGACCAAAACAACCAAAAATGGGAAAATCTCGATCAATTCTTTAAGTTTTTGATTAACGAAGTATTTCAAAGGCAAACTGTATGGAATTGAAAATCGAAGATTTTCTGGATGGCGAAATAAAAACGTTGCCTGCGGTTTTTTATAAACTTACCGAAGCTTGTGAAGATCCCGATAGCTCTTTTGAAGATATTGGAGATATCATCAGCATGGATGCAGGGTTATCCACTCGTTTATTAAAAATAGTAAACAGTCCATTTTTTGCTCTATCCCAAAAAATAGATAGCGTGTCGCACGCAATGGGTATTATTGGCGTTAAGCAGTTAAACGACCTTGTCCTATCGACGGCGGTTGCCGATAAATTTCAAGGCATTCATGAAGACTTGATAGATATGGAATCATTTTGGAGACATAGTATCGCTTGTGGAATGATTGCTAGAGATATCGGAAAATATAATAAAAACCCACATGCGGAGCAACTTTATTTAGCTGGATTGATACATGACTTAGGGACTTTAGTTATTTGTGATCGACAACCAGAAAAGTCCCGCGAGATTTTGAATCGGTGCAACTTTTCCAAAGAATTTTTATATGAAGCGGAACGAGAAATTTTAGGGTTTGATCATGCCGATGTTGGGGGAGCTTTATTAAAAGCCTGGGGAATGCCAGAGCTGTTAATAGAATCCGTTTTTTTTCATAACAATCCACTGTCCGCGAAGAACTATAAGCAAGAGGTAGGTATTATTCATATCGCCGATCGTTTGACATACGATTTACAACTCGGCACAGGCGGCGAATACTTCTTCCCTCCAATAGCTGAAGAGTTGTTTTCTGCGATAAAAATTTCGAAAAATCTCTTCGAGTTTATCAAAGTGAGGGTAATGGACAAGATGGACGAAATTGTCGGCACGTTTTTAGCCCATGCTTAATGGTTTTTGGTTTAATTATTTTAGTAAATAGGAGTTGTTAAATCTAGGATACCTCTAATAACTCGATATTTTTACTTTAGGCAACTCGCAGCCCCTCATTTTATAAGGTCTGCTCGTGGCCAAAAACAATTTTTAGAGATCCCCTTTATTTTAAGAAAACTCGACGCCGACCTTTTTATCAAAATCTAATCATAAGATCGTTTAAATAATTAAGCGACTTAACTATTAACCTCATTAGTTTGTTTTTCTTCAATAGCTATGTGCCGTATTTTCGATAAAAACCGGAATAGCTTTTCCCTCCTTATATTCAATTTATTATTTGTTCCAACATTTTTGTTTATATTCATTCAATCGAGCCAGGCGGTTGAAGCCGACTCCGATCTTAGTTTTTTAACTTCAACAGAACGTCAATGGTTGCAGGAGCATCCCACAATCAATCTGGCTCCAGATCCTGAGTTTTTGCCGATTGAATTTATCGATGAAAATGGAAATTACAAAGGGATTGCCGCTGATTATGTTCGCCTAATAGAGAAAAAATTAGGTATTAAATTTAATATCTTGAAGTTTAATAGTTGGGCGGAAATTTTGGAAAAAACCGAAAAAAGGGAAAACGATATGTGGGGAGCGGCTACACCTACTCCTCAAAGACTACGCTACATGTTATTTACACAACCCCTTATAAAATTACCGTCAATCATTTTGGTAAAGAAAAATGTCGACAAGTCGTTAGACTCGATTGATTCCTTCAAAGGGATGCGAGTAGCCGTCATACAAGGTTATGCGATTCATGACTATTTGACCAAACAATACCCTAATTTAAAGATAGACGCAGTTCCTGATATCCAAACGGGATTAAAAAAAGTTTCTTTTGGCTTAGTAGACGCAATGGCGGTTAATATTGCCCTCGCGACTTATTATATTGAGAAAGAAGGTATCGCCAATCTGCGAATTGCAGGCGAGGTTGGATATGTCAACAATTGGGCTTTGGCGTCTCGGTCGGATTGGCCGACTCTCAATATTATTTTAGATAAAGCATTAGCCCAGATCAGCGAAACGGAAAGGAAAAAAATCTATAGGAAATGGGTAGGCATAAGAATCGAAAGCGGTTTTTCACTAAGAGAATTTTTGATTTTATTTTTTAGCGCCGCCGCAGTTTTTGGGATCATTGGTATCGTTGTTTGGAACGCTTCGCTCAAACAACAGGTCCAAGCAAGAACGATCGAACTTAACAAAAAAAATGAGGAACTTAACGACGCAAATTCGGCTAAGAGCGTTTTTTTAGCCAATATGAGTCATGAAATCCGAACTCCAATGAATGCAATTTTAGGGTACGCGCAGATATTAGAGCGCGACGATAGCTTAAATAGAGATCAAAAAGACTCTCTTCGAAATGTATTGTCTAGCGGAAACCACTTATTAAACTTGATAAACGAAATCCTAGACTTGTCAAAAATTGAAGCTGGTAGGATGGAATTAAACCTATCGGACTTTGACCTAAAAGAAATTTGCAAAGATATGTCGGCGATGTTTGATTTGCGTTGTAAGGAGAAGAATCTTACATGGAACAATAACGGGCTTTTAGAAACTTCGGCTTGGGTTGTTGGCGATGAAACAAAATTGAGACAAGTTTTAATCAACCTTCTTGGGAATGCGGTTAAGTTTACCGATTATGGAGAGGTTTCTCTTAGTTTAAATATAGAACCAAACGATTTTTATACGTTTGAGGTTTTTGATTCGGGAGCGGGAATCCCAGAAGAAGTTCAAAAAAAGATTTTCGAACCCTTCAAGCAAGACTACGAAGGGGCGACAAAAGGGGGCACAGGATTGGGGCTTGCCATTTCGAAAAAACAAGTGGAATTGATGGGCTCCAATCTCCAAGTCGATTCAGAAATGGGTAAAGGTTCTCGTTTCTATTTCTCAGTCAAGCTTCTTCCGGCAATCAAACAATCCGGTACAAAAGAGGTTGAAAAATATAAGAATGTAAAAAGTTTAGCTCAAAGATATTCATTAAAAATTCTTGTGGTGGATGACGTAAAAGAAAACCGCGAAGTTTTAAAAAAATTTTTACAAGGGTTAAATATAAAGATTGAATTAGCCGAGAATGGAAAAATAGCCACTGAAAAGGTTCAAAGCGAGTCTTACGATCTTGTTTTTATGGATCTCAGGATGCCGATTATGGATGGGTTGCAAGCGTGTATTTTTATAAAAAACGTTTTAAATAAGAAAAATTTAAAGGTGGTGGGATTATCCGCTTCCGTGTACGACTATT
>JAYOZP010000064.1:13613-25972 GCA_038154245.1 Nitrospinales bacterium | reverse complement strand
GTAACTCATGGCTCATTCTTGCAAGAAATTCCGATTTAGCTTGATTGGCCTTTTCTGCGGCTTTTTTTGCATTTTCTTGATCGGTAATGTCTAAAGCCATTTCCATAACCAAAGAGCTTCCATCAATATCTGTAAACGGAGTACAAACTGTTAAAAAGGTTTTGCCTCCTGGATCTGTCCAGATATTTGTTTCATTTTGTTTATGAGCAAAAACTCTAAATGTGCTGCATACCTCGCATGGGGCGTTTCTTTTATGCATTAGTTCGAAACACATCTTATTTGGCGCGCCGTATAAATCGCGAAAGGCTTTATTTGCAAATGGAACTGAATAGTCTGAGGCTTGCAAATGAAGCGATACAGGAAGGTTTTCTAGCATATCAAAAAGTTTTTGACGTTCTCTTTCTGCTATTTTTCTGGCTTGAGCCGCTTCTTCTTTAGCTTTATGACGTTTTGTAATATCGGATGAATATATATTTACGTAATCTCTTTCAGAAATTAATATCATACTAAAAAGGTAAATGTTGTGTGCGCTCGTAATTTCTAGTTCTTTTAAAAGATTATTTTTGTTTAGCTTTTGTAATTGATTTAAAAAGTTTTCAGGAACAATATCTCCTTTTCCTAATTTATAGTTTTCAAGAAATTTAAAACCAGCTCGATTTGCATAAAGAATTTCACCTTTCAGGGAAACTCGGAAAATGGGGAGGGGATTTTCTTCGGGGAAGGTTGCGATATCCTCCACAGCTTTATTTTTTAGCTCTAAAAGAATATCTTGTCGAGCTCCTCCAAACCGGGCAAACAAACCTAACCAAAAAGGAGCTGAATCAATGATCCATAAAAGAGAATTTTCGGATTGAACGTAAAAAATATTAGAAATCGTTAAAGAACCAAAAGTCGAGACACTTTCAATAATCGTGGCGAAAATAGGAAATAAAGATCCAAAAATAGCTCCATACAATGTGTAGTTATTAATCTCCTTTTTAAATAGTTTTCGCACTAAAAAAATCTCATCTTTGACAGTTTTTCGATTGAAAGATTTATAAGATGATACTATCAGTAAGTGTGTATATGATTTTGCAAAAATGTAACACATTTTTAGAAGAGTTTCATTTTTACTTTTAAAAAAAAACTATTTTTACTTAGATTTTTGAGCTTTAGGTCGCATGGTAGGATTGTAAAAAGTTTTAAAGGCTATCTTTGAATGGGATTTCGTTTTGGATTTTTTCAATGGATCGGGTAGTCACTTCTTCTACTTTTTTTTCTAATTGTTCTCGGTTTAATTCAGAGTCGTACAGGTCTTTCGCCATATTAAGGAGGGTGAGGATGGCCAAATCCATTGTAGAGTGGACGGCTGTGGCGCCTGAAATTTCCTTCATCTTCTTTTCCACAAAATCCGCTAATATTTGGAGTTGCGCCGGGTCTTGGTCGGTTTTTACATGGTAGGTTTTACCGTGGATAGTTAGCGGGATGCTTTTTTTCATAGGTTATAGAAAGTTATTATTTTCAATCGTTTTTAAGATATTTTTCAATGCCGACTTGGCTTTGCTATTGGCTTCTGATAGTTTTTTAATTCGTTTTTCCAACAAAGCTGTTTTTTCTAATTCCGCTTTGGAAGTTTCTTCTTGAGCCGACAACCTTTCCGTTTCCTTTTCTAACTCCTCGTTTTTAAGCTTTATTTCTTGGTTTTCCTTTCGTAACTCCTTAACAACTTCAATGAGTTTATCTATTTGGCTTTCTAAATTTTGGAGTTTGTCCGCATTCATGGAAAAATCGTAGCGCCGAGGTATGGGGGTGTCAAGGTTGATTTGGTTGTAGAAAAACTTTACCTATTTAATCATATCTGCTCGAAAAAGCAGAGAAAAACTACTTTACCTCAAAGTTTCAAAGGACGCAAAGAGTTAAAGGTGTAAAGCGGTGATTAATAAGGTACACTTCAGCCCATTAAAGATTTGAAATCGATTGATTACATGGAAATTACTGAAAAATCCATTCTGAAGAACATCCGTGAAAAAACTAAGCGACCGATGAAGGTTTCTGAATTAATTCGTTTTTTTTCCATACCTGATAGTCAAAGACGAGCGTTTCGCAAAGTTATAAAAGATCTCGCTTTTAACGGGAGTTTAGAAAAAACGCGCGGCGGTCGTTTTTGCGCTCCCGATCAAAAAAGTCTTCATCCGGGTATCGTTCAGTGTCGACCTAACGGTAATGGATTTTTTGTTTTCGATGCGGGAGGCGAAGACGCTTTTATTGGTCGCGCTCATATGAAGGGCGCGATGCATTTGGACAAAGTTGTAGTTCGTTTAAAACCTGGAAGAAAGTTTGGCCGACCAGAGGGTATTGTAGAACGCATCATCGAGAGAAATACCAAAGAGCTCGTTGGAACTTTTGAAACCAGCGAAGGAGAGGGGTGGGTTATTCCCTCGGAACCTAAATATTACTATCCATTTATAATCCCAAAGCGTTGGCAAATGGGGGCTAAAAACGGTCAACTGGTTAATGTAGAAATCACCGAGTACCCAACGACGCGATTTAATCCTTCGGGACAAATTACCGAAGTGTTCGGTTTCGCTATGGACCCCGAAGCGGAAGCGCAAGCTATATTAAGAAAACACGGAGCATTGTTGGCGTTTTCCCAAGGAGCCGAGTTTGAAGCCGAAAACTATTCTGAAGAATTAAGCGAAGAAGATTTAAAAGGTAGGCAAGATTTAAGAGATTGGACGCTTTTCACCATTGACGGGGAAACCGCAAAAGATTTTGACGACGCCGTATCCATTGAGCGAACTCCAAAAGGTTACACCCTGGGCGTGCATATCGCCGATGTTGGACATTTTGTTAAAGAAGACTCTGCTCTGGACAAAGACGCATTAGAACGGGGAACAAGTATTTACTACGCAAACGGCGTGGTTCCGATGCTCCCGTTTCAACTTTCCAGCAACCTCTGTAGTTTAAAGCCAGATGTAGAGCGCCTGACTATGACTGTGTTGATGGAGTTTGATAATCAAGGAAAAATGCGCGGTTATAAGGTTTTCCCCTCGGTTATTAAAAGTAAAAGGCGTCTGACCTATACTGAAGCTTACCAGCTGCTGGAAGATGGGGACGACAATGGGGATTATGGAAAGGTTTTCCCCGCTTTACAGAAAATGGCCGAACTCGCTCTAATCCTCAAAAAAAATCGAGTTGCAGAAGGGAGCGTTGAGTTTGATCTTCCGGAGTCTCAAATTACAGTTGGAAAGAATGGAAAGGTCGAAAGCGTTTCAGTCGTGGAACGCAATCTGGCGCATGAATTGATCGAAGAGTTTATGTTGTCCGCTAACCGAGCGGTTGCAGACTTTTTAATTAAAAATCGATTGCCGGGTTTGAACCGCTATCACGAGTCGCCCAACGCCGAAAAACTAGAAGGTATTTCTATGTTCCTGCGCGGTCTTGGTGAAGAGATTGAATTTGGAGAAAATGTTCGGCAGAAAGATTTGCAAACTCTTTTGAAGCGAACTGCCGACAAACCCTTCAGCCCATCTTTGAATCGTCTATTATTACGAGCCATGAAAAAAGCGGAGTATTCCTCCGTAAACTCGGGACATTTTTGTTTAGGGTTTGATCGCTACTTACATTTTACTTCTCCAATACGGAGGTATCCAGATTTGGCGGTCCATCGAATCGTTAAAGATTTCTTAAACGGCGATATCAACGATAAAGCGCGCTCAAAGTTGCGGGAAAAAACCATGGTTTGGGCGCAACAGTCCAGCGCTAAAGAAAGAAAGGCTATGGAGGCGGAACGAGATATTCAAGATTTACGGCGGGCTCAGTTTATGGTCGATAAAGTTGGTCTAAAGTTTGAAGGGGTTATATCTTCGGTAATGGCGTTTGGTTTTTTTGTGGAATTACTCGATCCCTATGTAGAAGGGATGGTAAGAATTGGAAGCTTGACCGACGATTATTATATTTTTTATGAAACCGAACATAAGTTGAAAGGTCAGTATAAGAAAAAAACTTTTCAAATAGGGGACTCGGTTAAAGTAAAAGTATCCAGAGTAGATTTAAGTCAGCGACAAATTGAATTTATTATTCCAGGACTTGCTGAGACTTATTAGCTATAGGTTATTATTAAAATAATATTAAGTTTCAGATAAGAGGATATCTCAACGTCATCCTGGAGCCCTTTAGGGCGAAGGATCTAGGCAATTTACTTCAACTGCATAACTAATATGGCCGCCTCAGAAAATTTTTTAGACATAAGCGAAGCGAAAACTTTGCATCAAGACGGTAACCTTGAAGAAGCTGAAATCGCTTATAAAAAGGTTATCGATCAAGAACCTGAGAATGCAGAAGCCTTGGCTTTACTAGGCGTTTTATGTTGTCAGTCTGCAAAGTTTGAAGAAGGAATCGGTTATCTAAGAAAAGCGACGCGTTTCGATCCCCAATGCCCTACCACTTATTACAATTTAGGCAAAGCTCTTGATGGATTTGGACTATTAGAAGATGCCTTGACGGCTTATCAGGCCGCCGTGAAAATCAAAAACGATTACGCCGATGCTTGGAATAATATTGGAGATTGTTTAATTCGGCTGGGACGTATTGAAGATTCTATAGAGGCTTATAAAAAAACACTGGAGGTAAATCCAGTTTCATATGTGTATTTTAACTTAGGCAATGCTCTATTAGAAAAAGGAGACTTAGATCAAGCCTTGGATAGTTACCTAAAAGCGTTGGATTTAGATCCTGGTTTTGCCGAAGCGGCTCTCAATGTATCGATAGTTTTTAGGCGTCAGGGCGATTTATCGACCGCTAAGTCCTGGTGTGAAAAAGCGTTGGAAATGCGACCGGAATACGTTAAGGGGCTCAATGAGATGGCAATTCTTTGCAGTCAGTCTGGCGAAACAGAAGAAGCTGTTCAATTATTCAAGCGAGTTTTAAATTCAGAACCTGATAATTCCATAGCTAAACACTTGTTAGATTCATTATTAGGGAACGATTCTGAAAAAGCCTCGCCGGGTTATGTAGAGGAATTGTTTGACCAGTACGCAAACCGATTTGAATCCCACCTCGCGGAAAGCCTCCAATATAAAACGCCGACGGCTTTGCATAATTTAACTAAAAAAATTCTTTCCGATGGTTTCCAAGTTTCTAATGTTTTGGATTTGGGATGCGGCACTGGTTTGTGCGGACCTTTATTTCGTTCGCATTGCGAAAAGCTTTATGGCGTCGATATTTCTTCAAAGATGATTCAGCAAGCTCAAGGTAAAAATATATATGACGACTTAAAAGCAAAAGAGATTATCGATTACTTGACGCAAACCGAAGTGAAATTTGATTTGTTTCTTGCTGCGGACGTGTTCGTATATTTCGGAAACTTAGATCCTGTATTTCAAGCGATAACCCAAGCTGCCGAAAACGGAGCTTGTTTTGCATTTTCAACCGAAACGAGCGAAAAAGATTTTGCATTAAAACCCTCAGGCAGGTTTGGCCACTCAAAGGAATATGTGGAAGCGATTGCTAAAAAATCCAACTGGGTACTAGAAGATGTTCAATCGGATATTCTACGAGTTGAGAACGGTAAAAACGTTTCCGGCAATTTGTTTTTCTTTCGTCTTAAGTAAAAATTAGTTTTGGTAAACTAATGAAAACTTTTAGCGGCAAAACAGTATTGATAACTGGCGCGTCCTCTGGAATAGGAGAAGCCTTTGCAAAAAAGTTGGCGTCGGAAAAAGCTAATTTGATACTTACGGCTCGATCTGAAGAAAGTATAAAAAGTTTGGCGAGCAACTTAGAAAACGAGCATGGAATAAAAGCTTATGCTTTTCCAGAGGATTTGAGTCGACCTGGTTCGGCCAAAAAACTTTATCAAAAAATTAAAGAATCCAATCTTCCCATTGACGTTTTAATCAATAATGCCGGGTTTGGAAAAAATGGAAAGTTCTTGGACTTTGAGATGAAAACTTACGCTTCAATGATAGAGCTTAATATAACCTCGCTTATAGAATTGAGCCATCTATGTCTCCCTAAAATGTTGGAAAAAAACGACGGAGGTATAATAAATGTTGCGTCCGCGTCGGCTTTTGTTCCTTTTCCCTATTTTAGCGTTTACTCAGCGACTAAGTGGTTTGTGCTTTCCTTTTCAGAAGCCTTAAGCGGGGAATATTACGATAATGGCTCTTTGTCCTGGCGGTACTGCCACTAACTTCTTTAACATTGCCAGTCCGAATGGAATTACCTTAAGTCAAAATTTAGACACTTCAGAATTTGTTGTTAACCAAGGAATTGAAGGTTTCTTAAAAGGAAAGAGTTGTTTAGTCGTGGGATTGAGAAAATATATAATGTCTCTCATTCCACGATTCTTACCCAGAAAAACGGTCATAAATTTAATGCTGAAATATTTGAAGCAAATTACCAATAAAAACGATTAAGAAATTATTAAACCTATGTCCGATCCTCAAAAGTTCGATTTTAAAAATACTGACAACACGGTTCATCAGATTTACGAAGAACTATTAGTTCCGCGTATGTTCAATCCGCTGGCTAACTTACTGCTGGATCACGTAAAAATTAATGAAGGAGACTCTGTTCTCGATATAGCGTGCGGACCGGGAACGGTGGCTAATGTGGCCGCCGAAAGAGCAGGGGAGCAGGGGCGCGTGATGGGGCTAGATATCAGTCCCGCCATGTTGGATGTCGCTAAAAATAAACCGCATTTAGAAGGTAACGCCAAGATTGAATATGGGGAATCGCCGGCTCATCCATTAGACGCTCCCGATAGCGAGTTTGACGTAACCGTTTGTCAACAAGGACTTCAGTTTTTTCCAGAAAGGGTAGAAGCTTTGAAGGAAATGGTGCGCGTTACGAAAGAAGGGGGTAGAATTGCGGCGGCGGTGTGGGGACCTATAGAGGATTGTAGTTTGTTCTTTCAACTTTATTCCGCAATGGCTGAAACCATTCCCTCCGAGATAGCGGAAATGCTAAAAGCTCCATTTCATTTACATAATACAGAAGAGATTTATGAATTAGCAATTGAAGCTGGAATCAAAAATGCTAATGTCAAAACCGTTTCCTTTCCTCTCGTTTTCGAACGTGGAATGGAACAAGCAAGCAGAGTATTAGAAGCGGCTCCATTTTTCCCACAGATCAAAGAATTACCCCAAACCGACCAAGACGCCTTAGACCAAAGTATTGAATTGCGTTTACAACCTTTCCTAAAAGGCAACGAAATCCACGTCCAAATGGTTTCCCATATCCTATTGAATGGCGAGTAATTGATCTTCCTTATATATTAAAAATTAGTTTGTATCGCTCGATGTTACCGAATTGACGTTCCTCCGAAAACCATTGAAACTTGCATATTTATTCCTCAAGCTATTGACAACGCAAGGCGTGAGAAGTATGTTTGAAGTAGCTAACTCTCTGATTTAGCGTACTATATGCGATTATTTTATCTGGTAAATCAATGGTTTTTGGCTCTTCAAAATTGGTTGGTTTAAGGATTTGCTTTCTTATCCTAATAATTCTTTTTGCATTTTCAAAAAGCTATGCCGATGAGATTTCAATACCCAAGCAAGAGGAAATGGCTAGAAAACAGATTGCCGAGTGGTTAGAGGAGGCTTCCTATGGCGATCTATTCTCAGTAGAAAAACAAAAAGCGATTAAAACTCAGATGGAAGAAATCGAACTATATTTCCATCACAAATCATGGTTGTCTATCGTCAAAATAATTTACGAAGTTTTGAATAACTATAAACCGGAAAATGACGACAGTGAGTCTGGCGACTCTAATCTAGAACAAGACGTAGCGCTTAGCGACCCTGAAGAATCTTCTACGAAAAATAAAATAGACGGTGGAGAAAATGTCGCTCCATCTAAAAAATGCGACGCTAAAGAATATAGGATTTCAGAAGTTCTCCATCACGGTAAAATTGTCGTTTTAAGAGACGGCAAAAAGTTCTTAATTAATGTTCGCGATATGAAGGAATCTTCAAAGTGGGGATATTCGGACAAAATAATGATTTGTAAAACTCAGATAATTATTTCTGGCAATTTTATTGAAGGATATGTATTAACAAACCTGGAAAACGACTTCAACCAATTTGTTGGCGCCAGCCTGATGGATTAAAAAGTTAATTGAAAGGTAAGTATTTTACTGCGAGGAAAGCTGATAAGCCCAACCATAGATTGCGTTGTAAGGATTGAGCATGTTTGAAGAATTTCCATTCGTCCACGGCTTTATCGAATAGAAATTGATACTCCAACCAAAGCCATACTGGCGGTCCAATAAGCCACCCACCCAAAATAACCGCATGCGGACATCCGTTGAAGTGCGAACGCACCGTGTATAAGGCTCCAATAATCCAAATGGCGGGAGTGGCTATCGTGCGTATTCTTGCCTTTGTCCAATTAGATTGATTATTGATTTCATTCATGACTATTATTATACGGTAATTATTTCTTAACCCTAGTTTGTTTTTTAGTTTAAAGTTAAACTTGATAATGATTGAGAATAGCCGCTATTTATTGGGTCTAAAATAATTGAGTTCCGATAAGCCGAACGGAAAGTTTGGAAACATTTTAACTTGTTTGGTGTTGATCCCAATATCTATTTTCATTGGAATATTGGCTATACCTGGAAGAAGCGATTCACCGCTTACCTATATCCTTTATTTTTACATGTATGTAATTCCTACGGTTCTTGGCGTATTCATAATTTTGTTTGGAAATTTTCCCAGAAAATTATAAATTTGCCTTTTGGGGATTAAGAATCGGTTTAATATTTATTACGTTGCCTTTTATAATTTCAATAATAGTGTCTCAATTTATTTGATCTACCTGAGTAAATTTGAAAAACTCACAGTTTGTGATATTTCCAACCTAAAATTCTTGAATTTTGTTTTCTAAACGTATTCTTTATTTTCCATTGGCTCTTTTGGCGAGTTTGTTTGTATTGGAGGGAGTCTTTAGAATTTTTATTCCTCAAAATATTGTTCCTTTTACTACCACATCAGCATTTGATATTTCTAGAATCCTAAAAAAAGATTTAAATGTTACTTTAAGGCATTGGGATAATTTTTCGTACCGGGTTGTCACAAATAGTAAACATTTGCGTTCTTCCAAAGAAATTCCTTATGAGAAGAAAGAGGGCGTGTTTCGTATTTTATGTTTAGGCGACTCTATCCTCTTTGGCTATGGAGTCGATAATCATGAAACTTTTTCTTTTTACTTAGAAGAAGTTTTAAATAAATATTCAAAAAATGTTCGTTATGAGGTGATTAATGCCGCAGTTCCAGGATGGGGGCCTGTCGAGTACCTTTTATTTTTAAAAAACGAAGGGTATAAATATAATCCAGATTTAGTTATTACAACTAATTTTACGGATGATTTTGACGAATTACCCGCCTGGAGAATTGCTTTTAAAAATATTTATTACGAAAAGAAAGAAGACTATGAAAAGTTACTTTTAGATGGGTTTTATATTAAGCCTTTGTCTTTAGATAGCGATAATGTGGTTTTTGATAAAATTTTTCAAAGTGGAATTTATAAAAAACTGAGCCCGTCGTCTCATTTTTTAAGGTATTTTCGAAATAAAATAAAAAAGGGATTGGTCAAAAGACACCATGATCAGAATAGTTTGTTCCTATACCAATGGCTTGCTAACAATAAACTCGAAAACAGGTCTAAAATTGAATGGTTTCTTCCACAACGAAATTTTACTTCAGACCTAATCTATAAAAAGCTATACCAATGGGGTAAAACCGAGGATAAAAAATCGCTTTGGACGAAAACAGGTTATTTTTTAAAGTTTTTTAGCGTTTTAGACGAACTTTCAAATTGGTTTAATTCTAAAAAAGTTAATTGGTTAGTTCTAAGTCTTCCAATTTTTCAAGAAGTCTTAGAAATGAAAAATGAATCGCGTTTAGATTTTAAAGTTAATACTAAGTATTTTGATTCGTTAAATTTAACTGAAAGTTTAATCGGTTACAGTAAAAAAACCTCAGAACTTATTTTTTTCCCGGGAGATAATCATTGGACGCCTGCGGGGCATTATTTAGTCGCTTTGATCGTTGGACATTATTTAGCCGAAAAAGGCTTGGTTAAGGCGTCTATTCCCATGTCAATGAATAAGCCATTTTTTAAGGAGATAGAGATAAAGTTGGCCCAGGCCAATCAAAAAATATCCGCTAAATTACGTGCCCAAGATCAGTGGGCCTTTATGCAAGCTATTCATTATAAAAATGTAGGGAATAAACAGTTAGCCCTAGAATTGTTTAAAAAACATATAGAGCGTTTTCCCGAAGATAAAGAAACTTATTTTCAAATGGGCATGCTTTATTCGGACTTAAGCGATTACGATAAATCGATTGAATATATTAAGCTAAGCGCAGATTCAAATTACGAAAACGACCAGCGGGTTTTGATTAAACTCGGCGAAATCTATTTATTACAAAAGGATTCTGATAACGCTTTGGAAACTCTATTGAAAGCCGAAAAACTTGGAGGTTCCTTTACCCCTGAAATTCAAAGTAGAATTGGCCAATTATTTTTGACCAAAAAACAATTTCAAAAAGCTGAACCTTATTTTAAATTAGCTATTGGAGCAAGGCCAAAAGATCCCGGCTACTTAATAAACTATGGAAATTTTTTCATGACAACAGGGCGTTTCAAGGAAGCCGTTATGCAATTTAAATTAGCTTTAAAATTAGCGCCGAAATGGACCTTGGCTCTAGAGGCTTTAGGGGGCGCTTATTGGAAATTGGGAGAGAAAAACCTCGCGATTGATTCTTTGAGGAAAATTCTTCAATTAGATCCGAATAACAAAATGGCCATAGCGACATTAAAATTTTTTGAAGAATCATCTAAGAAGGCAAAAAACACTTCCTTAAAATGATAAGGCGAGAGACAAATACGAATAGGTAGTATTTCCTTCGCGAGGCGAATTGGGAACGGTGTCCTGAAAATCGCCGTCAATGCGATAGGTAATTCCACCTTCCATTTTGATATTAGAATGAACTTTCCACTTCAAGCGTAGAAATAGTTGATGCCCTAAAAATGTTCCTGAATTTCCCGTGGCATCCCTCAATCTTGAAGATCCAGACCACGTGTCAGTAGCCGAAGCCAACCAGAAAGCTCGATAAGATAGATATGAATTTATCTTGTTATTGGGCTGGATTTGAAGTCGCAATCCGGGCGAACTTAAATTGCTCCGCGTAAAAGCGGTGTAAATACTGGTAGGTCCAAAGTCGGCTACATTAGGGCCAAATAAACTATCAAACCTTCCATTCGTTTCGTCGTTTGGACTGCCATCGCCGCTGGCAAAATCGTATTCAAAAAATAAACGCGGCGACCACTTTGTGTCAAAGGTATAACCAGACTCAACGTGGTCAAAGAATGCAATTTGATCGAGATCTTTTGTGTCGCTGGCCGATGTTGTTGCTCTGGAGGTTCCAAACTGGAAAACCGATTCTAGTTCAAAGTCGAATTTTCCTTTTCTCGCAGGGCGATAAATGCGAAATCCAGGCGTATATAACTGGCGATTTCGTGTGGCAAAGTTTGAACCATCATTTTCATGAAGTCCAAAGATATATATTTCCCCCTTATTACCAAAAGGTAGTTGGAGGTTGGAATAAAAAATACCCCAAAAAATTTGATCGGTAGTTTCTTTGTCGAAGGAAGTTTTATTTTGAAGAAGACTTTTTGTGTCGCTTGGTTGACGTGTCACAGGTAAAGTGATTAGAGTTCGGATTTGGCTGCCATCTGTTGCGGACCATTTCCAAGCGATCCCGGTATAACCCTGAATTACGTTTCGAAACCGATTGCGAGCGACTAAACGCCGTTTCCCAAGATCGATCGTAAAACGGCCTCCTCTTAGTTCGCTCTTGCTCCCTTCAAAAAACAAGTTTTCAAATTTCCAATTAAAATTCGCTTCTAGCAATTCTGTTGAGTTTACTATAGAGGAATTCATTCGCGTGCCTATATCGACCAA
Source organism: Nitrospinales bacterium (assembly GCA_038154245.1). Lineage (GTDB taxonomy): Bacteria > Nitrospinota > Nitrospinia > Nitrospinales > JAJDAT01 > JAJDAT01. The sequence goes on along the minus strand of JAYOZP010000064.1, from coordinate 14,016 downwards.
TTCGGCGCGGGAGTCTTGTAATTCGGCTTTTATTTTTAAATTTTTGTTAAAGCACAATTCAGTTTGGATAAGCGTTCGCAAGGAAAGAATTTGATCGCTTCCTGTACTATTGGCCCGAAATTGACTATTTAGAGTTTCATAACGCGACCTATGTTCTCCTGAGATTGATAACCAATCGGGTAAACCGATAGATTCGTTTAAAGATAATGGCGAATTGTCGGCGGCAAAAGCAGTTTCCCTTGCTGAGGGGAAGCAAGTAGTTGAAACCAAAATGAAAATTAAAGATAAAAGTCTAGAAGAGATCGGTTTTGGTATATAGCGGGTAGTCATTCGTCTATTTGGAATGGCTAATCGAATTCGTGCGCCATACGAATTGCTTTTATATGAGCGTATACGACTTGAC
>JAYOZP010000064.1:0-13537 GCA_038154245.1 Nitrospinales bacterium | reverse complement strand
TTATCCAAAGATTTGCGAGTGATAGTCGCTAATAAGGGACAGCCGATGTCTAATTTAACATGGGTCATATAATCGTTTTTTGACTCGGAGGCTATCTCGATTACTTTACCGGAAAGAATATTGAGTACGCTAGTTTGACCTTGTGTATCGGATAGAGACAAAGCAACGTCGCCGGCATGAATGTGAACGCGGAGCTTGCCGCCAACAGGTGTTTCTTGTTTGGGAATATAAAGAGTTTGTCCCTTGAACTCCAGGACTGTTAACTGGTAATCTTCGTCTTGCCGAGCGACTGTCGCGTCTAAAACGCCGCCTACTAGTGAATTACCGATACGATTTTTTAGATCGAGATTGGAAAACATTTCTTCTACAGGTCCAACGCTTTTTACCGTTCCTTTGTCTAAAAGGACCATAGTATTTACAAGTTGCAATACTTCATTTAGAGAATGTGTTACGTAAAATACGGGAATATTCAATTCAGTTTGTAATCTTCGAAAATAAGGAAGAATTTCTTGTTTGCGTTTTGCGTCCAGAGCGGCTAAAGGTTCGTCCATGAGCAATAAGCGGGGAGACGTTAACAAGGATCTGGCAATAGCGACTCGTTGTTTTTCGCCGCCAGAAAGTTGGCTTGGTCGTCTTTTCAACAGAGACTCTATTCCCATTATGCTCATGACCTGATTGAATTTAGAAATATCATTGGGATTAGAGCTGCGTTTATATCCGTACCTTAAATTACCTTCCACACTTAAATGAGAAAAGAGACGCGCTTCTTGGAACACATATCCGATAGGTCTTTGGCTGACGGGTAAAAAGATTCCATTCGCTTCGTCTTGCCATATTTCTTCTCCAACCTTTAAGAATCCGTTTGAAGATCGTTCCAATCCAGAAAGGCAACGCAGCAAAGTCGTTTTACCGCACCCGGAAGGACCGAATACAACAGTGAATCCTTTTACTTCGACGTTTAGATCGACGTTCAGATTAAAGTCGGGGTAAGAAACGTTAAAATTAGCGGAAAGTAAGCTCATGAAACGTGAATTGGCAAGCGACGGTTAACGGAATAGACGATTAGCAAAACGATAAAAGAAAATACAAGTAACCCGCCAGAAAGAATATGAGCCTGAGTGTATTCCATTATTTCGACGCGATCATAAATCTCTATTGAAATCACCTTTGTTTTTCCAGGAATACTTCCTCCAACCATGAGTACCACGCCAAATTCCCCAAGAGTGTGGGCAAAACCAAGCACGATAGCGGTTATATATCCGCGTAACGCTAAGGGAGTGGCGACAGTCCAGAATGCGTCCCATTTAGAAGCGCCCAAAGTCCAAGCGGCTTCCAAAGGTCCTTTACCTATAGATTCAAAGGTTGTATGTAAAGGCTGAACTACAAATGGTAATGAGTAAAGAGTGGATGCAATCACAAGTCCGGCAAAACTAAAAGATAACGGAGAACCTGTAAGAGCCGCGACTGGTTTGCCGAGCCATCCATTTGGGCCTAACATAATTAATAAATAAAATCCCAATACCGTTGGCGGCAAAACCAAGGGTAGTGCGACGACCGCTTCAATTATTGGTCGGACTCGAGATTTGGTATGGGCTAACCACCAAGAAATTGGAACGCCAATAATGAGCAAAACAATAACGGTTGTCGTCGCCAGTTGGAGCGTCAAAATTATAGGTTGATAATCTAAGCTGGAAAAATCCATAGTGTTTTTATTTTCAATTAATAACGAGATGCCAGGTTCTTATGGCAACCCATATCCATATTTTTGAATAATCCGTTTTGCCGCGTTACTTTGTAAATATGCCGTTAGCGTTTTTACGCCGGAATTATTAATTCCCTTTTTTAAAATAACGAGATCTTGTTTCAAAGGATCATAAAATTTTTCGGGAACATCCCACCTTTTACCTTTAAATTTGTTTTTTGGATCTAGTATTTGAGACAAAGCGACAAACCCTAGTTTGGCGTTTTGGGAAGCGACGAATTGAAAGGTTTGGCCTATGTTTTCCCCTTGAACGATTAAAGGTCGAATCTCATTCCAAAGTCCGAGTTTTTGAATGGTTTGTAATGCCGCTTTACCATAAGGAGCTGTTTTGGGATTAGCAATAGCAATATGGGCAAAGTTCTTTGTTTGTAGGGTAGATTCACCGTCTCCGGTTATTACATTTGGATAAACGCTCCACAATGTAATTTTGCCAAGGGCATAAGTAAAGCGGCTTTCAGAAATAGCGTTTCCATTTTTCTCCAACATTATGGGGCGTTTTTGGTCGGCGGCAAGAAATAGTTCAAATGGAGCGCCATGCATTATTTGAGCGTAAAGTTTACCAGTGGAACTAGAGATGATTTGGACTTTGTGATTCGTTTCTTTTTCAAATTGGACGACGATTTCCCGGAAAGGATTGTAGAAGTTCGACGCAACGGCAACCTGGATTTCATTTGCCCAAGAGTTTGACAAAACGCTAGGAAACACGGAAATACAGATGGATAAAATGAAATAAAACGGCAATTTCGTGATTTTTACTTTCATTAATTAAACGATCTAATATCGATATGTTTTTTGGGATATAACGTTATTCGCTATATATTACAAAACATATCGAAAATGTCAATTGTTTAAGGGTAAAAAAAAATGATTGCTCTAAATTTTTAACAAAATTTTTCTAGATTTCATATTTTTAAAATTTAAAAAGATATGGAATTCAAAAAAAATATAATAAAAAGTATTTATTTATAAAGGTTTATGTTATATTTTGGTTTCATAAAAAAATTCCGTTTAAAAAATACAGAACTGTTTTGTTGTTAATAGGGTAGATCGATAGATTTTATCCAAGACTAGATTATCAACGAAAAAAAAGGTTAGCTTTTTTACTGTTTATATAAGTTTTCGTAGAGGGATCGAAAATGGATGAGAAAAAAAGTAATGCCACCCGCCTTCTTTGTGCTTCCGCGCATTTGGATTCAGGATTTTGCAATAAAGTGATTGAACAAGTTACAGGAAATAAATATCAGGTAAAAGCTCCAGCTTATGGTTTAAATTACGTTGCCATTGCAAACGAATGTTTAATTGCGCAGGGTAGGAGAGTTATTTTTCAATTACTTTTATCTCTCAATCTAGTCGTTGCCGTTAGTCTTTATTCTCAAACTCCACGTTATCGTCCAGAAGAGTTTATACCCACTTTAGTAATAGTTAGTTTAATTGCATGGATCTTGGTGTTTATTCAAAAATGCAAAGAAAAAAGCGAGGCTCGGAGATTTCATAAAAATAAATTTAAAGATGAAAGCTTTAGATATAGCCCTTCAGACTCTTGTAAGCTTGATATAGAGCGTTTAATAAATCAACAAAAGGGTAATGTATTTATCTACAGTGGGTTTAATCCCTTTGTTGGATCTGGATTCGATATAGGGGGGTGGTCTTTTACTATTAATATTTTAAAAGGTAAAGATCAAGTTGGGCATGAGACCCTTAATCCCGAGCCTTTTGAAATTCCCGATTTATATGAATTTATAGAAAAACATGTAAAAAAATTAGAATTAAAAAATGTTACCTATGAGAATAATCTATTTATTAACGGGACGGAACTCTCCGATGAAAAATGGATTCTTCCTACAAAACTCACTTCGCCTAATCCAAACGCCGAGCAAACTGTTATGGAAAGCTATAAGAGTTTAAACTCCGAAAAAATTAGGTTTTATAATTGTATTCAAATTAAATCTTGGGAATCTGACTTAATACTTTCAATGTTTCTTCGTTTTTCAATTGTTGGTAAAAATTTATTTGTGGAAATTAGCAATTTTCTTTTAACTCCTTTGGACGAAAAGTTTCAGAAAATAGATAAAATACCGTCGTCATTTACATTTGACGAATTTAAAGGAAATTTATTTGGCTCCTTGTTAGCTTTTCCTTTTCGTTCTATTTTTGCTCCTTTTGATATTTTGAATGGAGTTTTCGAAACTATTTTTGGATCGGCATTAGATAGATTAAATAAAAAAACCATTAAAAAAGTCCATCAATTTGATTATGGAGCTAAAACTTCTTTACGGGAAGAAACCAGCGGTCAAAATTATTCTCATTACTTCCAAAAATTAGATAGAGAAATGTATAAAAAAATTATTGAAAAGCATATTTTGGAAGGGATTATTGAATTTCTTGAAAGTAAAAATATTGATACAGGGGAATTAAAAGAAAATCAAACTACTATTATTAATAGTGGAATTATGGTTTCTGGGGGAACGGTAAAAACCGAAAATTTAGCGGTGGGGACAGGAGCTAAAATTTTAAATCGATTGACTAAGAAGCCAAATAATAAACCACCCCAACCTAAGTTATAGAATGGAAGATATAAAAAAAAATGAAGGTATTATCCAAACTGGCGGGTCCATAAGCGCAAAAAACTTGGCTGTCGGATCAAATGCGTCAATTTCCGAAAGTGGTTTTGATACTTCCGAAAAACAGAAATTAGCCTCTTCCGGGAAAGCTGGGGATCGATTAGACGCTTTAATTAATAGCTTTAAAGACGAGCATAAAAATACGGAAACTGTTTTTGTGATGATGAAGTTTTCAGGAAATGATGAGATTAAAAATCTTAAACTTCAAACTCTTTTTAACACGATTAAATTAGAACTTTATAATTTTAATCTTATTCCATTGAGAGCAGGCGAGAAAGATTACTCTGAAACAAAATATCTCTGGGACAATGTTCTGATTTATATGAACGGATGCGATTATGGAATCGCTATTTTAGAGAACTTTTATGAAGATGTGGTTAATCCTAATGTAGCAATGGAATATGGGTATATGTTAGCTAAAAATAAAAGTATTTTATTACTTAAAGAAGAATCGTTTGATAAATTACACGCCGATATTCTAGGAACTCTTTGGAACAGCTTCGATATTAATAATATGGAGACTGTGAAAAAAGTTTTGCAGCAATGGATGGTAGATATGAATAAAACGCGGGTTAGAAAATAAGAGTTTTAAGGAAATAAAAAGATTCTCTGTTAAAGTTGATTTACTTCCAACCGCCTCCGCCGCCCGCGTCCATTTTTGTTTTCGGAATTTTTGGTAAACTTGCTTCTACCTCTGGGTTCAATGTACCGCGCACCAGTCGTAAACTTGTACTTACCGTAAGGTCTACCTCATTATGCTGACCTGTGCCTTCCGCGAAAGAAAATATGAAAGCTGTGATTTTACCTCGAGTTTCAGCCGTCCAGGTGTTATAGCCGCAGCCTTCGGAGAAAACGGGCGCTATATAAAGCGTCATGTCGTACTTATCTTTCATAGACCGACTGTTGTCGTAATAAAATAGTGTTTGCGCTTCTTTTTTACCTGGAATGCGCCAATCGGAGTGGCCTGCAAAAGACTCGTTATTCATTTTGGCTACGTATTTTTTAGCCTGGCCGTAATTTAGAAATTTTTTGAACACGTTATAAGAATCATCTTTCATCCACATGAGATCGGTCTTGGTATCTGAAATTGTTCCATCCTCATTATCTATATATCGTCCATCTTCTGACATAGAAGTTTCCAATCTTTATTAGGCAGTTTCTAAAGTGGTCAATTTTTAATGGAAACTATTTTAACAGAACTAAAAGAAATATTTGCTACAAAGTGGCTAGAGTTAACGCTTAAATTTCCACTTAAAATTTTGGTTTTTATAGAAATAGCAAGTGTTAGAGAAATAGATCCAAGGAATTTAAAAGTAAGGTTATATTAATATGTATTATTAAAAGTTTATCGCTTTTTTAGGTAAATCTTTTTTTAGACCCTAGATTACCTAAAATTAAAATTTAACGAGGAGATTTTGGTAATATTTACAAAATTGTCGCTTAAGAAAAAAATTAAAAAATTCAAATAGTTAGCCCTTTTTTAATGATTTATGGCTCAATGAGGTAGGAAATCTCAAATTTAAGGTAAAGATAGTGTGATAGTATGCGAGTTTATTTAAATTACTCGGATATTATTAGTGCGCTACTGGTTTGTTTTTATATTCATTGCTTCTTTTTGGGCGAGTGTTTTACCTTGTGCTTTTGCGCAGGTTGCAATTCCTCCTGCCGGAGAATCTGGAATTGCTGAAAAATCGCTTCGACAATCTCAACCACAACAGTTTCAACCCCCTGAATTAGGTAAACCTGAAATCATTATTATCGACGATAGTCGAAAACTAATCGATCCTGGAGCTGGTCCCGCTTTCTTTGTAAAAAAAATCATTACCGAGGGCAATACTCTTTTCGACGACGAAACTCTGGCTCCGATTTTAAATATAGAAGACGGTTTGGAGATGACGTTAGGGCTTTTATCCTTGTACGCGCAAGAGATAACGGTCTTTTATTCGCAAAAAGGTTATTTTTTAACCAAGGCTTTCATTCCCAAGCAAGAAGTTAAAGACGGAATCGTTAAAATTCAAATCAACGAAGGTCGCGTTAATAAAATCTCCGTTTCTAAGAATAAGAGAGTGGACCCTAAACTCCTTCTCAAAAGAATGAGAAAGGTTCAAGAAGAGTCCATATTAAAGGAACAAACTTTAGAAAGAGCCTTACTGGAAATTAACGATATTTTAGGAATTCAAGTTCGTTCTTTGTTAAGACCGGGTAAGGAACCTGGAACTTCCGACTTAGTTTTAGAAGTGACGGAAACCCAACCCTATACATTAAGTTTCGATTCGGATAACTTTGGTTCTCCGTTTACGGGTAGGTTTCGACAAGGTATTAGTTCTTCGGCAGGCAGTTTACTGGCCTTTGGCGATTTGTTATCTTTTCGAACCGTTCAATCCAATTTGGATCAAGAATCTTATACTCTCTCTTATTTGTTTCCATTAAACGAATTAGGGACTAGAACGTTAAAGTTTACCCATACTTTTTCGGAACAAAATTTAGGCGAAAGTTTAACGCCGCTCAATGCCGAGGCCGAACTAATATATTTAATGCAGAAGTGTCCCAGGCATTATATAGAACCAAAACCTCTTCATTAAAGTTGCGAGCAGGGTTTGATCTTAAAAATTTCAAAAACTTTCAATTAGGAGCCACTTCCAGTAACGATAAGATTCGCGATTTCTACGTAGGGTTAGGCGGAAATTTTCAGGACGCCTATCAGGGAAGAAACTTCCTCGATCTAAAAATACAACGTGGGTTTTGGGGGACGGATCAAGAGTCGGCGCTACAATCCCGCACCGACGGCGACGCTAAAGTGACATTGATCCAATATAACGCGACTCGATTTCAGGCGACCCCTTGGTTTAAATCTTATATGATTGTAAAAGCTAATGGTCAAATCGCCAGCGACCGAGCATTGTCGCCAGATTTATTTGCCGTAGGCGGTTTTGGCACCGTACGCGGTTTCCCATTGGCGGAGCAATCTGGCGACTGGGGATATAATCTTGCCGCCGAATACGTTATTCCATTTCCATCCGATATGGAAGTAGGTATTGGAAAGTTAACCGCGAGCCAGATATTTTCCTTTAGCGGATTTATTGAGCACGGCAATGTTTTTGTTAGAGACGCGCAGGCAGGAGAAAACCAGGTTTCGATTACCGGCGTTGGTTTTGGAGCCCAAATCAATATTCCCAAAGCCGGAAATTGTTGCGACGCAAACTTTCGACCGCCTATTAATTTTAACTTCAGTTATGCGCTTCCAATGAGCGGTCCCGTTCCTTCCGATGCTAGTTCGGGAATCGTTTACGTAAGCGGTTCGATTGGGCTATTTTAATAATTTGTAACTCTCGTTATTGAAAATCCGTCGAATTATTTTGAAGTTTGCCAAAGAAAATTAATATACAAAATCTTTTTATCTTTTCCTTTTTCTAATAAGGTCAATTTTATTGTTAAATTTACGTGACAAATCTTGCATTCAATAACCAGGTTAGATAAGTTACGCACACTCGCTTTTTATGAAGTACGTGTTCTGGTTTTTGAATGGGAGAAGCGCCTTGACCGATACTAAAATTGAACAAATCGCCCAATACACGATTGAAGAAGATTCTAAAATCCTTGAAGCTGTGAATTTGGCCGAAGAAGCCAATTCCAAAATTGATATTTTACATGACAGCAGCGTTAAGATTGGAGAAGTCGTAAAGACGATTGGTAATATAGCTAAACAAACCAATTTATTGGCGCTAAACGCTACTATTGAAGCCGCCAGAGCTGGGGAATCAGGAAAAGGATTTGCCGTAGTTGCTAACGAGGTTAAAGAATTATCCAAAGAAACATCAGACTCAACCGCCAATATTGGTAAAGAGATTAAAGAAGTTCAACAACAGATAAATGAAATGGTTGATGTAGTCAGTAATTTATCGTCAGTCATTAAAGAAGTAGAAGTACTATCTGCAAAGATTACTGATATTGTGCAGTGATGATTTCCTCTCTATTCTTAAAGGCGCTGTAATGTCTGAAGGGTTTTTAAATCCCACCTACAAAATTAAAACGCTCCGTAAAAAAATAACTTGCCCCTTAAATTAACTCATCATACGTAATAGCAGATAGCTCTCCTGAAATCCTAAGAAACCAGTCTGTATAAAGATTGAGTTTTCTCGGCGGGATAATATCCAAGAATACTTTACCTAAATTTAAAATATTTATTCTTGTTGTCTTTGTGTTCGTATATTTCGATTGCCTCTAGATGTTTTTCCTAAAAACGGTTTTTTACTAACTTACCCGTATTCAATTGTTTTGAACAAACCTTGCTTTGAAGCTACAAATAATGTGATATAAGTCATTGTTTCAATGACTTAAATATGAGAAATTTGTGCTAAGAAGACTATTCGCTAGAACCGATAAAGGTGTTAAAGTATCATTTGGTTTTTAATTTAGGATCCTCTTTCTAATTTCTCTTTCCTTAGAGTTTAATCCATGAAAAAAATATTTCTTTTTATTCCATTCTTAATTTTTACTTTTGCCCTTAATGCATTTCCTCCAATTGCTCAAGCAGAGGACGCCGTTGGTAAGGTCTTGGCTGTTCAAGGGACCATAGAATATAGACGCGGTACAGAACCAGTCGCTGAAAATAAATTAGGAGAAATTAAAAAAGCGTCTTTCACCCCCTGGGACAAGGTTAAGTTTGGTCAATTAGTTTTTAAAAGCGATGAGTTTAAGACGTCTAGAGCCAGTCGTTTAAAAATAAAATTTAACGACAATAGTTTGATCGCTCTTGGGCCAAACGCCAATTTGCGCGTTCAAAATTATGTATACAATGCAAAACAAAAACTTCGCCAAGCCACTGTATCAGTCGCAAAAGGATTGGCGATGTACATCATTAATAAATCCCAGAAAAACAAAAAATCGCAATTCAAAATGATTTCGGCAATTGGCAATATCGCGTCTCGCGGCACTCACGGATATTTTGCGGTAGGAGCCGATCAGGTCTTAGTGGCAAACCAAGCTGGCGCCGTGGAGTCCTCAAACTCCGATCCTAATGTTGTCGGGACTCAAACAGTTGGGGCTATGGAAAAGACCATTATTACTGAAGGGAACCCACCTTTACCCCCTGTTCCATTAACCAATAACGAGGTGAATGCCGTTCGAAATTTGGTGCTCGGTAGAATCGGAACCAGTACTAGCGGTTTGAATCAAAAAGAGTCTTTGATTGCGGTTGATAAAGGGAAAGGCAATGAGGAAGAAGGCGAACAAAAGTCTGAGGGGGGCGAGGAAGGTAAACCAAAAACCGGAAAACCAGTAGATTCAAAAGGCGATAAAGGCGGTCCAATTGGTGGGGATGGCGGCGGTGGAGATTTTCAAATTGGCGGGGAATTCCTAGCAGATATGGGTGGTCGAGATTTTGGCGGACCCGAAGATTTTGCGGCAGTTAACGATCCTTTTGACGCTGCTCCTACCGGAAAATGTAATAAATGATTATTGTTATGATTCCAAAACTAATAAGAGTTTTTCTACTTTATTTAGTCTTAGGGGTTCCTTCGTTGGTATTTGCCTTGCCTCAAGGCGGCGAAGTGGTTTCGGGAACGGTAGGTATTAATACGCCCAACGCCAACGATATGGCTATCAACCAAGGTAGCGCCCAAGCCATCGTTAATTGGCAAGGTTTTGATATCGGCCAACACGAATCCGTTACGATCAATCAACCCAGTAGCAACTCAGTAATATTAAATAGAGTCATTGGCGAAAATCCCAGCGCCATTCTAGGTAAACTTTCGGCTAACGGTCAGGTTTTTTTGACCAATCCTTCGGGCATTTTATTTGGACAAGGAGCGCAAGTGAATGTCGGCGCTTTAATCGCCAGCACGCTCAATATTTCCAACCAAGACTTTCTAAATCGAAATTATCGTTTTACGCAAGACGCCAATAGACCATTAGCTTCTATTGTTAACTTAGGGGATATAAACGCGCGCTCAGTAGGTTTGTTGTCTCCAAGGGTGGAAAACCGTGGAACCATTGTCGCCAGTTTGGGATCTGTCGCCATGGCTTCAGGAGAAAAAGCCGCTTTGGATTTTGAAGGAGACGGGTTAATTAATTTTGAAATCACGCAACCAGTAAGCGGTGAAATTCGCGATGGCAATGGCAATACTTTACAAAGCGGCGTTGTCAATTCGGGTTTGATTCAAGCTAACGGCGGTCAAGTGGTTTTGTCTGCTCTACAAGCGCAAGGCATGATCCAAAGCGTTGTGAACAACGAAGGCATGATCGAAGCCAAAGGCGTAGAAGAACGCGACGGCAGAATTTTCTTGTTGGGCGCCGACGAGGTTTTTAATAGCGGTACCTTAGACGCTTCGAATGCAGACTCAGGGCGGGCGGGCGGAACCATCCATGTTTTAGGCGATAAAGTAGGAGTGTTTGGAAACGCTCGCTTGAATGCATCGGGAGACGCTGGCGGCGGCGAAATTTTAATTGGAGGCGATTACCAAGGTAAAAACGACGCCATTCAAAACGCTTACAGGACCTTTGTTGGATCGGACGCAGTCATTACAGCTGATGCGACCAATACCGGCAATGGCGGTAAAGTCATCGTTTGGGCGGACGATACGGCTTTTTATTATGGAAATATCTCAGTTAAGGGCGGTTCCCAATCTGGCAATGGCGGCTTTGTCGAAACATCGGGTAAAGTAAATTTAGATTTTAATGGCAACGTCGATACCTCGGCAGCCAATGGCGAGTTTGGTTTACTACTTTTAGATCCTACCGACGCTACTATTGTTTCATCCGGTGGAGAAGCTAGCGCCTTGACCGATGTTGATAACTTTGCCGATGCAGATATTGGAGGTAGCGATACTACGATTGATGTCGCCTTAATTACGGGACAAACGAGCGGAACGGTTATTATTCAAGCGACGCAAGATATCCTTCTTAGCGCTTCGACAAATGTCGTCATGAGCTCTAATGTTAGCCTGGTTTTGCAAGCTGGTAGGAACATCACCTTAAATTCTAATATTACTTTAAGCGGCACAGGGACGCTGCATATAGAAGCGGATTCTCCACATTCAGCGGGAGGTACAGCCGCCGCTGATGGAGTTGGTACCCTAACCATAGCTGCTAGTCAAACTTTGACCACGGCAAACCAACAGATTACGTTGATTGCAGCGGATTTCGTCATATCTGGTAATGTTGCCGCAGGTTCGGGCAATGTGAATTTAGGACAAGCGCAGGCTGGAAACGCTTACACGCTGGGTTCAGGCATTTTATCTGATTCCGAGTTAAATAATATTTCTACCTCGGGCGCTCTAACAGTTGGTTCGGTAACCACAAAAGGTACCGACGGCGCAGGAGCGAGCGCTGTCACGCGATTAGCTGGGGTTATCACTATGGATGGTTTGACTCACACTGGCGCGACTACATTTAATATTGTTTCAGGAACCAATAATGCCCTCTCTGTGCTTTTCTCTGCTGGATCTTCTTTCCAAGCATTGAATATATCAACGCCCGGGGGAATTAGAATTTGCGGCAACCTCACAACGAATGGAACTACTACCCTTACATCCGATAATGACAACGATCATAACAGCAATGATTTGGTAACCATCTCTCTCACAGCTACAGTAAATACTACTGGAAATAATTTGGTTATTACGTCTAACGCAGGGTTGGATATTACGTCGTCTACTATTAATACGGGAGCGGGAGATGTAACCATTCGACATGAAACTGCTGGCAGGACGATCTGTATAGGAACCGCGACGGGCTGTAATATGGATATTTCGATTACGGAGTTAACGAACATCACTGCGGATAGCTTGATCATTGGCGATAATGCAGATAGCGGGAACCTGACTTCTTCGGGAGTTACCGCAGCCTCAACCGCCAATATTAGCGAGGCCGTCGTCTTAAATGCCAAAAACACGGGCGCCGATGTTCAATTTAATACGGCAGATTCAGATTTCACTCCCAGTCTTTCTGTGAGCGCCGCCGATATGATAGACGTTAACTTTAACGCCACTTCAAGGGCAGGAATCAGTCTTACTGCGGGCGGAATGTTGAATGTTGGGGCCACTAAACAAGTCATAGCCGAAGTTGATGCAAGTGGTTCCAATTCGTTGAGCATTACCGCAGTGGGAATTAGTACACTTGGGTCGACCTCGGGATCGGAGAACATAAAAAACTCTGGGTCTGGGAATATATCGATCACTTCCACCGGAGCAATTTCTTTTGCAGGCGACTATTCTATTGGAATTGCTGGAACGGGTAACTTAGTGATCGATGCTGGAAGCAACGCGATTACCACAACGGGTTCCGGCTCTTCTGATCCTGATATCTTCTTCAACGGAGGAAGTTTTAGATTGGTTGCAAGCAGTATTGGGTCCACAAGCAATTTCATTCGAACAAACGGTTTAAAGGATTTTGCGGCCACAGCGACTTCCGGGGGACTTTATATCGACAATATTGGGGGAGCGTCTATCATAAACTCAAGCCTAATTAGCAGTACGGATGGTATTTTTGCTCAAGGGGAAGTTCATATTAAAAATAACACTTCTGGGTCGGGATTTAAATTCACGCGAATTATAAAATCCAACACCAGCAATATAACTCTAACATCGTTTGGAGCTATTACCGATGGCAATGGCACGGCTACCAGCTTATCGGCTGAAAATGGAACCGTGATGGTTACTATCAGTTCCTCGGGAGACTTTGGAACCTCGGGAGACCCTATTGAAATAAGAGCAAAAGGTCGTTCTATATCGTTGGCTAGCGGAACAATATTTGATTCTTTTACGGATACAACTCCAGGGGAGCCAACCCCTGATCCAACGCCAACTTCTGATGATCCAGTGCCAACGGATCCAACTCCAACACCTGCTCCGGAACCTCTTCCTACCGGTGGTCAAGAGTTTAACCCAACAACGTTGGGACAAGTTTTTGGAAGAGAGGTAACGCAAGAAGAGACATAATACAGCAGCTAAACAAGTTGGTTTTGTTGCGGCGATAGAAAATATTGTTAAGGATGGTTGTTAAAAAGTTTTTAGTAGATGCGAGATTCTTCCTCCCGTTGGTCGTCTGAATGACGGGCAGTGATGTCAACTTTTAATCTAGAGTTATTGTAGTTTCAAACTTTACCCTCGATCGTCATCCAGAGGCGATACGATAGTATCGGCGAAGGATCTAGAAT
>JAYOZP010000063.1:0-26079 GCA_038154245.1 Nitrospinales bacterium | reverse complement strand
TATAATATAACCTTTTTTTAAACTTTTTAACCTGTTTTTAGAGATTCCTTTATATTAAATAACCAATAAATCAAACTTAGAATCGCTATTAAGTAATTCGCTTCCTTTTTAAATTATGATTCGAATCCAAGATAAAGATTCAATCGCTCCTTATCTTCGCGACGCTTCAAATTTTTCAGAAGGGTCGGCAAGCCGCCTAATTATTCCCGAAACTAAAGAAGAAACCATTCAGTTTTTAAAAACGAATAAAGACCCCGTAACTGTTTCAGGAGCGGGCACAGGATTAACAGCGGGGAGAGTTCCTCCTTTTGGCGTCATTCTTTCAATGGAGCGCTTAAATCAAATCGGAGACGTTTCCGGAAACAACCTGATTGCAGGTCCTGGAGTCCGTTTGAAAACAATTGAACAAAAACTTTTAGGTTCAGGATATTTCTATCCACCAAACCCGACAGAACAATTAGCTTTTTTGGGAGGTAGCATTGCCACTAACGCCTCTGGATCTAGAACGTATAAATTTGGAGCTACTCGAGACTATATCCAAAAACTTCATATTGCTCTCATAGATGGTAAAACCACAGAACTTTCTAGAGGTCATACAATCAGCGAACCTATTATTTTTGACGACGGGTCAAAATTAGAATTTCCTAACATAAACTACCGAAGCCCTAATTGTAAAAATGCCGCAGGCTATTATGTGCAAAATAATATGGACTGGGTAGATTTATTTATAGGCTCCGAGGGCACTTTAGCTGTCATTCTTGAAATTACGCTAAAACTGCTAAAACAACCCGACGAATTCTTAAGCGGCGTTTTATTCTTTGAGGAAGAAAAGCAATGTTGGAATCTAGTTAGAGATATTCGCGAAAATTCTTCTTCCTCAATAACCCCATGTTCCCTGGAATATTTTGACCAACACTCTTTAGCAAGGTTAAGAAAAAAATATTCAAAAGTACCAGAAAACGCCAAAGCAGCGCTATTTTTTGAACAAGATGTTCTTGGAGACTCTGAACCCATATTAGAGTCCTGGTTTAATTTTTTGGAATCAAAAGAAGCTTTATCTGATGAATCATGGTTCTCACAAAACGAGAAAGATTCGCGCTTTTTCCATGAATTTCGACATGCAATACCGCTTCTACTTAATGAAGAGAATAGCCGAGAAGGACGCGTAAAAATGGGAACAGATATGGCTGTCGAAAACAAATATTTTCTAGAAATGATGAACTTTTATCAAGAAACCTTAGATCGCAAAAAAGTTCCGTACGCTGCCTTTGGTCACATTGGCGACAATCACATACACATTAATTTTTTGCCGAAAAAAGATCAAATAACATTGGCGCGCGCAACTTACCAAGAACTAGTAGAAAAAATTTTGGAATGGGAAGGAACGGTTTCCGCCGAACACGGAATTGGGAAATTAAAAAAAGCTTACTTTGATCAAATGGTCGGGGCAAAATCTATGGAAGAACTAAAAATGATCAAGCGTATTTTTGATCCAGACTTCAGATTAAACCCCGGCAATCTTATTTAGATTCGTACCTCTATTCCTACAAATATCATTATAATAAACGGCCATTTTTTCAGCTCTCCAAAACAAAATTTATAATATCTTTTCTTTTTGTCTAGTTTCAACTATATTGCAATTAATTGTATATTAAATGGACCTTTTAATTTTGTTTGCTAAAATTTATTTTGGTTCATTTTCACCCCAAAGATCAATCAATTAACGTTACAATTTAGTAACTTAACAACAATCCAGTATCGATGGCTTATAATTACAAATAGTTTTTGAAGTAAACTTTTTGATACTTTTTTGTTTTTATGCAGAATCAACAATCTCCAAAATGGAACAAATTTTTAGCTTTAGTCCTCCAAGATTTATTGAGACACTGAATGAATTTTGAAAACAACAAGCAAACCTATTATTTTGGCAACCAAAAAACATTTTCTTGGCACCTTTGGGTTTCAATAGCCTTAGCCGGGATTCTTTTATTCTTTTCCTTTGAAGTTAAAAAAGCTTTAAATTTCCAAGAAAGACAAAAAATTCAAGACAAACTCGAAGAAGAAGCCGGTCGGTTAAGGGACGAAATTCAAATAGATATAACGCATAATATTGCCGCTTTAGAACGTATGGCAAACCGTTGGAAAACCCAAGGAAAACCCACAAAAGAATTTTGGGAAGAAGATTCGAAGCTAATTATGAGCGATATGAATGGCTACGACTCAATTTTAGTGGTAACCCCTTCCTTAAAAATCCAATGGTTGGTTTCAATAAGAAACCCCAAGGACGCAAAAATATTAGCCCAAAAAACTTTGGATTTAGAGAAAGAGCTTTTCAATAAGGTAAAAAACAAATCTATAACTATCGTTAAAGGATTACCTCCAATAGATAGTGGAAATTTTTTCTTTGGAGCAATCCCTCTACATTTTGAAAACCACTTTGACGGATATGTCCTAGCATTTTTTGATATATCGATGATGATGGATTTAATCGGTGGCATATCCCCAAAGTTCAATTTCCAATTAACTGAATCGGACCAGATCATCTTTGAAAATAATATTGATCAAACTCTTTTAACTAAGCAGGTTGCAAACCGACCTATTGATTTTCTAAATTTACACTGGCAGATTGAAGTTTTTCCAACTAAAGAATTTTATAAAATTGAAAAAGATAATCTCACCGACTTTATATTTCTAGCGGCAATCCTAACCAGCTTCTTACTACCGGCCACTTTTTTTTATAGCCAAAGCTCGAGAATCCGCGCTCACGAACTTCAATTCACAAATTCTACTTTAAGCAAACTAACGCGAGAAAACCAATCTATTCTAAATTCCGCAGGCGATGGTATTTTTGGGATAGACGTTAATGGAATGGCTACATTTACAAACCCCGCCACAGAATTGATATTAGGATATACCAACGACGAACTTATTGGCAAACACCTACATTCTCTCATTCACCACTCCCACTCTGACGGAGAAATTTATAGACAGGAACATAGTCCAATCTTAGCGGTTTTACGAGAGGGAAAAGCAAATCGAGTTTCAAATGAAGTCTTTTGGAGAAAAGACGGCGCTAGCTTTCCAGTAGAATATGTCTGCACTCCAATCATCGAAGAAGGGGAACTTACAGGCGCGGTCGTAGCCTTTCAGGATATAACCGAGAGAAAAAATTCTGAAGAAAACTTAGATCAAGCAAAACTAGAGGCAGAAGCGGCCAACCAGGCAAAAAGTATATTTTTAACTAATATGAGTCATGAAATTCGAACTCCGATGAATGCAGTTTTAGGCTACTCGCAGATTTTAGAACGAGACCCCAATTTAAAGCCAGAACACCTAAAATCAGTATCCGCGATTCAAAAAAGTGGATCGCATTTAATGGCGCTCATTAACGATATCTTGGATATTTCTAAGATAGAAGCGGGGCGAATGACGCTAAACGAAGTCGATTTTAACCTTACCGAGCTCATAAGATCCTTATCTACAATGTTTGAAGCTCGTTGCAAGGAAAAAAATATCTTGTGGAAAATTGAAGGAATTAACGAGCGCCCTATTCCCGTTTGGGGCGACGAGGTTAAATTAAGACAAGTTTTAATAAATCTGATAGGCAATTCCGTAAAATTCACCGATACAGGCATAATAAACTTCCGAATACAATTTACCGCCGACCATATTTATACTTTTGAAATCATCGATACTGGTATTGGAATAGAACAAGATGTTCAAAGTAAAATATTTGAACCTTTCTTACAAGATATAAACGCAAGCCAAAAGGGCGGAACTGGCTTAGGATTGGCAATTTCAAAAAAACAGGTCGAACTTATGGGAGGACACTTAAAATTAGATTCTGAAATAGGAAAAGGGGCCAAGTTTTATTTTTCTATTTCTTTACCTCCAGCCAAATCCTCTTCTCCTTTTGAATCTCAGCCAAAGCGTCTATCTCAAACTCCACGCGTTTCAAGCGACAAAAAGTTAACCGCTCTTGTTGTCGACGATATTGAAACTAACCGAGACATATTAGCTAAAATTTTGATCGGATTTGGAGTTCAAGTACGTTCCGCTAAAGACGGACAAGAGGCCGTTAATATTGTATTGAAACAAAGACCTGACCTTATTTTCATGGATCTTCGCATGCCTGTAATGGATGGGTTCGAGACGACTCAAAAAATCCGAGAAACTTTTAGCTCAAATGAAATTAAGATTGTCGCGATTACTGCTGCGGCTTTTGCTCATCAAAAGCAAAATGCTCTAGAAATAGGATGTGATTACTTCATTTCAAAACCTTTTAAAATTGAAACAATCATTGATTGCATTGTCGAATTGCTTCCGAATTATTTTACGTTAAGCCAGACAGAATTATTAAGCGAAAATTCCAAAGAAAAAGAACCAAACTATTCAAAAATCAATATTCCTATGCCGCTGTATAACAAACTTATTAAATCGGCGAAGTTATATAACATAACTAAAATCGAATCGAGCATTATAGAACTTAAAAAAATTGGAAACGAATCGGAAATTCTAGGTAACTATATCCAAACCTATGTCTCAAAATTCGATATGGACTCTGTTTTAAAAATTCTAGAAAAGGTGCAACACGAATAATTCAAAATAAAACGTTTTATCTTTCAAGTTCCCATTTTTTAATAAAACCCAAAAAGGCTTAACTTCTCTCCCTCTGTTCCCTTCTAACCAATTTGCCAAAATCTCATAATTCTGCGGTTTAAATAAAATCATTAAAAAGGTTTATTTATTAGCCTATTTTTTACAAATCAAAATTTTAGTTATCAACAGAACGGTTTTCTATCAAATCATAATTTTCTATATTCAGGCTTTTGCGGCAAAAGCTAGCCACCCTCCTAACCCCATCATCATAACTCCAAAAACTCGTTTAAATATTTCATCAGGTAAATGATTTAAAATAGTCGGCCCAAATTGCGCTCCAATTATTCCTCCCGCCGCCAATAGTATCCCCGTTTTAATATCAACATTTCCTTCTTTATAATGAGCGGCTACCGACGATGTAGCGACAAGTAACACAAAACAAACAGACGTTCCTACCGCTAATTTAGCTGTGTATCCTGTCGAAACTAAATAAGGAACTACTAAAAATCCTCCACCTAACCCTGTTCCTGACGACAAAACACCAATAACAAGGCCTAATGCCCATAGCGCTGCCATAATTACTTTCCTCCTAGGTTATAATCTTTTTCTAAACGATCGATTACTGCAGCCCCAACTGAATCGCTCCAAACATTAACCGCAGTGCGGCATCGATCCAAAAACCAATCAATCGCCAACAACATTCCGACACCCTCAAGAGGCAATCCTGCAGCTTGAAGCACCATAACCATTGTTACCAATCCGGCTTCGGGAATACCTGCGGCTCCTATTGCGGCTAATGTAGCCGTTAGGAATATTATCGCTTGACCTGATATTCCCAGCGAAATATCAAACATTTGCGCTATAAACAAAGCCGCTACCGCTTCATAAAGAGCGGTTCCATTCATATTCACCGTAGCTCCTAATGGCAACACAAATAAACTCGCTTTTCGCGAAATCATAGCTTTTTCTTCTGCGCAGTCAATTGTTACCGGCATGGTGGCCGAACTGCTTGCAGTGGAAAAAGCAGTTAAAACCGCTTCGCTCATTTGTTTAAAAAATTCCAAAGGATTTCGTTTTCCAAAAACCTTTAAAAATATAGGTAGAATTATCGCTGCATGAATGAATAAAGCGGCAAGAACCGTAAACACATATTTTCCAATCTTTGCTAATTCCGCCATAAACATATCCCCTCCACCTGCAGCTCCTAATTTAGACGAAACCAATCCAAATATTCCAATTGGGGCGAAGTACATAACAACATGAACCATTTTCATAATTGCAAGATTGACCGTATCAAAAAATTCGATTGCAGCTTGACCTTTTTCTCCTAAAGTTGTTAACACTCCTCCAAATGCTAGGGAAAATATAATTATAGGAAGGATCTCCATTTTGACCATGGATTCCACAATATTTGACGAAATAAAACTTTTTACTATATCTACCAAACCCGCTTCTTCTTTACCCGTCACTCGTTCGGGAAGAACAGCCCCAGCCGCCGATACCCCCTCGCCGGGTTGAATAATATTTACCAAAATCAATCCAATGCCCACCGCAATTCCTGTCGTAACCATAAAGTATAAAAGAGTAGCGCCCCCAGTCAGACCAACTTTACGCACGTCGCCTAAACCTGCAATCCCTACGATCATCGAAGAAACGATAAGAGGAATTACTAACATTTTTAAGGCGTCTAAAAATAGTTCTCCAAGCCATGCAACGTGTTCCATGGATTTGCCAAACATCCATCCACAAAGCCCTCCGAGAACAATTCCAACAATGGTTAAGTAAAGGAGAGTATTTTTTTTATCCATTTGCGACCTTTCAAAATTTCAACTATCCGTTCGCTATTTCGTTATAATAGAGGTACAACGGGTATTTGGCAGTAACTTTAAAAATAATTTAGAGAGTTCCTTAAGCGGCCATTGTTTTGGAAATTCATTTATGCCATGCTTGCCAAAATGACAAAATAAAGTATATAGGGCTTAACTAGCTTTCGACAAATAATACCAAACTCGAGTTAACTTTGAGGAGGCAAATTATGACAGAAAAGGCGACTCTTACATACAACGGTCAATCCATTGAATTGCCAATTATTGAAGGAACTCTAGGGCAAAAGGGAATCGATATTTCAAAGCTTAGAGCCTCCACTGGATTAATTACTTACGACCCGGGGTTTGTGAATACCGGTTCTTGTTCAAGCTCAATCACTTATTTGGACGGTGGAAAGGGCCAACTTCTTTATCGAGGAATTCCTATAGAACAAATCGCCGAAAAGAGTAACTTTATTGAAACGGCATTTTTGATTATTTACGGTCATTTACCCACTCAAGAGGAATTAGATAATTTTAATTATCATTTAACTCACCATTCCATGGTGCATGAGTCAATCAAAAAACTTTACGACGGTTTTCCAAATAACCCACACCCTATGGCAGTTTGTAGCGCTATCGTTGGGTCGTTAGCGACATTTTATGAAAATGATTTAGGAGTGCGAGACGCTCGACAGGTCGAAATCACAATCCATCGACTTCTAGCAAAACTTCCGACAATTGCCGCCTATAGCTTTAAAAAGTCTATTGGACAACCCTTGCCATATCCCAACAATTCTCTTAGCTACACAGAGAATTTTTTAAATATGATGTTTTCAACTCCTTGCGAGAAATACGGAATTGACCCTATTGCGGCTAAAGCTATCGATCTATTGTTTATTTTACACGCAGACCACGAACAAAATTGTTCTACCAGCACAGTTCGGTTAGTAGGGAGCTCTATGTGCAATCTATTTGCTTCAGTTTCCGCCGGTATTTATGCTTTATGGGGTCCTCTTCATGGAGGCGCAAATCAAGCGGTTATTGAAATGCTGCAGATGATTCACGAAGACGGAGGTAACGTTGAAAAATTTATCGATAAAGCGCGAAATCCCGAAGATCCTTTCCGACTTATGGGATTTGGGCATCGCGTCTACAAAAACTTTGATCCACGCAGTCGATTAGTCAAAAAACTAGCTCATGAAGTTTTAGAAAAACTGAACATCCATAGCCCACTTTTTGATATCGCTTTGAAATTGGAGGAAATCGCCTTAAAGGACCAATATTTTATCGACAAAAAACTTTATCCAAACGTAGATTTCTATTCAGGGCTTATCTACATGGCCCTCAAAATTCCAGTAAATATGTTCACAGTTATGTTCGCTATTGGTAGATTGCCGGGTTGGATAGCTCAATGGAAAGAACTTCAAGAAGATAAGGGATTCAAAATTGGCAGACCTCATCAAGTTTACCAAGGGGAAACTGCAAAAGATTACGTACCTATAGAACAGCGATGAACAAAAAAATTAAAAAAAACGGAACTATTTTAAATCGATTATAATGGCTCGATGGTGCATTTGAAGGGAAAGTCTTCCATGGCTGCGGCCATGTGAACCTGCTCTACTTTAAACTCAGCTCTTTCCAAAGGTTGGGTATCAACGTGGGCAACTCCGGAATAATGCACTTCATACATCAGCCGCTCAGATTCGTCATAACTTTTGCCAAAAACTTTCATCAACATTCGAATTACAAATTCCATTGTGGTAACAGAATCGTCCCACATCAAAATCTTATAAAGCGGCAAATAATCTTGTTTAACTGTTTGACGATCTTCTTCCTCTATTACGGGCAAAGTGGGGGTTAATTCTTCGGACATTCTAAATTCTATCTTCCTATCGGTTAAATGAGTTTCTAATTCGTTATTTATATAATATTAGAAAAAACAGGTCAATTTTTCAATCTCAAATTTAAAACCAAGGCTGAAAAGTCAATATTAACTAAATAGTTTTACGTTCAATCGCTTAAATAACTAAAATATGCTTCGATTTATTTTTATAGCCTTTTTCGGAATCTTCTTATTTCTGATAAATCCAAGCGCTCATGGTCAAACTAGCGCTCCCCCCTCTCCCTCTGGCCTTTATGAATCATTTTCGCCAACAGGAGATATCCGACGTTTCTTTGGGGAAAGTATCTATTTTGATATTAGTTTTCTTTGGTTTGAAAATGCGGCAGAAGCCAAAATCTCTCTATTTGAAAAAGATGGGGGATTACACGCCAAACTTGAAGCCCAAACAAAGGGTTTTATTGGGTGGTTTACAGCTTATCGTAAGCATATATACGAAGCTAACCTAGAAATTGTCGATAATGGAACCCGTTTACGGTCAAAAGAGTTTTATAGGATGGTAGACGATGGGGCAACCTTAGAAAAATCCGAACATTTTCTCGATTATAAAATAAGAAAACATTCCTGGAAAAAAACTCGAAACGGGGAAGTCTTTGAAGATAAATCGCAAGATATTCCAATAGGCACTAACTTTGACGATATTTTGACTGCCTTTTATAACTTTCGCAATGGGGTTTACGGAAAGTTAGAAAAAGGTCAATCCTATAAAATACCAACTCTACCTGAAAAAGGCCATAAAACGTTAACAGTTCAAATTAAGAACGAGGAAGAAGAAAAAAAGGCGCGTTTGGAAGAAAATCGGCTCTTTGCAGACGAATTACTTTTGCGAGTAAAAATACCTAAAGAAATTTTTAAAACTGAAAACGGAGAAATCTTTTTTTGGGCTTCAAAGCACTTTATCCCTTTAGAAACCACAGTCAAAGATTACATATTATTTGGAGATTTACACGCTTTACTGGCTAAAAGAGAGTTTTCTAAAAATAACTAAAATTTTTCTATTTTTAGAATCTAAACATCAAAAGTTGGTAGAGGAGGGTCTTGCCATATATTGGCTTCGTTAGTTTCGTCTAAAGTTACTTCTCCAAAAGTTACAGAATAAGGCTCTTCGTTTTCTACATGGTACTCAACGCACATTTTTTTAATATTCCACTTCCCCTTGTCAGGCCCTACTAGCGTTAAACTATGTGGAAAACTATTAATTTCATAACCGCCTTCCATAGTTTCTCCGGGTAGTGTAGCGCCCTTTACGTTTTCTAACGGAACTTTAAATCCATTCACACTAAACTGAACAGGTTCTTCAATTCCAGAGTCCCCTGTTTCTATCTTGATATTAAACGATTTTAGCTTAGGCATAATTTATTGTATTTGAAATATTAAATGTAATTAATTTAAGGGTATCTCTAATAATTCGATATTTTTACTTTAGGCAACTCGCAGTCCCTCATTTTATAAGGTACGCTCGTAGCCAAAAACAATTTTTAGAGGTCCCCTTAAGAGTAAAAAGGATTCAAACCAGCCTTATGATCCGTTTCATCTAAGATAGCTCCCACAGTTGGCAAAGCTTTACGAAACGCTCCATGAATACCCATCTTCAGCGTCATATCGGCTGCGCTACAGCCTTGGCAACCTCCTCCCATGAGGATAGTAACCGTATTGCCTTTAACGCTGGTCAATTGAACGTTACCGCCATGGCCCGCTACCCCTGGGTTAACTTCTTTATCTATAACCTCTTGTATCTTAGTTCGGACTTCCTCCTCTGGAGGAATTGAATCCAAGATAGTTTTAGAAATTAAACTTTCTTTAGCTTCTAACTTTTCTCGAATTGCAGCGCCAATTTCCTTAGCCATTGGCAACCAATCTCCCGGTCCCTTATTAACTCGAGTCACCGTTAAAGTGGACTCTTGAACCAACATAGATTCGACGCCATCAACGCTAAATAAACTTTCAGCCAAGGGCGAACCTTCCGCGCTTTCAAAGTTTTCGAAGTACCAAGAGTTACCTTCTATCAAGTCCTGGTTAACCATAAATTTACACTGATCGCCCGCTAAAGTCGGCTCCGCCTTAATTAAAATTTCATCCGTTTGATTGGCTTCTCTAGGCTCTTTTGAAGCTATAATCGGCGGTTGAATAACGGTTCTTTTGATGGGTTCAGGCTCTTTAAACGATTTCTCCTCAGAATTAGAGGGAGCGGGAGGTTCCTCTACCGCTACTACTTCATCAATAGGAGGTCGCATACTAATCGCAGACGCTTCTGGCTTATTTTCATGTGTCTTATCCGTATTACTTGAAAACATGTTTCTTAATTTATTTATGATGGACACGAATTGGACTCCTTAAATATCTAATAAAAGTTATTTCAACAGATGAATCTTTGAAAAATAACAGTTTTTCAAATTCAAAAAAAAATCAAATCATCGACTTTAATTGTACCATTTTGACGAAAAGGCCTCACTTAGAACAATAGTTAAACGCTTATTCTTTAACTAATAACTTAAACAAAGCCCGTTATTGCCAGTTTTATTTAATTATCGACTCCCATTTTTAACACAATTTAGAGCGCCTCAAATTGTTTTTCTAAAAACCCAATTCACAACCGCGACCGGAATGCATCTTGGGTCAGCCGAAACTCCCAGTTTTCAGGTTCCTTGGGATCTCCCGAAATAGCCACAATATCAAAACGACTAGACCTCTCCGTTATTTTATATTTTGCTAAAAACAACTCCGCAACGCGTAACAATTTGCGCTGTTTAACTTTATTTACCGCTATTTCGGGGCGACCATAATTTAAGTTGGACCGTGTTTTCACTTCAACAAACGCAACTGTATTCTTATGTTCGGCAACAATATCTATTTCTCCAGTTTTGGTTCGAAAATTCATCTCAAGAATTCGATATCCATTTTGCTTGAGAAATGCCGCTGCCGCTTCTTCGCCAGTTTTTCCAAAACCAACCGAGTTTTGCTTGGTCATCTTAATTTTAGACCTTTCTATCTCTTATAACCTTCACAAACTTTTAACGGATATGGTAAAAATGGTCCAATTAAATAGTAAAATCTTGAAATCCAAATTTCCCGTTCAATATACTTAAAATATGGAAATCATTTCTCTAGTCGGATTAAGTCTAATATTTTTTCTCGTTTCTTATCTTGCCGTAATTAATATATTAGAAGATTTATTAGACAATGTATTTTTAAGGATTCCTATTATGGCCTTATTTTCTGTCCCAATGGGTTTTCTTATGGCAATTTTTAGTTATCAACCTATTTTTATGATTGCCATTGCTTCTGTCGCTAATTATTACCGCGTAACACAAAAAACTAAGGCACAAGAAAAAAACGACAAAAAGAAACACTCCACGGCTTACTACTTTGTAGGAAGTTATCTGTATTTATTTTTATTATGCGTTTTAGGATACTACTTTCAACAACCTATAGATGTTGATGGAAACTCCATCCCTTATTGGAAAACATTACTACCTGAAGAATAAACGTTAATATTTTAAAGCAGATTTTTTTCAGTTAAGATTATTTAGATTTCAATAAAATTAAAAAAACTTTGGGAACCATGTTCCTGTTTTAGCTTTATAATCTATATATCCTTGACCGAACTGTTCTTCAAGAGCTTTATCTTCATGAATAATACGGTAATGAAACCCAAACCAACCAGAAATCATTCCTAAGAATCCTAGAATAAGATTATGAGTCGCTAAAGCATACGCGAAAATCACAATCATCATAGCTGCATATGATGGGTGTCTCAAATAACGATACAGTTGATCGGTCTTAAGTTGCTGCTTATCTCTAAAAACAATATCAAATTTAAAAGCAACGGCTCCAATCTGATAAACCGCTACTACTCTTAAAATAGACCCAAGTACGAAGCTGATTACAATCGCCATAAATTCCCAAGTAGGCAAAGGAACCGTTGTAACTCGCGCAACAAAAGATAATCCAATTAAGGCTATAGCTATTGGCAAAGTGTGTCCAACCAATTGCTTTATAAACTGCTTATCAAATGTTATATCCTCTTGTCGGATTGTAATCGTAAAAATAACTAATTCGATAATTCCAAAAACTGTATTGTTAAAAGATACAATCAAAAATCGGATAGCATTTTCAGAATCAACTCCAATAGGTATTAAAGGGAGGAAATATATGAGACCTACCATAATTACGTTAAAATTGAAGTTTATAAATAGCGCTATTGCGAAAACCGCAATGTATAAAATTAAATTTGCATACAGCCATAACTGTACTAAATTCAAAGAATTCAAGATGAATTCATGCATAAGTTTTCTTCTCAGTAGGATCTGTAAGATTTAAATGGTTTTAGGCTATAATAATCAATTGTTTTAATTACTTTCTAAGACCGTCACAATAAATAGTTAAATACCGCTTTTTATTATATAATATACTTGCTAAACACATGGCGACCTACATAATCATTTTAAGTCAATACTTTGAATCAAGTAAAAAAGTCGCCATTTTTCAAGAATTTTGAAATTTTGCTAGAGAATATATCCCCATGGACGCAAAGATAAATATACCCAAAGAAGTTCGGAAAGAAATCGAAGATTTCGCCGCTGAGGTTGAACGCCGCAGTCGCGATAACATAGACGAAAATGGATTCAAACATTTTCGCTTACAACAAGGAATATACGGCCAAAGACAATCCGGCGACGCACAAATGGTTCGAACTAAATTACCATTAGGCCAAATCAATAGCGAAAAGCTTAATTGCTTAGCGGACTTTGGGGACAAATATGCAAATGGGATTTTGCATATCACTACTAGACAAGATGTTCAATTTCATTTTGTAGATTTAGATAAAGTTCCGGAAGGATTAGAGCTCCTGGCTGAAGGTGGAATCACCACTCGCGAAGCTTGTGGCAACACTGTCAGAAATGTAACGGCCTGCCATAAGTCTGGGACTTGTGCAAATGAAGCTTTTGATGTTTCTCCATATGCCCGCGCTGTTTCCAATTATTTATTGCGCCACTCATCCACTCAAAGCTTACCTAGAAAATTTAAAATTAGCTTTGGCGGATGTAATGGCTGCGGCGTAGCTCCAATTCACGACATAGGATTTAGCGGCGTTATTCGAGAAGAAAATGGGAAACAAGTTCGTGGCTTTAAAATTTTATTTGGAGGCGGTTTAGGCAGTTCTCCACATGCGGCAGAACCTTTAACCGACTTTATCCCAACCAATCAGGTTTTACGGTTAGCAGAAGCCCTAATAAATGTTTTCAATAAATATGGAGACGGGAAAAATAGAAATAAAGCCCGTTTCAAATTTGTTCTAGATAAACACGGGGTTGATAAGGTTAAAGGATATTATGACGAAGAATTTGCCGCTTTAGAAGGAAAGCAATACGAAGATATCGAACCAACAGACGATATTGTTCCAGCTATTTCAGACTTTACTCCTAATTTAGAATTTGATTCAGATCCCGAATTTCACAATTGGAAAAATAGAAATACTTATTCCCAAAAACAAGCTGGGTTCTTTAACATCCATATTAAGTTACACCTTGGAGACTTAGAGAGCGAAAAAGCTAGAGTCATTAGTAAAGCCGCTTCCGATTACGCAGCTGGAATTATAGTCACAACGATTAATCAAAACCTGATGATCCCTTGGGTTAAAGAAACCGCTATGGGAGCGATATACGGAGAATTGAAAAAAATTGGCTTAAATAAAGCGGGAACTGAAGAACTTAAAGATATTACTTGCTGCCCAGGTTCCGAAACATGCAATTTAGGAATCACCGCTTCTCGAGGATTAGCGACGGCTTTGTCCGAGGAATTCGAAAAAAATTATACCGCCTCTAAAGAACTTGACAGTATTTCAATAAAAATGAGCGGTTGCCCAAATTCCTGCGGCCAACATCACATAGCTTCTATTGGGTTTCATGGAGGAGCAAAAAAAATTAATGGAATTTTAGCTCCTCATTACGAAGTAATGATGGGTGGTCGCCTAAATGAAGATCAAGTTACCTTTGGAACTTCAGTCATTAAAATTCCCGCTAAAAATGTTCCTGAAGCGGTTCGCATAGCAACAGATGCGTATAAAAAGGAAAAAGCGGATGGAGAATCTTTTGTCGATTTTTTTGACCGAAAAGGTAAAGCATATTTTGCAAAAATGCTTGATCCTCTAAAAGGACTTGCTCCTATTGAAGAAGATCCTCATGCTTATATTGACTATGGAAGTACCGACACTTATTCGTTAGAAGATCGAGGCCAAGGCGAATGTGCAGGTCCACTAACCGACATGATTTCCGACAATATACTTGCGGCTGAAAGAAGCGTTTTCCAAGGCAAACTTGCTCTTGAAAAAGACGACTTTGATGGAGCTTTAGAAAACGCCAACCGCTCTATCATTGCTGCGGCTAACGGTTTATTGATTACGGAAGGTATGGATTTCCAAGATCCTAAAGAAACGTTAGAAAAGTTTCAAGCTCTGATAATCGACGCAGGTATCGTATCAGAAGAATTTTCGGGTATTTTAAAACGATACTTAGAAAACTCGCAATCTATAGATAAATCAAAAGCTGAAACTCAAATTGCAGAAGCTTCTTCTTTAGTCGCTGAATGTAAAAAGGCTTATAACAAACTTCAAACGGATAAATCGCTAAGAATTCGCGTCGGCTCCGCTTAAGCTAGGCAAAATAAGAATGTTGAAAAGCATGACCGGTTTTGGGCGAGCCGAAACGTCTAATGAAGAGTTTAGCTGCAAAGTAGAAACACGCTCTGTAAATAACCGCTTTATTGACGTCCACGTCAAGTTACCAAAATTTCTAGCAGCTTTAGAATTACCGCTAAAAAAATTAGCGAAAGGACAATGCGCTAGAGGTTCCATTGACATACACATTTCTCTTGAAAAAAACTCGGGAGAAAATAACCGATTGGAAGCAGTAGCCGATTTAGAGTTTGCTTCTCAATATTTTGGAGCAATATCAAAAATAAAAGAAAGTCTAAACTTAACAGGTCAAATTGATGTAAATTCGATTTTGGGTATTAAGGAGTTCATTAAATTTGAATCCCCAAGTTTAGACGAAAAATGTGAAAGCTTAATATTAGATGGAGCAAAACAGGCTCTGGATGGCTTATCCCAGATGCGTGTTATTGAAGGAGAAACTTTACAAAGCGATATCGAGTCGCTCATTAATTTTATAAGAAAAAATACCGATATTATAAAAGTACGCAAACCTCAAGTTTTAAACGAATACCAAGAAAGGCTTAAAGAAAGAATTAAGGTTTTAAGCGATGGTTTGGAATTAGACGACTCCCGGTTGCTTCAAGAAACGGCCATCTTAGCCGACCGATCTGATATTTCCGAAGAATTAACCCGATTAGATAGCCATTTAAAACAATTTCTAGAATTAACTAGCAACGCGAATGGCCCAATTGGAAGAAAGTTAGAATTCATTGTTCAGGAGATAAACCGAGAAACAAATACGATTGGATCAAAATCAAACGATTTCGAAATATCTCAAGCGGTTATTGAAATTAAAAGCGCTCTAGAAAAAATAAGAGAACAGCTTCAAAATATTGAATAACGTTGTTTATATAATTGTCCACTTCAAAAATCTAAAAGCAGATTAACGAACCTATGCAGTTAAAGCGAGAAGGCATTCCTTACATCATATCGGCTCCATCTGGAACTGGGAAGTCCACTGTTTGTAAAATTTTATTGGAACGACTCGCTAATTTAAAAATTTCGATTTCTCACACTACACGCGCCCCTAGGCCGGCAGAAGCTCACGGTAAAGACTATTATTTCGTATCGGAAGACGAGTTTAAAAAAAAGATCGAAGCAAACGCCTTTTTAGAATGGGCTAAAGTTCATAACCAATATTATGGAACGACAAGAAATTCTATCGAAAAAATACAAAACGACGGTTACGACGTCATCATTGAGATTGACGTTCAAGGCGCGGAAATCTTAAGAAAAATGAATTTCCAAGGAGTTTATATTTTTCTGCTTCCTCCTTCGCTAAAAGAATTGAAGAATCGATTAACAAAAAGATCTACAGAAACAACCGAAAAAATTGAACAACGTATGAAGGTAGCTCAAAGTGAAATTGCCGAATATAAAAATTACTACTATATAGTGACTAATTTTGAGGTCGAAGATACAGTTTGTAAACTATCCTCTATCATGCAAGCTGAAAAACAAAAAATGTTTCGCTACGTTGCCACCTCTCCCGATTTAGAGTCTATTATCAATCCTCAGGACACCTAATGGCCAACTTAGATTTAGCCAACTTGGTCAGACCAAACGTCAAATCGTTAAAGGCATATCATGTCGATAATCACGATTGCAAAATAAAGCTCCACGCAAATGAAAACCCATTTCAATTGCCCAAGGAAATTTTAAATTTAATTTCCTCTAGCCTTAAAGACTTTCAGTTTAATCGATATCCTGATCCAGCTTGCCAAGAATTACGAGAAGCAATTTCAAAATTAACGGATATTCCGTCGCAAAATTTAGTTGTTGGCAACGGTTCAGACGAATTATTACAATTAGTCTTACAAGTATTTTGCGGGCCTGGAGACGGAGTAGCATTTCCAGATCCAAGTTTCGCGATGTATTCAATACTAGCAAAAAGTATGGACCTTAAACCAGTCCCCTTTCCACTTAACGATCAATGGGATTTTAAGGCAGACTCTTTTCTTGAAATAGCGGAACAAACTAAAACAAAAGTGGTTTTTTTCGGCTTTCCAAATAATCCAACCGGTAATTGTTTTGCAAGCGACGAAATAGAAAAAACACTAAATAACTTTAAAGGAATTGTCGTTCTTGATGAAGCCTACTTTGACTTTTCTCAAAAAACTTTCAAAGACCGATTGACAACTAACAACAATTTAATTGTTTTAAGAAGTCTTTCCAAAATTGGCTTAGCGGCTCTTAGAGTAGGTTTTGCCGCCGCCTCTCCTTTAATAGTTGAAGAGCTTAATAAAATAAGGCTTCCTTATAACTCCAACTCAGTTTCACAAATGGTGGCTAACGAAGTTTTAAATAGATTTCATCTTATTCAAAAACAAATCGATTTAATCATACAAGAAAGAACCAATTTATTTGATTCGCTTTCTAAAATTAATGAAATTGAAGTATTCCCTTCAGATTCAAATTTCTTACTATTTAAAACATCTCAAAATAGCGGAGAAATATTCCAAAAGTTAGCTCAAAAAGGAATTTTACTGAGAGACTTAAGCTCCCACCCAAAACTAAAAAATTGCCTGAGAGTAACCGTTGGAACTCCAGATGAAAACTCCAACTTTCTTCAAGAAATTAAGAAAATTCTCTAAGACAAATTGTTGTTTTTATGATAAAACTCATTGGTTTTCACTTAAACCATTTTTAGAATTCCTTCCTATTTAAGGAGTTTAAGTCATTGTCCAAGAGTATAAAAAACTCTAATTTACTCAAGTTTTTAAACTAAAAATTGGTTTATCTGCCATGTCAAAATCATGGAAACTATTTTTAGCTTCTTTTTGGATTATCATTGCCGTGATTTGGACTATCGGCATTTTGTTTTATCTCCAGACCGCCTATTCCGTATCTGACAAATTTAAATCCGTTCCATTTAAAATTGAAAGAGGCATGACTTTAAAACGTGTCTCAATGCAATTAAAAGAAAAGCGCCTGATCAAAAGTTCTCTTTCCTTCCAAATTCTGGCTTATATTAGAGGACAACAGAACAAACTTATGGCAGGAGAATTCGAACTTTCTCCATCAATGCCCCCATTAGAACTCCTGGAAACAATCACTTCAGGTAAAACAATTCTCTACCAAGTAACAATTCCTGAAGGACTACAGATCAAAGAAATAGCTAATTTATTAAATGACAAAAAAATAGTTCCAGCGGAAGAGTTCATTAAATGGGCTCACAGCAAAGAGTTGATGAAACCTCTAGGAGTTTCTGCTTCCTCCCTTGAAGGCTATCTTTTTCCCGATACCTACCGGTTTTCAAAAAATATTTCCGCTAAAGATTTAGTAAAAAAGATGACAAATACTTTTTTAAAAAAAGCGGTTAAACCTGAATATAAAAAACGCGCAAAAGAATTAGGTTTTGATTTTAACGAAATCGTCACTCTCGCCTCTATCATTGAAAAAGAAACCGGCCAAGCAAAAGAAAGAAAAATGATTTCTTCCGTATTTCATAATCGACTTAAAAAGAATATGAGATTGCAAAGCGATCCAACAGTAATTTACGCCATTCCCAATTTTGACGGGAACATTCACAAAAAAGACTTATCCATTAAATCTCCATACAACACGTATAAAGTTAAAGGCTTACCTCCAGGCCCAATCGCAAATCCTGGCCATGCTTCGATTTTAGCTGCGCTTTATCCTGATTCTTCAAAACATTTATATTTCGTTTCCCGCCAAGACGGAAGCCACCAATTCTCAAACAACCTTGAAGATCACAATCGAGCGGTAAGAAAATACCAGCTACGAAAAACATCCAATCGTTAGCTATTATGAAATAGCTTATAGGAACTTTCTATTTTTTTGGTTAGTACTTTTTTGCTTCCGCATTTGAAGCCCGGGTTAACGCTAAATCCATTAGAGATTGTGGAAGTATTCGTTTCAAATAAGCAAAAAGATATGTGGGGAAAGTCACGTAATAACGCGGTTTAGGTTTTGGATTTTCTAAGGCGTCAATTACTTTTTCTAAAACGGCTTCGGGAGGCAAAGTGAATGGGTAGGTGGGTTTTTCATTAGTCAATCGATTTATCATCGCTTGGTAGCGGTCTTTATGTGGACTTTTATCAATATCTATATTTTCTCTAAACTTTTTATAAGCGTTATCTCTAAATTTACTTTCAATCGGGCCGGGTTCAACTAACGAGACAAATATATTAGTTCCCGCTAATTCAATTCTTAAGGCGTCGGAAATTCCTTCTAGAGCAAATTTGCTCGCAGAATATGCTCCACGAAAGGGCATAACGACAAAACCCAAAACAGAGCTATTTTGAATAATTCTACCGCTACCTTGCTTCCGCATAACGGGAATCGCTAAATTAGTTAGCTCAACCAATCCCAAAACGTTAGTTTCAAATTGTTCTCTTAAAGATTGTCGAGTTAAATCTTCTACAGCTCCTGGTTGCCCAAACCCAGCATTATTAAACAAGCCATATAAAGTACCGCCAGTCAGTTCAAGAATCTTATTTAGAGTCTCTTGAATAGAATTTGAATCGTTCAAATCCAAAACAAAACCTTCTAGTCCATCATTTTTTAAACTCTCTACATCTTGCGGACTTCTTGCGGTCGCGAATACTCTATATCCTCTTTGCTTTAAACCTTTGGCAACACATAAACCTATTCCTGTAGAACAACCAGTAATTAAAATTTCTTTGGAAGAAGCGGCCATAAAGTTACTTCTCAAAACTCACTTGATTTCTACCGCTATTCTTTGATTTATACAAAGCCTTATCTGCACGGTCGAAAACCGTCGTAGTAGTATCGCCTTCTTTGACGCAAGAAATTCCAAAGCTGGCAGTTACTTCTAATCCTTTTGCGATAGCCTCCCATTTTTGTCCTTCAATTATTCTCCGAATCTTATCGGATGCTTGGATAGCTGTATTTGTTTCCACCTTAGGCATCCAAATAACAAACTCTTCTCCGCCGTAACGGAAAATTTTATCGGTTTCTCGTATCGTGTTTTTCACTAAGGCCGCAACAATTTTTAAAATTTCATCCCCCTTAGCGTGCCCAAATGTATCGTTAACTTTTTTAAAATGATCTATATCTAAAACAATAAGAGCAAAGGGATGTTTATATCTTTCAAACTCTTTAATAAAACGAACAATATCTGCATTATAAGCATTCCGGTTATAAGCTCCCGTCAAGGAATCTATAAGCGCTTCCGCTTCGGTTTGTTCTAATCTTTTAGTTAATTCGCTGGTTTTTTCTTTATATTTTTCAAGCTCTACTTTTAAAGTTTGAGTTTCTTCTTTTATTTTGTTTGCTTCAGAAATAATTTGATCTTTTATTGCAAGAATATCGTTAGTAACTTCCGATTCTCGCATCTTATCAATGTGCTCGGTTAAGCTATCGCCAACTCCTCCAGAAAAAACAGCAAATTCTCTAATGGTATCGCCTAAACTGACAACCATCCCTTTTAATTCTTTCTTCTCAGTTTTTATGCGCTCTTCATCTTCTATTTTCTTTTGAAAAAACTGACTGAAAGCTCTTCCTGATGAAGAACCTAACTCTGGCTTTACTTTTTCTAAAACACTCTTCAATTCGCTAAGCTTAGCGAAAAAAGGGTCCTCCGAATCAACCATCTTCTTGATTCCATCAACGCAGATAGCTAAAAGACCTGAAACCCTTTTCGTAAATTGAATAGCCGATAAATTTTCTTCTGGTGACTTATCGGATTTGTAACCTAAATCCTCGGCGCTCATGAATCTAAATTCCTATTACTATATGACTACTGAAAATCTCTGACTAACCGCACGCTACTCGAAAAAAAATCGCCCGTACTAGTATCGCGAATTGTTGTTTGCCCATTGCGAAAATTAAAAGTTTTTACACACATTGAATCTATGCTTTTAGAAATTCCGCAGCTATTCGAATTTGCCAAATTGGAACTCCAATACCAATACCCTCCTCCATCTTTAAAAACGACAGGATATCCAACTGGTTTGGCATTCATCGTCCGCCTATAAGCTCCTCTTTTATTAGTATAAGCAAAACCTTTCCGCTCTAATCTTTTATTATATATTGATTGATATTCTACCACTTCAGGAACTCTCCAATCGTCAAATCCGCCTCTTTTTTCTAAATTCATTTTATCAACCCAAGCCAAAACTTCTTCTCGGCTATACGGAAACTTTCCCTCTAAATTATAAAAGTCTTCCGTCATCCACATCAAGCGTGTTCTAATATCCACAGCAGTTCCATTTTTAAAAACAATCCAAGTCCCTATTTTACTTGCCTTTCCAGACGCTATCATTCGTCTTGTCCATTTCTTTTTTTGAGAGAAAGAGGTATTCTTTTTCTTGTTTTTTTCTCGAAGTAATTCGAGTTTCTTTTCTTCAATTGAGATTTCGCGTTTTACCTCCGCCAACTCCTTTTTGTATTCGAAAATTTCTTTATTTGGAATTTGTTTTTCAGGAGAATTCAACAGAACATTATTCGAATAAAGTTTGTTTTCAGAATGGTTTACAGAAAACACAAAATCTCCTTTATCCAAATTTGGATCGCGGATTGTTCCATATTGAGGATGCTGACCACCTCTTGTGTAATCTATAACTTTGTTTTTCAAAAATTCTCCCAGCTCAGCGCCTGTCAAAAAACCATCTCGATTTAGATCGCCTTCCCCACGCAAAGCCGATACAAACATTTTCCTAAAAATGCTATCGTCCGACACTTGCTCTCCAGCGCTACCAGAGGTAATAAATTGTCTCACTGGCAATTTAACTTTGTATTGAACGCTTTTCGGCATCGCCCTACTAAGAGAGAAAAATGAGCCAGAAAAACAACTATCAAACAAAAATAATGCATGCCGAGATTGAATCCGTTTGGCATAAACCTCTATTTGTTGCATATCCATGCCATTCGCTAAAAAACCATTTAAATCCTGTTCTGGGTTAGGAGCGTCTACAGGCACTAGATATCCCATTTGCCCTCCATAAGAAAGCTTCTGTGTGTGCCCATGTCCAGCAAAATAAATCAACAATCTATTTTCTTCAAATAGACCATACCGACTTATAAAACTATCAAAAGCGTCTTCCAATTCTCTTTTAGTCGGATTAGTAACCGTGGTCACGGAAAAACCCTGCTCTACTAGAACGGCTTTTACTTCATTGATATCTTTTTCAACTCCCGGCAAATCTGGCCAACCAACATCATAATCACGAGCGCCAATAACAAGAGCATAACTTCCTTGATAAATTTTTTGAATAGATATTTCTTTGGCCACCTGAGTAGGGGCAGACTTAATTTTAGGTATAGGAACAACTCCTCTTTCTTCAGCAGAAACTTTTTCGATCTGAAAGCTCCCGGTAAAAGCCAATACGCTTAAAGACAAGCCATACAAAAAAAATTGATTACATAAACATCTATAAAGTCTTGCGGCGTTTTTCATATCGCTTCCTCCGAGTTGAACCTTCTATCTGCTAAAACGCTAAATATCATCGCCAAAATCGGCGATAAAATTGGAAGGATTAAACCCGCGTTAAAAAATACTATATTGATTATTAAATACGATGATATTAGTACCGCTATCCCTCTCCCACTCATCTTTCCTTTACCGGACTGACAAAGTATTAAAACTAAAACACTTAGTATGAGAGATAACGAGTGAACGGTAGATTTATGAGCTTCTTTCAAAAAAGATCCTTTAACAAATGAGTTTGCCAAGCCTATTTGAACCCTAAATAAACTTTTTTCTTCCATCCGTTTCTCTGAGGTAAAAAAACCAACAAATACAAGTTTATCTTTAACATCAACCTTAGAAATAGTTTCAACAAACAAGTTTCGATCTTCTTTAAGTTTAATGATAGATTCTTCAAACTCCTCTGGCATTTCAACCATGGCCATACTATTCATATCCGTCGGAATAGATATCTTGGAAAGTTCGTCTGTTAATTCGACGCGAGAAGACAACAATTTTATTTCTGGATTCTCAATCTCTAAATAGCGAATCCAGGAATTCATAGCAAAAGCTGGAATCAATCGCTTTTCAAATTCTAGCCATAAAGGGATTTTTCTAAACTTTCCAAATACATCCACATAAGCGTTGGAATGCGTAAAATAATTTTTCTCAAAAGTTAATAATTTTGCTAAAGATGTTTTCTCCCTTAACGATAAAAAACTAACAAAGGACGAGACTTGGTTAAAACCACTTTCTTTGCCTAAAGAATCGCTATCATGAATCGATGAGACCAATTGATTTATTATCCTCCCGTCAAAGCTCACAACAGTCTTTGATTTTGGAATCTTTTTGATCCATTCTAAATTTTTTCTGAATTCATCATCAGAAACATAAATAGAAATCGTTTTTGCGCCTTGCTTAATTATCTCTGCAATTATTAACTTAAAGGCCGAAAAGTTTTCCCCGTTTACCTCAAAGGTTTTTATTTTTTCCGAAAGCCGAGGAGGTTCTCTAAATTTAGAACGCCAATCAACAAAGACTCCTTCTAACGCAATCCAATAAGGCCCGCAAAATACTGACAATAAAATAGCCAGCATAGTCCCAGCCAGCCCTAGGCCTAATTTCCTCTTCATTGACGACTAACCAAGTTTAATTTGAACTCGCAGCAAAGTCTTTAACGGATACTTTGCGAGAGCCGCGCATGTAAATTTGATTTTCCTCATGAATAAAAAACTCTGTATACGCTCCTCCCCAAGGCCTTGATTGCCTTGAATTAAAACGACTGACTAAAGCTTTCACGGATTTTAGGCCAGTAATTTCGCTTTTAGAAATACTGTGAAATCCATTCTGCAAGTTTAGTTTTATAGGAAACTCGGGCGACTTTGTCGCCAACACTCTTATTCTCTCCAAACCTGGAGGTCCTAAAATATTAAAGTTAAAATTATAGTCGGGAGTAGGAATCTTGATTTTTTCTCCCGCCTTTATAAAGTTAGACCTTCTATAAGCGTTTGGAAAAATTACAGTGATGTCTCCATTTGCTCCAACATCAAGGATGGTTAAATAACAATTCTTTTTAGCGGTAACGGTAAAAAATAAATTTTCTCCAATCTGATAATCTTTTTTATCCGTATAAACCTTAATGCCAAATTCCTCGCTTTTAGGGTTTCCGGAAACAAGTCGGTTTAACTCGTAATCATATTCGTCGCCATCATGGTTACCATCATTTTCAATTGGAGAAAACGAAGCGATTGGACTTTCTATCTCCGCTAAGTCGTCTGGATGAATCTCTCCTCTTTCAATTTGCCCATAACCTGAAGAAACTATATTTCCAGTTTTTGTTCGAATCAGTTGCGCTCTCATTTCTAAACCGTTTCGTTCTAACCTATAACTACCTGTGACGTAATAATCGAGATTGTTCTTCTGGGCAAACTCTGAAACGCTCAGCTCTTTTTTATTCAGAGGTAAACTTTTTATTTCTAGATCGTCAACTTGGACTATCAAAGTTGAAAAATCTTCCTTAAGGATTCGACTAAATGGCGTTGGGCGATTTAAACGCAGATCGCGGAACTCAAATATTCCAAGAGATGGAGATCCGCCTGGCGGTAAATTCTGAATTACTTGGTTAACAAGTTCCGTAACTCCCTGTTTCCATTTCAAGGATTTATTGGTCGCCCATTTTGGCAAATTAATGGAATAAGTAAAATTGACCTTTTTGTTTTTTAAAGAAGTTAAAAAAGTGTTAACTATCTGCGGGTCAAATCGAGAAGCAATTTTTTCAAAATCAATTTGCGCCGCAATAGTATGAGATTGTTCCTTATAAGAACTGACGTTTCTAACCGCAACAGCAACCATCCCATCTATATCGCTTATAACTTCGTAATCAATATCTCCATCTCCCTCTTCATATCTCATTTTTACTGGAATTCCAGACACGGCTTTTCCAGAGCTTGTTGTGAGAATTTGAGCAACCAGAGGCTTTGTTAATCCTTTAAATCGCGTCAATTTTTGATTATTACCGGACACAATTTGTATATTAATACCGCTTACAACTTGTCTAATGAGGATTCCAAAGTCCGTCGTACCTGGTAATTCTGGAGATTGAGAGGAACGAGTAATTACTTTTTTAGCGCTAATTAACGAAGCCAATTGACCTGTTTTGTCATACCCTGAGGCATAAAACCCAAGGGCGTCTAAAAATCGACCTGCTTCCTCGGCATTTTTACCGCTATTTAATAAGTTTTCGATTTTTTGCGAAGCGTTTTGGATTTTTCCATCAACTAAATTAGAGGCGACTTTTCGGTCTAAAACGGCCAAAGAATAATAAACTCTGGATTTCGGTTCATACCAACCATCTCGTATTTCGACCCCTTCTAAAATCGTATCAACCTGCGTCTTTATGGCTAGCTCTATTCTCGATTTATTTATGGAAGAATAGTCTCTTAATATCGATTGGACCCTTACTTTAAGGTTCTTAGCTAGTTCCGCCCGAGCAGACTCATTAGCTGAGACATAATTCTTTTCTGAAAACCCAACGCCTGTTAAATAAAAAGAATCAGGGTATTTGGGATGACCTCGTCCAACCACCCACCCAGGAGTTGGTTTTGAAGATTTCGAAGAAGCTTGGGAGGCAATTTTTTCCTCTTTTATTCCCGAACCACGCAAAGTTTTCCCACAACCGTTAAGAAATAAAAAAAGCCCAAGAAGCGTTAAATAAAAGATAACTCGTTTAAACAAAAAGATAATTTCTCCGCAAAACTTAAATAAAAAATAAAGTAACAAAAATGCAGCAAAAAATATTCCCAAATCCCGATTAAAGAAATATTAATTTAAGTCTACTCAATATCTTATTGTCTCTCAAAACCAACATCAAAGATAATTAAATAAAAATCAACCACTTATAAACAAAAACCAAAAAGTATTAGATTTTCTTCTGAGAGACCAATGTAACTAAATTGCTCTTTTTTTCGGCTATCTATAAGGTAAAAAATTTGCCTTTACCCAAAATAATGAATTAAAATTTTTATTAACAGATTTGGTTCTAATAATTTGAAATAACAATAAGGCTGGTCATAAGCTTTGGCATTAATATTGTATGCTTTTTTAGAGAAACTATTTTAAGGGTATCTCTAATAATTCGATATTTTTACTTTAGGCAACTCGCAGTCCC
>JAYOZP010000062.1:0-26135 GCA_038154245.1 Nitrospinales bacterium | reverse complement strand
AACAACCCAGCGCTTGACGAAATTGAAATATCGCCTGAAAACTCTGAGCAAGTAATCAAAGAATTTGCTCCGATGATTAAATATGTGGCTAACAGAATCGCCATGCGATTACCTCCGCATATTGAAGTAGACGATTTGATAAGCGTTGGCGTATTAGGTCTAATCGACGCGATCGAAAAATTCGATCCTACTCGCGGAGCAAAGTTTAAAACTTACGCAGAGTTTAGAGTTCGAGGCGCAATCCTGGATGAGCTGAGGTCTCTCGATTGGGTGCCAAGGTCCGTTAGGCAAAAAGCCGCCTCCCTAGACAACGTTTGCCAAAAGTTGCAAGCAAAGTTTGGCCGTCCGCCTGAAGACGAAGAAGTGGCGGAGGAAATGGGCATGACCATGGACGAGTTTTTCAATACGCTTAACGAAACTCATAGCATGCCGCTGCTAAGCTTAGAAGATCTAGGCATTTCAAACGACGAAACCGATCAGCGCAATCTATTAGACTGTCTGGCCGGAAAGTCCGATTCAGATCCTCAAACACAACTCCGTTTGACTGAGTTAAAAACCGTAATAGCAAAAGCCATAGACACCTTGCCCGAAAAAGAACGACTCATGATCTCTCTTTACTATTATGAAGAACTCACCATGAAAGAAATCGGAGAAGTTTTAGGCATCACAGAATCGCGCGTTTCCCAAATTCATTCCAAGGCTGTTTTTAGACTGCGAAGCAAATTAAAAGTTCTAATCGCCGAAGAATACTAATACTTTCTTTCCTCAACCGTTCTCCATTTAATGGTTAAACTCACCGTAAACTTTCCCGATTTATCGAAACTCTTATTAAGATTAAGCGCGGGT
This sequence comes from Nitrospinales bacterium, assembly GCA_038154245.1. Taxonomy (GTDB): domain Bacteria; phylum Nitrospinota; class Nitrospinia; order Nitrospinales; family JAJDAT01; genus JAJDAT01. Next base: position 25,289 of record JAYOZP010000062.1, on the reverse strand, counting down.
TCTTCGTTTATTTTCCATGGTTCTCAAAAACTATTTGGAGCTTTTGGAGGACCTGGTATAGGAGGATTTACTAAATTTATAGCGTCCTTAGGAATCCCCTACCCTGAAATCAACGCCTGGCTTGCGGCAAGCGCCGAATTTTTTTGCGGCATCGCTCTGGTTATTGGACTTTTTGCGCGATTAGCTTCAATTCCTTTAATTTTTGTCATGGGCGTAGCAATATATAGCGTCACAGGGAAAAAAGGGTTTAACATCGTGGACGGAGGCTTCGAATATAACGCCGTATTAATAACCATCCTTCTTTCAATATTCTTATCTGGATCTGGGAAATACAGTATCAAAGATTAAAAACCCAAAAACTCTTGCTCTTCTTCTATAAGCTAATAGCTCCTGTTCCAAAAAATACCCACACCGTTCGCTCCCAAAAATAAAGATGAAAACTCGACTTCGTATTTTTATATACATTTTCTTTTTTCTTATTAGCTTGATAGCAAGCCTTGAAGCGTACTTCCAACTGTTCAACAAACAGCCTGTTTTCGAAAATTACACCACCGCAAAATTTGGGATTCACACGGCATATAGGCAAAATCAACTAGTAAAAACATTTCTGGGAGATTTTCCATACACCATAAAGTCAAATAATAAGAATTTACGAAATTTCCGTGAAACCAGTTATAAAAAACCAGAAAACGTTTTTCGTATTTTATGTATTGGAGGATCAATATTTGCGGCTTCGGGAGTTAACAACAACGAAACGTTCGCATCGCAACTGGATCAGTTTCTCCAAAGTCAAAACTTTGATCAAAAGTTTGAAGTAATTAACGCCGCAAAAAACTCTTGGGAATTACCTGAATACGATTCTTTCTTCCGTAGCGAAGGATATAAATACTCTCCCGATTTGGTCGTTATCTATTTCCACACTGGAGAGTTTCTAACTCTCGAAACTTCAAAATATGAAGCGGACGAAGTCAAATTCACCAGGTCTTCTGATAACTCTGTTTTGATTGAAATAAAAGGATTGAAATTCAATCTTGGCCTAAACAATACATCCGTTCAATCTTTAAAAATAATTCAAAGTATTCCTTTTTATGATTTTATATTTCAAAAGTCTCACGTATTAAGATTTTTAGAAAGCAACATCAGAAAAAATTTATTCCTTAAAAAAGTAAAAAAACTATCAAAGTTCAATTTAAAAGAATCGATAAATACCTGGGATCTAAGACCTGGCGATTCAATAAATTGGAAAACGGATTATGGGAAAATCCTTAACACATCCGAAAACCAAATTAAAGCGGTCCTCTATAGTATTGGCCTGGAAAAGTTTTATAGGAGATTGAAAGAAAATAACAGCGATTTGCTATTCCTGCATGTTCCATCTTCTCAAGAGGTGTTAAAACTTGAAGATCTTTCAAATAGAGCAAAACCTTTTCCCATTTCAAAACACCCTGATTTAAATTGGTTGAATTTGACAAAACCTCTAGAACAATTTCAACTCGCTAATTTTATCCCTTTAAACTATCCAGGCTTTATTCATTGGACTCCCGCAGGGCACAAACTAGCTTCATTTTTCACATTCAACTTTCTAGTCGATAAAAATTAAATCCCCGAAGCAAAAAACTCAACGAAAATTAAACTCAACGAAAAACTTCAAACTGCCATAGCAAACTCCAACCAAAGAATAGACTCAATCATAATTAAACAAAATTACGACCTTTTGTTAAAAGGGATTATTTTAAAAAATCAACATCGTACAAACGAAGCGGAAAAAAATCTGCTGCAATATCTTCAAATCCATCCAGAGGATATAATGGCAAAATCTGTCTTAGGCTTTACTTATTATCAAGATAAGAACTTTAAGCAGAGTATAAAAGCTTTCGAATCAACTATAGAAAGTTTCAAAAATGAGAAAAAATATCAAACTTCCACCTATAAAGATCAGCAAAATGAAATTCAATATTACTTATCCCTATCAAAGCTTTTAGATCCATTTTGGCGGGAGTTTAAAGCTAAAAACTTTAAAAAAAGTTTGAGCTACTTGGAAAAAGCGGAAACTCTGGAAGGAAAATACGATTTAGATAAAGTCTACGATAATTTTGCTATGGTCTACTACAAACTAAGAGATCTAAACAAAACAGAAGTCTATTGGCGTAAGGCAATTGATTATAATCCTAACTTCTTTGGATATTATCAAAACCTCGGAAACTTGTTTTTTGACCAAAAAAGATTTCACGATGCTTCTATGTTTTACCAACAAGCTTTAGATCATGGAAAGCCAAACTCAAAAATTTCTACGTTTTTAGGTTTATCATATATTTTCATTAACAAGATTGACTTGGCGAAAAAGGAATTAAAAACCGCGCTGAAGCTCCAACCTAAAAATGAAATAGCTCAAAACGCCCTTAATCAGATTAATAAAATGTCATCACAATCTCACTCTTAAACAAAGCAACAAGCCTCAAGTTTCATTTTTCAAAAATTCTGCAATTTCCAAAACCTTCTTCCATAAGTGAATATTTTTCTCGTTTACTAACGTAGCGTCTAAACCTCCGTTTTTAAGAATAAAATCGGCAAGATACAAAACCCTTTCCTCCTGATCCTCTCGCGATAGTCTTTTAAAGTCTTCCAGGCCGGCTTTATCTTCATCCGTTTTAGCCGACCCGAAAAAACGCGCTAAATTACCAAAACTCATTGAACCTTTTGACTTTTCGACGGTAAACTCAAAACATTTTTCCGAGCTCTCTTTAATCCTTTTCAATCCGTTTTCATCTTTTACCATCAATCTCAAAGACAATGCATATTTACCCTCAATAAAAGGGGCTATTACGTCAAGATTAATTTGCATCTTACCATTTGAAGGAATGATATTCTTAATGGGCGTCCTATATTCTTTTAAAATCTTATCCTTAAAATGGCATGGGCCGTTATTACCCTTTTCTAATATTTGTATCGAAGTATACACACTTCCATGATCCGAATCGTACAATTTAAAATTTAAATTCTGATCCAACCAAATTGAGTTTCCAGTATTCTCAATAATTCCTTGAAATTTAATCATTTCTCCTTGCTTAAATTTAGAATAGTTTTTAATTCCCGAAACTGAGCCCCATTCTCCTTTCAAATCATTTAAGTGCGTTTTAGAGGTTCTTTCATCCTTGAGAAAAATCAAATTTTTGAAGTCTATTTCTTCATCCTGAATATATTCATTTTGAATTTTAAGAGAGGAAATTTTATTCGAAGTTTTACCTAGTCGAGTAAATATTTTCACTATTTTTCTATTGCCATTAGAAGGCAGAAAATAATAAGGCCATAGTATCTTTTTTTTGGTCTTAAAGGTTTTTTCATCGCTAGTTTCAATTGTAAATTGGATCTGAGAATTCTTTGAAAAGTTTCTCCACCCACCCTTATCTTTCAACTTTAGAATTAAAATCGCAATAATTCCGTGATCGTCAAATTCAACATAAACATTGTCGACTTTCCATTTATGATTTAGCAAAACGGGTTTTTCTTTATTTCTTTCCCAAATCAAATCGTTTTCAATTTTTATTAATTTAGTAAAACCATACGGCTTTAAATCCCAGGTTTCGAATTTTCCCCTTTTATACCAGGGAACCAAATCCAAATGAACTATTAGGGAATCGAATGGAGCAATTTGTAACAACCTTGCACATGATTCGCTAGGACAGGCTTGAATACGATTGTTCAAATATTCAAAAGGCGGGGGTTCCCAACCGCTAAACCCCAAAATACTTGGCCTCCAATGTTTAGTTTGATAATGAAAATATTTAAATTTGGCCCAAGAATGAAAAGGCATTTCTAAAGTCGGACTAGAATATGACGATTTGCTTAAATATTCATATACCGGCGGAAATTCTTTTTGTGGCTTAAAATTTACACCTCTAAAATTTAAAATTTTATATTCAAAAATCAAGACAGCCGCCAAACCGATTATGGCCAGATACTTTATAAATAAGAGACGTCTCGCTAAAAAGCTTTTTAATACACAAAAACCAAACCCGCATAGAATGGATACGGTTAATAACATCGGCAATACAAATCGGGAAGGAACCCTCATCGCCGAGCCGCCAGGAATCAATTTATGAACCAATAAAAAAGGCATTGGGAGTCCGGTATCTTTACCAAATACAAACAAAACCGGTCCCATCATTATCAAAAATAAAATTCCAGAAACTAAAACGTATCTTAAAATTAGTCTATTCTGAAATTTTAAGATTTCTTTTTTTCTAAAAATTAAAGCAACCAACGCAAATATTAAAGGAGTGAAACCAATAAATACCGCCGGCTCATTTTTATCTGCATGAAAACTTGTATATAGGATTTCTCGTAGCCATGAATAGTTGGCATATATCCCACTGGGGAAAAATATGGACAAGGGTTCGGCAGAATATAGGATATTTTCCTGTAGAGTGCGGAAAAAAAACCATTCTTTAGCGACTTTGAGATATGGGATTCCAATTGGCAATAAAACGACTACTCCGGCAATAATTCCGAAAAAACAGTTCTTCAAAAATTTTGGATCTTTCAAAAACTTAATTTTTTCTTGGTTATTAAGTTCCAAAAATAAAAATACAAAAAAAACGATAAACAAGGTCGTCAACAACATGGTTCCCAAATAGACCGAGGCGTAATATTGCATCAAAGTAAAAAATAGCGTCTTCCAGAAATCGGAATAATTTCTATTTTTTAAAAAGCGATTCGCAAACAACAAGGCTAATGGAGCCCAAAAAAAAGGCATTAATTGGAGATGAGCAAGATGTGTCCAACGGTAGGGGTTGAATGAAAATATCAAACCGGCAAACAAGCTAGCCCAATAATTTCCGGTTAAATCTTTTACCAATAAAAATACAAAATAGGAACCGAGAACAAACGAAACAAGCGCTAGACAGTTTGCCGCAAGCACATGATTTCCTGTCAACCATTGAACCGGCAAGGTAATCCAAAGATTACCCAACAAATTTTCCGAAAACGCTAACGTATTTTTGACGGGATAGAATATGGGAGCATCCCAAACTGAAAGTTCCGGATTAAAAAGGGCATGGGCGTCCCAAGCTAAAATCCAGGCGTTTAATATAGAGTCGCCCTCATCCATCAATCTATCCGAAAGATGAAAGGCAAACTCTCCGCCCTGAACAAAAAAAACAAAAACCGAGAGGAAAATTACAAAAAGGTGGGAAAAACTAAATAGTATTCTCATCAGTCAAACAATAAGAAAACATAAGTCGTATTTGGTTATCTATAAATGGAACTTTTAAAATTCAAAATCGCTAAAATTGGGTTTTTAACATAATAGCCTCTTACTCTAACCAAACCCTCACGTCTTTTTCGGCATCATGCACATTAAAAATAACTTGCGGCTTGAAACCATTTTTACGAACCCGTAATTGCATTTCCGCTAAATCCAATGAGTTTCGCTTAATAGTCTCTTTTACCGCCGAATCTATAGTTCCTTCAAGATCGTCCGCTACTCTCGCCGGCATAGTCAACTCTACCCGACCGCCGCTTGCTTTCTTTACATAAACTTTTAAATATTGAGATAAAGAACTAAAAGTAACGTCGTCCTGAGTTTCTTCCAACTGTGGGATATTAAATAATCTTACTTCAGAATATAAATCGCCACACGCATCGTCTAAGATAAATTTCCATGATTGCCGAGTGTCTAGCCTATTCAACATCGTGATCAATCCATGGATCGTTCTCATCAAGAAAATAAACTTCGGAGGAGCCGAAGAACGAAACCACCATTTTAAATCGCCTGCAAGACCGTCAATCGATTCGCTCAATTTCCAATCCTTGACGTCGTAAGGATAATCGAAAATAAAGGGGTCGAAAAGAACCCTTAGTATCGCAGGTAAAAAAGAGCGTAGGTCTTTTAATTTTTTGGGATCAAATCCCAGCGCAGCCAAACAAGAAGCGGGATTTATATTTTCCCGATTTCTAATCGCTAAGATGATTCTTAAAAGAATCATTCTTTCATTTTTTGTTAGCTCTAAAACGCTTCCATAATCGTAAAGAATAACTTCAGCGTCTTTATTCCCGTTCAACCGAAACCCAAAATTTCCAGGGTGTGGGTCGGAGTGAACAAATCCATAACGAAATATCATCAATAGATAATGCTGTAATAGGGCTTTTCCAATAGCAAACCTCTCGTTTCTTGGTGCTTTTACAACCTCGTCTAAGCTAACGCCGTCTTCTCTTATTTGGACCAAAACACCCGGCCTGCAAGCTTCTCTAACTATTTCTGGAACAACGAAGTTATCAACCGACCTTACGAACTCCCTATATCCAATTTGGTTTTCCGCTTCTTTTTCATAATCCAGTTCGCCGCCAAAATGAGCCCAAAACCTATCTCTATATCCTTTTAAATCAAAACCCCACTTTGAAACTGGGCCTACTTTAGGTAAAAAGCCCATGAGCTTTAATTCCGACTCAACGTTTTTTGCTATATCATCGTATTGGATTTTTACCGCGACAGAACGCCCATCTTGCAATTTCCCAAAATGAACTTGTCCGAGGGAAGCCGTCTTTGCGTTTTTTTCTAGGGATTTAAATACTTTGGTATACGGTTTCCCATACGCTTTATTTAGCAAAGCTATCACCAAATCAAAGTGCATCGGTTGGATGGAAGTATTTAAAGAATCTCGAAGATCAAGGTCTTCCCCATCCATCGTCATAAATTGACCAATCTTTGTAGGCAATCCTTTACTTTCGCCTAAAACTTGAACCAAATAGTTTTTAGCGCGTTGTTTTTCTTCGTCTCCCGTTTCTTGACGAAACTGTCTGGCGGCATTGCCAATTTTAATCAGATTTAGCAAACGGCTAAACATTTGATTAATTCACATCCTACAAAAATGGTTTTAGTTCAAATTTCTTAATTGAGGGATTGTTTCTAAAACGCCTTCCTCAACTTTGTCATCGTTATCTCGCGACCGCATCATAACCACAATACGCGGCGTCGATGTATCTTGCATTAGAGATTTTGCGGTGGCAACAACATCTTCTTTTTTCATTTTTTTTACCACTTCCACCAATTGTTTTTTCATTTTGAAATTACCTTTTTCTTCCGTCGCCAAATAGAATATCTGCCCCGCAACTTCGGCAATACTATTTCCTTTTTTCTCAAGAGCAACAATCAAACTTTTCCTATGGTTTTCGAAAGTCTCATCGGAAAGATTTTCAAATATATCTCCAGAGGTTTTAAACCATTCTTCCACCCTTTTGGATAACTCAAAAGGACCATAGGTAGCGGATTGGATAACAAACCTTAAAAACAATCTGTCTTCCATCCTATGATTAAAACTCCATACAATATACCCTAATTGCTGATTTGTTCTCATTTGTAAGTAAAAATCAGACTCTATAATATCCGCTATAAACGAAGCTTTTGCCTGATTCTCTAAACTAAACTCGCCAATTTGCAATGTGTAAGCCATGGAGTTGTTCGAATCTAGAATTTTCTTGGAAAACCGAACGTCTTTTCCTTGCGCCAGCTTTTTAATTTCTTCTTTGAAACGATCTTCCTCAGGCAAAGGAGCGCTTTTAATCTGCGACAGCAATGTTTTTACTCCATCTCGTACGTCTTGGTCAGTCCAGTTCCCATGAGCGACTCCGGTAATGAAAACTCTTTCATATAAGCTTTTTGAATAATTTTTTATATCGTCCAGGCTAATCGGCTGAAGAGCGTTTAAAATTTCTTCTTCTGAGTAATGCTTTTTATTCCAAAATAGTCGATGAAAATAACCTCCTCTAGCGTATGCTTGTCCCAACTTTGCATTCTTTAACCCACGAATCATCGCTTCCTTTAAATTCTCGAATTTAATTTCGTCGATCTTAATTTCTTTCATATTTTTAGCTACAATTCTTATCAAATCCGCAATCCGTTCTGAATACCCGCCAACAGTAAAGTTTACGCCTTTTTTCCCCATTGAAAGGCTATAAGATAATCCGGCCAATTGTATTGGGTACACCATTTCATTCAACCCTTCTTGAATAGCGGCGTCGTAGAGCTTTGACTTTGCGTAGTTGACCGGAGTGTCATAAACCAAAGGAGTTTCAATTCGCAACGACATATACGATTTTGGTTGTTTAAATTGATTATCGAATTTAAACCATACCTTTGCCATATCATTATCGACTACTAAATGAGGTTCTTCATCGGTTAAAACTAAATTATTGGGAATAAAATTATTTTTCTCTGGATAAGTCAAGCCGGCGACAACTGGAGGATTTTTTAAGCTTTCAAAAAGTTCTCCTGAAACTTCAGTCAAAGAATATTCCGCTCCATAGTATTTTTCTGTTTGATCGGTTTCCACCGATCTGCCGCTTAAAACAGCGAGCATATTCTCTGGTCTAAGAGTATCCAAAATCGCTTTATAACTTTCTGAATCGTATTCCTTAATAAGAAAAGGAGCTTTTTCTATATTCTCAAGTGGAAAGTTTTGCATTAAAGAAGCTCTTGAAGAAACAAACCCCATCCCTTCTTGAGGGTCCTTCCATTCAAAATTAATTTGGGCCATAGTTTGGTCTTCTTTAAAACTATATTCTTTTATTCCAACCTCTTTTAAAAGTTTTATATATGCGAAAATCAATTCCATAACTCTATGGTAATTTTGTTCGCCTTTTTTTGTTAACGACACTGAAACGCTAAATTGATTTATTGCAGGATGGCTGTAGCCGCCTCCTGCAGACAACCCAAGAGCCAAACCTTCCGCCTTCAATTGAGACAACAAAGAGCCCTTCCCTTCATAACCTATAATAGAAGAGATAACAGAGCTTGGTTTATTCTCCTGGCTATCTTTCAATCTAATAGTTGGAAATTCTAATTCTAAAATTCGGGTATCTTTAATAGTTTTTATTTTTAGCAACCGATATTTGCCATCTAGCGGTTTTCTATAATTGGGATCAATAGAGGGCTTTTTAACGATAAAACTTGGGATTTTTGAAAAATATTTCTTAGCAAAGGTTTCCATTTCGCTTAACGAAAATTTTGAAATCATCGCAAGTTTCATATTGGAACCCGAATAATATTTTTTATAAAACTCGAACAAATGTTCTCGGTTATCTCCCCCTAACGTTTCTTTATTTCCCGTGCTAAACCGTCTTAATGGATGTCCATCTTCGGCGGTTAAATCCATAACTTGGTTTTTTCTCCAACCATCGGACAACTTATTTTTATCATGCTCGCTACTTACAGCGTTGACTTCGCGTTCCGCGTACTTCTGATCAAATAAGGGCGCCTTAAAAAAGTCGCTGAATCTATCTAAAGCTCCATCAAATGATTCGTGAGAACTTTGAAAAAAATAATTCGTTTCATCAGAACTAGTATATGCATTACTTCTGCCAGAGTTTTGGTTGAGGTATTTTTTAAAGGTCCCCACTTCCGGAAATTTCTTAGTCCCTAAAAATAGCATGTGCTCTAAATAATGAGCCAAACCCAATTTATCGTCTGGATTTTGAAGACTTCCAATACCAACAGACAAAGCCGCAGCGCTTCGATTTGCTTCAGAATCGTGAATTAACCAAACGTCGACTCCATTTTTTAAAGTTAACGTCCGGTTTTCTCTCACTCGCGCTTCCGCCTGAATGCAGAAGATAAAAATTAGAAAAAATATAGCCAATCCAAAAACGGCCGTGTTATTTCTGGAACCCACGGTTACCTCCATAAATATTTTCTTCAACTTAACAAATATTTTAAAATTTAATTCGATTGCCAACTTGCGCAAACGACGCCAATTATTATTAGTAAAGCGGCGGACAATCTTTCCCGTCCAAACGATTCGCCTAAACGGAAACATCCCCAACCGACAACCATTAAAACGCTAGTTTGTCTTAATGCGACTACGACCCCAACTTGTTCATGTTGCAACACTACGCAAATTAAACCATAGGAACCTAAAGTCGCAAAAGCTCCTAACAACCCTTTTACCCATTCTTCCTGCCATACAAACTGAATTTCCTTAAAAGGATAACTTAAAAAAAGCTGGGTATTATAAAAAATAAAACAAAAACCCGCCTCTAGGAAAAAAAAGGCGATCCCATTACCAAAGCTTGTTTCAGGAGCTAAACGAAAAAACTGACTCATAGCAGATTTATCAAAAATACTATAAGAAACCACCGCTCCTAACGTAAAAAATGCCCAACGAAGGTCTTTATCCTTCACGGCAATTAATAAGTTTTTAACTCCTTGAACAAATTGACCGTCAAAATGCAAAAGATAAATGGAAATTAAAATTAGAAAAACACCTAAGGCGTTGAAACCATTTATAACTTCTCCTAGAAACACAAAGGCAAAAACCGGAACAAAAACCGGAGCTGATCGAGCTATAGGGTAAACATACGAAATATCAGAATCCTGATAAGCTCTGGATAGGCAATAGATGTAAATCCCGTGAATAGCTCCTGAAATAAGGGCAAATATCCAAATCAGATTAGGTATCTTGGAAAAGCCATAGTAAGTTAAAAAAGGGACGGATAATAAAATAATCCAAACGCCCTTTAACCCAGAAAAAAAACGAGAGTTTTGGCTAGTTTGAGTTAATATATTCCACAAAGAATGGGAAATGGCCGACAGCAAAACCAGCCCAACATTTACAACTGACAACTCAAATCGCTCCCATTTTTTTGAACCAGTTAAAACTCTCTTCTTAATAAACCCTAGTGTAGAATATCTATTAGAACCTATTATAAAGAATTAAAACTTCATAGGTCATTAAACTTTTTTAATATTCAAATGGTTAAAGATATTGCATTCTCATATTACTGTGTAGCGAACATGGATAGAGCGGTCAAATTCTATGAAAAAACCCTTGGTTTATCCGCTTTATTCAAAGGGGAAGATTGGTCTGAGTTTAAAATTCATGAACGCCGGATAGCGCTCTACAAGACAAACGAACCCATTACAAATCGAGGCGGGGCAGTTATATCCTTTCTGGCAACCCCAATAGAAAACGCAATTGAAGATTTAAAATCACAAGGAGTTTGTTTTGTTAAAGAATTACAGGTATTCCAATATGGTAAGTTGGCGGAATTTCTGGATTCGGAGGGTAATATACTAGGACTATACGAACCTCCAACTAAAAAGTAAAAGTAATGGTTCTAAAAATACAAAACAAATAGTCATATCCCCAAGTTTTATACTATCAAGGATAGCGTCTAAACATAAATATAACGAGAAACAATCCCCTTAATAAAAGTTTCTAGTCCACAAAGTTTTATTTAGATAATAAAACCCCATCGTCAAATATTCTTCTAAAAAAAGATTGGCATAAGTCGTTTTTTTCCACCAGCGATCATAATCTTCCTCATCGATTTGATTCTCATGTTGTACATATGTTTTTATACCAACCTCCTCAAAATTTTTATTCAAAAAAAACCGCAATGTCCTTGTATGGTAAAATTTGGCTATAAAAAGCGCCGATTTAGCTTTTAACTGTGTCAGGATATATTTGTAAAAAATCGCCCGATCCCATACTTCCTTCAATGTTTTTTTATAAATTAATACCTTTTCCTGAGGTATTCCAAGTTTATGAGCTTCTTTTCGAATCCGTGCATCAGCTCCCCGATCATAATACGCCCGCCAGACTCCATCTGGTTCTTCAGCAATTGCCATTACAATAAATTTAGCTTTCCCATTGCGTATATAATCCAAAACCATTGGCGAAAATCTATTTGAAACTATATAATCCACACTCTCAAATTTATCATTCACAACTAAATAAGAGCCTATCTGCTTCGCAATTTTTAAAACTCCCCAATAACTTACTCCTAAAAAAGAAACGGCAAAAATTATATAAAAAGATAACTTTCTCACGATCTACCCAATCATGCGTATTCTAATTAAGTCCACTGGAAATTTAATCCACTCTTTGAGGACAAATTTAAAATCATCGTCTATCTTCCACCAAATATCGGGATGCCATCTTCCTTTTCCATAAACAAAACGCAAATTTATATTAGATTCTTTAAATACATAATTAAAAATCATTTTTAATCGACGCATATTATAAGGATCGCTAATAATAGACGCTGCGTTATATCCTTTCTCTTCCATAAGCTTTTTAGTCTGACGAGCGTCGACAAGTGTGCTCGTGGAGTGCCGAAATTCCAACTTATCATTGGGCAGACCTAATAATTCTGTTTCAATTTTTGCGATATAAAGCGGCGATTTCCCTGGCAATGGCGTTTTTAGCCGTTGATCGCCTAAAATCAGCATACTGCTTGCCTGACTTTTTTTTAGTAAATTCGAGGCAACCAGAAACCTATCGTAAGAGCCTGTTGAAACGACTATTAGATCTCCCTCTATATAGGAATCTTGAATGATTAAAAAATTAGCAAACGGCTTTAACCAAACAGACTGAAAACATACCGCCATTACATAGATAAAAAAAACAGTTGTAAAAGCTTTGAACATTTTTTTGATCTTTATCATGAACCTTCCTTAATAAATCAATAATTCATGATGGGAATTTAAGCCCCCAATTAAAAACTTTTCAAAATTACAGGAATGGTTTACCATTTTATTTATCTAAGGTTCGATCTTGAGAGCATTCAACCCCTTTTATCTTTTATTGTAAAGTTTTAAATCATGAGCGATCAATTTACCCATTTTAATGAAGAAGGCCGCGCCCGAATGGTGGACGTAAGCGCCAAAGAAAATACGGAACGCGTAGCAACAGCCGAGGGCTTGGTTCACATGAAACCTGAAACCCTAAAATTAGTTCAACAAGGCAAAATTAAAAAAGGCGACGTACTTGCCGTAGCCCAGGTAGCGGGAATATCTGGCGCAAAAAAGACATGGGATCTGATTCCTATGTGCCACCCACTTTTACTTACAAGCGTAAATATTGAATTTGAGGAAAACGAACAGCCCGACGCCAATACCGGATTGTGCTCTATTTACATTCGGGCTACCGTGAAAGTATCTGGACAAACTGGCGTAGAAATGGAAGCCATAACCGCTGTCACTGTTTCGGCTCTTACAATCTACGATATGTGCAAAGCGGTCGACAGAGGAATGTATTTTAATAACGTTGGATTGGTCTATAAAGAAGGCGGCAAATCCGGAGTTTTTTCTAGAGAGAGTATTGCATCATGATTAGCATTAAGTATTTTGCCAATTTAAGAGAAGTTGCCGGAAAAGAATCCGAGGAGTTACCCGCCTCTGAAGGAATGACGCTTGGAGACCTTTGCCGTCAGTTGGAAGACTCCCAATCTCAAATCGTAGAAATGATTCGTCAAAAGAATGTAATGGTAGCCATTAATCAAGAAATGGCAACCCTGGAAACCGAAATCAAGGACGGCGATGAAATCGCCTTTTTACCTCCATTTTCCGGTGGGTTATAATTAACAAAAGCTTTAAATCCCCCTCTTAAATCGCTTTCCCTATAGCTTTCCTTTATATTTTAAACTAGACAGGCATTTGCAAAAGCCACAACCTTGTGGGTTTTTCGAGGTTTTACCAACAGACTTGTGGCTCTTAGTGGATATTTTTAAATCACTAAACATTGGCTTACCAACTTATAAAATATTTTTTTGAAGTATCTCTTTGTTTTAAATAATGTTGAGAGCCCTATTTTTTTAATAGTCCTACGTCGCCTAAAATTGGCGCCTCACTTGCTTTGTATTAAAAATAAGATGCTGCCTATATTAAAACAAATACAAATAACTTATAAGGCGAATGAAAAATGGGACGCAATCACAAAATTCATACGATTGAAAATGTTACTTGGATCCATGGATCTAATCCCGAAACCAAATTAGGAGCTCAGTCTAGAGCATTAAGCCAATCAACTCTTAAATTCACCACATCCACTTCTATGCTCAGCTCAGGCGCCGAAGCTAATACGAACTATACATTAGCAATAAACGATATTTTAAAAGAAATCCAAGATTCTACCGAAAACCTCATTACTCAAATTAGAGACTTAAGAGAAAATATTTTAAAGCCTTAACTCTCCCTGAAAGCATATTTTCGCTAATTAAAATTTAATTCTAATTAATTAAGAAAATTACTTATTACTATCGCCTTCCGCTTTATTTAAAGCCCCAACTTTTTATTTCAAATTTTTACTTTAATTTGCCGAATATAAGTTGGGCTCTATTCCGCTTGATCTAATAAAACATCTCCAAAAAACTTTCTTTTACTTTCTTCACTGTGGTAACCCACAACGCTGTTGGTTATCACGTTAATACCCACATTTATTTGGGTTCATCTGCCCTTTTCAGATAGTAAAAAGTAAATTAATTTTCTTTTAATATTTTTCTAAATTTTTAACTAATTGACTTAAAAGGCTCTATTAACTTTTTAAATAAACCAGAATCAAAAGAATCAAATTGGCGCTGTGGTTGCTTTATACATTTGCATAAATAATTCACTAACTTTAACCAAGGAAAAGACAATGAACGCAAATCAAACTCAACCGAATTTCCACCAGAACCAAGACACAATTTTGGGAGTCCATGCAAAAGCTTTAAACCAATCGTCAACAAAGCTTTGTTCTTCCATATCTCAGCTGAATTCTAGCGCTCAAGCCTCTGAAGAAATTTCAAATAATCTAAAAGAAATATTAAAAGAAATGCAAGAATCCACTCAAGACCTTATAAAAAATTTGACTGATTTTAAAAAAGCATGTTTAACACATTAAAGCTCAAAAACAATGCATCGGCTCGCCCTCGGAGAATAAATTAAGGGCAGGAAAGAAAATAGGCGGGTCGGTGTTGATTGGTAGGCTAAAAAAACTATTCGGGCTTTTTGATTCCTAACTTTTTCATTTTATTGGTTAACGTCTGAGGGTGTAACCCTAGTTTACTAGCCGCTCCATCGGAACCATAAACCTTCCATCGAGATTTTTTGAGGGCTGCAATAATATTATTTCTACTACGGTCTTTTTCTTGTTCAACCGTAAAAACGCCATCGTCGGAAGTAGATCCATTTGACGAAGTTTCCTTTGCTATGCGACGCGAAAAAGTTGGCCTTGCCCTCAAATCAAAACTTAGTTTCCCATTCTGAGCGGTAATTAACGCTCGTTCAATAACATTTTGCAATTCTCTAATATTACCGGGCCAATTATAGGATTCTAAATCCTCAATATTTTCTTCCGTCAAACACAAAGCTTTCAAATTAAGTCGTCGGCTATGACTCTTGATAAAATAATCGGCTATCAATTTGATATCTTCTTTTCTCTCTCTTAACGGAGGAACATGAACGGGGAAAACGTTGAGCCGATAATACAAATCTTCTCTAAAAGATCCTTTCTCAATTTCTTCTTCCAAGTCTCGGTTTGTGGCGGCAATAATCCTGACATCGACATTTTTTGAGTGATCGTCTCCAATAGACTCAAACTCACCTTCTTGAAGAACGCGAAGTAATTTAGGTTGAAGTTCTATAGGAATTTCTCCAACTTCATCAAGAAATAAAGTCCCTTGATCGGCTAATTGAAACCTCCCCGTTCTATCTTTAATAGCTCCCGTAAAAGCCCCTTTTAGATGACCAAAGAACTCACTTTCGAATAATTCTCTTGGAATTCCACCACAATTTACTTTGACCATAGCGCGTTTTTGCCTTTGACTCTGCTCATGAATCGCGCGAGCAATCAATTCTTTACCTGTCCCAGTTTCTCCTTGAACCAATACCGTCGAATCAGACCCAGCTACCTGTTTAATTTGACTTAAGACCTGCTTCATTGCAGGGCTATTCCCGACAATCCCTTCATAATCAAATTCTGTAGTAACTTCTTCCCGTAAATATGCGTTTTCAATTTCTAATTGATCGCGTAATTTTTCAAGTTCTTTATTCGCAGTAACTAATTCTTTGGTTCGTTCTTCAACCTTTTCTTCTAGCTCGATATTATGGTTTTTTATCTGATTGTGGAGAAGGCGAACCTCTAATATATTTCGAATGCGACTTAAAACTTCATTTTGTTTAAGAGGTTTGGTGAGAAAATCTCTCGCCCCAGCCTCTAAAGCTTTAAGATGAGTTTTCTGGTCGACTGAAGCCGTTAAAACTAATACTGGCGGGTAAGACCCCTTTTCAATTCTCTTAATCTCTTCCAAAACCTCAAACCCACTCATTTTAGGCATCAATACATCAAGCAGCACAAGATCAGTTTTTAAGTCTAAATACATTTCAACGCCAGTTTGTGGATTTGTCGTGCTATCCACATTAGTAAAGCCACGTAGTGACAACATTTGCTCTACCAGCCTAACGTTTGCAGGTTCGTCGTCAATAATCAATATTTTAGATTCAAGAATTTCTGGTACTAAATCCACTATTCTGCCCTAAGAAAAATCAACTAATTAACGATTCAATCATTTAACCAATATTTCTAAGTAATTCTACCACCTTATATTAACGACTAGAAATTCATATCGCAACATAAAAAATATATTAACAGTTAATGAAATTTTAATAATTAAAGACGACTATTTTTTGCACCCCCACTTTGTGCACAATATTTTACTCTAAATATTTAAGGGTTTAGCCCCCATGAATAAAACATCAATCTATAACTTTAAATCGAATTGCATGCCTTCCTGCATTCTTGGCTTCGTATAGAGCTTCATCAGCTCGCCCCATAACATCTTCTACAGTATCGTTAGGTCTGATATTGCTGATTCCCATACTTGCCGATAAAATCACCTTTTTAGTATCGTGAGGAACAGGAGTTCCGTCCAATTTAGCCAACAGCCGTTCGGCAAAAACTTTCGCCCCCTCCATATCGGTTTCCGGTAAAACAACACAAAACTCCTCGCCTCCCGTACGTCCAAAACTATCGTTATGTCTCAGAATAGATTGAGTTACTTTTACAAAGTGACAAAGAGCATTATCTCCAAACAAATGCCCATGAGTATCGTTGATATTTTTGAAATGATCCAGATCAATTTCGATAAAAGCCATATCCGTTTTATAACGTTTGATCCTTTCTAATTCCGAATTTAAAGATTTCACAAAATATCTTCGATTCGACACACCCGTTAAAAAGTCAGTAAAGGCCATTTGCTCAAGCTCCCCTCTTAGCGCATCGCTTTCCGAAATCTGAATTTTGAGCCGTCGATTAAGACGAAAAAATGCCAGAGCTATATTTGACACAACAAATAAAACGACGCAAACAATACCAAAAATAAGATAAAAGCGGGTGTAATCTTGTTTTACTGGCGGTTTATATATAAATGATTCGAAATCTACAATGCGATGAGGTTCGACTAAACCAATCGTTTTATAGGTATTTAATATGTGCTGCCAACGCCACCTATGCATGTAGCCAATTTCCAACATATCAGCCATTATAAAAACTAAAGCGCTTTCGGCTTCAAAACGTAAATGCTCCCGACTGTGTCGAGAACCATATTGTTCAATTATAAAATCGATCATTTCGTCCATATGCGTTAAGGCGTAATCCCATCCTTTTAAAGAAGCTTTGCGAAAGTTTTCGACGATATCTGGTTGGCTTTGAATCATCCGCTCGGAGGTAAATAAAGTATCCCCATAAAAATCGATGCCGTAAGCTCGTGGAGAAAAAAGAGAATAATCGTACTCCGCTTGTTGCAAATCAAAAATTTCATCCGACGTATAAATAGATAACGCGTCTATTTTTTCCTTCAATAAATCATTAGGGTGAAACATGTGTTCCTTCAATTCAATCTCTGACTCGTCTAAACCTTTGCGCCTGAACATAGCAATGATTTCTGCAGATTGCGCTTCTAGAGCCACCCTCTTATTTACCAATTGCTCTAGCCGATTTATTCCAGATTTTGCCGCCAAAGCCAAAGGAGAATGCTGATAAATCACCCCAAGAGCCACAACCGGAGCGCCTTGACTCTTCCGTAAAATCAAATCAGAACCGGAAACCCCAAATTCTGCTTTACCGTTAACGACAAGATCTATGGCATCTGAATTCGAGCCAGGCTCTTTTAAAATAACTTTAAGTCCTTCTTCTCGATAAAAACCCTTTTTTATAGCGGCATAATATCCCGCAAATTGGAATTGATGTTTCCATTTAAGTTGTAGGGTAACTTCTTTGAGATCTTTATCCGTTTGAGCTTCAGCGGTTGTCGAAACGCTTAAAAACGAACAAGAAAAAACCAAAGCAAGCAAAATGGAAGGAATCAGATTCATCTCAATCGACGTTTATTTTCAATAACATTTATAAAACTGGATTTGGTTAAACTATAACCCTAATTTCGGAAAAATGCAGGCGAGAATAATAAAAGCTCAAAGGAATCTTAAAAATTCAAAATTGGCAAGAGCCTAGCTTTTAAAACCAGGGGCTAGGCGATAGCAAACTAGAATAAATGTTAATTATTAGAGGTTCTCTTAAATTTTAAAATCCTGTTTTTATTTTTTATCGTAAGGCTAGATTGACGGAAACGGTTCCATTAGATAGAATAAAAACCTATTCAGCTATAACCATTAATCAGTTAAGCTAAAATAATAAAAATTAGACCCTTAGCAAATTGGTTTATCTTAATATTTCTTGATGGAGAGACTTCATGTCTACTTTAACTTTAGAATCAAAAATAAGAATTCAAAGAGAAGATTTTGTCATTACAGACGAAATTGAAGCCATCAAAACAGTTTCTAAAAATATTGGCGGAATTACAACCTTTCTAGGCACTGGCCGGGAACTTAATAAAGGCGAAAATATCACCAAGCTCAATTTCGAGCATTACCCGGAAATGGCGGAAAAGAAATTGGCCGAAATCCGCGAACAAGCCATTAAAGATTATAAAATCATCGATATGATCATCATTCACCGAATTGGCGAAATTGATATTGGAGAAAACATCGTTCTTATTGTCGCTGCCGGTGAGCATCGCAAAGAAACTTTCGTCGCTTGTGAATGGGCCATCGCAGAGTTGAAACGCGTCGCTCCCATTTGGAAACGCGAAACGACATCCCATGGAGAAGTCTGGGTTTCTCAAACCCCCTAAATCTGAGATCTAACGCATGTCCGTTTCCGGTCTCGAAAACGCGACCGTTATAACCGTTTCCTCTCAGCTCGCTCGTTGGCTCCTTTATTCAAACAATAAAAGCCTTGCATCCACTGGCAAAAGCGCGTGGGAAACCCCAAATATAGGGACCTTGGAATCGTGGTTGAAAAACCTTTGGGATTCCTCCTGGCCTTCGAAGTATGTTGTTTCCAAAACACAATCCCTCAAATTGTGGGAAACGATAATTGAAAACGACCTTCGACTTTCAGACACCAATCTGTTGCAACTGGAAGGACTGGCTCAATCTGCCGCTAAAGCTTACGAAAATATCAAGCTTTACTCAATTCCAACCGAACTCGATTCTTTTGCCGATTCTTTAGAATCTGAAACCTTTCTTAGATGGTTTAAAGAATATGAAGAAAAATTAGAAGATCTTGACGCTATAGATCCTTCGGAATTATTCACCTACGTTTACGATGGAATTGAGAACGGCCAAATTGTCCTTACCAAGCAGCCCTTAATTTTTTCTGGTTTTTTTGAATTCAATCCCGCGCTAAAACAGTTAACCGAATTCTTATCGGACCAGGGAGTTTCAATAAGTAAAAGTCAACCAATAGAAAATAACGCCTCCTCTTCCCTAGCGCAAACTTTCGAATCTAAATCTATTCGTGAAGAATGCCAGTTATGCGCTAAGTACATAAAAAAAAACTACAAGCCTGGAAAAACCTTTGGAATAGTTTTATGCGATTACTTTAAATATAAAGAAATTCTCTCTAAAGAATTAACTACAGAACTTTCGCCAAGATATACGTTCCCATGGTTAGAAGAAGAAACTCCCTTTAATTTTGAAAGCGGTTCTCCTCTGACAAGAGAGCCTATTATCCAGCAAGCTTTGTCCATATTATCTTCCGAGCAAAACATTAGCTTAGAAACTTTCACTGAGTTTTTACATTCTCCTTTCTATACGGGTTTAGACAAAGAACAAGAATTTCGTAGAAAAATTGATCGAGACTTTCATCAAGAAAAACGTCTAAGAATCGACTTAGGTAAATCGGATGCGTTTCCACCTACGCTACCCGTCCTAAAAAAAAATTTAAAAACCTGGTTTCTTTTTGTCCGAGACAACGAAGCGCGACCGCCCAGTGTTTGGGCTCGCATTTTTTCTCAAACGCTTCGCCGAATGGGATGGCCCAATGGCGATAGAGAAACAAATCTGCGCACGACTCTGATTTACGAAACCTGGATCGAATGCCTGGACGCTTTAGCGTCGTTGGATCATATTCTCGGTTTACAAACCAAACAACAAGCTTGGACAGCCCTCAAACGTTTTGCAGAAAACAAATCTTTTCAAGCGCAAAGAAAAAACAAACCCATCCAAATCGTCGATTTTACAAACTCGGCCGGAATGCAATTTGATAGCGTTTGGACATTAGGCGCAAACGCAGATACCCTTCCCGCACGGTCCATGCCCAACCCCTTCATCCCAGTAAAGATTCAAAAAAAATTAAAACTCCCTCATAGCTCCCCAGAATGGGAATTAGAATTCACGCAAAATATTTTGTCGCAATTTCGATCGCAATCTAAAACCATCGTTTTCAGCTATTCGCTTTGGGATAAAGATATTGCAGTCCGTAAAAGCCCATTACTGGACCAATATTCAGATAAAGCTAAAAGTTCCATTTCTTCAAAATTGAGCAAACAAGACATTCAACCCAAAACGGAAAGCATTCTAGAGTCCTTCGAAGAAAGCATCGAAATACCAATACTAGAAAAAGAAATCTCAGCTAAAAGAAAAATTTGGAGTCGCGCAGGCTATCGACTGATCAAAAATCAATCTAATTGTCCGTTCAAAGCTTTTGCCGCCCATAGGTTAGACCTGGACCCGATATCTGTTCCAGAGACGGATTTTGAGGAATCCGAACGCGGTATTTTGGTTCATAACGCTTTAGAAAGCGTTTGGAACGATCTAAAAAATTCTAGCAAACTACGCGATCTTATAGAAAACGATCAACTAAGCGATCTAATCAAAAACAAAATAGACGAAGTTTCCGAAAAAATCAGTATATCTTTAAAAAACCAAGTCCATTTCATAGATTTGGAGAAAAAACGAGTCGGATTGTTAATAGAAAAATGGCTAGAAGCCGAAGATCTCCGCGAAAGTTTTGAAATTTATGGTCTAGAGCATTTTGAAACCGTTAATCTTGCCGGTTTAGAATTAAACGTTCGCGTAGATAGAATTGACCTTTTAAACGACGGAAGCCAATTTATTATCGATTACAAGACAGGAGCCGTAAACACTACCGATTGGTTTCAAGAGCGAATTCAAGAACCTCAACTTCCTCTTTATGCCGTAAAATTAAAACCAGCGGGAATAGCCTACGCTAAGGTGGTTAAAGATAACAAAGCTGCAAACTTTTCTTATGTTTCAAAAGATCCTTCTAATTTACAACTCCCTAATGCTCCAACTTCTTTTGAGAAAAAAACAGGAATATCCGAGTGGGAACACCTTCTCAATTATTGGGAGGCTTGCCTTGCTAGCTTAGCCACAAACTTCTTAGACGGAAAAACAGAAATCGACCCTTTTCGGCCAGGAACAACCTGTAAAAATTGTGGATTTCAATCCTTGTGTAGAATCGCAGAAACCAATTTGGAAGCGTTTTTGGAAGATGAGGACAACGAAGAGTTATGACCGCTTTACCCGACGCATTTCAACGCCAATTGGCTTTAGACCCCTCCCGCTCTTTTATCGTTCAAGCTCCCGCTGGGTCCGGAAAAACTGAATTACTAATCCAACGCTTTTTAAAATTACTCGGATACGCAAAATACCCAGAACAAATCCTCGCGATCACCTTCACACGAAAAGCCGCTGCAGAAATGAAATCTCGAATATTGGCTGCATTAGAATCGGCGGAATCGGGGAAAGTTCCTGAATCTTCACATGAACAGCTAACTCATAGTTTGGCCGAAAAAGTCCTCGCACAAGATCGCGACAAAAAATGGAATCTAAAAGAAAACGGCTCGCGATTGAGGATTCAAACAATCGATTCCTTTTGTATGGGATTGATCGAGCAAATGCCCCTGCTATCTAATTTAGGGGGAACGCCGGCAATTGACGAAGACGCTTCTACTCTCTACAAAGAAACTGCTATTAAATGCCTAGAGTTGGCGGAGAGCGAAAAACCAGTTGGCGAAACAATACGTAAAACTCTAGTTCGCCTTGATAATTCTAAAAGAGATTTCATCAATAAAATCGTCGGATTATTAAACAAAAGAAGCGAATGGTTTCTTCCATTCTTTGAATCGGCAGAATTGACGCAAGACGACAAAAATTATTTAGAAGGAATACTAAGAAAAATAATAAACGCTCGATTAGAGTCTATCAACGCAATTTTTCCAGATAACGTAAAAATCAAACTAACAGCTCTTGCCTCTTTTGCAGGAAAAAACTTAGCCTCGGAATCGCGAGAAAATGAGTTAAAACAACTTTCCGAATTAAAAACCTTTCCCTCTCCGGACTCAACTCGACTGGATAATTGGAAATTACTGAGCCAATTCATTCTCACTCAAAAAGGAGAATTAAGAAAGAATGTAACCAAAACTATAGGTTTTCCCAATACCCACAAGCAGGAAAAAAAAGATTTTAAAGATATTTTGGAAACTATATATTCCATCCCCAATCTAACATCTTCCTTATTCAATATACGATCGTTACCATACCCAGAGTTTTCGGAAGACGAATGGGATTCATTGAAGTCGTTTATATCTCTTCTCCCAGAGCTCGAAAATATATTGAGACAAGTATTTGCAGATGTCGGGAAAACTGACTTTGCCGAAATATCGCTTTCAGCTCTTAAAGCATTGGGTTCTGAGGACGACCCGAGCGACTTATTACTTAAAGCCGATATGCAACTACAACATATTTTGGTGGACGAGTTCCAAGATACATCCTTCAAACAATTCAGACTACTCACACTCTTAACTTCTGGTTGGGAAAAAGAAGACGGCAGAACTTGTTTCCTCGTAGGCGATCCCATGCAATCAATATATCGATTCCGGGACGCTGAAGTCGGACTTTTTATTAAAGCCCAAAAAGAAGGAATTAAAAATGAAAACGTTCAGCAGGTTCATCTCGAACCGTTAGCTTTAACAACAAACTTCAGATCTCAAGCAAAAATTGTAGATTGGACAAATCAATGTTTCCAACAAACGTTTCCTAATATTGAAAATATTGAACTTGGCTCCATTCCCTTCACGCCGTCGCAAGCAATTTTACCGGCAGAAGACGGCCCAGGAGCGATCATTCATTCTTTTACCGATCCAAAATCTAACGAAGAAGCTCAATCAATCGTTAATTTGATTCAAAACATCCGAACCGAAGACCCAGAGTCCACAATAGCCGTTCTTGTTAGAGCTCGCACTCACTTGAGCGGCTTAATACCATTGTTACAGAAATCGGAAATACCTTTCAGCGCCGAAGAAATAGACACGCTTGATAAACGGCCTGCCGTCTTGGATCTCTTATCTTTAACGAGAGCGATTCATTCTATATGGGATCGCCTAGCCTGGTTATCTATCCTCAGGGCCCCTTGGTGCGGTCTATCTATTAACGACCTGTTTCTTTTATGTAGCGAAGAACCTCAAACCCCCATTTGGGATATTCTTAAATCTCCCGACAGATTTCTATTTAAGTTGTCGAACGATGGACAAGAACGGGTTAAACGTTTCTCTGAAATCATGGAAAAAATTTTAGATTCTAAGCTTGAACGACCTTTGTCAGAAATTGCGGAAGGAGCCTGGATTGCTTTAGGAGGTCCTTCTTGCGTTTCTCAAGCGGGCCTGCGAGACGCAGAAACTTTTTTCACAAAAATGAAAGAAAAACTAGACGGAAAAGGAACCTACCCTCTCAGAAATTTCGAAAAGGTTTTGGAAAGGTTGTTCGCTTCCCCAGAAACGGATAGCGATAACCCCGTTCATATTATGACTATACACAAAGCTAAAGGATTAGAGTTCGACCACGTTTTACTACCCGGTTTAGGAAGGAAAAAGAAAACCGAAAGCGGTAGGCTATTATTTTGGATTCCTTACGGCGACGATTTGCTATTAGCTCCTCTTCATGAAAAAGGAAATTCAAAATTAGAGATCTATCAATTTTTAGAATCTATCGACAAAGAAAAAGAAAACCTGGAAATACTTAGAACGCTTTATGTCGCGACAACAAGAGCCAAAAAAAGACTACATTTGTTTGGTCATTTGCAAGAAAACAAAGACGGTAAAAGTCCGGTTGCAAATTCCCAGTTGGAAAAACTTTGGCCGTTCCTTGAAAACCAATGGCCGGTAGAAAGCGAAATTACCGATGAAACCGTTGACACTTCCGATGCCGAGAAAGAAAAAATATTTAAGCGCCAAATTCGTAGATTACCTAATAACTATGTCGTCCCCGAACCTCAGCCTAATATCCTTGGAGAACAAAGTTCCGGCAAAAAAATATCGCTTCCGACAGAATATATTTGGGCGGGCAACAAAGCCCGTTGCCTAGGGGTTACGCTTCATGCAATATTTCAAGAAATTAGTAAAACAGACCTCCATTCCTGGGAAAATAAAAGTCAAAGCTCCTTAGAGAAGATCTTAAAAACCCGGCTACTAAGCGAAGGTTTACCTTCCTCCGATTTGGACTCGGCCATACAAGTAGGAATTAAAGCGCTCAAAAACATTTTCCAAGACCCGAAAGCTCGATGGATTTTCCAAAATCATAAGGATCATCGATCAGAGTATGCAGTTTCGGGCTTCATTGACAACACTCCAGAAAACCGAATTATGGATCGGACATTCATCGATGAAAACAACGTCCGCTGGATCGTCGATTTTAAAACAGGGAAACACGAAGGAGCTAATGTCGAAAAATTTTTCGAAGAAGAGAAAAAACGGTATAATAACCAATTAAAAGCTTACGAAGAGCTTTTCAAACAATTAGGGGAAACTCGCATTATAAAAAAAGCTCTTTATTATCCTATGCACCAAAAATTTATTGAAATCGTTTAACTCTTTATTTTTAGAAATTTTTGCCTTCAAGAATCTCCAAAAGACTGACATTTAACAAACCGCAGTTTTATTTCCAAAATCTACAAGATTAAATCCTGTCCTTCGTTATTTCAAATAACTTGAAAACTCGGAAACTTAAAAAAATATTTTGGCGCTTCCCCTGTTTTGGTATTAGATATTTAGAAACGAAAAATAATCAATGCAAACTCCTAGAAACTCTAAGACCGCTACCGATTTATAAAATCAAGTATCCATTAAAGGAATCTCTAAAAACAGGTTAAAAAGTTTAAAAAAAGGTTATATTATAT
>JAYOZP010000061.1:25831-26649 GCA_038154245.1 Nitrospinales bacterium | reverse complement strand
CCGATTGGTCGACTAAAGAAGATACTGGTTTCCCGGATTCATCATAAACTTTTTCTAGAACTTTACCTTCCACTCCAAGGGTGATGAGGTTATCCCCATAAAGATCTAATGTGAACTGATTAGATGAAGCCAGTCCCACGCGGCCTAATCTGGCATTGATGATTCCCGAGTTTTCAACTCCTGGCGCAACAAAGGCTAAGAGCCCTGCATTACCTATATTGATCGTTCCTCGATTGACGATCCTGGCTGAAGGTTTTCCAGGAATACTGAAATGAAAACGATTGGCAAGAAAATCTTCATTACGGATACCGCTGGTAGTGGCGACTAATCCATGCACGTCTACTTGAGAGTTTTGTCCAAAAACCACCCCGTTAGGGTTGATCAACATGAGTCGACCATTGGAAGAAAGTCTTCCAAAAATATCGGAGCGTTGACCTCCGATGACTCTACTTAAGTTAAAAGAATCGGACGAGGGTAATTGAAAATGAGTGTGTTCGTCTTCGGCAATATTAAACGAATGCCAATCGATTATGGCTTTATCGGTAGATTGGTTAACGTCCAATCGTTTCGAGTTGGTTTGATTTATCTGAACGTCGCCCGCACGAATATTACCGTCTTGAGGCAACGCAAATACCGACGAAGAAAATAATAGAAAACTGGTAATAAGACCCAAATACCTTGAGATAAATTTATGATTAAATAATAAAAACATAATATTTGTTTTTTTTGTTTTCTTTTTCTTCCGGTTATTACCAAAGATAAATTTATAAAAAACTTCTCTAGTTTTTAACTCTTATTCTTTAAAGCAAAACTTGAGC
>JAYOZP010000061.1:25338-25821 GCA_038154245.1 Nitrospinales bacterium | reverse complement strand
TTTGATAGAAAATAAAGCTTTTTTTCAACTATTTACGGATAATTTATTCATGGCGAACTAAAACCTTTACACTTTTTGTCCATTGTTGTTGAAGCATGTACATAAAATGATCATAAAAGATCAGTTTTTTAGTTAAACCGCGAAACTACGCTAAAAAAGAATCTCGGATCTTTATTATTTTCTGAACCTATTCTACGAGCAAGCGGAAGATCTATTTCGGCGTATCCTGAGATCATTTCATTTATATTAAATCGAACCCCTGAACCTATTGCGTCTATGGCTTCGCGCGCTCTTGTATTGTCGCCAGAGTTTTTATTCCAAACCGAGCCATAATCATAAAATGTATAAATTTGATAGTCTGGATACTTTTCTTCTCCATCTCGAAATCCATACTGTAACTCCAGTTTCAAGGCTATACCTTGTTCGCCCGTTATTTCTGAGGAATCGTAGGCTCTAACAAATTGAGAACCCCCTACTCCAAAT
>JAYOZP010000061.1:0-25328 GCA_038154245.1 Nitrospinales bacterium | reverse complement strand
ATTGTCTAACGAGTATTGCCAACCCATGGCTCCTAAAAAAGACAGACCGCCACTTATGTTTTGGAGTCTTGTTAAGGCGCCAGAGAACTTAGTGAAGTCAGATTTACCATCGGCGCGAGATAGGTTCGCCGAGCCGCTTTGGTTTGCGCTTAAAATATCTAATCCCTGACTAAAATCAATTGAAGCTAAATTGATTCCTCGAAACCGATCCACAAAATCATAAGAAGCGCCTAATGTAATTATACGTAGACTGTCGTCTGCAGAAATGTTTCCTACAATATCTGTTTCTGAATCTTGCCCTGAAAACCCAAAGCTTAGATTTAAGTTTTTTTCTCTGGATCGAATAACAGGATGAAAAAGTGTTCCAGAGATACTGATGCTATCGCCCTCAATATCCAAAATTTCTAGATTGGATCCAGGTTGTGAAAAACTAGAGGTCACAGAACCAACAAAGCGCGTTCCTTCATATGAAATAGTGTCTTGGTAAGTAAAATTGAAAAACTGTAATTCGCTTAGCTGTGTTGTAAAAATGGATTGGAAGCCAAATTGCCCTGTTTCCCTGATTGGAGAATAAAGGTTAGCCCCTACAGAAGCTTGAAACGGACCATTGAACCTATTCCCTCTATTATCCATTCCCAAATTTGCGTCCCACTGCTTTTTACTAAGAATGACTTTTAACTGAGACGCGCCTGGTTGATTTGGAGAAGGAGTGATTACTGTTTTTACTTTCATTCCCGGTAGATCGCCAAACAGTAAAAGATAGCGTTCCATTACTTTGGCGTTTAATGGTCGCGACTTTAAAATTTTTTTTGAGTAAATATCAAAGATTTTTCGCTTATTTTTGAAATCGCCTTCCAGGTTTATTTTGTTGATATATCCTTCAACAATCTTGATTTTGGCTACGCCATTTCGAATACTTTGAGCGGGCACATACGCGCGGGATAAGATATAGCCGTCATTACGGTACTTTGCCGTTATCTTGTCGGCTAATTTATATAATGTGAATAAAGATATAGTGCGTTTTCGATAATGTTTTTCAAGTTTTTTAAATAGAGTGTCTCTATATATGGAATACCCTTCAAATTCTACTTTGTAGATAAAGAACCTAAATTTCATTAAGTCGTCGCGGGCGGCTTCGGTTTTATCAAGAGCTGCTTGGGGCGCTTTAAATTTGGATCTAGGTATTTGAGGCGATTGGAACCGCTTTTTAAAACGGTCAGGTTCGACAGTTTTAGGCAAAACGGTTTGAGCCCAGGAATCGCTTATAATCCCCAAAAGAAAAATAGTAAAAAGACAGACAATTTTAAACCCGCCATTCATTTAAAATACTCACCTAAATTGGTAAACCGCTAATTGGCTCAGAAATTGGATAAACTCTATGAGCCTTAACGGAACTTAACGGCCAATTTATTAAAAAATTTAGTTTTATTCTAAAATAATTCTAAAAAGTTGGGATTTTCCAGTTTTAAACTGGGTTTTGGATAGATTTGGAGTATTTGGATGGGAAATAACCCATTCAGACGCTTAACATAAGAGAAAAGCGTCTGTTTATAGGGCTAGCGAGGAGAGCTAAAAATTAAAATAAAACTAACGTTCTCATATTAGGGAGTTGTAGGCCTTGTTCTAAACTAATGGCCTCATCGGCGTTAATGTTGTTGTGAACGCCGTCTAAAAACTCTAATTTCCTGAGGTTTTTCGACTGTAATAATGCTTTCATCCCTTTCGGGGTTATTTTGTTTCTAAATAAGTCTAGCCGTTTCAAATTGGAGACATAGGGAGAATTGGCTATGGCTAAAGCAGCTTCATCTGAGATGTTAGTAGCGCTAAGGTCTAAATAGGTTAGGTTTTGTAAATTTCCAGACTTTACTAAAAGGACAACGCCTCCATTACCTATTGGGTTTCCGGTTAAATTTAATTCTTTTAAATTCGAGAAGTTATTTGAGTTAGAGATTATTTTTGCGCCCTCTTCAGTGATTTTATTGTCCCAAAGAGAAAGTCGCTCAAGCGCTTTAAAGTTATTGGCTTGCGATAGAATCTTGACCCCTTCGTTTCCTAAGTTATTAGTTTTTAAAGCCATGTTTTTTACTTCGCTAAGAGGCGGATAACTAGCCATAAACTCCATACCTGCAATGCCGACTTGAGAATTATTAAGATTCACTGCAGTACCGGCAACGCTCCAATCGCCGCCTTCCATAATCCGTCCTTTTATATGCTCGGGAATATTTGATG
Organism: Nitrospinales bacterium; assembly: GCA_038154245.1. GTDB lineage: Bacteria > Nitrospinota > Nitrospinia > Nitrospinales > JAJDAT01 > JAJDAT01. The sequence continues at coordinate 23,099 of JAYOZP010000061.1, read as the reverse complement.
GAGGTCCTTTGGGGCGACCATATCCATGATGCCCATCATGACTGTGCGCCTGGCTTTTGCCTTTTTTATGCTTATCCGCTTTGTAATGTTTACTAGCGTCATAAGCCCCCGTATTATGGAGAGGAAATAAAATGAGAAATAAAAAAGTTAAACCAATTGTTGTTCTCTTCATTTTTTCCGCCTTTTTTAGTAGCAGTTAAAAAAATGTGCTTTTGTTACGTTAACTCCCTGTATTCCAAACAAAATTGGCGTGATACCCATAAACGAACATCCAAGCTGTTATCCCTAAACCAGCGACCATACATAAGGCCCAAGCTTTTTGGCTGTTTTTATCCAGGTTCCTTTTGGTTTCATATACGAATGAAGAATGAATTAGCATCCCCATAAAAAAGGAAATTATTAAATAGGATATGAATAAAACTAAAATAATGGCTGGAGTAATTTGCATAGTATTTGAAAGGTTCCAAACAAACTTTGAACTAGACAAAAAAAATAAGTCAATTCGTAATACCCTGATATAAGTTAGTCAAAAAATTATTTTTTGTCAAATTTTTAATAAAAAAAATATTAAATTCTAAGTATTATATGGACAGACTTATTTTATTCTTTGGTAAGATAAGGATAAAAACTATTTGCAAATCTTGTTTTTTTAATAAAAAATTTGTTTTTGCTTGTTTAAGCGCTGCAAATACCATTTTAAAAGGTTCTTGAAGTTTTTAGATTTGGAAAACAAATTTATTGATTACTTTTGGAAAAAACTGTTTTATTAATAAATTAAGTAAATTCTAATAAAGGAGTGCGCTATGAAGTTTTTAAAGAATAAGGTTGTGCTTTTAGGGCTTTCAGTACTTTTTATATTGGCTTTTCAAACAAATGTTTTTGGAGAACAAGGTTCTATAAAAGATGTATTGCAAATTGGCAAAACTCTACCCGACGCATTACTTTCTAGATATGGAAAATCCGATGTGCACTTAAAAAGTTTAAAGGGAAGAGTTAAGATAATTAGTGTAGTTCCTCAATTAAACACGCCAACTTGCGATGAACAAACCCATAGATTTAGCGAAACTAATGGAGGTCTGGATAAACATTTAGATATTTTGACAATAAGCACAAACTCGGCGGAAGGACAATTTCAATTCGCCCAAAAAGCCAATATTGAAAACCTAATTTTTCTATCGGACGCTCCTAACTATGATTTTGGTAAAAAAACCGGATTATTGCGGTCAAGTTTTAATTACTTAAAACGAACGGTTTTGGTTGCAGATAAAGACAATATTATCCGTTACGTAGATTTTGTTCCCGGTGGAGGATTGCCAAATATCGAAAGAGCTTTAAAGGAGGCTAAAAAGGTTTTAGAGGAAGGCTAAAGTTAAAGCAAAAAAATAGGAATTTTCTGAGTTTTACTGAAATTCGCTATTAAATAATAACGATATTGGCGCTTTTTTTGTCGCCTATAAGTCATGGGTTTGAAACGTCTTGACTTTATTTGCCCCCTATGATATTTCTCTCCCCTGGTTATGCAATAATTGATAAAAAATATATCCCTATTTCAGAGGTTTCCACTCTTCTCTGAAATGTTTCATATTATTAAGGTAATTAGAGGTATTGCGTCAATGGACAGGTCAATCAACCAGCCCCAAACGACTTCCTTCTTTAAGGTATTGTCTGCCTTTTTATTCACATTTTTTCTAGTTTTCTTCAATTTTTCGACGGTTACGTCGATTTTTGATTTGGAAAAATCAAACTTTGGTCCTCAATTAGTATACGCTGAAGACGACGATGAGGACGAAGAGGACGAGGAAGATGAAGAAAATGGTGAAGAAGAAGCCGAATCCGAAGCCGGAGGAGGTGAAGAAGGCGAAGCTGAAGAAGATGATAAAGCTTATTTATACGATATCGGTCCAGCCAAAGACCACAAAATGGAAGACTTTGTATTTCCTTGGATAGGAAATCGTAAGGCTACTTGGATTGGCGCGCAACTTCATATTTTATTCGCTTCCTTTATTCTTGGTTGCCCCATGTTTGTTGTCATTATGGAGGTTATGGGAGCAAGGAGAACCAAGGGAGTTCGACAGGCCATCGTATTTTCTAACCTCTTTTTAGGCGTCCTTATTGGGGTTGTAATAGGAATTACCATAGAAGTTATATTGAAAGTTCACCACGGCGTTTTATATGGATTGTGGGCTTGTGCATTTGGCGCTCTAGTAGTCAGTTTTTTGAATTATTTCCACAAACTTTTAGACGCAAAAATATCAGGAGTAGTTGGAGCTGTTACTGGCGGTGTTTTTGCGATTCTATTAACCGGTTTTCATGGGCCAGGCGGGGCTATTCTTGCCGTAGTTTCTGGGTTTGTAGGCGGTTTCATGTCAAACATGATTATGTTTGCGGAATCTGACTTTAAGTTCGAACGACTTGCTCACGAAATCACGAAAGTAATTGGTATTTGTTATAGTTTTACAGCGCTGACTGGGGGATTATTCCTCTTTATTATGTTGGTTGCTTATGCAGACTTTACTACCTATTTGGTTGCAAACTTTCCCGTTCTTTTCATGATCGCCTACCCTACCTTGTTTATTTTGGAAACCATATTAATGTACATCTACGTTTATTCATGGGATCCGTTAAACAAATCCAACAAAAAAGGAAGACATATTGTTGTTGGGGTATTTTTAAATATTTTGGGTCTAACTCTTTTATGTGCTTTGGACGGTCCTGCTACTTTTATGCAAACGCCTCCAAAACCTATAACTGACATTCCCGCAATGGGAGAATGGGCAAAGATTGCTAATGCTGTTTGGATGCCACTAAATTATCATAGGCTAGTTGGAAACGGTACTTTTGGTGGTTATATGGTGGGAATCATTGGTGCTTACATGTACCTTTGGTCCAGCACTAAAGAAGACAAAGAATATTATGATTGGGTTGGTTATATCGGAAACTTGATTGGTGTTGCTATCATGATTCCATTACCAGCTATGGGTTACATCTTCGTTTACGAAATCTACCAATACGACGCTTCAATCGGTATGTATATCATGTCCGATAGAGAGTCCATGTTCATGTTGGTTCAAGGTTTATTAGTTGGCACCATGTTTAGTGCTAGTAATCTATATATGTGGGTCAGTATGAAGCGTATTGATAATGCCCATAGATTCTTTCCATTCATGAAAATTGGTTTTATATTGATGATAGCGGCAGCGACTATATGGTTTACGCCTAGAAGGTTTTTTGCAACTATGTTGCCTGAACCTGGTATGAACCCAGATATGGTGCTACCAGATAACCTGGCTTTTTTGGCTTTGATGATTTCTAAAAATACAGCCGCTTTTGCTTTGGTGACGATAACCTTCATCAACTACGTGTTTTATACGATCGCTACTAAAACCGGTAAAGTTCATTATGGAAAAATAAATCCACTTGGGGTTTACGTTCTTATCTTTTTAGGATTTGCAGATATTTGGTTGATGAGTTGGATGGGTACGATAAGATCACTTTCGCGAATGAATTTCCATGTTTATAGAGTATTTAAAGATGTAACGCCTGAAAAGTATGCACCAATGCTTGCTGATGCGGGCATGAATGTGACACAAATTGTTTGGACGTTTTTCATAATAATGACAGCCGTCATTTGGATTGGTATTAAATATCCGAAAACGGCTAAGAAGAAAAAAGTTGCAGCTGCTGCTGCGCCTCAAATGGCTGAGTAATTCTTTAGGGAGTAACCGATGTCAGAGCAACCAGAAAAAACTTTTATTCAAAATATAATGGTAAAGGTACCCATTTGGGCTGTTGCCGCTATCCTTATTTGGTTTGGAGCGGGAAAAGCGGGTTTTCCAATTTGGTGGCAGATAGAGTTTGTTGTTTTCTCTTTTTATGCCTTATTATTCTTTATCCTTTTGGATTTACCAGCTTTAAAACCAGAAAAAAGCCAAGGAAGCGCCACTCTAAGACTGTTTGTTACTTATGGCTTTGCTTCTGTTTTATTTATAGGGATAACAAAGAACCTTCCCCAGTTTAACCCAGAGGTTGAATTAGAAAAGCTCAATAAGCCCCCAGTCAACTTGGCTAGTTTAGCTGGTCCTGAAGTAATCGCTGCAGGTCGACAAGTATTTGAGGAAAATAAATGTTTCAACTGTCATAAAGTATTTTGGGAAGGAAACTCAGATCGTGGTCCTAATTTGGGAACAAAACAAATTGGGCTTTATCCTGAAGATTATATTAAAGAGCAAATTTTAGAGCCTCGTAAAAAACAATCTCCAGGTTTTGACGATCCTAAATCTAAAAAAGCGATGCCAACATATTATGGCGAAGATTTAGACGACGACCAAATGACGGCATTGGTTGCTTACTTAAAAACTCTTAGAGATCCTGAGCATGCCCCTGTAGAAGGTAAGTATGGCGCTCAATGGACTTGGTGGGATGATAAAACTATTATTGATGAAGGAAAGGTCATTTTTGAAGGATTAGATCCTAATACCGAAGGCTTAAACTGCGCGGTATGTCATGGTAAAGAGGGAATACCATTAATGTCTGGCGCTCTTGATTTTAGAGATGGGGCTAAAATGGATACGGAAAAGATGCCTGATCGACTAGACGGAGTGCCTCAAAAAGACTGGCCAGATGCTTTAGTTTATAAGAGAGTTACCCGTGGGGTAGATGGAACTCCAATGGCTCCATGGGGTATGGTATACGGGCATCTCTATCTATGGAAAGCGGAGGCTTATGCCAAAACTTTTCACAATCCATTTGAAGGAAGGGCACAAAAATATCCTGTCCCTCCAATACCAACAAAAGAGGATATAGAGCGTTGGAAAAAGGATGGGTTATTTTTAGATCCGTTACTCTAAGAAAACAAATTTAAAGCCGGTACCTTCTAGGTACCGGCTTTTTTATTTTTACTAAAAAATAATTTGTTCAGCGAGCTCTTTAATTTATACTTTTTAAAGAGTTCACTTCTTAATATCTAACAATAAAGCATAAAATTAAAGGGCAAGTATTAAGCCATGGCTAAACCAAATAGAATCGATCAGTTAATTGAAGAAAATATTTCTGAAGATAGGACAATATTATCTCTTAAAGATAAATACATTGGGCTACGTGGATCAATGGAACTAGCAAATAAGCCAGCCTTATCTACTCTGAAGGTTTTGGTTTATAGCGGTAATCAATGCGGCGATGAAGGCGCCGAAGCTTTTGCCGATTCTCCTTACTTGGGAAACTTAGAAACCTTAAACATTAACCACAATGAAATTGGCGATGATGGAGCCATAGCTTTGGCAAACTCTAAGAACTTACCGAAGCTTTCGTCTTTATCAATGTTTGGCAATGTTGTGGGAGATGTGGGAGCCAAAGCGTTTGCAGATTCTCCTGAAAGTAAAAAATATCTTAAGCTAGATCTTTACAAAAACCAATTTGGAAAAGAAGGAATCAGAGCCCTCAATGAGTCTGCCAACTTAAAGAATTGCGAAGAATTGGAATATTACACCGAATAGTTTTTAAGAAAGAGTTCTAATTATTATTTTCCCATTCGGAGAGCGTCATAGTCTTAATTTGGAGAGCATGGATTAATTTAGGAGTTGTTGCTGTCCCTGAAATTTGGTCTTCTAGAGCGGAATAAACCATTCGCCTTTGGTCTAATAAATTAACGTCTTTAAACTGGTCGCTGACGACCGTTACCGCGTAATGCCCTCCTCCTCCAGCGGCTTTATGTCCTCTGTGTGCGGCGCTTTCATCAATAATACCAACGTGGGCTGCCTGCAATTTTTCTTTTAGGATATTTACAATAATATCTGTATCTGACATAAATCTTTCCTCTTAGTAACAAGTAATTTTAGATTATGTTTATCTCAAACCAATATCGGGTAAATTAAAAAAGTTTTTTAAGTTTTTACCATATTTAGAGTGAACTTCGTTTTCGGCAAGATTCACTAAAGGGGCTTTACATTTAGCGCAAATAGGTAGTTTGCTAGAATCATAGGCTTTAATACGGTTCTTTACCTTACACTTCTCACAAGATATAATGATAAATTCTTTTTCTGTCATAATAAATTAACTAATTAATTTTAAGCATTATGATATTTTATCAGTTTGATTCAAATCAACCAATGCCTCTAAAAACTAAATTAGGCCTGATTTTCGGGATTGTTACCGGATTAGCCGTTTTAGCTATATTTGCTTTCACCTTTTTCTTAATTGCTTTAGCAGGCGGGGTGATTTTATTTATTTTAAATTTTTTTCGTCCTAAGCGAAATGATGTTTTTGATATTCCAAGCGAATACCAAAATAAGCCTTACAAAAATACCTCAGATAAAGACGTAATAGATATTTAATAGGCGGTCAAAATTAGATTGGTTTTAGTTATTTAGCTCCAACAATTAACGTCCCCAAGAATTTTTTATCGACCCCTTTTTCCTCTACGATATTATTCGGCAAATTCCATAACCCAAAGCAATCGATTGTAACTTTTATCGTGCTTTGAGGGTTTGTTTTCAACTTAAACTCCACTTTTAAATTTTTTGTGACGCGGTCTCCTGATCGACGAGTAATCAGTTCAATAGGCGATGTACCATCTGCGTTTGATTTGACCAAATCCGTCACGGGTTTACCCTTGATATCTGAAATTCTATAACCCAATAACTGTGAAAACGAGGGATTGATAGAATTAATATTGCCTTCTGGATCCAATCTGATAACGATTTCAGAAATAGTTTCTATGATATTTTTATATTGGAATTGGCTTTCGACAAGTTCGTCGTTTAATATTTGTAGCTTTTTGATGAGTCGGTTTTTTTCGCGAATTAAATGCTGGCCTTTTAAATGGTTTTTAACCCGCGTTAGCACTTCTTTTCGATTAAATGGCTTAAATACATAGTCGGAGCCGCCTACTGAAAACCCCTCCATAATATCCTTGTCGTCTGTTTTAGCCGTTAAAAATACAACTGGGATTTCTTTGGTTATTTCATGTTGTTTTAATTTTCGGCAGGTTTCAAAACCGTCTATTCCCGGCATCATTACATCCAGCAAAATTAAATCAGGAGGGTTTTCACAAGCTAATTTAAATGCTAGTTCTCCATTTGTAGCAAAGGAAATATTAAGTCCGCTATTTTCTAAAGTTTTTCTTAAGATATCAATGTTGGCGGGAGTATCGTCAACCAACAACACGCTCATATTTTCTAAAGGTAAATCAGATTCCATGGAGACAAAAAAGAAATTTTTTAAATTTTTGTTTTGTAAATTTTAACTATTTATAGTTACAACGTCTATATTTGGCTTTAGTTGAAATTAGAAGTTATTTTTTAAACACATGTGTAGGCCTTCCAAGAAAGAGTTCAGCCGCTTCCATTAGAGTCTCGGAAAGTGTTGGGTGAGGATGAATAGCGGTTGCCATATCTTGGGCCGTCATACCCATTTCAATCGCCAAAACCCCTTCCGCAATAAGCTCGCCGGCTCCAGCTCCAACCATTCCTACCCCTAAAATTTTATCCGTTTTTGGTTCGACAATAAGTTTTGTAATTCCTTCGTTTCTACCTAAAGTAGAGGCCCTACCAGATGCTCCCCATGGGAAACTAGCCGTAACAACTTCTTTTCCTGTTGCCTTTGCTTCCGTTTCAGAAAATCCGGCCCATGCTATTTCCGGATCGGTAAATACTACTGCCGGGATTGCTCTGTTATCAAATTCCGAAGCCTCACCCGCCAATACCTCAACCGCGACTTTGGCTTCGCGCGACGCTTTATGAGCAAGCATTGCGCCTCCTATAACGTCGCCAATGGCAAAAATTGTGGGATCGTTTGTTTTTTGAAAGGTGTCGGCTTGGACAAAGCCGTCTGCATCTACTTTAACTTTAGTGTTTTCTAAACCTAAGCCAGAACTATTTGGTTTGCGGCCCACAGATACTAAAACCCTGTCGAAGCTTTGTTCTTTAGGGGTGGCGCTTCCCTCTAAAACAACATTAACCTGATTGTCTATAATTTTTAAGGTTGTAACCTTTGTATTTAAATAAATATTTTCAAAACTTCGTCGCAATTTTAAAAATAAAGGGCGCACTAGATCTGGGTCAACGCCTGGTAATAAACCATCCATCATTTCCACAACAGTAACTTTGGAACCAAGAGCGGAGTAAAACGTACCCATTTCTAAACCAATATATCCCCCTCCAATAATCAAAAGTCGTTCGGGAATATTTTCAATATCTAAGGCAGAAGTAGAATCCATTAATAGTGGGTTTTGAGTTCCGAAGTCGCCGGGCATCATTGGGCTTGAGCCAGTGGCTAAAATGGAATGATCAAACTCGATAACTTCATCGTTGTCCACAATGACTGAATTGGAGTTTTTGTATACGGCCCTTCCGGTTATATGCCGAATACCTCTTTTTTTTGTTAATGTGGTCAAGCCGCCAGCCATTTTGCCAATAACTTGGTTTTTCCAGTCGCGGAGTTTATCTAAGTGAATAATTGGCTCTGGAAACTCAATACCCCATTCTTTAGCTTGTTTAGTTTCTGAAATGAGTTTAGCTACATGAAGTAATGCTTTAGAAGGAATACAACCTCTATGTAAACAAACGCCGCCCGGTTTTGGGTTCGCGTCTACTAAAGTTACCTTCATACCTAAATCCGCAGCTAAAAATGCAGCTGTATAACCGCCTGGGCCTCCGCCAATAATTAATATGTTTTTACCGCTCATAATTGCAAATTAAAGTGATCGTATTATTAGGACATTTATTATAACGTCTTGGTTTTTAAATGTAATAAGATTTAAAAAATTTATTTGTGTCTTCTTCGACTTAACTGCTCCCATTCCTTTGGTTTACCTTTTTCTTTAATTTGAGGAAGAATATGTTGAAATAATCTTTTCGCATCTTCCTTCGAAACATTTTCACCTTTTAAAATAGAAATATATTTGTTTTCTAATTCTAAAAAAGGAAGAAGCTGTTTCCCAACCTTTTTAACGATTTGAAGATTACTTAAGTCGGAAGCTTTACCGGGGGTTGAAAATATGGATCTTTTAACCGGAGATTCAGTGGGCCCTTCTTGGAAAATTTCTGGAGGGTTTTTGGGGCAATATCTTTTTGAATGAGAACGCAAAAAATAACCAATCGCAAAGCCATATTGTGTTTCAGATTTTTTTTCTAAAAAACTTAAAAAATTATCTGGAGTTAAGTCTTTGTCCAGAATAGCATTTGGGCGATCTGAAACGAAGTAATTATCGGGAGGAGAAAACGTCAAAATTTGAAGGTCGGTTAAATAACGAATAAAACTTTTCGTTAAATCTAAATCTGCCTCTTCAAACATAATCCAGTTTTTTAACCAGGCAGATAGGCTAACAAAAGGTATCAATTGAGGACTCAATTTTTTCTCTTCGCCAAACGTTTACGATATCCTTTTTTCCAACTTTCTGACAAAAAATCTAAAGAAAGCGCTATTTCGATTCGATCATAATCTCTTTTTTCTTTGCGAAACATTAAATCGTTGGCTTCCGCAACGGTAATTTCTTGATCGCCTTTTTCCAAAAGTTTGAGAGAGGTTTTGGGTTTTACTAAGCCGCCTTTTAAAACGCGAAAATAAAATCCTGTATGACCGGACTTTTGAAATTTACACGCCATATCTTTTTTGTCGAAAATCTTATTTAATTTATGGCATGGTTCGCGTGGTAAAGAAATTTGAACTTTTGCCTCTCCAAAAGAAAAAATATCGCCAAGACACACTTCTTTTTCATCCAATCCTGAAACAGTTAAGTTTTCCCCAAAGGCCCCTGGTGAAAGCTTTTTAGAGATTTCTTTTTCCCAGAATTCATAATGATCAAAAGAATAAACGCAAAGAGCTTTATCTTCGCCTCCATGAAACCTTTTGTCAGCTGAGTCGTCGCCATCTAAACCTAACTTTCCTAGTTTTATGGGGCCAGATATGGGATTTTTAAGAATTCCCGAATACATGGTTTTAGAATCTCCATATGGCGTTTTTTGAGGAAGGCCAATATTTATTGATTCTACTTTGATCATAGTTTATTTAAGTTTAAAAAAGTCAGAAGTAATTTTGTTTAGCTTTTTACAGAAATATTAAGGCGCCCATAAATATAAAAATACTGGATTGAAATCCATTGAGGGGGAAAGGCTCATATTAAATAGATTAATATTGGTGGTTTTATTTAACGAAGAATAAATATTGTTTTTGTAATTTCCAGGTCTAAAGTAGGTTACGACGCTAATGGTTTCTAACATTAAATCTTCTTGAATAGATTGTATCGCATCATCCAAATATCCAACTTTATCAATAAGTTTATTTTCTATGGATTTTTGGGAATCGAATATCCTGCCATCCGCAAATTGTTTGATCTGGTCAATGGTTAATTGAGGTCTGTTTTCGGCAATTATTTCGATAAACCTTTGATGAAAACCGTCGATGGTTTCTTGAAATAATCGTCGCTCTTCTTTTGTAAAAGGTCTCCAAGGCGCCATAAAATCTTTTTTATCTACAGATTTTACAACATCGACTCCAACGCCTAATTTCTCCATTAGGCCATTAACTGTGGGCTTAAGAGCTATAACGCCAATACTTCCAGTTATCGAAGTTGGGTGAGCGAATATTTGGTCCGCTGCCATAGCTAGATAATAGCCGCCAGATGCGGCAAGGTCCATAACGACCGCGTAAACCTTAATTTTATTACGATTTTTAAAGTTTTTTATTTCATGATAAATAATATCGCTTGCCGTTACCGTTCCACCTGGGCTATTGATTCTTAAGATTAACGCTTTAATTTCTTGATCGTCTTCAGCTTTTTCTAAGATCTCTCGGATTTTTGCAGGCATTCCCGTTTCGACTAATGATCCAAGAGGAGATCGGCTAGACCCAGTTGAAATTGCCCCTTGAATATCAATCAATAATATTTTGTTAGAACTGTCTCCAAAAATTGTTTTTTCTTTTAGAGGTGAAACCGTGGGGATTAAGTTAACATTGAGAAGTGTGCAGCTAGATAAAATTACAGTAAAATAAAAACTTAAAATAAAAGTAAAAATAGCCTGTTTTTTTAAAAGACGAATTGAACTAGATAAACTCATTAGTTAAAACCAGTCAATTAAGGGCTGAATTGATTGAAGTCGTTCTTCTGGCTCTGGAGCCAGCTTTAATAGAGCTATTAACCTATCTTTATTTTTTTCTAAAACCTCTTGGTTTCGATTTTCTTCTGATAGAGTTGCATAGCTTACTAAGGTCTGAATTGTTATAACAACGTTTTTTAATCCGCCCTTGTCATAGTATTTACCACAAAGCTTTATGGTATTCTGAATGCCTTCTGCTACAGGCTTAAAATCGCTAGACATTTCTTGTAATATTACGTTTATTTCTTGTAAGGGTGTAATTAACCTTAACTCAATAAGAGTTTGTTCTTCTATACCATATAGTTTAACAAGTTCGCTTGGCTCTATTTTTTTTGAGCCATCAAGCTCCGAATTTATTTTTTCAAATAATTCAGCAACTTTGTTTTCAATGTTAATTTTGGTTGTCGTTTCAGTTTCTTTTATTTTCTGATCAAATAAATCCAACTCTCCCATCTTTTGATAGTTAACTCGGCATTCATCTTTGATTTGTTTTAAAATTGGATCAATTTCGCTATTAAGATCTGTGATCAAAAAAGATTTTCTTTCTTCTGTCATAGGTTTCAAATATTTTAACCGAACAGTTTTTTCGTCTCTTAGCCAAACTTTTAGAATATCTTTTAATAATCTTTCAAAAGTTTCATAAATTTTTTCTAATCTTTCAATAGACACCCTTTGATTTTGAGTCGTAAATCGAACGTTTAAGTTTCGCCTTTTTGCAGAGCTTTTTGCTATGCAAGTGGCTAATTGCTGTTTATTCATTAAGTCGATAGTTTGATCAATATCTTCCATAATCTTTTCTAAAAAATTTTAGCGTTATTTTAAATAGTACCCATTAATAATGAGTCTAGTTTTTAGTGGGAATTTCCGACTTTGCGCAGCGACAGCCAATTCCGTAAAAATCTTGACCATCGTTGTATCCATATCTGGCTTGAGAGCGTAAATAGCCCGGTAAACTATTCCAAGCCCCTCCTCTAATTACTCGATATTTACCTGATTTTGGTCCTTTGGGGTTCGAATAAGGGCTTTTAGAATAAAAGTCCTTGCCGTACCAGTCAAATACCCATTCTGCGATATTCCCCGCCATTTCAAAGATCCCTTCGGGAGTTTTTCCAAGTTTAAAGGTTCCAACTGGTTGTAGAACCTCGCCTTTCTTAATAAAACAACATTTATTAAAGTTTGCTCTTTCAGGAGTTGGTAATTGGTTACCCCAAGGATAACGTCTTTGGTTTAATCCTGTTGCTGCTCGTTCCCATTCAGCTTCAGTTGGTAATCTCTTACCGCGCCACCGACAATATTTTTGGCATCGCTTCCAAGAAAGTCCAATGACTGGAGAATTCTCCAAACTAGGTCTTACTTTTTTTCCAAACCAGCCTGTAACAGGAGGATGTTCTTTAGGAAAATGTTGTAGAAACTCTTCGAAATCCTTTCCTGTTGTTTCATATTTATCTAAATAAAACCCGTCTAAAAAAACTTTGTGTTTGGGGTTCTCATCTCGTCGTCCCTCGTCTACTTGACTGCCCATCCAAAATTCCCCGGATGGAAAGTAAACAGACTCGTTATTTGCAAAAACTTGAGAGGAACCAAATATAAAAAAATAAATCCCCAGGCTTATAAAAATTGCTTTAAAGTATCTTTTAATAAAAAGGCCAGTTTTCAAAAGTAGCTTAACCAAACAAAACATTGAGTATTGAAAAAAAGGCTTTTATTATACCGGAAGTAGCAAACTTTAAGAAATTTTTAACGATTATTCTTCTTAGCCGATTTCTCGATGAAAATAATTAATTCTATCGACGATTTAATAGCAAAAGTCGAAAATTTTCTGATTGTTTGTACGCTTTCGGCAATAATTCTTCTTTCTTTGACACAGGTTGTACTTCGAAATATATTTGAACAAGGGCTACCATGGGCAGATCTTTTATTAAGACAGTTAGTTCTTTGGGTCGCTTTTTTGGGAGCTTCCTTAGCAACTCGAAATGACAAACACCTATCCATCGATTTCTTAAAATATTTTTTACCTTCCAATTGGAATAAAGTAATTGCTTTTATTCCTTTAATTGCATCGGCGATTATTTCAACATATTTATCCTATTATGCTTGGATATTTGTGCAATATGAAAAAGAAGGAGGCTCCATTCTTTATGGGAATATACCTACATGGGTTTTTCAAATTATTTTGCCTATCGCGTTTGCAATGATTGCCTTACGTTTTTTCATAAAAGCTTTAAAGTCTTTATATGCGAACTTGTGCTCGCTGGTTCAACCAAAAAGTAAGTAAAGGAATTACTAAATCTCAATGACTTTAACGGCTGTAATTTTAGGGTTAGCATTTCTTGGAACTCCCCTATTTGCCGTTATAGGTTTGGCTGGAATAATATCGTTCCACAATGCCGATATAGACGGTTCGGCAATTTTTATAGAATTGTATCGCATTGCAAGCAATCCTACCCTATTAGCAATTCCCCTTTTTACCTTTGCCGGTTTTGTATTAGCCGAAGGAAATACTCCCAAAAGACTTAATCGTCTTTCTCAAGCGTTTTTTGGCGGTATTCGTGGCGGCGTTCCTTTAGCTGTTTTACTGATTTGCGCATTATTTTCATCGTTTACAGGCGCATCTGGAGTGACAATAATCGCTTTAGGCGGTCTTTTATTCCCTTTGTTGATGAAAGAAACCAATTCGAAAAATTTTTCCCTAGGATTAATTACTACCTCTGGTAGTTTGGGGTTATTATTCCCGCCTTCTTTACCGTTAATTTTATATGGACTAATTGCACAAGTGAGCATAGATAGGCTATTTCTTGCTGGAATTATTCCTGGATTGTTAGCCATTTTTGCCGTCTATTTATACTCGTATTTTAAAGGAGCAAAAAAAACTCAAAGGAGTTTTGATTCAAACGAAACCATTAATGCATTAAAAGGCGCAGGATGGGAAATTCCTTTACCATTTATTATTATGGGAGGGATATATTCAGGATTTGTCACTGTTACGGAAGCGGCAACCTTAACAGTCACGTATACCTTATTTATTCAGATAATTATTAATAAAGAGATCCAATTTATTAATGATGTTCCTAGATTAATTCGCGAAAGTATGATTTTAACCGGAGCGATTTTAATTATTCTTGGGACGGCAATGGGTTTTACGAGTTATCTAGTCGACGAGCAAATTCCCATGCAAATTTTGGATCATATGAAAAACTATATCCACGATAAATGGACTTTTCTATTAGTATTAAACATTTTTTTGTTAATTGTCGGCTGTATGATGGATATTTTTTCGGCTATTGTCGTTGTTGTCCCTTTAATCATTCCAATTGCAAAAAGTTTTGATATTAATATGATTCATCTAGGCATCATTTTTTTAATGAACTTAGAGATTGGCTATTCAACCCCTCCTGTAGGCTTGAATCTTTTTATCTCTAGTTCAAGATTTGAGGAACCCATAACAAGACTTTACATGTCAATTTGGCCGTTTATAGGGATTCACTTTTTTATTTTGATGCTAGTTACATTTATTCCTCAAATAAGCTTATTTTTAACAAATATTTTTTAATTATATTCGGTTGTATTGATTGGAGTATCGGTTATCGATATTTTACTTTCTTCGTTAAATCAATATTTGCCCCAAATTTTAGCGGTTATTTGGGCATTCGTGTTTGTGGCTGTAATAGTTCTTTCTTATTTGGCGTTAAAAGCGAAAACTCTTGCTCCCAAATTTACTATTGATAGATTTAAATCGTTCAGGAAAGTGCGACAAGGAGGAAAAAAAAGACCAGACTGGACAAGCGATTTAAGGACAGATCACTACGAAGATTATTATAAAGCTTTTAAAGGTTTATTTTTGGTTCATACATATGAAAAACCAAAAGGCGATAGCAAGCATTACAATATTTTTATTTATATTTCCGGCGATGAATCAAAATACATTAACCAAATAGCGCGAGCAGAATTTATGTTTGGGCCTTATTGGAATAATCATATCTATCCAGTGACTAATCAAGGAGGAATCATAGGAATTTCAACGACATCGTCAAAACCTTTTTTATGCACTTGTTGTGTTGTATTAAGAGACGGCAGACGGCTTTTTATGGACAGATACATTGATTTTGAAGTTGGAAAATACTTTTAAATATTGGATAGAATAAAATAATATCTAGCCATAATAGGATTTATTGGCATGCATGTTATTATATTGTCTTTGATTATTATTGGGGAATTTTATGGCAAATGAAGAGCATATTGGATTATTGAAAAAAGGAACGGAAAGCTGGAATAAATGGCGGGAAGAAAATCCCGACGTAAAACCCGACTTTGCTAAAGCCGATCTTAGGGGAGCAAAATTACAAAAAGCGAATTTGTCGAACGCTAATTTGGAGGAAGTAAAGTTCCAATTTTCTAATTTAAGCGGCGCTATTTTGACGGGATCAAATATTAATAGAGGAAAATTTCAAGACGTGAATTTGTCTAGCGCTAAATTAGATAATGCCGAATTGAAACAAGTTAATTTTTTTGAAGCCAATTTGCAATATGCCGATATGGAAAATTCGAATTTACAAGGCGCACAATTTAATGAAGACACAACGCTATTTCAGACAAACTTTAAAGGAGCTAATTTAGGAGAGGCTTCTGGGTTAATGGAAAATCAAATTAGAGATTGTTTAACTAGTAAAGAAACTAAACTTCCTGATTATTTGGGGGAAGAAACGGATGATGATTTCCTACTGCAAATGTAAGTTTTAGCTTAAAACTTTTGGTTAGATTGTGGACGTTAAAGAGGCTTTAAATAAAAAAATAGACGAACTATGCGCTCAAGTAGAGGCTAATCCAAAGGACGAAACTCTTCGAAGAGAATTAGGTCTAACTTATATGGATGCGGGGCGCTATAAGGAATCCCTTAACGAATATCAAGAAGCTGCGGAAATTAATCCTTTAACGGCTGATAACTTTCATAAAATAGGAATTATTTTTGATCGATCCGGTAAATATCAAGAAGCCATCGATAATTATTTGAAAACGATAAAAATATCTTCAGAAAACCCCGAAGTTTATATGGATCTAGGTTTGGTTTACGACCAATTGCAAGATTATGATAATGCCGTAATTGCATTCAAGAAAGTTATTGAACTTGTTCCGGAGGATATAGACGCTCATTTTCATTTAGGCCTGGCTTATGATTCATTAGAGGATGGGGAAAATGCTATTATTCATACGATGCAGGCTGAAAAATTAGCCGATGCCAAAAATCACGTTCAGTGGAACGCAAGTTCTAAAAAGAGCTTACGAATTCTATATAAAAGATATGATCTAGATCCCGAAGACTTTGAATGATTGATAATTGATTACCAAACCCCGCCTTATATAAGTTTTTCCATTTTATTATCTTAGACAGTTGATATGTTTTAATGCCTCTTAAGATGCCTTTTTTAATTGTCTTATTTTTTTATATTTTTAGTTCTCAAAGTTTTGCGGAAAGCGAAATTGGGTTTAAGCGGTTTAAAGAGCTTATCCACCAAAATGTAGCTCAAAAACTCAAAAGCATTGAGCAAGATCCGTTAGACGCGGAATCCTATTTTAATTTAGGACTAGAATATATGGCATTGGGAAGAACCGAACAGGAAGTACAAGCGTACCTTGAGGCGATTCATCTTTATGAAAATTATTCAAAAGCTCATTTTAATTTAGCGGTTGCTTATGACCGATTAAAAGAAGGAGAAAAAGCCATTGAGCATTTGGTTAAAGCTGAAAAAATAACGCGTAAACAAAGGCGACATGTGGCTGTTCGTAGAATTCAAAGGACTCTAAAACTTTACTATCAAAAGTACGGAAAAACTTCTAAAGACTTATTCATCAAACGGGAGTTCGACGATTAAAGATTTTGTAAGCTTTTAAAGTTTTTTCGAAGAAGGAAATATTCATTATAAGGTCGGTCGTCGGTAATTCGCGCATTGTTTTTCTGATCGATTATTTCGTTCAAATCTAGTCTTTTGCTTAATATTGTTTTGATGAGACCAAGATGTTCATCAACTAAAACTTGTTCATTTGTTTCTAAAGATGTTTTATAAGTTTTTGGGAAAAACTCCATAAAATCTTTTTTTGCTTCATCGGAAAGTCTAGACGAAAACTCTGTAACGCTGGGGATTTTTATCGGAGTTAAGGAACAAAATATATGAAATCCAAAACCAGGATAATATTGAAAAACTTCCACATTTGGAAATGAGTTTTGAACTGATCTAATTACAGGTTGAAAACTGTTCAAGGAGCCTGGGAACCAATGGAAAAATATGCCGTTTGGTTTTAAACGTTTTTTTACTATTTTATAAAAATCCTCCGAATATAAAAGAGAAGTCCCAGCCGCTTCAATTGGAGGTGGAGGATCAACCGTAATTAAATCAAATTTTTCTTTGTTCCGGTTTAAAAACCGTCGCCCATCGTCAATGACGATCCTCCCTCTTGGGTTTTTCAAAATTTCTTTTGCGTCTTTATGATAGTCTCCAAATGTTTCTATAACGCTTGGAACTAGTTCAACAGCTGTAGCTTTAATATCCCATGAAAGTAACGACCTATAAGTGGTTCCCATTCCAAAGGCTATTACAACAGCTGATTCAGGTTTGTTTTGTAACGTCGCCAATGGGAAATGCGCCATGATTTTATGAGCTTGATTAAATCCCATGGTCATTTCCTGACCATTAACTAATAGACCTTTATTATAAGGACCAAGGTTATAGGAAATTACCGTTGCTGTGTGGTCGCGGCGTATTTTAATTTCTCCACGAGTTGCCCCCTCTTCGTAACTTTTACTTTTAAAAAATGTAAAATTTATTACTATTAAAAAAATAATAGTGGCTCCTATTATTTTTTGGGTTTTATGTATTTCTGGTAATTGAAGAGCGCATAGTAAAAATAGAATAAAATAAGGAATGATTAGAAAGATTATGGATTCTTTGGAACCTAATAGAGGTAATAAAACATAAGCGGCAATAAGAGGACCCAAAATTGAGCCGATTATATTTAACGCGTACATACGGCCTGCGGGTTTGGATTGTCCAGTTGAGTATTGGTCAATAAGCATTGGAGTGAGATAACCTAAAACCAGGCAAAAGGGAAATACGCTGGCAAGGGTGATAAAAATCTTTAAACCAGTATGTCCTCCTTTTCCAATAAGGGGTTCTAAAAAATAAGGATCGCCGGCAAATATGGGGAAAAAAGCAAATACCGTTAAGAGAGCTATTAAATCAGCAAGTTTGGGTTTAGTAGAAAAAGACGAAACTTTTCGATAAATTAATGATCCTACCCAGGTTGCAAATAAGTAAACAGTCAGGAGTCCGGCAAAAGCATATACAAAGTTTCCTAAGGTAGGTATAAAAGCTCTTATCCAAATAATTTCAAAAGCCATTGATGTCAAGCCATTAAAAAAAAGAATAAACCCTAAAAACCAATTACTAACGCCATCTGACGAGGCATCTGGCTTTATCTTTTCTATTCCTATAGGAGAAAAATTTGAATAAGGGAACTTTTTTAATAGGCCGAGACAGATAAAAGAAATAGCAAAGTTTAAAGCTCCGGCCAGCATTAAAGAGTTCTTAAAGCCGATTAATTCAAACAAAACAAAACTTGAAATTAAAGCTCCAAGCATCGCTCCTATAACGTTAGCAAGGTATAAAAAACTGAAACTTGTTTTTTCAGCTTTATTCGCTTGTTTGAAGAAAAACATAGCTACCGGAATGGTAGTTCCCATAAAAAAACACCAAGGAACTATGGAAATCGTTATGAGAACAGAGGAGTAAAAAAGGTATTTATAGGAACTCATCTCATCCACTGTCAGGAGAATAGAATGTCCTAGTTCAAAAAGATTTGGTACTACGAAAGCTCCAATACCGATTATTAGTTCAGCAAATATGTACAGTAATATGGCCGGTCGGCCTATGAAGCGAGATATTTGGTTAATCCATTTACCACCCGCCCAGTTTCCTAAAGCAAGACCCAACATGAATGCGGACACGACAACTGAAGCAATGGGAGTAATTACACCAAAAAACGTAAGAGACAATCTCATCCAAACAATCTGATATAACAGTCCACAAAAACCAGAAATTATAAAAATGAGAAAAAAGATTTTATATAAGTTGGTAGGCATTATTTCAAAATGGCTAATAAAGGGTTCTCATTATATAATCTCACAGCTTAAAACTGTGGGAATTAATAATACAAACAAACTATTTTGATCCACGAAATTTAGAAAATAGTTTATAGAAAGGCGAAGAATAATTTATGCCCTTTGATTTTAATATCGCATTAGTTGAGCCGGAAATTCCTTCTAATACGGGGTCCATTGGAAGAACATGTTTAGCCACAGGCTCAAAACTTCATTTAATTAAACCTTTAGGCTTCGAAATAACAAGCGCCCAATTAAAAAGAGCTGGGTTGGATTATTGGGAGCATTTAAAAGTGTCAACGCATGATAATTTGGATAAATTTTTATCCAATATCCCTAAAAATTCTCCTAAAGTGTTTTTGACTAAAAAAGCAAAAAAGGCTTATTTTGATTTTAATTTTCAGCCAGGAACGTATTTTATTTTTGGAAAAGAAACGAAAGGATTGCCCGAGACTCTTCTAGAAGAAAATTGGGAAAGTTGCTATAAAATCCCTATTTTTGACGAAAGGGTAAGGTCTTTAAACTTAGCAAATGCGGTGGGAATTGTTTTGTATGAGGCAATAAGACAGTTAGAAGTTACTAAATCGTAGATTAGTTTACAGAAAAGCTAAATTTTATCCTTCTTCTTTTGCTTCTCCTTCTCCTTGAGACCCTTCTGTTCCTTCGAGTTTTTCTATTCTTTCTCTTAAAAGATCGATTTGGGTTTGCATATCTGGAATTAAAGATAGAAGAGCCGTATGCATTATTTTGAATTCCAGTTCTGAAATCTCAGAATCTTTTACATCCTTGATAAAACTTTCATCTAATAATGAGTCCCGGAACTTTTTACTATTTTCTTCCCATTTCTTTACTAATTCTTTAGGCGGTTCTTTCCTTTTATTATATTTATCGTTAAATTCTCGTTCAAAATCTTCAAAATTAAATTCCATAACCGTTCAACCTCCTAACTGAAAATAAAATTTTTAACTTAAGATTACCTCAATTTTTTAAACCATGATTGCTTATAGGAAAAATAAGCAATCATGGTTTCTAAAAAAACAATTTTTGGAGGTTCTTTTAACGTAATTAAATAAACAAAGGCCTTAAATTGTAGTCATGATTTGACCTAAACGCTTTGTAAGCTTTAAGTTCTCTTCATAATCAATGTCTAAGGTAATAATTGCAGGTTTTCCACAAGCAAAGGCCTCTTCTAAAGCGGGTTTGTAATCTGCGGATTTTTCGACTTTTTTACCCCAACAACCAAAAGATTCTGCAAGTTTAACGAAATCAGGATTGGTGAAATCTAATTTAGAGTGTTCGTTAAATGAGTTTTGTTGTTTCCATTTAATCAAACCATATTCGCGATCTTCCCAAATAACGACAACAATGTTTGCTCCATATCTAGCGGCAGTTTCTAGGTCTTGAATGTTCATCATCCCGCCAGCGTCGCCACATATAGCCAATACTTTCTTTTCAGGATAAATCATTTTTGCGGCTATAGCGCCGGGTAAAGCAAAGCCCATGGTGCAAAATCCATTAGAAATCAGGCAAGTATTTGGTTCGTCGCATTGATAGTACCGTGCGATCCACATTTTATGGGCTCCTACATCGGACAATAAAATGTCTCCAGGTCCCATTACTTCGCGCGTATCCCACAATACTTTTTGAGGTTTAATTAAAGGAGCGGCATCATCGTCTTTGTGTTCGGCAAAATCATGCTCCATTGCTTTTCGAATTTCAGCATAGCTATTGGGGTCGACTATTGTTGATTTATCCTTAAAATGTTCATTTAACTCCCAAAGAGAAGCTGCAATATCCGCGTGGATATCCACTTCTACAAAATAATTTTCATCCACTTCATAAGGTAAGAAATCGATATCAATAATTTTCTTTTTATTGCCTTTATTCCAAAGACTTGAATGATACTCCACCATATCAAAGCCAATGGCTATTACTAAATCGGCTTCTTCCATTTCAATGGAAATATGATCCCGTGATTGCAATCCCATGGTAAACAAACAATGAGGATCTGTTCTAGGAATTGCTCCTTTTGCCATAAAGGTGTTTATGACTCCAATTCCAGTGTAATTTACAAAATCTTGTAATTGTTTGGAAACCCGTTTACGGACACAACCATTTCCGGCGAGAACAATTGGACGTTTGGCGGATTCAATCAATTCAATAGCGGATTTAATTGCTTTAGGATCTGGATAAGGACGTCGGGTTCGTTTTACTTTAATCGGAGTTTTATCCGTTTCCAACTCTGCAATGTCTTCTGGAAGTTCAATATGAACAGCTCCCGGCTTTTCTGTCCTAGCAATTTTGACCCCTTTTCTCATTATTTCTGGTATGTTATCTGGATGAACAATGGAAGCGCTCCATTTGGTAATCGGTTGAAACATATGAACAACATCCATAACTTGATGCGACTCTTTATGGCACCGTTTGGTGTCCGCCTGTCCGGTTAGAGCGAGTAAAGGAGCTCTGTCCATATTTGCGTCTGCAACGCCAGTTACTAAGTTAGTAGCGCCAGGCCCCAAGGTTCCTAAACATGCGGCAGGATTACCGGTTAAACGGCCATAAACATCGGCCATAAAAGCCGCTGCTTGTTCATGTCGACATAAAATGAATTTTATTTTTTCAGATTTTTTTAAAGAAATCATGAAATCGGCATTTTCTTCGCCTGGTATGCCAAAAATATACTCAATTCCTTCTTCTTCTAAACATTGGAACATTAAATCAGACGCCTTCATGATTTCTCCTTTTTCTTATTTATTATTAACTTTAAAAAATACATTATTATTTGAATAGCAGGAAAGTTCTTTTGATTATTCAAATTAAATATTCTATTTAGTTTATAAAGTTTGAAGAAGCTCCAGAAATGCCTTTTCTGTAAGCGTTTTTAGAATAAAAGGCTTGAAGCGTTGTGTCTGGAAAGTCTTGGTCGCAGAGATTTAAATACTTTAAAACGGCAATAGGCCAATCATTTTCTCTAGGAGCTTGAATAACCGCAATGTTGTCGGATTCATATTCTTTCGCAATTTTATCAAATATTTTTATTCCGCCCTTTTCATTCTTTTTTTCTTCAATAACTAAAGGACGTAATGGATTTATTTGATAAACTTCTAACCCCAAATATTCTTCTGGTAAATCTTCTTCGACTAGTTCCTCCAAAGGAATTCCTAGTCCTTGGTTAAGACCTGGATTTCCTAAAGAAGCGATATAAACCGGAGCTCGTTTAATAGTCGCTTGCTCGGCATAACCTTTTCTAATAACAACTTCATTTTTTTTGCCGATTCCAAATACGACAAAATCCCATCTACCGATCAACAAAGACTTTTGTCTTTGAAGGATAATAGTTTCTTCTATAGCTTTTTCAATCAGCTCTAGAGTTTTTTGATTTTTTGCTTTTATGCCCATTTTTGGCATGGACTATAAATCTCCAATTAAACTTTTACTCAAACTTTCGAAAGTTATTATAGTAAAAGGAGTTTCTGGAACCAAGTTGATTTTTGGTAAGAAATTTTAGGTAAAAACCATATTTTAGTTTAAGGCATTATTCACGATAATTCATTAAATGAAAAGTACCTCTTTTTATTGCTAAAGACAGGGTTTCACTAGCTACGTTAGGTTGAGGATAAGCCAATCCTTTTCTGTTTTTTTGCCAACCAATTATTCCTTTAACCATTTTGTAACGATGAGTTGAAAGATTGTTTAATCCTATTTTAAAAACCATAGAATAAGTAATCATTGAAAAAATTATGGAAGCCACTAGAAAAGCTTTTTCTCGTTTTTTATAAACATAAATCCAATCAGCGCCTACAACATAAAAAGAAATTATTAATAAAGTAGACACAATTTTGTATCTAGCGACTAAAGAT
>JAYOZP010000060.1:12575-26695 GCA_038154245.1 Nitrospinales bacterium | reverse complement strand
AAAACTTAAAACCATTCAATTTTTAACTACCTATTCAGCGTCTTTAATTGCAGCTATTGTCTTTTATCAAATAAAAGGGGTTAACTTTATAAAAAATACTTTTGATCTATTTACAAAAGGGGAGTTTGTCGACGAAGCGCTTTTACCTATTGCAACAAAGGTCTACTCCTTTAATGCTGGAACTCCACTAGATAATTTGACGACCTTGATCAAAAAAACTTTTGTAACGCTGAACTTTGAAAATCACGGATGGATTATGGGACATCCATTTGCACACTGGTTATATTTCATTTTATTTTTGGTTGGATTAAGTCGCCTTTATAAAACTAGAAAAACTTTGTTTGGAATTTTAATTTCTATGTTCGTTCCTCCCGTTTTGATTTTAGGATTGTTTATCGGAATGGTTCATGGAAGATTCCTTGTTTTTGTTTTGCCTTTTTATCTAATATGCGTCGCCACTGGATTTGTTTGCTTAATTTCAACTGTGGGAAAAATAAATGTTGACACTTCAATTCAAAAAACCTTTGTTTACATTTTCACATTTTTTCTTTTTTCTTGGGTATTGGGATTTCCAAAGCCTGTCTGGAGCAAAAAATTTCTCGACGAATCGTTTCAAACCGAAGGCTATCCTGCGGTCAGAGATTATTTGCAAAAAAACATTAAACCAAACGACATTATTTTAAATGTAACGCAGGCGGCAGAATTACGAGGGGAAGTTGCCGACGCTCTAACATTGATTAGCCTTCCAAAATATTTTAGGCAGTTTTATGAAAAACATCGAATGGAGCTTTTAGCTCAACGAACTGGTAATGTAGGTATTTGGTTAATTTTAGAAAAACCTTTTTCAAATCCAGATTTTGATCCATTTTATTTTCCAAATGGTTATCGTCCAAAATTAGTTTTACAAAAAACCAAAACTTATTTATATCGCGGAAACCTAAACATACTCGATATTTCTAACATAAATGACATAAAAACCGATCAAGTTTTCACCACTCCATTTTGGTCTTTTTGGAGAGCGCTTACATTCCAAAAATTAGGCAAATATAAACTTGCCACATTCTATTATGGTTTGTTCATTAAATATGGAATGAACATAGAGCGCGCCCACTATAATCTAGGATTGATGCTTTTGAATTTTTCTTTCAAATTAGCTATGGATGAGTTTTGGAAAGCGATAAAAATAATGGAAACCCCCACTCAAATACCGAAGGATACCAAGGTAAATTCGATAAGAGTTAACGAGCACGATGAAACGGGAATGGCGCAAAAAGTTTCGCAATTTCAGAAAAACCCAATACGGTATTATTATCAAAATAAAAATGGGCAGCGATTAAAGTTTTGGTTCAAAGAAGATTTGCTTCAAGCAAGCGGACATGTTTATAGCCAATTTTATTTTTTACCCGGATTGGCGCTTAATAACCACTATGCCAGGAAAAAAGAAGGGAACCTCAAACAAGAGAATCTCAAACAAATGAAGCTTTTAATAGATAAGGGATATCGCATAGACAATTACTCTCACCTGGCAAATGAAGTTTTTTATCACGTAAAAAAATTTGGACTTGGTAAAAAAGTATACCCAGCTTATTCATATATCAATCTACTAGGAGTTTTCGACCCATTTCCGGCTATTAAAAAAAATAGGTAAATTCCTTATTTGGTTCAAACTATTTTCAGTCTATGCCACCCCCAATATAACTCGCGTTGTCGGAATTGCCTCGAGGATTAATTCTGGTTTATTTTCAATTTTGGAGGTTACTAATGAACCATTAAAAACATATAGCATCTTTCGAGCCATTTCATCCTTATCGCTCCTTATGGTTGTCTTACCTTGCTTTTCAGCCTGAAAGTAAATTTCGCTAAAAAACTTAGCTATCCCTTTATAAACCAGGTTTAACTTTGTTCGGATTGACTCTTCTTGATTAGTAAGTTCCATAGCTAAATTAACAAAAGGACAGCCGCGACACCGCCCTTCATTTTCATAAAACCCTTTTTGTAAATTGTAGATTCGTTTAATAATCCCCTCATACCTGGCTATTGGATCGTTCGTTTCCGAAAAACTTACTTCGAAAATATCCTTAATTAGCATTTCATAATTATGATCGATTATTTGTAGGCAAAGGTCCACTTTAGATTCGAAATAACGATAAAAAGTGCCTTTATTCACCTCGGCAATTTCACAAATATAGTCGACTGAAATGTCTTTAAAACTAAACTTCCAAAACAGATCCCTCCCCGTCTCAAGAATAATAGCTTTAGTTTTTTCGCCTTTTTTCATAAAAACCAGAAATGGCCTACTCAATCTACTTTGAAAAAACAAATAATTTGGGTCAACAATACAGCTCGTTCCTAAAACAACGCTTTCTAATTCTTTGACAAAACTAAAATACACAAAATATCACAAATCAGGTTTACCCCAGACAGCTCGTATTAACATAGATAATATTTCGTAAACTATTTTATTTAAAGGAAATGTTGAACTTTTTTCGGAATCCACATTGTTGATAATTAATATCAAAAACATAAAACTCCCGTTAAGCTCCGAAAAAGGAAAAAATGCTGGAAATCTCAACACAAATAGTTATAATTCAGAGTTTACAAATTGTTTTCAATTCAGGTTTTAGCTCATTAAATATATTTAGGTTAAAATGTCTGGATTTTATAAAGAATACTTTTAAAAAAGATTTTAGCGTTTTAAGGAGAGGTTTCATGGCTGCTGTCCAGGAGGCTCCCAAGGCTGCCAAAAAGGCTAAGGGGAAAGAGACAATTAAAGTAACCGTTTGCCTAAGTCTAAGCGGTTTGGCCGAAGGCGGAATGGAAGTTTATAAAGAGTTTGAAAAACAACTTGGCGAACTCAAAGAGAATGTGGAATTAGCCGAAAAACCAAACTGTTCCCTTGGCCAAGTAGGATGTCGAGGTTATTGCAGTAGAGATGTTTTAGTAGATCTCTATATTGGCGAGGAAAGAGTCACCTATGAAAAGGTAAAACCTGCAATGGTTAAGGATATTATTAATAGCCATATTGTGGGTGGGAAACCTTATGCCAAAGCCGCTTCTAAAAAAGATTATTACGAGTTAGTCGACAAACAACAAAGAGTTGCTTTGGAGTTTGGCGGAAAAATCGACCCAGAAAATATTGAAGAATATCTTGAAGTTGGCGGCTATTCCTCTCTTAAACACGTTCTAAAAAAATATCAACCAAAAGAGGTAATTGAAGAAATTAAAAAATCCGGACTAAGAGGAAAAGGCGGAGGCGGTTTCCTCACTGGATTAAAATGGGAAATAGCGGCAAACACCCAAAGCGATACTCGCTTTATCGTAGTCAATGGCGACGAAGGAAATCCAGCTTCATACATGGATCGCAGTGTTATGGAAGGCAATCCAAATCAAATGTTGGAAGGAATGATCATTGCCGCATATGCAATGCAGGCTACTGAAGGGATCATATACACAAGAGCCGACTATTCCATCGCGGTAAAACGTTTAACCATGGCTATCGAACAAGCTAAAGAACGAAATCTTCTTGGAGATAACATTTGCGGCTCGGGATTTAACTTTGACATCTCGATTCATCAAGGTATCGAAGCGTTTATAGGCGGCGAATCTACGGCGCTATTATCTTCCATTGAAGGAAAACGTCCATTTCCTAAAGCTCAACCGCCACATTCTGCCAGTAAAGGTTTGTGGGGTAACCCAACTAACCTAAACAATGCCGAAACATACGCAACTGTTGCCGCTATCATGCGCGAAGATAGAGGCGCAGAATGGTATGGAAGTATGGGCAATGAAAACGCGAAAGGCTGCAAAACTTGGGCGGTATCTGGAAACATCAAATATAACGGTCTTTTGGAATATAGTATGGATAAAACATTCCAGGACATTATTGACGATGTAGGTGGAATCCAAAAGAAAAAAGCCCTAAAAGTTCTTCATGTTGGCGGCGTTACAGGAGGTTTTCTACCCCCTGAAAAAGCCAATACTGCGACGGATTACGAAAGTTTATTAGATTCTGGCGTTATTATGGGACAAGCAAGTTTTGCGGCTTACGACGCCTCGGCATGCGTTATTGACCTTTCCAAATTCTCAATCGGATTTAATGAAGCGGAAACCTGCGGAAAATGTACGCCATGTCGAATTGGCCTCACCCTGATTAAGAATAAACTAGACGACATTTCAGAAGGACGCGGTAAACCCGAAGATATCGATAAACTTTACGCTCTTGCGGAAGAAGTAAACGTCTCGTCGCTTTGCGGCTTGGGTGAAACTGCCGTCAAAGCTATTCTTACAGGCGTAAAATACTTTCGCAAAGAGTATGAAAGGCACATTGTCGACCAGGTATGCGATGCCGCGAAATGTACTGGTCTTTATAAGTATGTTGTAAAAGAAGACGACTGTGTAGCTTGTGGAGCATGTGTTAAGCCCTGTCCTACGGGGGCCATCACTGGAGGAACTAGAAAAGTTACCGCCCACATTGACATGGATATATGCATCAACTGCAACGCGTGTTACGAAGCTTGTAATTTCTTAGCTATTGCATAACTCTATTTAAATTTAAAATAAAAAACCCGCAAGAGGTTAGAACCTCTTGCGGTTTTTTTATTTTCACTTTCCGGAACTTAAACTTTAAAGCTTTCCGAAATTTAATTCCTCAGACATTCCCAAAAAATGAAATACTTTAAGAATTTGTCCTGCGGCCACTCTAATATCCGCTATGGATAAATCCATTTTCATAATTTTCTTTTCATAAATAAAAATAAAGTAATCGTCGATTACTTTTTCTTTTTCAGTTTCCAATTGTTTTCCTTCTAAAATTTTTCCCATTTCAACCCAAATCCCCCCGCAACGAGGGCATTGATCCACCTCTAATCCCCGCTTCCTATCAAAAAAATGACGGAGGAATATGGTCGTTTCACATTTTGGACAAATATGGTCTACATTTCTAAACAAACGAAGGCCTTCAATTTGAGTAATCCCCAAAAGGTCCCGACCACTTCCAAAATTACTAGAGTTTATTTTTTTAATTTCATAGCGATCAAACCATAGGCCGGCGCAACCGCCTTGGCAAGCCATTATCCCTACCCCTCCATAATAAAATATGGAAAGAGCGTTCGAGCAAGAAGGACAATTCATGAATTAAAGCGTAAAAATGAGGAAAATTAAATTGAAGCCAAAATTTTCAAATAACTTCAATTTTTATGGATTAGTTTAAAAAAAGAAAGTGGAACCTAATGGATTCTAACTTCGCAATCTAAAACCATACTTTTAATTTCAGATGCAGGCCTTTGGTTATAGATCACGCTTCCTCTTTTTTCCCAAGTATCATAAAAAAAGCTATCGCTTGGAATTTGTTTTTCGCTTGGCTCAAAATCTGATTGGTCAATTTCTTCAATTTTTTCGGAGATTGAATTTATATCCGTTGGAATTTTTCGGGCAAAAAACGACCAAATCTTCTTAATAGTGGACATCGATACCTCTAACTATCTAAAATTTAAAGTTTTAGTACAATAGTTACTTATCGGGAAAACACATAATTAGTTTAAATTTAATTAAATTTAAACTAATTATAGCAAAAATAAATACAAACTCTTTTGTTTTTTTTAAAGAACTGAGTTACAAAGGATAAGAAAATAAATCAAGCTATTTCCTCATGCCAAAACTCCTAAAAAAACTTTGGTCATTTAAAAATTTTTACTTAAAAATTAAAAACAAGAGATAGAACTTTTGGAAGTAGCGCAAATAGAAAAGTTTAAGGAGTTGTACAAATTCTTAACGAGCGTTAATGAGGAAATATATTTGGATCAGTTGTCAAAAAACATAACGCGATTAACAACTCATCTCTGTTGACAAAAGATTTTTAGATAATTTTTTACGAACGGCGACACAGCGCTAAAGAACACGAGCGGGGAAATAAACAAGACACAACTTATATCTTTCTTTTAATAAACGATAGAGGTTTTTAATGCCGAGGTTTTATAAAACGATTTAACAAAATGCAGAAACTAGATCTTATCTTATCAAAAAACGAATCATGAAGACCAAGAAAATCTTCAACTTTTAAATAAAAATTCTTAGGCTTTATATTTATTAATAATGAGTGCGATTTTTGGGATCTCTTCGTCTTTGGCCGCTTGTAAATGGGAGGAAACAAACTTTTTCCATTTATTTAAATGTTTTATCGTCTTATTTTTTGGGTCCAAATTAGAACAAATAGTCAGGTAATGATAGGCTTTTTTTAAGGCTTTAACCTTAAGTTGAGGAAACTCTTCTAATTTAGCCAACTCATAATATGTAAGAGCCAAATTAAAATTTGTAATCGGTTTATTTTTTGCGATTTTCAGAGACCGCAAAAATGCCCATTCGGCATTACGGAAACGCTTAATACTTTTATAAGCTACTCCTAGATTATTAAAAAAAATATCGCTTAAATTTTCAGGATCTTTTTTATAGGGTTCAAGAAGTTTGATAACATCTTCAGGGTTTTTCTTTGCGCCTAATTTAACTGCTTTGGACGCTAGGGAATCGTAATTCACCGCCTCGGCAACTCCTAACCCATGAAACCCAACAAGACCAAATATCAGAAAACCAAAAATTAAAGATCTCAACCGAACATTCTCCTATTTGATTTTTTGATATTATCACTCGTTTTTAAAAAAGAATCAAAAGAGACTTTTTGCTTTTTCCAAACCGCAAATAAAGACAATGAGTTAAAAATAGTTTAAAATTACTAGGATTATTCCGACTCTATAGCTTTTTAATTTTTTTCCAGGGGGAACTATGACTCATTCTAACGAAACCAATAAAAGAAATCTTATTATTGGTGTCGCAGGAATTTTTTCTCTACTATTTCTAATCTGTTCAATCCCCGCTGGAGCTGTGGTTTCAATAGCGGTAAACGACGATGGATCCAAATTTGGATATTGCGCTAATAAAAAATCCACCGCCGAAGCTGACAAATGCGCAATCGAAAAATGCGGAGCTTCTTGTAAAGTAGCAAAAACCTGCGAAGACGTTGGATACGGAGCGATTCATCAAAACTTTCTTAATACTCCGGGAGACCAAAGAGGCGCAGATCTTCCCGTAACTGGATACGCCTGCGGCCAAGAGTTTCCTGCCTTTGCGTCAAACGCATCTCTTTCTTTTTGTAAAAAAAGAAATCGAAAATCTAATAAACAAGCAAACACAAATATTTGTTTCGAAAAAGTATTGTGGCAGGATCAACCTTTTGCCAACGATGCAAAAAAAGAAAATTGGTGCGCGTACGCTACGGAAGTAACCGGCATTAAAAACTTCGAAGAATGCGTCAAAAGCACCCGATTTATGAACCCGGAAAAAGATTGCGCTAAAAACGTTAAACTCTGGTGTCGGTAATTTAAGGTAACGCTTATAATTTTTATTTTCACTCATTCCAAAGCCTAGTTCTTCAAAACTAGGCTTTGGAAAATCTGAATCGCCCCACTCTAATACTCAACAACCAGAGATGGCTAAGGCCAAAGATTTCCTTGCCATTAAACAACATTACCAAAAACTCCTTTTAAATAAGCTCCTTCCTTAAAGCTAATAGGATGATCTAGAGCGTGCCCTGATCGTTTAAAAGGTACAAAATCAAAACCAGCGGTTCGCACTCCTCTATCTACAATCTCAAAAAACTCTTCGGATGATACCGGAGCAGAACAAGAAGCCGCGAATAAAACACCGCCCTTGTTTACAAGACAAGCTCCCATCTCGGCCAATTTCAAGTAAGCTTTAAAAGCGTTGGGTTTTTCCTTTTTTTTACGCGCAAAAGCGGGAGGATCCAGAATCACCAAATCAAAGCTCTTTTTTTGTTTTTTTAATTTTTCTAATTCCTGAAAAGCATCGCCTTTTTTTTGAAAAAAATTGGTCGAGATTTTTGAATCTGAGAAATTTAGCTTTACATTTTTTCTTCCCGATTCTAACGCCCACGAATTTAAATCTATTTCTAAAACGCTCTTACATCCTCCAGCAAGCGCATAAACAGAAAACCCACCTGTATAACAAAAAACGTTCAAGGTTGTTTTTTCAAAAGCCAATTCGCGGATAGCTTCCCGGTTCTCCCTTTGATCAAAATAAAATCCTGTTTTTTGACCCGCTAATATATCAGCCTCAAAAGTTAAACCGTTTTCTAGAAACCTTGCTGAAGTTTCTAAAGATTCCCCAAACAATAAATCGCCTTCTTGAATGGAAAATCTTTTTAAACAGATCGAAGTTATTTTTCGCGCCAATCGAATAAAAACTCGTTTTACCGCAAGCCCTTTTTGAATTATACCGCGCAAAACTTTTAGGTAAGGAACCCAGGAAGTTGAATAAATTTTTAAGACTCCCGACTCGCCATACTGGTCTAAAACCAACCCGGGAAAACCGTCATTTTCTCCGTTTAAAACCCTATATCCATTTGTTTGAAAATTCCTTAAAGGTTCTCGAATTGAAACAGCGGCTTTAAATCTCTCCTCCCAAAATTTTTCGTCAATCGTTTTTGAGGTTCCAAATTGTAAAACTCGAAAACAAATTTCATCTTCAGGGTCCACCAATCCCACAGCAAGAAAACGATTATTCGAATCGTAAACAACTCCTAAATCTCCAGGATCTCCTTTTATTGGATCGTTGAGAACTTGATATTTGAAAATCCAGGGAAACCCGCTTCTAATTTTCTTCTGGAGACTTTTTGATATTTGTAAACGGATCACTAGTTGATCGATTCTAAAACTGAAGTGGGAATTCGAACTACTTTCATCTCTTTTAAAATTCTCGCTTTTGATTTTAATATTTTTTTAGAAGATGATTTTCTTGACCATACTCTTGGGTTAGGCAGTATAGAAGCTAACCAAGCGGAATCTTCAGCAGAAAGAAGATTTGTGGATTGTGAAAAATAAAATTGAGCCGCCCGCGAGCAACCAAAAATTCCATCTCCCCACTCAATTATGTTCAAATATACTTCTAAAATTCGAGCCTTACTCCAAAACGTCTCGATTAAAACAGTGTAATAAGCTTCTAAAATTTTTCTAATCCACGTTCTACTCTGCCATAGAAACGCATTTCGAGCCGTTTGCATGCTTATTGTGCTGGCTCCAATTTTTCTACTCGAATTCAGGTTATGCCAGAATGCGTCGCCCACGGCGCTCCAATCAAAACCTGCATGATTAAAAAACTTACTGTCTTCAGCGCTAACAACTGCTTTGATCAAGTCATCCGAGACGTCTTTTAATGGAACCCAATTTTCAATCACTATTGAAGAAGATCGAAAACCTTCATTTTCCGCCCACCTAATCCACATCAAGGGAGTTGTTGGAGGATTAACATATCGATAAATTACAACAGGAAGCAAACTAAAAAGAAAAAGAAAAACAGTAAACCTCAAAGTCCAAAATAAAAATCGACGCTTTAAAGTTGGTCGTTTTTCGCTTCGCTTTTTTGCCTTGGATCGCCTCATTGATTTGGTGAGTGTGTGAAAATCGTTTCGCCAAACGGCGTGGCAAGGAAAACAGAAAGACAAACCCCAAAAACGCTACCGGCCGACCATACTGGGTTTCTTTTATACAGAAGACTAATATTTATAAATATTAACTTAAAAAGGATTTGAGGATTAACTAATTTTGAAAAATCATCGATTTAATTTATTTTAAATTTCTCAACTATCTTCAAAAAGAGAATCATAACCGGTTGCGGTTTTCAAAAATTCATCTTTACGGGCGGGGGGCAAATCTTGCTTAACAGATTTGTGCGTCTTAGATTTGAAAGGGTGAATAAATTTCTTTTTGCCGCTTCGCTGTTGGACTTCATAGTGTAAATGAGGCGCAAAGCTTCTACCCGTATTGCCTGACTCGCCTATTTTTTGCCCTTGTTTAACATATTCTCCTCGCTTAACTAAGGCCCGGCTCAAATGAAGGTAACGCGTAATAACGCCTTTTTTAGGATGATCAATTTCTAAGCAATAACCATTTACCCGAGTATTCCAGTTTCTGCGAACTACTCTACCTTCAAAACTTGAATATATAGGAGTTCCAACATGCGCTTTAAAATCTGTTCCTCTATGCCCTGAAAATCGACCTCTACGATAATCGCCAGGAAGAGAAGTTATTTCAATATAATCTTTTATCGGGGCCTCTTTGTCGACTATACGCGGCGCTACCTCTTGTCCTTTATTGTCAAAATATCCCCCATATTTTCTTCCTGGAATATGGTAAAAGCTGAAAGAAAAAACTTGTCCGTGGAATGCGCTGTGATAACTCAATTTTAGTATCTGAAATTTATCTTGATTGTCTAATTCGTTGTATATAACTCGGACTAAATCACCTTTGCGCATTTCCTTATTAATATTTATATTCCAAGTCAGCAATCTACTAATGTAAGCCGCTAATTGTCTACACCCGTCTTCCTTAGACATAATCTTACATAAAGAATAATTTAACGAATTTTTTATTTTAAAACTCAACGCTCTGATAGCTCCTTTTTTGACCGATTCAATCGGTTCAAAAGACGCTTTAGCGACTTCAAAGTTTTCCTTGGTAACGACCAAAACTTCATTGGATACCGAATCTGTATTTTGGGGAGTTTGATTTTTTACAACAGGCTGCGCTATCTGTGACAACCTAGCTTCTGCATTAGGCGTTGAAGTTTGATCTCTATCAAACCAAAGCAAGTAAATATTCAAGCTCACAGAAAGAGCAAACGCTACAACCCAAAAATTCTTCTTACCGTTAACAGGTTTTCCTGTTCCGATTTGTTCTAGAAGTGGGGATTTAGTATCCATACGTCAAAGAGATGAAAAGTTTAAAACAAATTTGGAAATAATTTAATGGGAAGGATGTATAATGCTAAGAAAAAACGCGTTGATCGAGAAAGTTTTATTGGCCTTCACCTTAATATCGGTTCGCCAATCGCTTTATTATCGCAAATTATTTACTAATTGACAACTATAGTAACATTCAACCAATCCTAACGCCTTGATTACTTTTTCTCCCGAAGCAATTTATATAGAAGAGGGCGCAGAAAACTATGCGTTATCTAAAAGTGTTATGGAGCGTTTTCCTCAGGTTCCGATCACCAAAAACGCTTGCCGCAAAACTATTCTAGATGAAATAAACGAAACTAAGGCGGATCCATTTGGAGCCTCCAAAAAAATCCTATTTCTATCAAAGTTTGAAGGATCTTTCCTTAAAAAATGCCCGGGGATAAGCCCGGGGATGGTCTGTTGCAATTATTACATCGTCAATTTAACGTCTAATTGTATATACGATTGTTCCTATTGCATACTCCAAGACTTTTTAGAGAACAATCCTGTGCTTCAAGCTTTTGTAAATCTAGAAAGCGTATTATCAGAACTCGATTCAGTTTTCGCCGCTTATCCTGAAAGAACATTTCGAGTAGGCACTGGAGAAATAGCCGACAGTTTAGCCCTTGACGATGTTATACCTCATACAGATTTATTAGTTCCCTTTTTTAATCAACAAAAAAACGCGACGCTAGAATTAAAAACAAAATCTGCCTGCATCAATAACCTCTTAAAACACGACCCTAAGAATGTAGTGATTTCGTGGTCGGTAAACCCCTCTGAAATAGTGAACTCTGAAGAAAAAGGAACGGCTAGTTTAGAATCTAGAATAAAAGCGGCTAAACTATGCCAGGAAAACGGATTCAAGGTTGGTTTTCACTTCGATCCAATTATCATATTTCCTGGTTGGGAAAACGCCTACAAAGAATTAACGGACGCTTTGTTTAATAATTTGCAGGTAGAAAATATTGAGTGGATAAGCCTAGGCAGTTTTCGCTACCGTTCTAACTTGAAAAAAGTAATAAAACAGAGACACCCTGAAACCATTTTATTTAATAGCGAACATGTACCCAGCGAAGATGGGAAGTTTCGATATTTGCGTCCAATCAGGAATAAAGCCTACGACACAATTCGAAATTACATAAGGAAAAGAGCGGAAAATATGGGAGTTTATTTATGTATGGAAACAAAAGAAGTTTGGGAAAGTGTAACGGGAAAATTACCGCGAAGCGACAAAAAATTAGATCAATTTTTTGATTTATAGATCGTTGACTCCTACAAATAAGTCCTTAATAAGTTACCCCGCCATTAACGTAAACGGTTCCAAAACTTCCATCGGAAGGTATTGGGCCGCCAATAGGGTACCCATAATTAAAAGCTAAATTTAAGGTTGGCAAATCTTTACCTAGAGGAACATTTAGTTGAGCGCCGCCTCCCACCCCAGTAATAGAATCGTTTCGTTCTCCCGACTGATTATTAATCGCAAATACTCTCCCATGTTCTATGAACCCGTTAAGAGAAAGAACTTTTTTGACCGTCAAATCTCCAATTCCTATAGAGTAATCCAAAGGAACAGGAACCACATACTCGGCGGAAGCGGTGTAACCCCAATCTCCCGAGAGTTGAGCTAAAGGAAACCCTCTTACTGTTCCAAAACCGCCTGCGGCAAATAAACCTGGAGACAGATTCCTATCGCTAGACAATTGGCCGCCCAATCCCAGAATCATGAAGCTATCCCAAAACCCGGCATTTTGAAATCTAGAAACATTAAAAGTGGCGACTGTAGTGGTTGCATCTGCGCTCGTCCTAGATGGATTCGCGGAAGTCGCATCCGTACCTCCCAATCCTTGTTGGATTTTAAGATCAATTGTATTTTGGCCGTTAAAACTGTCGGAGAAATTTCCTGAAACTCCAAAATAAATGTCCGTTATATTGTCTGCGCTGGAAATAGATATCTGATCTGGACTATTAGTAGATCCATTTTGAAAATTTTTAAACTTTTTATAATCGAAACCGCTTCTCAAGTCTAATCGATAATTTCTAGTTCGAAGAAGCTTATGCCCCACCATCGCATAATCGTTCCCCTTCAACTGCCCTGTAAGGCAGAAGGGGAGCGACAATGCGGGGGTTCGAAGTCCCTCATTTCGGTCGTAGGGCAGACGCTCTGCAAATACCAGCTTTAATACTGCTCTTTTATCTTCCAGCCTATTGGATTCCCATAGCTTATATGGATTAGAAAGGAACCTGAAGGCGGGTTCAAACGCTTCGTCGAAAGTCTTTAGTGGACGGCCACAATTTCGGACTTTTTCGTTAATTGCGATTTTCTCTTCTTCCAGTTTTCGAACTTTATTTTCATAAGTTGTTACAAGCGTCATGTTATCGGTTTCCACAATCCGTCCTAAAAATTTCTCCACCTTATTCTCTATTACTTTTAATTCGTTTTGTAATAGTCCTGAATCGGCTTTTGCGCGATCCTGACGCTCCTCCCACAAATCTTTGAACATTTCCTTAGCCATGAAGAAAAGGTCTTGTGTGGGCCTTAAATTTTGAAGCAGTTGTTCAAACTCTCCTTCAAGTTTATCTTTACGGATAGATTTTCTGCGATCTGGGCATTCTTTGGAATAACAAAGATAATAGGGGTACCTGCCTCCCAATTTTCCTCTGGACCATCCGGCTGTATATGGATTTCCGCATGTGGAGCAAATAATAAAAGAACGCAAAGGAAAATCTACATTCAAATCCTTTCGCGCTGGAGCATGAGCTTGACCGTTCATTTTATTCCTGATTTTTTTCAAGGTATCAAAACTGATGAGCGGTTCATGCTTCCCAGGTTGTAAATAAATGCCCCATTTGGGAACATCTATATATCCCGCATAAATGGATTTTCCGAGAATCTTATGTATAAACTGGTTCTGCACTTTTCCATTAGGAGATTTCGGGAAACCGGGGCAAGAGTCGAGATGCCTTGCTACCTCGCTCTGGGAAGTAAATTGGCCTAAGGCATATCCTTCCATTGCTTCTTTAAGAATGGAAGCCACGGGTTCATCAGGTACGAGAAGCTTCCCGTGACCGGGTACGGTTTCATATTTGTATCCAATGACGGGCGCAAAACACCAATATCCATTTAATACTCGCGCTCGCATCCGGTTTTTGACCTGCTCGGCATTCTTTTGCCTTTGATGCTGAGACACACTGGCCAGAAGATTTTCAACAAGCATGCTGTCGGAATCTTCGCCGAACTCAATGGAAGGTGATTCCAGTTTGCCACCCACGGCACTTATAGCCGTTCTAAGTTGTAAGTGAGCATCTAACCCACGTGCAAGAAGGCTGATGT
>JAYOZP010000060.1:0-12565 GCA_038154245.1 Nitrospinales bacterium | reverse complement strand
TGCTTTATGTTGTTTATAAATTTCAACATTGCCTGCATGCCAGGTCGGTCAATAACACTGCCGGAAACACCTTCGTCCTGAAAACTGGTAATTACTTCCAGATTCTTATGCTTCGCGTATTCTTCGCATCTGGTTCTTTGCGACGACAAGCCATGCCCCTCCTTAACCTGCTTCTGGCTCGACACTCGACAATACGTGACAGCTCTAGCGGGGGGTAATTTGGTGTTTGGTTTTAGCATTTTCTTCTCTGCTTAAAAGTTTTATCCGCCCCGGTTTCGAAGCGAATTTATTTTTGAAATAATTTGAAAGTCTTTTTGATTCTACCTCCTGATCCTGACTCTGTAAATAATTCTCTTTTGATGTTCCAAGGCATAATTGTTCCGGCGTTTCTCCATGGGCGGCTTCCACAAAATGGTTCATTATCCGTTTGCAAATCGCAATGCGCTCAAGCTTTTGCGCCTCTGTGAGGGCGGTATTCTCGTAATATTTAAGAAATTTTTTCTCATCAAAAGCCATAGCGCGACCAATTGGTAATTGTTATTCTCCATCTTGCTAATCCGGGCTACGCAGGTGAATCCATGAACAACGGCTTGCCTTTTCTGCCTGAAGAGGAAAGGCAAACCGCCGTAGTGGATAAAATTTGTATAAAGCTGTGCATAACCTTAGGTTACAACCGTAGGTTTTAATAAAAGATTAAAACCCGCAGAAACTCTATCGTTCCAGCTCTTGGCTCTGCTCATCGCGAGACTGCTCGTTGCGGGCATCGAAACGTTCCATGGCTTCATTGCCCTTTTCTTTGCTTTGGTCCCGGATAAAAGTTTCTGCTTCTTTTGCGGCGCGTTGCAGGTCCGCCAATTGCGCCGGGCTGAAATCGTAAGCCTTCTTCCATTCGCCATTCTTTTCATAGGAACGCGAAAAGGAAGCTGTCATAAAGTTTCCTTTATCACCCTGGTTTTCCCAGATAGCGGCTTGAACGTTTCCGACACGAATATTTTCGATGGGTTTTCTCGTTTCTTTTTCCATGATGTGTCTCCTTAAATAAGGATTGTTAATGTCCAGCCTACTTACTGTCCCTGTTCCTCCAGAAACCGGCAGAACTTTGAAAAATACTTTTTAAAATACGGGGCATCTTTCCGGTACCATTCGGTGCGTTGTATGATGATCGGGTCATGACCCGGTTGGATCACCAGTTGCCGTTGTCCAGGATCAATACGGGAAAAAACCTTAGCCGCTTCTTGTGGGGTGATAATTGAATGAAGTTGCTCACTGATGCTTTCACTGCCAACAGCTTCGGTTTTCGCAATGGAATGTTGGATCGCTTTAACCGGGGTTTGACCGCATCTTTTTTCGATATACTCCAATGTGGTTAAATCATTGTTGCCAAAGAACTGGAGGCAGTTATTCCCTAAAAATACTTCCCAGCCTTCCTTGTAGAGGTTTTTTATCTGGGACAGGGTTTGACAAATCACCCAGAGTTTCACGTTAAATCCCCGAATAAATCCGGCGGCAATATCCAACTGACGCATGTAACCGAGTACTGGGAACTCATCAAGAACCATTAAAATGGGAACGGATTGGGAATCCTTTACCCTTTCAACAGATTCAAGGGTCATATTCACGAACAAGCGCAAAAGCCGATTGAATTGACCTAACCTGCCAGCAGCAGGAGAAAGGTAAACGGCAATTTTTCTCTCCCTTAACAGGTCAAGACTGGTCAGATGTTTCCGGTCTGGATGCGGAACAAGGATTTTGCGTATGGATTTGTAACTTAAAAATTTTAGATTGGTGCGCAGGGTGGAAAGAACGCTATCCCGTTCTTTGTCGGTGCGCTCAAAAAAATCCAGAGTTCCGGCTTCCAAGGCTTCAGCTAAATCTTCATCCTTGTCCTTGAGATAAATAGCCTGATGGAGCATTTCCTTGCAAAGACCAGCCATGGAAGGGGTGTCTCCACCCGGTAAGGGCCTTCCTTTAGATATGAGAATATGAACTGTAATCAAATGCCTTTTGCCTTCATATAATTTGCAGGTGACGACATGAAGGATTACAGCTTCCAGAAAAATCTTGGCGGAATCGGGCCAGTGGCTTTCTGAACCCGGATCATGAATGATTAAAGCATCGGCGATCAGGCCAATATCTTCCAGTAAGGTTTCCGGGTTGTTGACCGTTTCCAGCGGGTTCCAGCTTGCAAGAAGTTTTTTTAATTTCTTATTTACGCGGACTCCCATTTCAAAAATAAAATTTTCATGACTTCCTGTTGCCTCCAGCCAGGGAGCTATGTCTTTTCCAATGTCGAGTTTGGAATCAATAATGATCATAGACCCCCGGTAAAGGGCAGCATTGCTTTTGAGCTGTACGGATTTTCCGCTTCCCGCACCCGCAATACTCACAAGACCTTGTTCGGTATTAAGGCCAATGAGTTGATCTCCAATGGCTCCGGGTGAGATTTGAGTGCCGTTATATACAAAATCATTTTTTATTGTTTCCGGTTCGGCCCAGAACTCACTTGGTATTCGGGCCTCTTTTCCTTTAACCCCGCGTGGTAATCCATGAAGTATGTTCATAAATTTTACCTGCCCCTTTCAGTATCCTGATTATTCCGTCCGCTTCGTTCATTGAAGTGTTTTGGAAGCTGTAACTGACTATTTCCTTTATTCAGATACAGGCCTTCCTTGTTGAGAATGTTTTCAATAGCCTTGTTGTGCTGGACTTCCATTCCTTGAATGACTTCCCGGTTTTTAACAATGACGTTGTGTTCTGCGAGTTTTTTGAGTTGTTCCTCGCTTAAGATATTTCCCTGCCCCCAAGCGGGTCGGTAATGAAGTTCCAGTCCTTCTTTTGCGAGAAGGCGGTTAAATTCCCGCTCTGTGTCTTTTTCAAAATTCTTTTCCTAATTTTCAATTGCCTGGCTCAGGTTTTGTTTATGCACTTTTTTCATGACCTCGATTTCGGCCCTGCCTTTTTTGGACAATTGGCTGGTTTTGTACCAGCGTTCCTGAACCTGTCTTTCCAAAGCTTTTTCAAAATCCCGTTTGCTTGTCTTGCTCCAATCCATGGCTTGTTCCATCGCTGAAATTTGACAGTCGATTCCTGAACCGGGCATGATGGGCTATGGTGTTTTAGTGAAAGGAGCCATCCATGAGCGCGATACCCGATTCCCTGCGTGAGTTCATATTTGATGAAGACGGCCAATACTGTGAGGCCAGACTTCTATCCGTGATACGGCAACTTCAGGGCGAGGGCCGGAAGAATAAATCCCTTTGCCGCGCCCTTTACCGGTGCATGATGTTAGTGTCTCTGGAACTCGGTATTGGCGAAGACCTGTCCTTCATGCTCCGCACCCGCGACTTATTGAATGACGCTATTACCATGACCGAAAACTCCATCGATAAATTGACCGGCGCTTTGCCGATTTCCCAATAAGGAAAGCGGGGCCAAAACTGCGCCCCGCAATTCTTTAAGGTGTATTGATATTGTCCTGATCGATAGCCTGGCTGACCTGTTCGACAGAAACCGAGCTTCCAGGCTTTACCAAAAATACATCCTGTTTTTTAAGGAACAGATCGATCCCCTTGAAATATGCATTCAGGGATTTTTCGATTTCTCCCAAAGCCATCAGTTCATAGTCAGGAATCGGCTCTAAAGGTCTGGGATTCACATTCCCGGCGTAGTAGGCAAATACAGTTGCCTCGTTTTTCTTTTTGTCCGCCAGAATGATCGGTTTGTCCGTCTCCAGGTTGACGGTGTCAACGCCATCCGAAACGAGTACCGTTATGTTCTGACCCTTCTGAGCGCCTTCTGGGACCGGAGGGTAACTGGACAAAGCCATTTTCAACGCCTGGGAGATGTCGGTTCCTCCATCCGGCGTTTGGCGCTTCAACGTTTCGCTGGCCTGGTTGCAGTCCATCCAGTCGGCAGCCACATCCACTGTTTCGTTAAAGAGTGCGATTTTGCATTGGGCGCCCATTGGCAGGGCTTTCAAAAAAAGCTGGGCCGCCTGGATTACCGTATGCCAGACACCGCGCATACTGCCGGAAGCATCCAGCAAAAACACCACCCGAATAGGGGTGGTTGCGGATACGCCGGTTTTTTCAAATTCCCTCTGGAAGGGATTGAGGTCCCAAATGCCTACGTTCTCAACATTTGGGGATTTTACTTTCAGGTTTTCTTTGCCTCTGAATATCGTCAGAATTTCCTGTTGCCCTCCCGGTATATCCAGGATTTTTGAAATGGTGATGTCTACATTTTCGTCAGCGGTTCCAACGATAAATCCCACGCCATCGTCGCGGCGGGAGAACGCGTAATCATCGATCTGACGGCCATCAGGGAGGCTCAAAGGTTCCATGTCGATTTTGTCCTGTAATTCTAACTCCCACACCGCCATGGCAGAGCGTTTTTTATCCATGATGAATGTGGGAACAATCTCAAACTCTTGATCAAGTGGATATTCATAAATCTCAATTTCGCTTGCGTCGCCGTCCAGTTCGTTCTGGATGATTTCAAAGGCATGGGCGGAACCCATACCGCCCATGGCCAGAAGAAAGAACATTGAAGCAATCAATCTGAATTTGGTTGTCATGATTTGTCTCCTTAATAAAAGGCCGGAATCAATTTCCGATCAGGTTCAAATTGGATTCGGTGGAAATCCGGTCAAACATCAGAAACAACTTGTCTGGCTGTTGCCGCCATTGATCCAGCTCCGAGAGCTTTTCGTTGTAGATTGGGATTTGCGTCGGATGCACACCAAAGAAATAGATATTGGAAACCGAGGGATGCATTAGCGCCTTAGCGATGTCGTAGCTGGGAGCTGATTGCGGAAGGCGAATGCTTTTGAGATTGCAAGGAACATTTATCATAGGAGCCAAAACGACTACCGTTATAGTATCGGCTCCTTGCCGTGCCATCATCTTGATTGCCTCGGAAGCAGATTTCAGGGCCGGGACCAGATTGCTACACTTGTTTTTCCGCGTTCGGGTAAGGCTCCGGAGCAAGTTTCCTTTGACAGAGCGGAGGTCCTTGACCTTACTGCTCCAGACCGGCTGGCCGGTATTCGTGGTGATGACGGTTAAGGGCAAGTCCCTGAGACGGTAGGAATTGCCCAGCTCCGCCAGTCTTTCAAAAATCTTATCTTTCAATGGGTCGCTTACTTCCGGTTGTTTGTCCGCTACTCCCGTCTCCAAAACAACAACAAATCCCGAATTCTCGGTCACTTCGGCATCTGCGGGTGTCATACAGCCCAAAAGTGTCAAAACCGTTATCATTGCTGCTAGAAACTTTTTTACAGTGTTCATGCTTCACCTCCTGGTAGGGGTTATTAATCATCGTGTTTGCTTAATTGTTCTTCTTCTAACTCCGCCTTGGCCGTAACCGATCCGATCAGGCCTGTGAAAAAAATAATGGCGGCGCTCACGGCCAACGCTTCGAAATTCCCGGTTTCCTCCCCGCCATAGCCACCGGTGGCGGCCATGCTCAGGCGTTTTAGAAAGTAGAAAATCTCGAATCCGATGGACCCGCCATAGGCCATAACGACCCAGGCAAACCACCATTTTTTTTCCGGGTCCGCCAAGGGAGTCCGCCAGTCGTAGAGCATTCCCCACCGCCAAATACAGCGGTAAAAGTTCACAGAGGCCCAGATCGCAAAACAGGCCAGGCCTACAGCAAACAGAACTCCTACCTTCAGGTCTTCCGCGGCTGTTCCTAAAACCAGGAATCCGAAAATCGTTTGCGCCACGAATAAATCCTGGAAGGGGACCACATTGGCCGTCACCGTAGATAAGACCAGGGCCACGCAGAAATGGATGGCGAAATGGACTTTATTAATCTTTTTTCTCGGGGGCTTCATGGGACTATCCTTTTTAGTGTCATTACTTTCATTCATCAGGGGTTCCATCAGTTCGTTGAATTTGTAGTCATCATCCATAGGCTTTCTCCTTATTTGGCAATCCCGCTAAAGTGAACCTGCGCTTTTGTTTCTTCTCATTGAGGCTTCGGTGTTATTCAAAAGCCTGACCGCTTTTTCTCCTTCGAACGGGTTTTCAAGGTGACAAAGCTCCTTAACTCCGAAAGTGGAGTCGGCCAGGACTGTTACCGCATGAGCAATGTATTTTTTGTTTTGATAAAAGTGATGGTGTTTATGGTAGAAAAACCCAACCGGGTAAGTGAGTTTGGTGCGGGACCAGCCTTGTATAATCCAGACGGCGTCTTTACGGAATTCGACGAGAACCGTTCTGAACGTCCACCAGAAAATCAGTCCCCGGCCTACCAAGCCCCAGTACATGTATGGCAGGACAAACCAGGCGAGGAATAGTTCGAATGAGGGCGAGTGGGCTAGCTTGAATAGCAGGTAAATACCTAGCGTGAAGTAAACCCATATCAAGCCTGTATCGGTGACGGCTCTTCGGGCGGGACACCGGCCATTCAATACAACGTGCTTCCGATCCTCATGGGTAATCAAAGCGGGCCAAAGCGCCGCGCATACCAAAAAGATGTTTAATATAGAAAGAGACATTGTCCTGCCTTCGGAAAGGTCAATCCGGAATAAACCGGAACTAAAATTTCTTCTTATGGGCAGGATAATAAAACTAAAAAATATGTAAATCTCCGAGACTGGAGTTGAGATTTTACAATCCCGGAGTAGTCAGGAATTACCTTGAATTAGGTTTGAAGCGGAAGATAATTTGGCGAGAATTAAGAGGAGGGTTCTCGTTTATGTGAAAGCTTGTTTAAATCTGCAACAAGCTTGGAGCGGTTGCCGTCTGTTCCAAACTTCTTGTGAAGAACCTTGATGTAATGTTCGACCGTAGTTATTTCCATTATTAAATCTGTATCGATGGCATCTTTGAGTTCGTCTACAATCTGCTTGTTGTCGTTGCCTGCTCTAACCAACTCGCAGACCTTTGTTGCTTTTTTGTTTAGTTTTTTTTCTTTCATTGCCTTTTCAAGCTCGGAGCCTGGCTCCAGAAGTGGTTCCAGTTCCATGTAGTACCGGTTTTCCCTATTCAATTGTTCATCATGGACAAGATTTAACTGGAATCTGAAAGCCCCTTCAGGCAAATCAATATCCCTGTCTTCAAGTGGAGACCTAAATTTTTTGGATTTGTTTAACCTTTCCATCTCACTGACAAAATCCATTTCCAATGGCTCTGGCAGATTTTGTCCTGTTCCTACAGAAAAATAATTGGTGAAGGTTTGGTTGCAATAGATGATCTCCCCATCTTTGTTTAAAAGGGCGATCGGTCTATCTCTGTTGCTGGCCATTTCCGCCAAGGCCCTAAAATCAAAGTACTCCTGAGAAAGCAACAGAGTTTTTGCCGCACTGAAGATATGAGGTCCCAATAACTCCAGTAAAACGACATCCTTGGAGGTGAATTCTCGGGTATAGGGTTGCAGGCGTTGTAGACCGATTCCAAAACTGCTTCCCAACGGATCACGCATCATCAGGTTGGTTTGGAAGTTTTTGAAATAGGGATGATCCTTCCGCTTTTCTTTCGGGAACTTTTTAAAAAAACATTCAACCTTCTCTAAAAACCTTTTCCGGGGGAGATCAACATCGTAAGCCATCAACCTACCGCGATTCTTGAAGAGCTTCACGCTCGCTGGATCATAGGGAACAAATTTGTTAATCGTAGCCAAATCCTTTTTGGTGAGTCCAA
Organism: Nitrospinales bacterium; assembly: GCA_038154245.1. Classification (GTDB taxonomy): domain Bacteria; phylum Nitrospinota; class Nitrospinia; order Nitrospinales; family JAJDAT01; genus JAJDAT01. The sequence goes on along the minus strand of JAYOZP010000060.1, from coordinate 4,916 downwards.
TCGCATCCATCGTATTCATGGCCATGTCCGTATCCAACCATCCATAGATGGCGGCATTGCAATCAAACAAACTGAGAACGTGAAGCTCAATGGTTAGCTTTAATTCGCGCCGGGTCTTACAATCACTTAGAGCTTCAATAGTTTTTATTACCCTTAACAGGGTGTCTTTTGGGAAATTTGATGGTGATGGCATTAAGTTCTCATTTCAAAAACAGGTTTGGAATGAAGTGTGTTTGCTTTGAAATTATAGCAAATATTAAAAGGCTTTCATTTCGCAAGAAATTTCAAATATTATTTGCCTGGCATGTTTGGCCTTTGTAGAACGTAGATAGTTTTTATCATTAGGAGCAGGTCCCATTAAACCACCAGCAAAGAAGCCTCTGCCTTTCCTTCCAAATTCCCGCTAGAGGAAAAAAACAAGCCGCCAGGCGTTGCAAGGCTCTGGAAAGAGTATTCCGTGAACAGCCCAAAGAAAAGGCCATGCGGGTGATGGCGGTATGGCCCGCGTTAACGCTCTTCTGCGCCTTTAAAATCTGCCGCACCGAAAGTTTAAAGGGCCGTCCGATATGTTTGCCTTTGGCCTTTGCCGCTTCTATTCCAAATTTGGTAGATGTTTCGGATCAATTCTTTGCGTATAAATCTGAGTGCAAAGCTTATCAAACTCGTCTTCCGTAATTTCCTCGACCTCAAAACTTTCTTCTATGCGGCCTATATATTTCACATCCTGAACTAAACAGCCTTTATTGCGATCCGGCACCTCCGCAGCCAACTTGAATGCCTTATCATTTAAGGTTACGCGTACAGGCATGGTGTCACCGAGCAAAAAATAGTGATATGTCATTTTCTCTGCCTCTCAATCATTTAAATACTCATTCCCATCCTTTTAAATCCCTCCGCCAACGTACCCCGCGAACAGCCAAGATTATACGCCATGCTGGTAATAGTAGCACGGCCCGACAATACACGCTTTCCCGCTTGGGTTATTTCATGCTCCGAAAGTTTAAAGGGCCGCCCGATATGTTTGCCTTTGGCCCGCGCCGCTTCCATACCCTCCCGTGTGCGGCGGGCTAAGGTCTGCCGCTCAAACTGCGCGAAGGCGGCCATGACGGTATAGATCAACTCCCCATTCGGCGTAGCGGTATCAACATTCAGTGTCACAATCTGAAACTCCACCCCGCGCTCGCGCAGTTTCTCCACCTCCGTTAAGGCATCAATGGTCGAGCGAAAAGCGCGATCTAAATCCCACACTACGATAGAATCCCCCCTTTTTAATTTTTTTATGACTTTCTGATAAACGGGGCGTTTCTTTTTGACGGCGGAAACAGTTTCACAATGCACTTCGTCGCAATGAGACTGCAAACCGTCTAATTGTCGTTGGTGAGATTGTTGGTCTGTCGAGACGCGGATATAGCCGATTTTCATGAGAATTCCCTTTCTTTTGCATCACAAAAAAATGCACCAAAAGGGAACGTTTTTCAAGCGGGGTGTTTTGGGAAGTTTTTCACGAAGGGCTAAAATCGTAAGCCCCTTTAATCATTCATTTTTCACTATTTCGCCACAAGATTATGGCAAGTGCAAGGGAAGGCTTCCCTTACGGAACAGGGAGGATGCTGTGGCCGTTTCATTTTTTTTAACGGAATCAATGCCTTATTACATAAGTCTTTTTTGCAATTTGCGGAATTTGCATTTATTTCCTGAAAAGCGTAAAAATAATGCGAAGAATTTCGTCCAAGGGGCGAAAAAAGCAGTAAAGAATCTTGACATGTTAGGCAGGTTGAAATCGGTATTTCCTTCAGGTCGCAAGCTTGCAGCTATGAGCTTGCCGTTCCTGCTAGCTTTCAGCGTCGCCAGCAATAAAGCCGGGGCGGAAGAAATCAAAACTCCTAAAACCGGTACCCAAATCGCCATGAATACCAAGGCGGAAGGGTCCGGCACGAAGGCTGAACCTGCATCCCTGAAAGTCCCTGTGCCTTCCGGTCCGGATGTCGTGATAGAACCGCCCGCTCCTGGCGGTGAAGACAATTTGCGTATGGGCGATGGTGCCCGCCGCTATTCCATGGACAACGCCGGGATCGGGGTGTTTATCAATCTGGCTAAAGTGCCGGAAATTCCCCTGGAAGAGCTTATTCCTATGATGTATGAGGGTTTTTTAAGCAGAAATATCCCTGTGAAATTTTTTGCCAGCTATTCCGAGGGGGATTTAACGGGAATAACATATTTTCTGAAGGGGACTCCTTTTGGTGGTCCCGATGGGGATGGGTACGATCTTGGTAACTCTCATGATGGATTTAATTTGGTGGCCAAAGCCTATGAGCAGGAATTCCCTCTTCAAACGTCTCGTTTGGAAAATATACCCGGCAATTAACCATCCAGAGTTATCCCTTTATCTTTCATCGGTGCAGGGTTTGCTGTTTCATCCGGACTTGCACCTTCATTTCCGGGTGCAACCTTGGCAAAGGCGTGCAGGCTTGTTGCCGGGCTTTCCGTGTGTTTAACCCCTTCTTTAAAACTTCCTTCCCCATCAAGGGACTTCGTGTGGGAAATTCGTCCCCACCCGCTGAGGGCTTTTTGTGCCTTGGCGTATCGTTTTTGTTGTACGGTTTCCAAGTTTTGGTCTAACTTTTTTCCTTCTCCTGTCCTATCAGCCAAAACCGCCCCCGTTTCGGCGAGAGTTACGGGCATACTTTCCGGGCCATCTTCCTCATAGGTTGTTCTGCTGCGCCACAAAGCATCGTCACTCGCCCGGTCAATAGCCTTTTGCATTTGCTCCGGGTCGCCGCTTTCTTTCGCCCGCGCCAGATCATCTTCAATGTGCTTTAACCGATCCCGCTGTATTTTGTATATCCTGATTTGGTCTTCCTGTTGTGTTAACTGGATAATTAGCGGGTCATTGTCTGGAATCTCCCCACGCTTTCTTTTTTCTCGCCAGTCGGGGCCGTATTTTTCCTCCAGAGCCTTTTCGGTTTCTGATTTTTCTTCTTCAAGTTCTTCTATTTTTCCATCCAGCTCTGTAATCTGGGCACGGATTTTTGCCAATTGCTCATTCAGTGCCTCAAGGCTCTCTTTAAGAATGCGCTTGATGGCTTTTTCGTGTTTTTCTTTTTCCTTCTTTTTATGGGAGACTTCGCCGCCTTCGACGCTCTGGTTTTTGGCCATGTAGCCGGAGCCAACAAACCCGTCATTATCATCACGGGAGCGTTCGAGAATTTTTTTCTCCAGAGCATTTGCCGCCTTGGTTGTCGCCATGACCGGATCATCATCTAAATCCCGCCCGAGGAGCGGCGATTTTTTGCCCGGTTTTTCTTTTGGATCAATAGCCACTTTTGTAATCCCCTCTACACATAAACCCGTTACCTGCCACGCCTTTTCGGCTTATATTGCAGACACAATTAAGGATATGACAAAAAGATGGAGGGGCGGTTAAGTTCCCATAAAATTTAAATAAAATGCTTTTTATATCCCACCTCAGAACGAAGGGGATGCGTTCTTTTAGAATAGCTGGATTATGTTAAATATTTATTACTAGGCTTGAATTTTTTTCAAGTTAAGGAATGGAGCGCAGGAGATTTAAGACACAATCCACATGGGTTTTATCTGCGAAATCTGTTTTTCCTGTGGTCCAGCGGGTAATGGTAAAGGCCTTAAGCCCTGGCGGGCCGCCGGACCCAATAAGCCGCATTATAGCCGTTGGCATAAGGCCCGTTCTTTTCATCTCTTTTTGAAGGTCGGGCAAGAAATCTTTTACCGCTATTTGCTCCGCCGGTACTTTTCGGCGTTTGAGGCCCAGCTTATCGTGAACTTCCTTTGTATTGCCGTAGTCGTCCGGGTAGCTTTTAAGTGCCTCCAGAACGGTGGAAAACTGGCCCTGTTTGGCGAAGGCCGTCGGTCCGTTAAACCATTTCTTAAAAACGGCAGTCGTAAGACCCACCTTATGATCCTTGTCGATCAGCTTTATCAGCGCAATGTCGGTGAGGGCCGTGCGAGACATTTCTGCGCGGAGGGTATCGCGTATTTCATCCGTTAATTCTATGCGGTTTTTTCGTTGGCGGGATTTGTCTGTCATTCCTTGATAATAGGCAGGATTGAAGTTTCTTAACAGACCAAAAAAACCTTTGATAAGCGGGTTGCGCCTGCAACCCCTGATCCTCTGGCGAAGAGGGGGGTAGCAACTGCAAGGAGGCTCCGCACGAGGGCTCCCTTCAGGGATACGTGGGGATGCCTTGCAGGCGCGAGGGGCAACGCCCCTTAGAAAATTACCAATAAAGCCCGGCAATTCTTCATTTTTCCCGGCGTGGTTCAGGTTTGCGCCATCCTTTTGTCATTCCTTTTCTTCTTCGTTTTCCAGCCCACGTTCCTCTCTGCCTTTCCTGTGGCTGTGGGTGAGAAAGGCACCCGATGGTCGGGCCTGAAAGAAAATAAGGAAAACGTCAATGACAAAACTCATCACAAACCATGAACTGGCAGGGCTAACCTTAAGTGAATTGCAGGGGCTTTACAGGAGAATTTTTAACGAGCTTGCGCAAAGCGATCCGCACACGCCGCAAAGAAGAAATTCTTTGGCTTCCCTGGAAAATATCCAGCGCGAAATTAACCGGCGTTATTCTCTTGGTTTTTAAACAAAACGCATCCAAAGACGGTCTTTGGTCGAAGTCCAGCGGCGAAACGCTGGCCGTGATCCAACGGTGGAACGTTTGGCGCGCATCCAATCGGCGCAGGGTTGGGCAAGGGTTCCATAGGGGCTATGCAATGCCCCTTGGTCGATGGGGTGCAGGGGAGAGCGAAGTTTCCCCGCGAGTGATGAAACGGCGAAACGTTTCACTGGCGCAAAAAGGCGAAGGTGCCTGGATGCGCCACAGGCCGGGGGGATGCAACGGGGACGCGCAGCGGGTCCCCTTGCCAAGATAGTGTTGTAGTAC
>JAYOZP010000059.1:20876-27361 GCA_038154245.1 Nitrospinales bacterium | reverse complement strand
CTGGTTCGGACATTTTTTTACCTTTTTTAAAATTGCTTATTTATAGTTGGTTTAAAATACTTTTTTCTTGTTAACTCTTTTTGTTTTTGGGGTGCTTCTGTCAAGTTTTTAAAAATTTCTTAGTTGATTTCTCCCTTTTTAAGTATTCAAAATTATTTCTATTTAACTGGATACTTTGATTAGTCGGTTTGTTTTTTAAAACAAATGAAAGTCTCCAGCAAATTGCAATAAGAGCTAAAAAAAATGAGCTTGTAAAAACGAATAGAATCCAAAATATAAAAAATGGCGTTTCCATCAAAAGCCTTATAGGACGGGGCTGAATGCTTTGATGAAAAATTTTAGAATATTGGTAACGCATCCAATCAAATTTCCGTAAATTCGAAATTGTTTAACAGTTGACTAAACTTGATTCAGAGAACCAAACTTTGCCTGTGTCTAGTTCGTAAAAGGCTCCGATTATCTCGACTTGATTTGTATTTTGAGCTTCCCTGAGAACATTATTTTCTAAAATGCCATCAATTGAATGCTGAATATTTAGCCGCGTGGCGTAGTCCACTAAGTTATCTTCGTCTTTTTTATTTTCAATAGTTCGAGCGGCTTCCCTACGATTTTATTAGCAAAATAAGAAAGGTCGGGCAGGAGGCAACTGCGCCGACCTGGGTGGTCATGGATGGCTAAACCAAACTTCAATGATTTATATTTCCAAAGTAAGGAGCAGATAATATTCTAAAAAACAAATTATTAAAATTCGATAAATTCTTCAGTAATATTCGTTTTTATCAATGGATTTTTGGTTAGGAAGGCTAACTAGTTAAAAAACAAAATGCTAATAATGTAGATTGGTGTTTTAGGAAAAATTAGATTATATATAGATTTAAACGTTTTATCGTCACTCTGAAAGGTTGATTGAAATTGTAGTGGCTGACGCTTTTAAGTTTATTTTTGAGGAGTAGTCCAAATTTATAATTATTTATAATCAATAATAAATTGAAAATAATTTTAAAAAATCGAATTAATGGATTTTGGGATTAGGCTTGGTTAGATTATTAACCTCATACTATTATTTTTGGATGGTAGCAAAATAAACGGACCATAGATAAATGAAACATTAGAAAAAGTCAATTGTTTGCTCTGCGTATATTGAGTGATTCTGAACTCTAATTTAGAAGGTTTCGCAAGGTTGACCGAAAAGTAAAAAGTGATAGGCTGAGGGAAAGATCTAAAGTAGATTCGCCTTTTTAAAATTAGTTTTTTTAGGAGATTTAATCAGGTTATAAAAAATCTTGATTTTATATGTCTAAGTTTGGGGAAATCCTACCGCTTTTGTTTGAAGGAAAGGAAAAATTACATGTCAGGAAACAATAAAATCGGCTTTGTCGGCGTTGGTCGAATGGGCGCCAACATGGCCAGGCTTCTCAAAGAGAAGGGGTATGACATTGCCGCTGTTTATGATAGCTATAAAACATGCGCTGAGTCGTTAGCGGAGGAATTGTCTTGCGAGGCGGCTAGCGCTCCGGCGCGGGTTGCTGAATTATGCGAGATCGTGCTGACGGTAGTGACTGACGACGTTGCAATGTATGAAATCTTTGCAGAGGACGACGCTACTAGCCTGCTTGCTCATGCTAAGGATCGATTGTTCGTCAATTTTGCAACGATTGCTCCGCAAGTCCATATTGAAGTCGGAGAAAGAGTTGAACGGCAGGGGGGGGACAACCTTGAGGCTCTTATGGCAAGTAGCATCACGCAAGCTCGTGAAGGAACGCTTTATCTTATGTGTGGAGGCAAAGAATCGGTTTTTGAAAAAGCCCACTCAATACTTGAAGACCTAAGCTCAAAGCTCATTTATGTAGGTCCTGCGGGCGAGGCGGCAAAAGTAAAAGCGCTTGTTAACATGGTAATGAATTGCAATACCGCAGCGTTGGCAGAGGGGTTGGGACTGGGAGATGCGTTAGGGCTGGACTTGACAATGCTCCGCGAGGTTTTTAGCCAAACTGGCGCGGCATCGCGCGTTCTCGAAACAGACGGAGAAGATATGCAAAAACGAGATCACGAGTGTTATTTCTCAGCCGCTCATGCCGCTAAAGATTCTGGAATAGCTCTCAATCTGGCGCAATCTACGGGACTAGAATTACCGATAGCCAAAGCCACTTTCGACCAGTACGAAAAACTTAAGAAAGCTGGGAAGGGCGAACTCGATAAGTCTGGCGTTGCGGAATTAATATTTAAAGGACGAATGAAATAGAAATTTAAAGGTTTAGAAAATTAGATGAAATATTTTTTCCGGATAATAACCGCTATTGCCATTTTTTTGTTTTCTTTTAACGCATTTTCGCCTGTCCAGGCAGAGCCGGTTAAAATTACCGAATGGAAAGTTCCTTGGGAAGATACACGCCCAAGAGATCCTTATGTAGACAAAAAAGGACGAGTATGGTTTTGTGGGCAGGGAGGAGCTTACCTCGCTTATCTTGATCCTGTTTCTGGAAAATTTAGAAAATATGATTTAGGCCATGGAGCGGGACCTCACAATTTAATTGTGGATGATGGCGGGTTTGTTTGGTTCGCGGGTAATCTAAATGCTTATATTGGTAAACTAAATCCTGATTCAGGAAAAATTGTCAAATATCCTATGCCTGACGAAAATGCAAAAGATCCTCATACGTTGGTATTCGATAGCGTTGGTAATATTTGGTTTACAGTGCAACACGGTAATTTTATCGGTAAGCTAATAGTAAAAACAGGAGAGGTTAAGCTAGTAAAAGTTCCGACACCAAATGCCCGACCTTATGGAATTCGCGTGGATTCTAACGATCGTCCCTGGGTTGTTTTATTCGGGAGTTATAAATTAGCGACTGTAAATCCAGACACTATGGCATTAAAAGAATATGAACTGCCTAGTAAAAACTCGCGGCCTCGTCGGTTGGCGATCGCGTCCGACGGTAAAATCTGGTTTGTCGACTATAGGGAGGGGTTTTTGGGAAATTTTGATTCGAAGACAAAAAAAATCCAACAATGGCCGCTGCCAGGAGGGAAGGGTTCTTATCCATACGCTCTGGCGATTGATGATAAAGATAATTTGTGGTTTGTGGAAACAGGTCTGATGCCAAATCGGTTAGTAGGTTTTAGTATTTCAACAAAGAGCTTTTTTAGCGCCACCGACATTCCAAGCGGCGGCGGTTCGGTGAGGCATATGGTCTTTCATAAAGCATCGGGAGAACTTTGGTTTGGGGAGGATTCAAACTACATTGCGCGCGTGCAAATCAGATAGCGTTAAGGAATAGGAAAGTTTGGTTGAAGGTAGGTTCTAATTAAGAAATTCTTGATCTTTTTTGGAGAGAACTAAGTCTATTTGTCCCCAAGCTGATTTGATATTTCCTTTTACTTTTCGGGGAGCTTGAATCATGGACGGCCAAAGGTATCGCCAGGGCAAATAAGAATTTGGAATCTGGTAGGCTTTAAATCCATTTTTGAAGAATGGCTGTAAAACTTCTTCAATTGACGGTTTTGGTTTATACCACCAAAGCGGGGTTAGTTCGATAAGAATTTCGAGTTCTGGCGATCCATTTTTTATTATTTCCTGCATACCGCCGATAACTTCGCGTTCGGTTCCTTCTACGTCGATTTTAATCATTTGTAAACTTTTAATGTCTTCTGGGTTAATTAGAGAATCTAAAGTAACGGCTTTCACACCCGATTCAAATTTATAATTCCGATAAGGAAACTTTCTCTTAAGACTTGCGTTTGTTGTAGTAGATCCTAAATTGCCTTCGGGGCCAAGATAGACAGAAGCTTTTCCGGGCGTGTCTGTTACAGCGAGATTGTAAGCTTTCACGTTAGAGGCTAAATCGTTTAAGCGGATATTATCTTGTAAGACGGCAAATATTTTGGGTGACGCTTCAATTGCGATAACGCGTCCTTTTTCTCCAACCACCAAGGACGTTAACAGAGAGTAGTAGCCGATATTGGCGCCAATATCGATAAACGTATTTTCTGGTTTAAGATTCCTGCATATGTAAGCCGAACAATCGGGTTCCCAGCTTTCAAACAAATACAAATAGCACGCGATTACGTCCATCGTTAGGAAATTAAGTTTAAAGTTTTTTTCTCCTCGAATGCTAATCAGAAATGGAATTACGCGATTGCGAAATAGGTTTAAATAGATAGCGGCAAGCAAGCAGAAAGGTAGGGAAAATAGGAAAATTAAGGTTTTTTTAAAGGGAGTAATGGAAGAGAGAGTGAGCGATTGAAGAAAAAGGGAAGTTTTTTTGAAAAACCCTAAAATCATATCGGGAGAGTTTAAAATCATCAATTATTTTTCGCGACCTTACTTTTTTTTTAGAACATTTTTTTTGAGGTCGAAGGATTAACGTCAAAAATTTTTACAGTAGTCGCGGCTTATAAATATGAAGTAACGGCTTCATCGTATAGTTTGCGGATTTTTTCTTCGATAGGTTCCCAGAAATTTTCTTCAAGATCTAGTCTATCCAAAACCTTTTTATACATCATTGGAATATAGGGCTCTCCGCTTTCACCCAATTCTAAAATGTGGGCAACCGAGTCCGCCAAATGGATTAACCCACCTTCAAAGGAAAACTCTTTTCCCTGGAACGGTTCGTGGTGATTTGCCGCCGCAGCAATTATATTTTCTGGAAGTTTCCATGCTTTTAGTAAGCGGCTGCCTACATCCATATGGTTGAACCCTATTAGCTTTGTTTCCTCTTGATACAAGGGATTATTGTTTTCTCTGCATTTTGCTATTACTTCTTGAGAAGCGTCGGGCAGTAAATTAAAAATTATCAGGCTACCTATGTCATGGAGCATTCCTGATAGGTAATATTTTTCAGGCTTTGGATCTTCAAGTAACAATGCAATTTCACGCGCAATTACTCCAGTGGCAATATTATGTTTCCAAAAAGAATTTATACTAACGAATTCTTCCGATAGATCTTTGAAATTATTGACCAATACGGAGGAGATTACCAAGTCGTGTAAATCGACGACGCCTACAACGCCAAGGGCGTGCGAAATTGTATCTACTTTTGATTCCAGGCCAAAAAAAGGACTGTTGACAATTTTAAGAAGACGCGCGGTCAGAGCTGGATCTCCGCTAATTATTTCTCCTATTTCATTAAAGCTCATATCCTCGTCTAGCAAAGCTTCTTGAAGCTTGTATACGACTGCGGGCATAGAGGATACGTAATGTTGCGCGACTTCGTCTAATGATTGTATGTCCATACTTTTTTCTACAATAGTAATGAAAGAGCCTTCTATTCTACCGTATTCTAATTCTTCTTGGTTTGAAAAAGTTAGTTTAATTTTTTTCTCACAAAAGATAAAAATGTAGGAGAAGCCGACTCAAGCGGTAAACCGCTTTTATGGGGCATCGCTCATTGAAATCAACCGAACCAAACTTTTTATAATGGCGCGGCAATTAACTAAAAATAATGGGTGCGGATATTTTATTAGTGAATATGGAAAAATCTACCGTTGATACTTCAAATTAAATTTGATGAAGTGAAATTATTCCGACCTTCTCGTTGGCTTGCTTATCATTGCCAACTGAAATAAAATATTTGCTACTTATTAACCGGACATTTAAATAGATGACATCAATCTAGACACATCCCACAGAAACAAGGCTTTAAATGGATGTGTTTTGATTACTTCATGTCAGCTAGTTAATCGTCCCCTTAATAATAATCAACCGATTAAAATTTTAAAATTATGTCCGTAACTATTTATCACAATTCACGTTGTTCAAAATCCCGCAAGACTTTGGAACTGCTTAAAGAAAATAATATTGAACCAACTATTGTTGAATATCTAAAAACTCCGCCTACGGCACAACAGCTTAAAGAGATTCTTGCTCAATTGGCTTTGTCCCCTCGCGATTTAATGCGTAAAAAAGAAGATGAATATTCCGAATATGGGCTGGACGATTCTTCATTGTCCGACGATCAACTAATTGACTATATGGTTAAATACCCAATTTTGATCGAACGCCCTATCGTAATCTCCAATGGCAAAGCGGTAATAGGCCGTCCTCCTGAGAATATTTTGGAAATTATTTGACCGTTATTTGGTTGGCTCAAAAGAAGCTCTCTTTTGGTTTTGTCAAAATGACTATAAGATATAATAATTAGAAGCAAAACTATTAAAGGAACAAATTTATGAAAAAAACGAAACGGTTTTTAGCGGCGTTAACTATACTCTTATGGAGTTTGCCGTATGTGGTTTTTGCCGGTTATCAAGAGGGGACGGACGCTTTTGATCGTCTGATGAATGAAATTCAGTATGAGTTGACTATCGATATTCACGAGGCCACTGAGCCCGCGCCTTCTACTGCCAGACGACTAATGCAAAGAACTCAACAACATGGCAGAAGGCTGTTACATCAGGTGGGTAGGCGGTTGACAGATGGCGAGAACAAGTTTGATTTGGTCGTGGAGCTTACCAATGCCATTGAGGAATTTACCGCAGTTCTGAGT
>JAYOZP010000059.1:3127-20866 GCA_038154245.1 Nitrospinales bacterium | reverse complement strand
CACGCTTTTGATCTAATGGATTATTCAACCGCTCTCAAAGAATTTAAAAAACTGGCGGATCAAAACGACGCTAGCGGTCAATATGGTCTTGGCGTTATGTATGATATAGGAGAGGGCGTTCCGCAAAGTTCTACTGAAGCCGCTAAATGGTATCATTTGGCAGCAGAACAAGGAAATGCCGACGCTCAAAATAATTTAGGCGCTATCTATGAGTCTGGAGAAGGGCTTCCTCAAGATTATAATGAAGCTATTAAGTGGTATCGACGAGCCGCCGAAGGCGGAAACTTTGACGCGCCCAATAACCTCGGGGCAATGTATTTAGTGGGTATTGGAGTTAGACGCGACTATGTGCAAGCTCATATGTGGTTTGATTTGGCGATGCGTAGAAACGATAAATCTGCCGTAAAAAACATGAAGTTCATTATGAAAAAAATGAGCCAAGACCAAATCGCGGAAGCAAGAAAGCTAGCCAATGACTGGATGGATATTTACGAAGACAGAGTTTATCAAAATAAATGGCGAAGATTACGTTAACGGCTTTGGGATAAAATATGGATAATGGTTTTTGGGTTAGAATAGCTTTAGGCGCGTGTATGGCGGCCTTAATGCTCTACGCGATGTGGGACAAAACGGTTTAGTTTCTTGATTAAAGCCGAATATTTGAATGCTTCGGATAATTCCAAGAATTTAGGACCAAAATGAGAGAAGAAATAGAAAAAGAATTAAAACGTCGATATCCTGAAGCGAAAAGAGTATTAGACATTGGTGGAGCAAGAGGTTTATGTAGTTTTGCCACTCATGTTATAGATATTCTCTCTTATGAGGAGGCCAAAGAAACCTGGTCGTATTTTAAAGACGTCCAAATTTTACCGGAAAATTGGTTAGTTCATGATATTTGCGATCGCCAGCCTTTTCCTTTTGAAGATAATTATTTCGATCTAGTGGTTTGTAGCCATGTTGTAGAAGATATCAGAGATCCAATACATGTTTGCTCGGAAATCTCAAGAATAGGTAAGGCGGGTTATATTGAAACTCCGACTACATTGCTCGAACTGACTCGAGGTATTGACCCCCAAGGAAAAGCGTATTCAGGCTATTGCCATCATCGTTGGCTTGTAGAGGTTCAAGGCGATGAATTAGTGTTTATTTTTAAACCTCATTTTCTCCACTCGTCTAGAAGATTTTATTTCCCTCAAAGATTTTCAAAAAAATGGTTTGAACAGGGCAGGGCATTTAGCGAGTTTTTTTGGGAAGGAGAGTTCAAAGCTAGGGAAAAGGTTATGGTTTCTAGAAAAATTATGGAACAAACCATTGAACCTATTATCAGGTCCGAAAGGGGAGATCTATGGGAAATGAAGGTAGATAGATTTTTCGACGGATTATTTCAGTTAGGCAAAAAATGGGCGGATAAGTATGGCGTCCGCGATCAGTTACGCCCCATTTATTCGCGTATCAGAAATTTGTTTTGAGCGAAATAACTGGATAAGTCCATCTTTGGTTTTTACCGTAGCTTAAAAATAAGTTCTGATTAATCTAAAAAGTTTGCCTCTACTCAGTCCAAGTTTTTCATCAGCCGCAAAACATGATGTGGCAGGTTATCTCCTCCGCTAAATTTAAAGTTTACCTTTATGTAAAATCTCGTAATCTTCTATCAACCTAAATTCTTTGGTTCATCTTTTATTTTTTTGAAGCGCTAAATAGCCGAAAGAGTAAGTCCATTTATCGGATTCGTCAGCGTTGGGACTTGCCATTTGTCTAGCTGGTAGATGACACCCAACACAGTCGGTTTGGTAATCCGTAGAAACGGTTTTGACTGGGTTATCCGCATTAAATAAGGACCACCCCCAACCGTCGCCCCATAAGTTAGATTCTTTGAAACGATTCTGAGTGTCGCGAACCAAAACAAACCAACCTTTAATTTTTGTGGCATGGCTAACCGCTGAGCCGGTTGTCATAGGCATCGTTTTTGTGTTCAGTAGCTCTTTCACCAAAACGGCCCCGTCGGGATACTTGCCATGCTTGCGGTAATAGGTAATAGTCTCCGGTTGTGTGTAGACTATATGATATTCCTTTGCCCCTGGTTCTCCTTCTGTGTTGGCGTGCGACCAAGTTCCAAGAGTTGACCATTGCGTGTAGTTCTCTGGAACTCGAATTTCGCCAGTTTTCATATTTACATTTGGAGCGAAAGGTTTTTCCGCATGCGCTAGCGCAACTAATACTGTTAGGGCGATCATAATAAAAATTGAGATTGAAGCGATTTTATTTTTCATAAGGGGTCTCTGTTGTCTAAAGTGTTTGGTTGTTGATAAATCAGGAAGGGAGCTAGATTGTTGCTACAGTAATAGCTCCCTCTCTGCATAAAATCTATACATCATCTTTGGGCTGCGATTGAGATGGAAGATTGCGTCCGGTTTTCTATTTCAGTAGCGGTTTTTGCAACGTATCCAGAAATCAAAATAATCGCGCCGAGACCTAAATGAAGGAAGTTGTCTAGCGAGTTGATATGGATAAGACCTAGAAGCATGCCTTGGGAGCTTTCCATAGTAACTAAAAACCCCATTAGTCCAACGAGTAGATATACAACTCCAAAAGCCAACATAAACCTAATGGAGGGTGTGTTTCCCATTAGAGCGACAGCCGAGAACCCTAAAGAAGTTATAAAGTGAACCAGATTGTGCGCCGTATTAGTGACAAAAACTGCGTCTGGACCGATCACTGGATTCGGGATAAACCCTAAAATTCCGGCAAAAGCAAAGGCCGCCGTGCAAGCCCATGAAAGTTTTACTCCAAGCGTATTCATTTTTTTCCTTTTAGATTTAAGAGTTAGATTGAGAGAAAAAGAAGAGGAATCTGAATTTCTTATATGATGAGAAACCCGATTCCTCTTTTCTTAAAACAAAGCTCTAATTAGAGTTCTGCTGGATGTTTGTGTTCAATTTGCTTCCAGTTAGAATCGGCTTTTGTTATATAGCCGCGAACATCTTCATTCCACTTATTCTGAATATTCTTGTCCAAGTTCAAATACAGTTTGTTATCGACGATTTTCCAGCGAGCAGGATCGGAATAAAACTTTTTGCCAACCGCAACTCCATAAGCGCAATATCCGCCATATTGTGGAGCGTATTTAGCGGGGTTAGCTTTGAATTTTTGCATATGTTCTTTTGATGAAAATAAGTAGTCGCCGCCATTGTAAGTTGCCGTGTGAAAACCGCTTCCTTTCATAGGTTTGCCCATTTCAAAATAAGCGACTGGATCATAACCGCCCATTACAGGCGTAGAATTTTCCGTTCCATTGGTCATACCAGCCGATACTCCATTCGCAGCGAATGCGATTAATAAAGAAACTAATGCAAAAAGTTTTGATCCTCGTTTTAATACGGATTTCATTACTGACTCTCCTAAATTTTTATCAGATTAAAAAATTGAAACTTCTCTTAAAAATTACACAGATTAGTATACTTGGCGTCCGATTCCTTACAGTTTTGTAAAAATATTTTTTGTGCTAATAAAATCATATATTTAGGAGTTTTTTATTAGATTTTTGTAGAATAAATAAAAAATTTTGCTATTAAATTTTAAATAAAGTATCCTATTAAGTATACTTATTGTGAAGGGAACATTAAATGGCTCGAACGTCAAAAAGAGAACAGTTAATTCAAGCGGCCTTGGAATTATTTTCTAAGAATGGGTTTCATGCGGTGGGAGTCGATACAATTTCGGAAAAAGCGTGCGTCACAAAAAGAACGCTTTATCATCATTTTAAATCTAAAGAAGAACTCATTCTCGCGGCCCTTCGTTACTATGACGAACGATTTCGTAATGATTTCATGCGCGCTGTTGAAGGAAAAACGGAAAATCCGGTTGATCGGTTGCTAGCAGTGTTTGATGTTGTGGAAGAATGGTTTGACGATGAGTTTACAGGGTGCTTATTCGTTGGAGCAATGGGAGAATATCCGGATGAAGACTCTCCGATTAGACGAGTTTGCCAAGAGTCTAAAGCTTTAAATCAAGCGTACATAAAAAGCCTGGCCGAAAAGGCGGAATTAGCGGACGCTGGTCGGTTAGCGGAACAAATCGTTCTCTTAATAGAAGGCGCTATTACTATGGCGCAAGTGAACAAATCTTCCTTGAGCGCCCTTCAAGCAAAAAAAGCCGCCGAAATTCTCATTAAAAGTTCAGGAACCCTCGTTCGTCAGTAACCTGTAATAACCCTCGCGGATACTTAGAGATAAAAAAATAATTTGACTGTTGGATAATAGATGTATATACTCCTTTTTTATTTTAATGTATATGCACCTATTATTAGAGGAGAGTTAAAATGAAGTTTTCTATGATTCCATTTTTGTATTTGATGCAAGTAATTGCGATTCATGGGGCCGCTAGAAATACATATGAGCAGAACCAAATTACTCAAAGGCAATACAATAAAATTATTTATATTTTAGTAGCTCTTACATTATGGGGATGTATCAGTGTTTATCTGGGGATGAATGGATATTATCAAAATGAGGGTTTTCTAAGTTCGCTTCCTGGATTTTGGATTACGCAGGCGCCCGTCTTGATCGTAGCTTTACCCTGGATGTTTTCGAAGACTTTACGGAAAGGAATCGATCGTATAATTGACTATACTTCTCTTCACACGATAATGCTGTTTGAAGGTTTGAGGGTTTTAGCTATCGGGGGAATAATCAAAGGATATATGATAGAGTTTTCTCCATTTTATGCAAAGTTTATAGGGATTCCCGATTTTATTTATGGAATAACCACTTTAATTGCGGCAGTTTTAATTTACAAAGGAATATGGAAAGAAAAACAAGCTGTTGTAATCAATTTAATTGGTTTTCTTATAATTGTCCCATTTGGAATGATATTAATTAATGTCGGACTGCCTGGAGCGATGTTTATGATCGAAGAATCCCCAAGCTTGAAAACCATTTTTGAATTACCAATGGCATTAGCTCCAACACTTGTGGTTCCAGTATTTGTAATGGTTAACTTGTTTGTGGCGCTTCGCTTAATTAAACGCGAACTAAGAAGGGAGGAACAAAAATTCCAAAAAACTAAAAGTCTAGACGATCATCTTACCAAATCGGGAATATAACCCAGTTCATAAAGGAAGGAGATTGGAATGATCAAGCTTCTAAGGTTTCCAGCATAGCCTTAGTCATTTTGCGAAAATTTTTTTTGCCGCCAAAGGCCCTTGCTGAAAGTTGGGCGCCTTGCAAAAACGATAGAAACATTAGGGACATATTTTTAGGCGAAGAATTACTATTTATCGATTTATCCTTTTTACCTTGTTCAAAAACCTTTTCAATTATTTTTAACGTATTTTGAATCGCTTGTTCCAAAGCCTCTTGAGAGCTTGGCTGCAAACTTTCTCTTTCTGCGCTTAACATTCCAACCAGGCATGCTTTTCCTCCTTCTAGACCATTTTCGAATACCTTTGTCAGTGCGGTTAGTTTCTCAATAGCGGTTTCTTTCCCATGGGCAATCTCATTATAGGATTGGCCGTAAATTTCCTGACAATGTCCGAGCAACTCGCAGATCAAATCCTCCTTGCTTGAAAAATAATGGAATAAACTGGCTTTTCGGATTCCTACGATGTCGCTTATTTCTTGAAAGCTAACGTCGTTTACCCCTCGCTTTTGGATGAGTTCTTCGGCGGCTTTTAATATTTTGACTCGGCTAGAAGTTTTCATGTTGACAGTCTACCGACCGTTTGGTAGGCTGTCAACATTAATCTATAAAGTTTGATGCGTTAAGCGCATCGCCAACCTTATTGAGGGAATTTCTTTTATGAATGAAAATGTTGAAGCGGCGCATTTACTTAGTTCGTTCCGGTTAGGAGATCTAGAATTAGAAAACCGTGTTGTTTTGGCTCCTTTGACGCGATCTCGGGCGGGTGAAGAGCGAATGCCCAACGATTTGATGGCGGAATATTACGCTCAAAGGTCGTCGGCTGGACTTTTAATAACTGAAGCGACAGTTGTGTCTAAGCAGGGTAGAGGATGGGCAAATACTCCTGGGATTTACTCGAACGAACAAATGGAGGCCTGGAAAAAAATAACCAAAGCCGTTCACGATAAAGGATCGAAAATATTTCTTCAATTATGGCATTGTGGTCGGGCGTCTCACAGCGATTTTCATGAAGGCGAATTACCGGTGGCTCCATCTCCCATAAAACTAAATGGAGAATATATACATACGCAAAAGGGAAAAAGGGATTACGAAGTTCCAAGAGAATTAAATACCGACGAAATTCCCGCAATTGTTGAAGATTATAAGCAAGCGGTAAAAAGAGCTAAAGAAGCTGAGTTTGACGGCGTTGAGATTCATTCTGCGAATGGGTATCTCCTCGATCAATTCCTTCAATCCAAGACTAACAAACGAACCGACCAATATGGAGGTAGTTTAGAAAATAGATTCCGATTGCTTCAAGAAATTGTTCGCGCAA
Source organism: Nitrospinales bacterium (assembly GCA_038154245.1). GTDB lineage: Bacteria > Nitrospinota > Nitrospinia > Nitrospinales > JAJDAT01 > JAJDAT01. Next base: position 14,412 of record JAYOZP010000059.1, on the reverse strand, counting down.
CTCTCGAAACTTTTCCTTCCAATAGAGTGGGCGTCCGATTGAGTCCAAATGGAATTTTTAACGATATGGGATCTGAAGATTATTGGGAAACTTTTATTTATGCGGCGAAACAATTAAATAGTTTCGACCTAGGATATTTGCACGTTTTGGATGGACTGGGGTTTGGTTTTCATGAACTTGGTAAGCCAATGACTCTAAATGAATTTAGAGAGGTCTTTTCGAATACGTTAATTGGGAATTGCGGATACACCCAAGAAACAGCAGAGGCTGCAATCAAAGAAGGTAAAGCGGATTTAATAGCGTTTGGTCGGCCTTTTATTAGTAATCCAGATCTTGTGGAACGATTTCGTAATGGTTGGCCGTTGGCTCCCGACGCTGATATGGGTGTTTGGTATTCTTTTGAAAAAGAGGGATATACCGACTTTAAGTTTTACGATCAAAGCGTTGGCGTTTAACCGACATTTATAATTAGCCGAATAAAGGATAAAAAGATGACAACGAAGAAACTTTCATCAGGGAGTAGATTGCCAGAGATTACCTTGCCCTTGGTTAAAGGGGGAGAAGCTACTATAGGGAAGCCAGATAAAGAAGGTAACTGGCGGTTGGTTTTTGTTTACCGAGGAATGCATTGTCCGATCTGTAAGCAGTATCTGGAAAAGCTCGAAAATTTGAAAGAAAAGTTTCTTGGTTTGGGAGCTGAAGTAATCGCTATATCTAGCGATCCGGAAGGCAAAGCCGTTTCTATGGTTGAAGCGGCTGGGTCAACTTTTCCTGTTGCGTACGGACTTTCTATAAGCCAAATGCAAGATCTTGGGCTTTATATTTCAAATCCCCGGTCGCCGGAAGAAACGGATCGCCCGTTCCCCGAACCCGGAATGTTTGCGATAAACCCCAAGGGAAAAGTTCAATTAATTGATATTTCGAACACCCCATTTAACAGATCCAACCTAGGCGAATTAGTTGAAACTATAGAATGGATCCAGGAAAACAACTACCCCATCCGCGGAACGTATGAATAAAAAACTTTGAGGTTAATCTTTTTGAAAATTGTTCAGCGTATTTTCTATGATTGTTTGGCCTTCGTCTTTGGAGTCGCGAGAGATGTTGCCTTTAATGTAGCCGTTTTTTTCCACTTCAAGGGCGCTTAGTTCTTCATTCATTTTCTGAATTAATTCATAGGCTTTTTCTAGCGCTTGTTTCTGCGTGTCTGAAATCTCTTCTTTATTAAAATCATCCCACGCTTTTGTTTCAAAAAACTCTGCTTTGCCAAACCCAATTTCTACGTCTTTCGAAAATCGATTGAATTGATCTAAGTTCTCCTTTAGTTCTTCTTCTAAAAGCTCCAAGGGTGTTTTGGGAGGAGGAGCTTTTTCTGTTTCTCCGCTTAATTTTTTGAATATGTCGAATAGTCCCATGATAACGAGTAAATGATGTTTTGGTAATGATCTTTTAAAAACGAGATCCCTCGACCGCGCTCGGGATGACGTGCAAGAGAGACCGTGCAATCCTGAAGCCTATGTTTAATGTTGATGATTTAACCTAGATCCTTCACTTCTAGACCGCTTTGCGGTCTATTCGTTCGAGGATGACAGCGTATTGGACTTTTGAATTATTACAATAGTTTATATTTCGAATAAACAGAAAAGTTAATCTCTTTCAAATATCCTCTATAAACCTTGAAGCGAAGCTTCGGATTTCTTTTCCGTTTAGCACATGAAACCGTCGTACTTTTTCAATCGTTTGATTAGAGAACCTGCCGAGTGGAATATGTAAGATTCTTTTTTTGTAGCGTTTTGCTAACAGTCTCCACTTTGCCGTTGGCGGAGTAGGCGAAGCTACCGTAACGTGTTTTTCTCTTGAATGAAAGAATGCCGCTTCCAATAGGCGTTCGTCTAATGTCGAAGAATGCCGGAGACGCGGATCTTCCCAAATATTAGGAATAGGACGCGGGGGATAAATGAGCATACAACCGCCGTAATTGGATTGGGCGATTCCCGGTCCTATTAAATTATCTTCATAGGGAGTCGCGAAAAAACATAACGTAGATTCTTCAAGGTGTTCTGCGTACCACGTTTGCCTCCAGGAGAATTCGTTTGGATTGGGTTCGATCTCAAATAACAAAACGACTATTTCAATTCGGCCTCGCGATGGCGGAATTTCTTTAACGTAAATATCTCCCGTATGCCAGTTACGAATAGTTTCTCTTATATCCAAACCGTCTTTAACCGAGGAGGTAAATTTTTCCGAACGCGCGAGATCGGAACTCAACAACAATTTAGATTGCTCGCGTACGTGAGTGTTGAGGCTTTCTATTTGATCGTCTTCTGGAGGATAAGAACATTGGCCGTGAGGATTCCAGTTATATTTCCATTCCTTTTGCCGATCAAAATCTGGTTCTTTTTTTAGATCAATATTCCTCCACTCTACGTGAAACTCGGAAAGTCGATTTTTCATTTTCACGACTTTGTCGTCCAGCAAGGCTTGGTCGATTCCTAAAGCTAGAGTATCTAAATCTTTATTATTTTCTTTTTGAAATGGGTAGTCTCTTGCCGCTTCGACAACACATACGGCAAAACTGTCGCCGCCAATTTGTTTAGAGGCGTTCGCTAATGTGTAAAGATCTGGCGTTAGTCGATTTTCGAGTAAAGAAAGATTGCGTACGTATTGTAGAAAGATTTGAAACGTTTGAGAAGTTAGGTTGTGGTATTTAACTTTATGCTTTTGCGTAAATAGATCTCTAGCCTTTAGTAAAATTTCTTTGACTCCGTCCAATGCCGCTTCGCGATCGGGTTTCAATTCTTGCCTCTTTTTTTCATAGAGGTAAGTTACATACGGGATTTCGGATAAGGCGAAGAATAAAGTGTTGGGCTCTAAACCAGATAAGCTAGGCAGCGCTAATTTTTCTTCCGTTTGTGGATAGGGTAGGTTAGCGTCGTAAGCTTCTTTAATCCAAGGCCAATCTAATATTGAGCAGACCAACGCAATGTTTGAATAATCTAATTCCAGTTTATGGATTTGATACGCCATCCATCGAATACGCTTGTCGTGAAAGCTTTCTGGAGCTGGTTTTTTAACGGTTGGTAATAAAGCGGTTGCAAACTTTTCGTAAGATAGATTGCGAAGCGCAAAGGTATCGGGAAAAATATTTTTCCGAACTTCAAAAGTTGATGTGTTCCAATCAATAAATTTCCTTGGTATTCCCTCCTGCATGGCAATGCGAAGAGCCATGATTACGGATTGACAAGGATCGATAGGAACGTAATTAAAAGATCCATCCGGTTCGCTTGAACTTACTAACGATATATATGGAAGCTTTTCGATACCTTCTTCTACCAATGGCTGGAAAGAGTCGGGTAAACAAACGGCAAGACAATCCGGCGAAACTTCTAAAAGTTTTTGTCGGATTGTTCTAGCAAAATCCCCACTTCCATGAATCGTAGGAAGGATTTTTATGCGCGAACTAAGTTGAAATATATCTTCGGTTGTCGAATTCAAGAAATCGTCTCCGCTTTAGTTGTCGGAGTCGGGGTGTAGTGGGCTACCATCCGCAAAGAAGAAATCGCTCAGTCCCATTGGAAGTTGTTGGCCTCCAAGAGCGCGTCGTTTATTTTCCGCAAGACGATCTAGGTCCAACGCTTCTTCGCCTAATACGTTAGAAATCGCTTCTTGCCAGACGGTGTCTTTAGAAAGGGGGTGATCTGGGTTTTGGGAAAGTCTCTTGATTGCGTATTGAAGAATGTGGATTCCATCGCGGGGCGAAAAGTCTAAGTCTAGTTGATGCGACCGTTGAAGGAATTCGACGGTTAATTGCAACATATCGTTTTCCGCAAAGGGAAGATGATATTTTAAAATAGCTAACTCGTCTCTTTTGTTTGGAGATCCTAATTTTAGAGTTGGTTGCAATCGCGAAAGAATGTAATCGGGAACTTCAAAAGTAGATTCGTCTTCGTTCATGGTGACGCAAGCGCGAAACTCTGGTTTAGCCGAAATCATAATTCCCGCAACAATGGATTCCACATATCTTCGATGGTCCAATAATGGAGCGAGAGAAGCCCAACTTTTTTCGTTCATTCGGTTGCCTTCGTCCAAGACGCAAATACCGCCTGTGAGCATCGCGCTGACTAGTGGAGAAGCGTGATAGGAAATTTTCCCCGATTCTGCCAATACTGGCGTGATTAATAGATCTTCCGGTCGAGTGTCGCTGGTGCATTGAAAAATATATAGAGGTTGATTGCGTTTCTTAGCCGCAACCATTGCGAGCGTTGTTTTTCCTATACCAGGCATGCCGACAATTCTTGGGGAAAGAGGTAAGTCCTCTTTAGCGACCACCAACCAGCAAGCCAAAACTTGCGAAAGAATTTCGTCTTGTCCAATCCATTCATAATTTCCGGCAACGGGCGCGCTTAAGGTTAACTCGATACCTTTTATAGTTACTGTTTGTTTTTCAACATCTTGCGTGTCCAAAAAATTCTCCTTAAATGCAATATTTAATCAAATCATCTTTTGGTTAGAATACGTTTTGACTTTGAGTCTGTCAAGGGCATCGGAAGAAGCGATATTCACTATATTCGACTTCAGGACAAAGTTTGAATTTTATTTGGATATTTGAAGATTCTTTTGGAAAAAGCAGCGATTTCTTCAAGGGTGGCTTTGGATTCCGGTAAAAAAGGAAGTAATTGGAATCCGTGAAAAAGTTCGTTCCAAACTTTTAATTCGGCGTTGACCCCATCGGTTTGGGCTTTAATATTCAGTCGAATGGCGTCGTCGCGCAGCATTTCTTTATCTGTTGTGTGTATGAGTAGTGGAGGCAAACCATTAAGGTCTGCGTATACTGGCGATAAGTCGGGATCTTCGGGATTATGATCTCCTGCATAAATTTGCCGAACCCATTCTAATTCTTCAAGCGTATAAAATAGTTCGTTTTCAGCTTCTTTAGCTAAAGATTCGCTTTTAAATGCGAAGTCGGTTAATGGGCAAAGGCAAAACCCTCCCGCTGGTAATTCAACCCCTTGATTACGACAAGAGATCAAAGTATTAAGCGCTAATGTTCCTCCAGCCGATTCTCCGCCTATGATAATAGATTTAGGGGAAGCGCCAGTTTCGATAAGCCATTTGTAAACCGAAACGCAATCCTTTACTGCGGCGGGAAATGGGTGTTCCGGAGCCAATTTGTAATCTATATGGATGGCGCGACTGCCGATAGCTTTTGCAAAGTTAGCTACAGCCGCTTGATGAGTATTCAGAGAGCCGCAGTAAAAACCGCCTCCGTGTATATAATAAAGCGTTCGGCTGGTATCGACATTCGGCGGAGTTATCCATTCAACGTTGATCTCTCCAACCGAAACTTTTTCGATTTTGACATCGTCGGGTAATTTGTATCGAGCCATATCGGTTTCAAACTCTTTTCGTAGTTGTTCAATAGACTTTTCCCTTATGTTGCCTTTTGGTTTTTTGACTTGTATGAGACCGCGTATGAGGGGGCTTAATATACTTGGCATCGTAATTCCACAGTTGTGTCAATTATCGCGGGAGATTATAGCGTAATACCCGAAAATATTACAAAGTTCGAGGAAAGAACTCTGTTACACTATGAGGCCTTTAACTCTTCTGATTTTTGTTCCCCGAGATACCGCTTTAATGGAAAAACCTTCTAACCCTGGATACCTTTCTCTTCTAAAAGAAAATCCGAATTTTCGCAGACTGTGGTATGGGCAGATTACCTCCGAACTAGGGGATTGGTTTCATTACGTCGCTTTATACGCTTTAGTTATGAAAATGGGAGGTTCGGCAACCGCCATGGCGGGTATTATGGTCGCCAAACTATTGCCTTTGGTCATAATCAGCCCTTTAGCGGGAGTTGTTGCAGATCGTATAAGCCGTAAAAAAATAATGATAGCCTCGGATATTTTAAGGTTCTTCGTTATTTTAGGATTTCTAACTATAGAAACTCGTAACGACCTTTGGCTACTTTATGCATTAACAGTCATAGAGCTTTCTTTAGCCAGTTTTTTTGAACCGGCCCGCAACGCAATTATTCCCTCGATTGTAACAAGACGAGAATTAGTTACCGCCAACGCCCTTAGCGGTACGACTTGGTCGGTGATGGTTTCCGTTGGAGCGGCGTCGGGCGGTGTTTTTGTCGCTTTTATGGGAATTGAACTCGCGTTTTTATTAAATTCGGTAACGTTTTTGTTGTCTGCATTTTTTATTGGATTGGTTGATTGCCGGGAAGAGCATTTAGGAGAGGGTAAAAAAGGAGTAGAAAAAGGGGCTTGGAGGTTTTTGATAGACGGTTTCAAATACCTTATTTCTGAACCGTTTGTTTTAGGAGTTACTTTACTCAAATCAGGGTTAGCGATTTCGGGCGGCATCATGACGTTGGCTCCCTTGTTCGCCTCTCAGATGCATTCCACGCAATCAGGGGTTTCAATGGGGATTGGAGTGATATATTCCATGCGCGGCATTGGGGCGGCTCTTGGCCCTATTTTATTCAAAAAGATTTTTGGCGAATCGCCGAAGGTATTGCGTAATTCAATCGCTTTTTCTTTTTTCATGGGAACGATTTCATATTATTTATTGTCGCAATCCAATTCTTTATATATCGCTTCGTTATCTGTAGGTATGTCGACTTTCTTTATGGCTGTTATATGGGTTTTCAGCACGTCGCTATTGCATATGGAAGCTGATAATAGATTCTTAGGCAGGGTTTTTAGTATTGAAATGGCGGGGCTAACTTTGGTCATGGCGGCAAGTAACTGGTTTGTAGGATTTGCGTCGGACAGTTGGGGGAATTCGCCTCAAGATATTGCCGGATATTTTGCGCTATTCTTTTTGGCGCCTGGGGTTTTATGGAGTCTTTTTATTTTGAGGCCGGAAGAACGCTTAAAATCGAAAAAAAACGGGGACAAACAAAAAAAAGAGGTCGTTTTAAAAGAGAATCCGCTCCATACGCCTTAAAAATTGGATTTAGCTATTAATTTTTTGGCAGATTCCAATGAAAAAATGAATAATCCCATTCTTTAAAACCGGTAACAATGTTAAAATTATTACCTTTAGCGAATTGAAAAATTGAAACTTTTAAACATTGAAGATCAATAACTTCTTAAAAATATTACCAGCCAATTAATACAGATCAAAAACTTTCCCCGGAATTGGAAAAATGAAACCCCGAAAAACTCGAAAAATTAAAATAGGTTCTTTGACTATTGGAGGCGACTCCCCCGTTGCCGTTCAAAGCATGACAGCGACACGAACTCAAGACTTGGAAGCCACCGCAAAACAGATAAGGATTTTAGAGGAAGCGGGAGCGGATGTTATTCGTATTGCCGTTGATAGCGAGAAAGACGTTGAAGCGTTAAAGGAGTTGAGAAGCAATTCTGACGCTGTTTTTTCCGTGGATTTACAAGAAAATTATCGACTTGCTCCTTTAGTAGCCCCTTTGGTTAATAAGATTCGTTATAATCCCGGCCATCTTTATCATCTCGAAAAACATAAAACCATTCGAGAAAAGGTTGAGTTTATAGTCAAAGCCGCAAAGGAGCATGATTGCGCAATAAGAATTGGAGTCAACTGTGGCTCAATCGATCCGGATTATAAAGAACGCTTTGCGCACGACGAGTTAGAAGGAATGGTGCAATGCGCTGTAGACCATTGCGCAATGTTAGACGACCTCGGGTTTTTAGATTACTGTGTTTCGTTGAAAGACTCTGACTCGCAGAAGGTGATCGAAGCTAATAAACGGTTTTCGGAGTTGCGCCCCGACGTTCCATTGCACTTGGGAGTGACGGAAGCGGGATTGCCGCCGGAGGGAGTTATTAAAACTAGGATCGCTTTTGAACAGTTGATTTCAGCTGGAATTGGCGATACTATTCGAGTTTCCTTAACATTGCCCGACGACGAAAAAGGTCAAGAAATTGACGTAGGACGAGGAATTTTACAAGATATCGACGAAGGTCGTTTTCGGTCCGTTCCCGAAAATTTCTTAGAAGGTTTAAACATTATCGCCTGTCCTAGTTGTTCTCGGGTAGAAAATGGAAAATTTGTTGAATTAGCCCAAGAAGTGCGAGAGCTCACTAAATACGCCGAAAAATATAAGCTCACTATCGCCGTTATGGGATGCAGGGTCAATGGTCCTGGCGAAACGGACGACGCAGACCTCGGCCTTTGGTGCGGCCCAACACATGTTAATTTGAAAGAAGGACCTAAGACTTTGGGAGCTTTTACTTACGACGAGATTTTGGGGCAACTTAAATCTGAAGTTGATAGATTGATATCGGAAAAGTTTAGCGAACCCGTCGCTAAATAGTTAAATCGTTTTTGAAATATTTGGCAGGTTGGAGAATTTGATAGATGGAATATAAGATCGAAGAGTTAGGCGCTCTAAGAAGAAAATTAAAGATTGAGATACCCAAGGATGTAGTTTCCAAACGAATTAAAGAAGCTTATCAAGATATAAGCAAAAAACTAAAAATTCCAGGGTTTCGTTCGGGAAAGATTCCTCAACATATTTTAGAAAAGCAAGTCCCCGTTCAGTCGTTTGGAGAAATGTTTCAGGGGTTAATGCAAGAATACTACAGCAAAGTTTTGCTTGAAAATAAACTCATTCCCGTCGGCGCTCCAGAAATGCTTCATGACGAAATGTCCGAGATTAAAAAGGACGCTCCATTGAGTTTTTCAATAGCAATCGATATTAAACCAGACATCGATATAGGGGAATATAAAGGAATTAAGGTAGAAAAACGCGAGGCGGTGGTCAGCGACGCGGAAGTAAATATGGCGATGAATAAAATTTTAGAGGCATATGGTCATTTGGAACCGCACGAAGCGGGACATTTCGTCCAAAAAGGCGACTTTGTTACCATGAATTTTGAAGGTTTTTTAAGCGGACAACCTTTAGAAGGAGGCAACGCTGAAAACTACACTGTAAGAGTTGGTTCAAAAAAGATGATTGCAGGGTTTGAAGATCAAATTGTCGGTCATGTATTGGGCGAGGAGTTTGAAGTTCGCACTCCACTGCCTCAAGACTGGAACAATAAATTGAGACGGATTTCAATGCCGTTGCCAGGCGAAGAAGAAGACGAAGAAGTTGAACAGGCAAATTTTATGGTAAAACTTCTTGAAGTGAAAAAAATGATTTTGCCGGAGCTGAACGATGAATTCGCAAAAAATGAAGGCGCTGAAACTGTTGAAGAGCTAAGACGAAACGTGAAAACAAATCAACAAGCCTATAAAGAGCAACAGGAAGAATTGCGAATCAAGCAAGAACTATTTGATAATTTGGTGAAGGGAAGCGAATTTGAACCTCCAGAATCAGTCGTTGATTTGGAATTGAAATTCATGATTGAAGGGACGAAGTTTCAAATTCAGCAATCCGGCATGAAATTAGAAGATTCTGGTTTTGACGAAGACGAAGCAAAAAAAGAATGGCATAGTAAAGCGGCTTTCAATACGAAGGGCTATATGATTTTAGAAGAAATAGCCAATCAGGAAAAAATATTTGTTTCCGAAGCGGATATGGAAGGCGAGTTTAAAGCGCTTGCAGAGCAAACCAAACAAACGTTAGACGTGGTAAAGCAAAAAATGCTTAACAATCAGGCTACATATAACCATACAAAGTCTAAATTACGCGGTCAAAAGGCCTTAAACTTTATTTATAATAATTGCGAGTTTGAATACGCAAAAATGGATCCTGCAAAAGATATTGAGCAACTTTGATCTTTAATGGCCGACGGTTAAAAATAGATTAAGATTATAAAAGGAAGTTTTCATGATTAAATTTGTTGACGTTATGAGCGAAGAAGATTTACCTATAGGTAAGTCGGCAATTGTTTCCGCCGGAAAAGACGAAATTGCTTTGTTCAACTATAAAGGAAAATATTATGCGATTAATAATAAATGTCTTCATGATGGATCTTCTTTAGGAGAGGGTAGGATAGAAGAAGGCGTTTTGATTTGCCCAAATCATGAATGGCGATTCGATCTCGTTACTGGGCAGTGCCCACAAAACCCTGAAATGTGCGCGAAGATTTATCCTGTAAAAGTAGGAAAAGGAAAAATCAAAATTGGGTTTGGAAAAGAGGAAAGTAAAAACGCGGCAAAAGGGAAGGCTCCTTCCAAAGCTCCTTCTTCTCTTAAGTTCTCAATTCCAACCATCCAAAAGCCCAAAAACCCAGATGAAGATTGGTAAAACGTTATCTGATGATTGATTCAGTAGACGTTATTTTTTTAAGATACTTGTTTAGTTTTCTTTAAAATATCTTTAATTTCTTCAATTTCGTATCTGTGTAAGTGTTTTTTTATTAAGCCCGCCACTAATTTCTCATTACTTCCAAAAGTAATTAATTCATTTGTCAATTTATCCATTTGAGTGAAATTATACATTTCAGCGGCTTCCATAAAAGCTACTCGGATATTTTCTTGAATTGAGATTTCGGATAAGTTAACTTCCTTATTAGTCTCCTCTTTCACATTTTTATTAAAACGTTTAATTCCTGGAAATTTATCCTCTAAACTTTCAGGAGAAATCATTTCTCTTTTAACAAGAGGGAGTTCGATAAAAAAACTGGAGCCTTGGTCAACTTCGCTTTCAAAATATATTTTTCCTTTCATCAATTCCATCAGTAATTTTGAAATACTTAGACCCATGCCAATTCCTTCTTCAAAACTCTTATAGGGTTTAATTGCGTTGAATGGTTCAAAAATTTGACTTTGTCTTTCTTTAGGAATTCCAGCTCCAGTATCCGATATTCTTAAGCAAATAGTTTTAGGCGCGTCAAAGGTTACCGATATTTCGATGTCTCCATTTTTTTGATTATATTTAATAGAATTACTAAAAAGATTGAAAAGAACCTTTTTTAAATGGTTGCTGTCCGCTGATACCCAAATTTCTTCATTTTTAGGCAAATTGTTTTTTATGTTTAATTTTTTTTCTATTGCGGATTCTTGAAGCTCGCCAAACGATTCTTCTATTAGCTCATTGAGAGAAACTTCTTCAATTTTTACTGGTAGATTATTTTGTTCGCTCTTTCCTAAATCTAGAACATCTTCCACAAGTTTCAAAATATATTGACCCGCGTGGGTGATTTGTTCGACATTTTGTTTTTGTAGATCGGTTAAATTTTTGCCTTGCGAACAAAGCGCTTGGCTAAACCCCAAAATTGAATTTAATGGAGTTCGAAACTCATGACTCATTCTAGCTAAAAATTCAGATTTAGCTTTATTGGCTTTTTCGGCCTCTAATTTAGATATTTCAAGAGCTTTTTCCGCTTTTTTCTGTTCGGTAATAT
>JAYOZP010000059.1:0-3117 GCA_038154245.1 Nitrospinales bacterium | reverse complement strand
CGGTAATATCTACAGCCATTTCTAACACCAAGGGAGTTCCGTCTAAGTCTTGAAATGGAGTTACTACCGTTAAATAAGTGCGTCCGTCAAACGCTTCCCAGATTGATTCTTCTGTGCGGTTCGTATTAAAAATTTGAAAAGGAGTGCAAACTTCGCAAGGTTCTTTCCTTTTATGCATGAGGGCATAACAAGGCTTATTAGTAGGATCGCCAAATCTTTCATTAAACATTTTATTCGCAAATGGGACTGAGTAATCGGAGGCTTGGAGGTGGAATAAGACAGGAAGATTATTGAGCATTTCGTATAGTCTTGTTCGTTCGTTTTGAGCCTTTTCTAAATCTAATTTATGACTACTGATTTCTGCTTCAGAGCGTAATTGCCTCAAATAAAGCCAAACTAAAGCTATTCCCGCCAGGAAGAGTCCTCCAAGGCAGAGTATTATCAGCTGTATCCTAGCGTTTAATGATTTGTAAGCTTCTTTTTTGTCAATTTCATGAGCAATTCCCAAATTATATTCGGAAAGCCATTTCCAAGAACCTACAACTTCAATACCTCGATAATCGCGATATCCTTTAACATTAATTCCTGAATTACCTTTAGTGGCTTGGTTGGCCATAAGAGTTAGAGGCCATTTACTTTTTGAATTTGGGTCAATTAGTTTACCGATTGATAATTTTTTACCGGGGTCTCTTAAAGAAACTTTTAAGATCGATTGACTTTCTTCGCTATTAGGAATAAGTCCAATTTCTTTTAACTGATTAGTGAAGCGGCTCTCAGAAACCATAATAGCGTTTTTATTGAAAGCGTATGTTTCTCCTGAATCGCCAAATTGGCTTAAAGACATTAGATTTGAAAATCCCGTTGGATGTAGTCGAAATGCCAAAGCGCCAACGACTTCATTTGTTAAATCTCTGATAGGAGTAGAAACTATTATGTTTGGAAGAGAGTCCCGTAAGTTTCCTTTAATATCTCTTAGCTGAATTTCGCTGAGGAAAGGGAGAGTTACTACGGTTTCGCCAGCTAGAGTCCTTTGAAGAAAAGAAGCGCTTTTTGATAAATCCTTGACGCCTACGGCTTTGTCGTATAAAGCGCCTACTTGTAATCCATCTTTATTAAGAATGATGAATTCATAGAATCCGTATTCCTTAGATGAAGAGCCTAGATTTTTTCTTAACCAGATTAATTCTTTGCTTTGGAGGAGGGTTTGAGCGGATATATTTGGTTTTTTAGAAAATTCTATAAGAGAGAGGATATTTTTTTTAATTAGTGGTTGAGAGGCCAAAACCCGAGAATCTAATTTTTTGTCCTTTATCCACTCTCTAATGCCTTTAACATTTATTTCAAGAGTTGTGTTTAATAGTATCGATAATGTTTCAATCATTTCTCGCTTAGTGGCTTGATAAATGATTGTGCCGATGAAAATGATCAAAACTACAAAAATAGCCGATATCTTCCCCAATGTTTTATTGAAGCTTACACTCTTCATGAATTTTTCCATAAATCCAGAAAGGTTTTATTCCAAAAATTTTAAAAATATAAGAAACAGAGGAAAAACCTAGTCTGTATTAAAAAAAAGACGGTTCAATTCAAATTTAAAGCTTGTGTAATTTTCTAAGTAAATATAGTAACACCTTTTTGAAGTTTTAGGGTTAAAAGCTTTTTGAAAAAAAATTGGAATGCAAAATTTTTATTTCGATTAATTGAGAAAGCAAACGTTTACTACATAATCCATTTGTGCGCGAAAAATACGACTTTGTTTTAGGAGGAGGCAAAATTTCTAAAACTTTATTGTTAACGGTCAAAAAATTTAATGAAGCTTTCTAATACCAGGCAAGTAGAAATGAAACCAAAAAATAACTAGCAAACTAATTTAAAAAGTTTGTAGTTCTGCATAGGAATATAGGTTTGCGTATGAGATGGAAGCCGATTCGGAGAAGACTTTTGCGAATCAAAAAAACAAACTAAAATTTATGATAATACACCCAAATAGTTTATTTGCCCATTGGCTACTGAGCCCGATATGGAAAGGTAAACTAAATCTTTAATTAGTGGAAATAGATATTAAGATTTTAAAAGGGACAATTTCGAAGGAGGAACGAGAAAATTTAGCGGTGTTTTCTTATTCTTTCGAAAGTTTATTTAAAGCGTTAAGCTGATCTTGGATTTGGCGAAGGAGTTCGGGGATACCTTGACCTGTAACTGCGGAAATAGGTAATAGGTTAGGGTTTAGTTCTTTCAACTCGGCTTCGAATTGTTTTAGTTTTTCTTCCGCTTCGGGATGGTCTATTTTGGAAGGAACCAGAATTTGGGGTTTTTCGAATAACGTCTGTGAATAACTTTTAAGTTCTTTTTGAATCGCTTCATAATCGGCGATAGGGTCTCTATCGCTCGAAATTGAAAAATCAATCAAATGAACCAGAAGTCGGGTGCGTTCGGTGTGTTTAAGAAACTGGATTCCTAATCCTTTTCCTTCGTGAGCCCCTTCAATTAGACCTGGGATATCTGCGGCAACAAAAGTGGAAAAATCGCTCATTTTTACAATTCCGAGATTTGGAATCAAGGTGCTAAATGGGTAGTCCGCTATTTTGGGGCGTGCGTTTGAAATTTTTGAAATGAGAGTCGATTTACCGGCATTAGGAAAACCAATAATGCCTACGTCGGCGAGAAGTTTTAGTTCTAATATAAGTTTTATCTTTTCTCCCGGAGAGCCTGGTTGAAACTTTCTTGGAGCGCGGTTAGCGGACGATTTAAACTTCATGTTTCCAAAACCGCCTTTGCCTCCTTGGGCAGCGACGAATCGTTGACCTTCGTTTTTAAGATCTACCAACAAATCGCCGGAATCTTCATCTTTTACGAGGGTGCCCATGGGCACTTTTAAGACACAGCTTTTCCCACTACGCCCTGTCATTTGCTTGCCACGACCTGGGCGACCGTCTTCTGCTTTATAAATTTTTTGGTAACGTAAGTCGAAAAGAGTTTGGAGGTTGGCGTCGGTTTCTAAAACTATATCGCCGCCATTGCCGCCGTCGCCGCCATCGGGTCCGCCTAACGGGACAAATTTTTCTCTGAGGAAGCTGCAACAACCGTCTCCTCCGTCACCCGCGCGGACTATTATGT
>JAYOZP010000058.1:8127-28760 GCA_038154245.1 Nitrospinales bacterium | reverse complement strand
CTATATTTTAAAATCGTCAATAAGGAATGTTTTAATATGTTCTATTAGTTAACGGAAAATATTTCGTCAATTGTTGAAAGTCGATCAGAGTCTAGTTTCCATTCTGCGGATTTTAAATTTTCCTCTATTTGCTTTTCGTTTTTAACGCCTACTAGGGCTGTGGTAATTCCAGGTTGATGAATTGCCCAATTAATAGCTAATTCCCCGCAGGTTTTTCCTATTTCATTAGCGATATTTCGAAGTTTATCAACCTTGGCGATGTTGTCTATAAAACCCTGCCCTGTAAACTGGCCAATGATTCCTTTACTCCTCCAATCAGAAAACTTGGTGTTTTTATCGTATTTGCCAGTTAGAACGCCAGAAGCTAATGGACTATAAGCAATAATTCCTATTTTTTTTTCAATACAAAAAGGAGTTATTTCTGTTTCGATCGATCGCTGGACTAAACTATATTCGGGTTGCAGAGAAACAATGGTTCCTTTTTTCAAACAATCTTTCATTTGATCGACGGAATAATTACTCACTCCTATATAGCGAATTTTTCCTTGCTCTTGCAATTTTAATAACGCCTCCATTGTCTCTTCTTGAGGCGTTTCTACGTCTGGCCAATGAACTTGGTATAAATCAATCCAATCCGTTTGTAATCGTCGAAGACTGTCTTCAGCTTCTTGGAAAATAGAATCTTTTGTAGCATTTTTCTTTATTGAGCCAAGAGCTTTCTTGTCCCATTTTAAACCGCATTTTGTGGCTAAAATTACTTTGTTGCGGACCGCTTTTAACGCTTTGCCGACAAGTTCTTCAGATACCCCAAAACCATAAACAGGCGCGGTGTCGAAAAAATTAATTCCTAAATTAAATGCTTTCTCGATAGACTTTGTAGAAGCGCGCTCCCCTTCTGTTTCCCAAAAAGGAAAGCCCCCGATCCCCCATGCTCCATAACCGATGGCGGATACTTTTAAATCGCTTTGGCCTAATTGTCTATATTCCATAAGTTTTTCCTCGTTAAGCTTTCATTATTTTTTTATTTAAAAGGTTACTTTTGTTGACTTTGGCGTTGTCTCCGGAATAACATATTTTATCAATTTTGATCAACTCTTTTGTCCTGCCAGTTTTTATGAATTCATTGCCTCGCGTATTTAGTTACTTAAAACCTTATAAATCGCTCGTTGCGCTCAGTTTATCTTTTGCGATAATGACCACCTTGACGGATTTAATTCCGCCTTGGCTCATCAAAATCGTTATCGATATGTTAGTTGAAGGGGGTCCCGATTCTACTGTTTATTGGATTGCCGGTAGTTTGGGAGTTTCCTATTTAGCTCGAAATTTATTCAACTATAAACGAATCATGCTCAATAATAAAGTAGAGCAAAAAGTGGTTTACGATATTCGTTCCCATGTATTTCAATCTCTACAAAAGATGTCGCTGAATTACTTTGAGAATAGGTCGACAGGCGAGATTATGTCTCGTGTTAACGACGACGTTACTCATGTAGAGAGAATTTTTATCGATGGAATTGAACAGGCTTCTACCGCCATACTCACTCTTATAGGAATTACCGGAATTTTATTTTATATGCATTGGAAGTTGGCTCTGGCCGCTTTAATACCAATACCCGTATTAGCCTATGGAGCTTGGAAATATACTCATCAGGCGCGGGATTTATATTATCAGCAAAGGGAAAGGGCGGCGGGTTTAAACGCAATTTTGCAAGATATTGTTTCTGGGATAAAAGAAACCTTAGCTTATAATCGGCAAAACCGAGAAACGGGTCGTTTTAACGAAAAAAGTCAAGCTTACTGCGAAGGAACTTTGACCGTTATGCGGCTTTGGGCTATATATTCGCCGGCTATGATGTTTGTAGGCTCGCTTGGAACAGTTTTTATTTTGTTCTATGGGATTTCCGCCGTTCAAGCAGGAGAGTTAACTGTAGGTTCGCTTGTCGCTTTTCTAACCTACCTGGCTTTGTTTTACACGCCGATCAACCAACTTCATTCCTTGAATAACATGCTGCAACAAGCGCTGGCTTCAAGTAAGAGGCTATTTGAGATAATTGACTTTAAACCAGATGTGGTCGAATCGGAGAGAGCTTTTATTCCTTCTACGCCTTCTAAGGGATCGATTATTTTTGAAAATGTTTGTTTTTCCTATCTTGAGGAAAAAGAAGTTTTAAAAGACGTTTCTTTTGAGATTGGATCGGGTAAAACAGTTGCTCTAGTAGGACATACCGGAAGCGGTAAATCGACGGCGGTAAAGCTTTTAATGCGATTTTACGACGCGAATTTTGGAAGAATTTTGATTGATGATTACCCCATAAAAGATTTAAAAATTTCCTATTTAAGAGATCAGATTGGATTAGTTTCTCAAGAACCATTTTTGTTTAATGGAACGGTTTTTGACAATATTCTTTATGGGAATTTAGAGGCGACTTACGAAGAAGCGATTGAAGCGGCAAAGGCTGCCTTTGCCGACGATTTTGTGAAAGATTTGCCAAATGGATACGAAACAGTTGTTGGAGAAAGGGGAGTGAAACTGTCCGGAGGGGAAAGACATCGAATTGCGATAGCGAGAGCTATTTTAAAAGATCCTCCAATCCTCATATTGGACGAAGCGACCGCAAGTGTGGATACAGAGACCGAAGCAAAAATCCAAACCGCTTTAGAACGATTAGCGGACAATAGGACGACTTTGATTATTGCGCATAGGTTATCGACTTTAGAAAATGCAGATAGTTTATTGGTTTTACAGGATGGGCGATTAGTGGAAACGGGGAATCACGACGAATTGATGGAAAGAAATTCAATTTATTCACGTTTGTTTCAAAGCCAGGTAAGACTCTAGATAATTTATAAAATGTTAAATTTCTATTGTCTATTTATATCAACGGTAGGTCTTAATATTTAATTTTCTTGAAAAAATTCTCCCATGTTACTAAACTATTCTTGTCGTTTTTTAATGAGTAATTCATTTGGTAATTGAACGAGTTCGTTGAGCGATTTTTTCAAAACTTTTTTCAATTGAATGGCCGCTTGCTTTGGATGACGATGAGCTCCGCCAATAGGTTCTCGAACAATCATGTCAATTACCTTAAGTTTTATTAATTCTTCGGCTGTCATGCACAAAGCTTTTGCCGCATGTTCTACTTTGCTTTTGTCTCCCCATAATATTGAAGCGCATCCTTCGGGAGAAATTACGGAATAAACAGAGTTTTCCAGCATCAAAACGTGGTCGCCCATGCCAATGGCTAAAGCGCCGCCGCTGCCTCCCTCTCCAACAATGACTGAAATAATGGGAACTCGAAGATCGGCCATGCAAAATAAATTATAGGCAATAGCTTCCGACTGTCCTTTTTCTTCTGCGTCGACTCCTGGATAGGCGCCTGGTGTGTCTATTAAGGCAATAATAGGAATTCCAAATTTTTCGGCAAGCTTCATGTGGCGTAAAGCTTTCCGATATCCTCCGGGTTGGGACATGCCAAAATTTCTACGTATTTTTTCTTCCATCTCACGGCCTTTTTGATGCCCGATTACCATAACGGAACGACCGTCTAATTTAGCCAAGCCGCCTACAATAGAGGGACCATATCCGCCTCGGCGGTCGCCATGTAATTCGAAAAAATCCGTCATTATGTATTTAATGTAATCCAAAGTATAGGGTCTATCAGGATGTCTGGCGACCAAGGTTTTTTGCCAACCGTTTAGTCCCGCAAAAATATCCCGCTTCATATGACGGAGTTTTTTCTTAAGTTTTCCAATTTCGTGAGAAACGTCGCCCACGCTGTCGATCATATGAGTTTGTAAGGTCAAATCTTTAATTTGTTTTTCGACCTTAAAAATTTCTTTTTCAAAATCTAATATTTGCACGGCAATTCTTTATTTAACAAGATTAATAAAATCCAAAAATGGGATAAATGAGATTAGCTAGAATCTTAGACTCTTTCAGTTCTTTTGCTCCAGCTGCTCCTATTCTATTTTGCCCCAATTTTAAGGCTTCCAAGTTGGCGAAAATTTTTGCTCTTGCCAGGGCAATAGCGCCTTGGTTTTCGATTTGATTAAAATTCAAATCCAATTCTTTCAAATTAACAAGTGTTTTTGAATTAGCTAAAGCCAATGCCCCAACGTCGGTAATTTGGTTTTTAGCCAATGTTAAAATTTCTAGGCTTTTAAGTTTAGGGGATCTGGCAATGGCGATAGCCGCTTCATCCGTTAAATTGTTGTCTTCAAGATTTAATTCTTTTAATTCTTCCACATAAGGAGAATTTAATAAAGCGATTACTCCTAGGTTTCCAATAAATTGATTATTTAATTGGCCTATCTTCCCTGATTGATAAATTGATTCTAGCCTTCTTTTCAAATTAAACTCAAAAAGCTCGTTTTTACCTCGTTTGTTTAGAGGATTAAAAGCCAAATTTAAACTTTTTAACTGTTTTAATTTTTTTGAATCTTTGATCCAAGCTACCCCTTTATTCCGAATCAGGTTTGAGTTTAAATTTAATTCTTGTAAATCGATAAAAGTCGATTCTTCGGCTAATTTTTTAGCTCCTGCGTCTGTAATTTGGTTTCGGTATAAATTCAAAGTTTTTAAATTTTTTAACGATTTAGAATTGGCTAGATAACTCGCGCTTTTATCCGTAATTTGATTGCGCTCTAAACTTAGGTTTTTTAGATTTTTCAAATAAATTGAATTAGCTAAGGCTTTTACTCCTTCGTCGCCGACTTGACCATTGTATATAATCAGTGTTTGTACAGAGCTCATAGGAGAATAATTGGATAAAAACTTAGCTCCTCGATTGCCAATAGGCTTTTCATTTAACTTTAGAGAAGAAGGATGTCTTCGAAGCTTTTTCTTCACATACTGTTCTAATTTTTCCAAACTCATGAGAGGTTGGGAATATACAGAGGAAGAAATTAAGCAAAAAATCAATGTCGCTGGAGTTAACCAACCTAAGATTCGCATACAGGAACTTTAAAACAAATTTATCATTTTATTATCCCTATTTTAATCTTCACTGGCCCGTTTTTCAATCTCTGCGAGACGCTTTTCAAGCTCTTTAATTTTGTGGGCGTAGTTTGTTAATTTGGGTAAATGACTTACGTAACGCGTCCACGTACGGGCGGGAACAGCAGGAGAGCCCGCATAAGTTTCTCCAGATTCTATATTTCTAAACGTTCCTGATTGAGCCGCAAGAGTAACTTTGTCGCCTAAAGTTACATGATCGGCGAGGCCTACTTGACCGGCTAATACATTGTATTTCCCTAGAGTGCAGCTTCCAGCGATGCCTACTTGAGAAACAATTATGGAATGCTCTCCAATAGTACAATTGTGAGCAATTTGGACTAAATTATCAATTTTGGTTCCTTCTTTAACTAAGGTGATTCCCATGCTCGCTCGATCAATACAAACGTTCGCTCCGACTTCTACTCGATCCTCAATGATAACTTGTCCGATTTGGTTGATTTTAAAATGTTTTCCTTGTTCGTCAAGAATATAGCCGAAACCATCGGAGCCAATAACGGCCCCAGCATGAATAATTACTTCGTTTCCTAGCTCGGTTTGACGGTATAACGTGGCGTTTGGAAAGATAATACAGGAGTCTCCAATTTTACAGTCTGGACCGATCGAAACTCCGGAATGGATTATGGAGCCTTTACCAATTATTGCGTTGTCGCCAATAACGGCAAAGGGGCCAATATATGCAGTATCGTGAATTTGTACGTTTTTTCCAATAGAGGCTTGAGAATCAATTCCTGACGTTGGAGTGGGTTCTGGACAAAATTTTGCTAATATTTTGGCAAAGGCTAATTTTGGATTTGCCGTAATAACTTGTGTCTTATCGGTTTCGATTTTTTGAATCGTTAATATTGCCGAAGCGGAAGAATTTTTTGCGGCTTCTTCATATTTTTTGTTATCTAAAAAAATGATATCGCCAGCTTTTGCGCTTTGCAACGTTCCTAGGCCTGTGATTTCCAAGGCGTCGTCGCCTATGGTTTGGCCGCCAATCATTTGGGCGATTTGTTGTATTTTCATTACGATTCCTGAAATAGATAAATATTAAAAAGCTGAATGTATTTAGAAATTATTGAATTAGAAGCAAAGAAACAAGTTGAAAAGTTTTGTTAGCGTGCGCAACGAAACCCAACATCAACCATTCTGATTTGTGGTTCGCTTGTGGATCTGCCTTCAACTCCTAAATCGATTGCGGAAATAAATGTTGAGCCGCCGCGTAAAACACGAGCTGATTCTCCGTCTTCAAAAAAACTGGAAGTCCATTCCCAAACGTTTCCCATCATATCGTAACATCCATAAGGGCTTTGGCCGTTGGAATATTTTGATACGGGAGTGGTTTGAGCGATTCCAGATTCGGCGGAGTTACATTTTTCTTCTTCAAATTCGTTTCCCCACGGGTACATTTGCCAATCGGTTCCTCTCGCTGCTTTTTCCCATTCCTTTTCATTGGGTAATCGCTTCCCTTCCCATTTTGCAAACGCTTGAGCTTCATACCAATTTACTCCAACAACTGGAAGTTCGGGGCTGTTCCATCTTGAGTCATTCCAAAAGTCAGGTTGATCTACCTTAGATTTTTCTTTCCATTGCCATCCTTCTTCCGACCAAAAGGTTGAGTCTGAATATCCTCCTGATTTTATGAACTTTCCAAAGCGCTCATTAGTTGTTAGAAAAGGGTCGATTTCAAAGTCGTGATTTAAATCGATTGTAATTGGAGATTCGCCAAATACAAATGGGCCCCTAGGGACGGTAACCATCAAAACGTTATTGTTCATGAACGTTTAGAAAAATCCTGAAGAAAGTTTTGGTTTTTTAAATTCTTTATCCTCTATGTATAAAAACATAACAGACATAACCGTTTGGTCGTCGCCAGAAAGATTGTTATATACCGTGACTAGATCGTATTGATGGTATTCATATAAGGGGATGCCTTTTTTGTCGGAATAAGAATTAACCTGAGTTAAACCAATACCTTTGCTTCTATTTTTAGCGAGTATTTTTAAAACGGACTTGTTTTCGGTTCTATCCCAAAGCTCTACTGATTCAGCAAATGGATGTAGGTGTGCTGCGGCATAATGAAGAGTTGTGTCGTAAGGAAGCCGCATAAATTGAGTGACTAAAGATCTATATTCATGTTTTCCTGGAGGAACAATCCAATGAGCCGAAAACTTCCTTCCGAAATGATCTTTAACATAATGCTCGGAAAAATTTACGGCTTCTCCTTTGTTGGAACCATGCCCATGAATTTTTGGATCGGGAGTTCCAATGTCAAAAACTCCATCTTTTCCATCTACTAAAACTAAGCCGGTAGCCGCGCTCATCGTTAGAGGCTGAATCGGTTTCTTCAAATCTTTATCTCGAACATATTGAACTGAGCTTTTGACTCTGACTTCAATGTTTGGATTTTCAATATTATGGTTAAGAGCTTGAGTATTTAAAGTCAGTGGTTTCCCCGAAACAATTGGGACTCCATACCCATCGGGGAATTTTACGTCCAATCTTCCTTGCGAAAGTGTAAACAATCTAGGGCTTGGGTATTGTTTCCAACCAAATAACAGTTTGTGCTTTTTTACGTCGTAATCCAAATTGCTATGGCACATAAAGTCGGGAGGCATCGGAGTCTTTTTCTCAGCATCCACGATCTCTGCTTGATAACCGGTGATCCATAACAGTTCTTGTTTTTCTGGATCTTCTAAATAGATTTTTTGAGTTTTATAAGGTCCCATCATCGATTTAAACTTTTTATCGATTTTGTAGGGAGGAGAAAAAAAAGATTGAAGGCGTACAGTATCCTCGCTAGTAGAGGGACTTTTTGGAATAATGTTAAAACCTATCCCCATAGCGGTAACGACCGCTAATATAAAAAAATATTTTTTCATTTCGTAATATTAGAAATTAAAAGCCGCAAACTTGAAAAAAGTCAAAAGAGATTATTAATCTTAGAGTTTGGGCGATTAAAGGTCAATATTCAATCCTATTTACCAAGTATTAATGAATTTACCTTTAAGAGGGAATTTGCAAACAGATTTATACGATTTATTTAGAAAGACTTCTAAGATGATTTAAAATCGAAGCCCTTTTCTCAGTTATTTTTCCATAAAAGGTTTTTCTCATCAGGCCATAAATCTTCAATTACTAAATATTTAAATAAGCTTGATTTAAGGATACCTCTAATAACTCGATATTTTTACTTTAGGCAACTCGCAGCCCCTCATTTTATAAGATCTGCTCGTGGCCAAAAACAATTTTTAGAGATCCCCTTAATTATATTGTTTGAATTTTTACTTCGAGATAAGAAAGTTCTTAGTTTTTCTTTGATCTATATGGCTGAAAATAAAAGAGTTTCTTTCTAACGCAATCCTAATATTTCTCTAATCTAAGTTCAATAAGGTACCCCTAAATTATGTGAATTAATATTTGCAAAATAGTTTTTCAGCTTTGTTGTTAGCTCAATTTACTTTTCGAGGAGAATTATGAACACGCTAATTAAGATACTTTGCCAAGCGGTAGCCGTTTTTGTTGTAGCCGGGCTTATGGGAGGAACGTCGGTTTGGGCTATGTCTGAAACTGAATTGCGCTTGCGAGCTATGGAAGAGAGATTGGAAACTCTTACCGCTAAAAAAGGCGGCGATGTTAAAGAAGCATATAGCCATGGCGTTAAAAAGCAAAGCAATATTAAGATTGGATATGGGGAAAAAGGGTTTGGGTTTAAAACTTCCGACGGTTTGTTCTCTACTAATCTCCAATGGCGCGCTCAAATGAGATTCGCTAATCCCGGCGATGGCGACCCTAGATCAGAGTCAAATTTTAATTCTGATGAAACAAATAATTTCGAACTTAGACGAGTTCGGATGAAGATTGGCGGTCACGGATATAAAAAATATATTAAATATTATTTTGAAGTAGATTTGCAACCATCTAGAGATTTTGATGATTCTTCTACGAACTCTTCCACGAGACTTATTGACTGGAGAATTGCGGTTCAACCCTGGGATGAATTTGGTTTTGAAGTTGGACAGAGAAAAATTCAATATAACAGAGAACGGGTGGATTCTTCTGGCCGCCAACAATTTGTAGAACGGTCAATTGTTAACCGAATTTTTACGATTGATCGTCAGGTTGGCGTAACGTTTAGAGGGCGATTCAATAAAGGAACCATAGCGGATTTCAGATATTATGCGGGTATTTATAATGGAGAAGGTCGTTCTGTTGATAACCCAGACGAACAAATGATGTATATGGGGAGAATTCAATGGAACATGTTTGGCCGCGATCTAAAATGGAGGCAATCCGACGTTAAATATCATAAAAAACCTACGGGTAGTTTATCCGCTTCTTGGGCGAGTCATCGCGGCGTTTGTACAAGATGGAGTTCTTCAGGTTGTGGTTCTTTATCGGGATATTCCACTTCAAATCAACATAAAGTAGATCAGTGGGCAGAAGGAGCGGCTTTCAAATATAGAGGCTTTTCCTTCCAACAGGAATATCATGAGAAAGACGTTGAAGTTAACGGTTCAGGAGTTACCCAAGAGTTAGATGGTTTGTACGCTCAAGCGGGATATTTTTTTCACGATTTAGTTCCGGCTATTCCAGAAGGTCTTGAGTTGGCTTTTCGCTATGCATATGTTGACGAGCCTGATAGTAACAATCTTCTTTTGACAAGCGAAAGAGAAGAATACACTTTGGCTCTAAACTACTTCATTGCAGGTCACAATAATAAAGTCACTCTTGATTCTTCGATATTAACTTTAGACGACGCTTCTTCTGGGGCTGATTTAGACGAGCTTAGAGTAAGACTTCAATGGGATATTTCTTTCTAAGCTGAATTTTAGAAAGGTTTAAAAGTCCCTCAGGTCGTATAGGGCGACTTTCTCCAAAGATTCCGTTGGCTGATTTTCAGCTTAACAGGATCTTTTTTTTTTCGCTATTTTTATTATTTCATTTTTCCTGAAAGTGATAATTTTAAATAACTAAAATATGGAATTCGAGATTAGAAAAAATAAAATAGGAGATTAAAAAGTTGAATAGGTTATTTATGAAGGTTTAAAAAAATTGGTCTATTACTTGTCCGCTTGCCGATGGACTATCGGGTTCAAAACGCTTGATTAGTCGGGCATTTTGTTTATTACCTTGATTAGCCTCTTCTTCATTACCAGTGGAACTTCCGTTACTTGCTTTTGCGTTTTCTGTGGAGGTCGTCAATGAAGAACTGTCAGAAGTATTAGAAGATTCTTCAGTTTTTTCTTGAGCTTCTTCGCGTCGCTCTTTAGTTAACTCTTGGCGAGCTCGATTTTCGATAACTCTAGCTTGAGCGGCTACTCGTTGGTCCTGACTAGATGGTTCTGCTGGCGCCAAAGCGGCTCTACGAATGGTCTGAGCTTTCCGGATAGTCGCTTCAGGATCGTTGGGAACTTCAGAAGTATCAATTTGAACTTCGCCGCCTATAGCGTATCTTTTACCGTCGGGACCAGTTTGATAAGTATATGTTGGTCCGCCAGTCGCATAAGCTCCGGCTGCCGCTTTGTGGGCGTTTTCATGAGCTCTAACTTCTCTGTCGCGATTTCTTAGTTCTTCTACTATTTTTCTTTCTTCTTCGCTTAATTCCTTTTGGAAATTATTTTTGATCGCACCGGGTTTTGTAGTGTCTTTTTCTCCTTCTTCTCCTTCTTCAGATTCTTTTAGCGCCGCTCTTCCTTCTTCGCTTATTTTTATAGTTTCTTCAGTAAGAGCTTGCTGGCGGCCATTTTTCTCTTGAAGCTTTTCAAGTTCTTCTTTTTCGCAATCTTCGCATTCACCTGCTGAAAGCGGAGCGGCGGCGACTAACTTTAGTCCGGAACCGTGAATTTCCATACAATTAAACTTTAATTCTAATAGCTAAGAATAAGGGTGGATCACAGCGCTGATTTTGGATAAAAAATTCCTGGTTTCGTATCGGATAAAAAGAGGTAAACTTGAGGAATGAAAAAAAAATTATGAAAATGTTAGGAAAAGTAAGGGAAAACTATTGAAAAACTAATACTCTAATTTGTGGCAAACTTATAAAATGGTATTCAAGAGTTTTAATGAAAGATTCATTTGAATATTTGAGAAGAGAATTAACTCCTACTCATAAACACTATTTTTTAGAGGGTTTTAAGCGTGCCAAACGAGCGTATTCTGATCGTCGAAGACGAAGAAGCTATTCGGGAATTGATTCAATACAACTTAGACCGGGAAGGTTTTCGTTCTTCATCAGTAGGAACTGGCGAGGAAGCGATTCAACTTGCCAAATCCAATCAACCTGATTTAATACTTTTGGATTTGATGTTGCCAGGTGTTGATGGGTTGGAAGTATGTCGGGCGGTAAAAAGAGAATCGCAAGATATTCCTATTATTATGCTCACCGCTAAGGACGATGAGTCAGATATTGTTACAGGATTAGAATTAGGGGCAGACGATTATATTACCAAACCTTTTAGTCCCAAAGTGCTGGTTTCAAGGGTTAAAACCGTTTTAAGGAGAAATAAATCTGCGCAATCGCCAGATGTTTCGGTGTTGGACTTCAAAGAATTGCAAATTTTTCCTGCTCGACGAGAAGTGTTTGTTAGTGGAAAATCTGCCGACTTAACTTTTACCGAATTTGGTATTTTAAAGTTTTTAGCTGAAAGACCAGGATGGGTTTTTACAAGAAGCCAGATAGTGGACGCTGTTCGCGGAGATAATTACGCGGTTACAGATAGATCTGTAGACTTTCAAATCGTTGGTTTGAGGAAAAAATTAGGTTCTTGTTCCAGTTATATTCAAACTGTACGTGGTGTTGGTTATAAATTTAACGAATAGGTTATGAACGACGTTTTGGTTTTAAATCAAATTGACATTTTAATGAAATTTTTGATCCCTTCTTGGTTCACCTTCCAAATCAAGTTCTTTATAGGGCGTTTAACTTTTTATGTTTGCTAAAAGGCTTTTTTGGCAAATCTATTTTGCTTGTTTGTTAGCGTCTTTAACTGCCCTGGCCATTGGCGCGTGGTATAAGGCAGAAACTCTAAAAGAAAAGTTTTTTGCTGGAGTCATCGCAGATTTAGAGACTCGCTCCGAGTTAGTTGCAACCTCTGGAAAACTTTTTTTTGTAAAAAGTAAGAAAAAGTTTTTAAAAGACCCTTGTCTGATATTTTCCAAAAATGAATCTGCAAAAATTACTTTTGTAGAACTTTCGGGTAAGGTAATTTGCGATTCGGGTGAAGACCCCGCAAGATTAGATAACTATTCTAATAGACCCGAAATCCAAGAGGCTCTCTTGGGGAAAATTGGGTTTTCTCTTCGAAAAGACAAATTGTATGAAGAGGTTCGTTTATTTGTCGCTGCTCCAGTTTTGGAAGGAGATAAAGTCATAGGAGTTGTTCGTTTAGCCATTCCAGGCGAATATATTGAATTGGCCCAAGAAGAGGTCATAAAGGGGGTTCTTTATTCTGGTTTTTTAGTTTTAGTTTTTTCTGGGGTAGTCGCTTTTTTAGCTTCTAAGCGTATTAACCGCCCTTTAATGGATATACAAAATGCGGCTACTCAGTTTGCTAACGAGTTATTAAAAAATAAATTTGAGAGAGCTGATTCTATTGAAATTGATCAGGTTGCCGGAACATTAAATAAAATGGCCCGTCAGTTAAGCGATCAAATAAATGTAATTACCGCAGAGAAGAACGAAAAAGAAGCAATTCTTTCCAGTATGTCAGAAGGCGTGATTGCTGTGAACACTCGTGAGCAAATTATTGGAATGAATAAAGAAGCCTCGCGCATTTTTGGCGTTAGCATTGAGGATTGTCGTGGAAAATTTTTACACGAATCTATTCGTAATGCGCCTTTGCAAGAATTTACAGCTAAAGCTTTGAAAAGCTCAGCCGCTATCGACGGAGATTTTACTCTTAACTATGGAACTGAACTGCATGTGAGGGCTTTGGGAACTATACTTCGAGATGCGAAAGAAAACCCTATCGGAGCTCTTGTAGTTTTAAACGACGTGACTCGGTTACGGCGCTTGGAAAATACTCGTAAAGACTTTGTAGCAAATGTTTCTCACGAATTAAAAACTCCTATAACTTCTATTAAAGGTTTTGTGGAAACCTTGCGAGAAGGAGCAATTAACGACGCTGAAAACGCTCATAGGTTTTTGGATATTATTGCTAAACAAACCGATCATTTGAATGCAATTGTAGAGGATTTATTAGCTCTTTCTCGGATCGAACAGTATTCAAGTCAATCTCAAATTACTTTAGAAGATGTAAATATTTATGAAGTATTAAAAAACTCAACCATTCAGTGCCTTACGGAATTGAGTTCCCAAGACGTTCCAATTAATGTGGTTTGCGATCCAGATTTGAAATTAAAAATAAATGCGCATTTGTTAGAGCAGGCGATCGTTAATTTACTGCAAAACGCTTTGAAGTATGGAAAAACTGAAAAAGGCATAGAAGTTAGGGTTGGATTTGAAGACGGAGAACCGTTCGTTTGTGTGCAAGATTGGGGGAGCGGTATTTCGCAAGAACATCTCCCTAGATTATTTGAACGGTTTTATAGAGTTGAAAAGTCTCGAAATCGTGATTCTGGCGGAACAGGGCTTGGGTTAGCTATTGTTAAACATATTGCACAAGCTCATGGTGGTCGGGTGATTGTCGAAAGCTCTCCTAATCAAGGAAGCGCATTTTATATTTTCCTTCCATATTCTTCTAAAATTTGAAAAATGTTATATTGATTTTTTTTTAAGCGGTTATTGTTATGACTTTTCCCAGAGTTTTTTTAAAGAAGGGTCCGCTTGATTTAATGTAAGTATTCGCAACCAAAATATGTTTAGAAAAGATTATTTTATTCCTGAAATTTCTTTCATAAAAAGTCCAAAAGTACTTTCTATAATAATCGTAGGTAGTGCGATTATTTTTGGCATTTATTTACGTTGGGAGTTTTTTCAAGCCGCTATTGTCAATGATTGGGTAGCTAGAGATTTTGATCGGGCGTTTAATATCGCAACGGGAACATATTTACCGCTTGCTGGTCCGGAACTTAATAATGGTGGCAGGCTTCCCGGACCTTTCATGTATCTCTTTCTTTCTCTTCCCCTTTTAATTCACCCTTCTTATGAAGCTCTTCTTGTTTTTAATTTTATTTTGAATTCAGCATCCATCGTGATGCTTTATTTTGCGTTTAAAAAGTTTTTTAGCGAATTAACTGCTTCCATTAGCGTGATTTTATTTTCCATCAATATCCATATGGTTACGGCGGTTCTGTTTCCAATTAATCCTTCTTATTTAGTTTTTTTTCTGGTTTTATTCGTATGGTTTTTTCTTGAAATGGTAATTGGGGAAAACCCTAAGTTTTTTCCGTGGTTGGTTTTTATTATTTGTTTGAGCGTCCAATTTCATTACTCAATGGCCGCTTTCATTCCAGTTCTCTTTCTTGCAATAATAATTTTCAAAATTAGCCTAACCAAAAGATATTTGTTAATTAGTCTAAGTATAATTCTTATCTGTTTCACTCCTTATGCTTTGCATCAGTATTTTACTTATGCTCCATCCGGAAATTTGGGAATTGCTTTCACAATAAATAAACCTGAAATTCATTCTATTCTCAGTATTATTAAAATTTTTGCTGTTCAAAATGTTATTTCCTCCATGTTTAATCTCCCTTCCCCAATTTGGTTAGGAGATGAACCTACCTATAATTTAAGCCGAATTTATTATTATGTTTTTTCTTGCTCCTTTTATTGTTTGGTAATTATTACCTGGTTACAAATTAGAAAACATGGAGTTAGAGAGTCTCGCAAGTTTTTATTTTCTTTATTATTATTCTATATTCCCGCTCTAGTATATGAATTGATTAATCCTCAAAAACTTCACTTTTGGTATGACAATATATTTGTGATTCCTCAAGTCTTGATTATTTCAACTGTTATTGCGAATTCCTGTAAATATTTTAAGTCAAATATGACGAGGATTGTTTTTTTAGTGTGCATCGCGTGCCTCATAATAAATCTTACTTACTCAACCGTTTTACATGTTATTGGTAATGCGCGGCAAGTAAAAGAAAATCTAACAAAGGGTAGTTATAAAAACTCTAAATTACTTTTGGGAACTTTTATGGACGAATTAAAAATGAATCCCGAAAAGTTTTCGAAGAGTGTTTATTTTCTTGGTTATTATCCTTCTTCAAATCGTCGATTAAAATTTGTGGGAAACGAAACCGCTCGGACAGAAAATAAAAAGAAAATCGATTCAAATAGTTCTTGTTTTCTAATAGTGAATCCTTCTTCTCTAAATGCTTCCGTAACCATCAGAATTCAAGCAAAAAAATCTCGATTTAAATTATTTTTGGAAGATAGAAACATAAAGATTCTTGGAAAAAAAATAATCTCATTTGTGGATAAAGGCTTTCCAGAAACTTTTGAGGTGTATGAATACAAACCTTTAAAACCTCAATCTTGCTATACGAATGGGTTTAACCCTTTTGTGGTGACCAAAGATATAAGGAATTTATTGACTGAGGCAAAGGACATGTCTTTTTACTATTCGTCTTGGGTGGGAATAAAGTCCATTTATAATGTCGAAAAGTATGACGAATATTCTAAACTTGTATTTTTGGAAAACCATTATTTAGTAATTAACCGCGCCACTCAAGCGCCATTCAAGTTTAAGCTGATCCTTCAACAAAAAAACGACGTTTATTCTCTTCGCGGAGAGATTGAGACTTATTATTTTTGGGGTAACCCAGATTTTTATATGAAAGAATTAGACGTTGTAATTACTCCTTATAAAGAATCGATTCCTCTTGATGGTGGGTTCTTTCGATTTAATAATAATGAAGGACATCTGTTCAATATTCTTTCCGCAGAAACCTTAGCTTCTTCATTAAATTTTAACACTTTTCCTTATTTATGGACTTATAACAGGAATTGGTATAGGGAGGTTAATTTTCCAAAAGATTTAAAGTTGATAAAAAATAATTTCTTCATAGATCTTTTTTGGATTATGGATTCGGGCTGGGCTTTTAAATGTTGCACTAACGTTAGCCAAAAAAATTATCATGAACTTAAAACTGTAAAACTTATAACCGATAAGTAGTAATTTTTGAAGAAAGTTGAATTATTCACCCATAAAGTTGTTATTAAATTTTAAAAAATCTTTTAATAATTTATCCTACCTACCGGAATAATATCCACTTCTTTAAAGCTTTTAAAGAGAGTGATTCACCACAATTAAATCGAAAAACCATTGAATTTTAAAGGGTAAAAAGGTTAATGCCAATGCCGAATTATACTCGGTAGGTCTCTATTAAGATTCAAATTCTAATCTAACAGAAATCTAACATTCGAGGTCTAATTTGGTTTCCAGCTCTTATTGGATGCTCTTACTATAATAAAAAACTCCAAATAAGAATCTAACAATCCCCTCATAGATTACCAAAATTGAATTTATAAAATGATTGCGAACGATAAATCATCCAAGGAGGATTTCATGAAAATAAAGAAGTTTTTAGTTTTTTTGTTGGTCGCAATTGCTTTTACAGTTTTTTCTCAATTTACAGTTTTAGCTGATCCAATTGAAGTAGACCCTGATTTACCGAATTATAATAAGAGCTCAGGAGTTAGCGGTACTCTCTCAAGTATTGGTTCAGACACACTCAATAATTTAATGGCTTTATGGAGTGAGAAATTCAAAGAAGTCTATCCAAATATAAATGTTCAAATTGAGGGAAAAGGGTCTTCAACCGCTCCACCCGCATTGATTTCTGCCACTGCTCAATTGGGACCAATGTCTCGCGGTATGAAAAATAAAGAAGTAGACGCTTTTGAAGCAAAGTATGGTTATAAGCCGACTCCTGTGAGAGTTGCAGTTGACGCTTTGGCGGTTTTTGTTAATAAAGACAACCCTATAAAAGGCCTTTCTTTAAAACAGATTGACGCAATTTTTTCGAAAAATCGCCGACGAGGAATGGACGAGGATATAAAGTCTTGGGGGCAACTTGGCTTGACTGGAAATTGGGCAAATCGACCTATAGGTATCTATGGTCGAAACTCTGCTTCTGGAACTTATGGTTTCTTTAAGAAAGTTGCCATGAAAAAAGGCGATTATAAAGATACGGTTAAAGAACAGCCGGGTTCCGCTTCTGTGGTTCAAAGTATTAGTGTTGACCGGTATTCAACAGGTTATAGCGGAATTGGTTATAAGACCGCAAGCGTGCGAGCTATTCCAATCGCCGAAAGCGGCACAGATTATGTCGAGCCAACGGCCGAAAACGCGTTGGAAGGCGAGTATCCCTTATCGCGTTTTTTGTATGTCTATGTTAATAAAGTTCCAGGTAAAGCGCTAGATCCCTTGATCTATGAATTTTTGAAGATGGTTCTATCAAAAAAAGGCCAGCAAGTTGTTGTTAAAGACGGTTACTTTCCAATTCCTAATGCCATTGCTCAACAAGACTTGAGTATATTGAGTGGCTCAATGACAAATTAATGGAAGTTAAAAAAGCTAAGGTTACGTTGGAGGATATTTCTTCAAGTTCAAGCGAAGCTGGGTCCCGATCGGCGAACGTTGTTCGCCGTCTTCGGGTTGATGGTTGGGTAAAAAAACTTGTTTCGCTTGGAGGAATATCCATTATCTTCTCCATATTAGCCATTCTTTTTGTCATCCTAGCCGTTGCCTATCCTTTATTTAAAAGTCCTGAGCTTACCCTAACTAGCGTCGTTAAACCTTTAGAAAAAAATGGCAATGTCTTTCATATTGGAATTGATGAGTATAGAGAGATAGCTTACGAAATCCATCCTAAAGGTTTTTCCTTCTACTCATTAGTCGAAAATCAGCCTCTACCTGAAATACCAATTTCCAGTTTAAATAATGCCTCAATTGAATCTGCCGTGAAATTTGGAAAATCAGATTTCGCATTGGGTTTATCTGATGGTCGGATCGTTTTAACGCGTTTGAGTTTTGATGTTTCGTTCGAAAATAGCATTAGAAAGATAATCCCCAGATTAAAGATAGAATCCCCAATTAAAGCTAATTCAGATGGTTCCCCAATTAAGCAAATGGCTTTTTTTGCAGGCAAAAAGGGTTATTGGGTTGCTATTCCATCAAATTCTAAGGTTCTTTGGATAGCGGTAAAAGAGCGCCGAACTATGATGGGGACAGTTAAGAAAAAAAAATATACTAAACAAATTGTAGTCCCTGAAAAAGGTGGGATCACCGCTTTGATATCTGGCGTTGATGGAGAAACTTTGTTAATTGGCACTGGTTCGGGGCAATTAATAAGAGTGTTTCTAGGTAATCCCAAAGCGGATGAGGTGGAGGTTGAGACTTTGGGAGCTACTTCAAGAGACGGCATAGGGGTTTCTAAGCTGGCATTTCTATTAGGCGGTCAAACCTTGATTGTTGGGGATGAAGAAGGTGGGGTAAATTCTTACCAGCTTATTAGGGGAAAAGGGGGAGTTAGGCGATTAATGCCAATGTACGCATTTGAGCCTCATCAAAAAGAAGTTTCTTTTATTCAAGTTTCGTCAAGAAATAAGGGGTTTATAACAGGGGATTCTACTGGCACGGTTAGATATCATTATGGCACTTCGGGAAGTACTCAATTTAATATCCCTCTAAATGATAGAAATGGAATTTCAACAGGTTCCATTGCTCCCAAAAATAATGGACTTTTATTGGCCGGTTCTGACGGGACTCTTTTTAATTGGAAAATGCATCATCCGCATCCAGAAGTAAGTTGGAAAACTCTTTTTGGCCAAGTTGTTTATGAAGGATATAAAGACGCAGATTATGTATGGCAGTCAACTGGCGGTTCTGATGAATTTGAACCTAAGTTTAGTTTGATGCCTTTAATTCAAGGTTCATTAAAAGGAACTTTTTACGCAATATTATTTGCCGTTCCCATAGCCTTATTTGGCGCGTTTTATACTTCCGAGTTTATGCATCCTAAGTATAAAGCTTTGATTAAACCCATTATTGAAATTATGGCGGCTCTTCCAAGCGTTGTTTTAGGTTTTTTTGCGGCTCTTTGGTTGGCCCCTAATATTGAAAAATTACTTCCGGGTTTAATTATATCGCCTCTAATAGTGATGGCTCTGATTTTTGTTTACTTAGTCGTGAAAGAAAAATATCCCAATGTTTTAACATTTGGACGAAAAGCCGGTTCAGAGATTTGGCCTGTAACGATATTAGTAATTATTGGATCTTTAGTAGGACTTGGACTTACCGGTCAGATTGAGGCGTTAGCGTTAGGCGGCGATTATAGATTGTGGCTTAACGAGTCAATGGGGTTGGATTTTGACCAGAGAAATTCTTTAGTTGTTGGTTTGGCTATGGGGTTTGCAGTTACCCCTATTATTTATACGATAGCGGAAGATTCTCTTTCTAATATTCCAAGTCATTTAAAAGCTGGTTCTTTAGCTCTTGGGGCGACCCCTTGGCAGACGGGAATAAAGGTTGTTTTACCTACTGCAAGCCCTGGGATTTTTTCAGCAATAATGATTGGGTTTGGTCGAGCGGTTGGCGAAACAATGATAGTTCTAATGGCAACGGGGAATACTCCAATTATGGATTGGAATATTTTTTCTGGTTTTCGCGCTATCTCGGCAAATATTGCGGTGGAGTTACCCGAAGCTCCTGAAGGTGGAACTTTATTTCGCCTACTATTTTTGGCCGCTTTACTTCTTTTTATGTTTACTTTTGTCGCTAATACCTTGGCTGAATGGGTGCGACTTCGACTGAGGGAAAGGTATAAAGTCTTGTGAAAGCAGTTTGGGATCGCGGAGATTTTTTCATTTGGCTTACAGGGGCGGCGCTGGCCCTTTCTTTGATAATGGTCACAGGGTTGCTTGGGATTGTTTTAAAAAATGGTTTAGGGTATTTTTTACCCGAAAAAGTTTACCAATATAATTTAAACGATGGTCGTTCGCTTTTTGTTCAAGAGAAAGAGACAGAAGCTATTCCTAGTTCGAATAAAAAGGGTTCTGACGACCGATTGCGAATCAAAGTTAAAAAGGGTAATCGAGATATAGATGGCATTGATTATTTATGGATAGATAAAGATTCTATTAAATCAATAAAAAATATTCCAACCGTGGCTGTTATTGAACGACTAGAGTGGGGTAACTTTCATGGGCAAATTCAAGAAGTTAGTTTCGGCGATAAGTCTCCCGTAGTTGGAGAAGAAAAAGCATGGAATTATTTAAATGAGTTAATGTCATTTATTCTTGAAAAGAGAAAAGAAATTCATGAAATTGAAAAATCAGATATTGGGAAAGTCAGCCATGAGATAGAAAGTATTCGTCTCCATCTAAAGAAATTAGAACTAAATAAGAATTTAACACAAAAGGATCAAGAGGAAGCCGATAAAAGCTTAGGTGATTTAAAGATTAAGTACGATCAATTTGAAAAAGATTTGGCAAACCTTAGGGCGCAACTTAAAGGTTATGTCTTGGTAAAGGTATCGGATAAGGTTGAACAAAAAATTCAATTGTCTCAGTTGGTTCGAATTTATAGGCCAAATACTTTTAGCTTTGTAGACCAAATACTGTTTTCTCTTTCCAAAGCCAGAGAATTTATTTTTGACGATCCTCGAGAATCTAATACTGAAGGAGGAGTTTTTCCGGCGATTTTTGGAACGATAATGA
>JAYOZP010000058.1:0-8117 GCA_038154245.1 Nitrospinales bacterium | reverse complement strand
GTGATAATGAGTTTATTCGCCGCTCCATTAGGTGTTTTAGCGGCATTTTATTTGAGAGAATACGCTAAACCCGGACCTTTTGTGAGTATAGTGCGTATTGCCGTTAATAATTTAGCAGGCGTGCCTTCCATTGTTTTTGGCGTTTTTGGAGTCGGTTTTTTTATTTACATATTGGGCGGTTCAATTGATCAGTTATTTTTTCCAGAGAGATTGCCCACTCCAACCTTTGGAACAGGAGGTATACTGTGGGCTTCTTTGACTTTAGCTCTTTTAACGGTGCCAGTTGTAATCGTTTCCACGGAAGAAGGTTTGGCGGCTGTTCCGCCAGGGATTCGAGAGGCTTCATTAGCTCTTGGTTGCACTAAGGCGGAAACTATTTTTAAAGCTGTATTTCCTGCGGTAATGCCTTCGATTTTAACCGGTTTGATTTTGGCTATGGCTAGAGCCGCTGGCGAGGTTGCGCCTCTAATGATTACGGGAGTTGTAAAAATAGCTCCTTCTCTACCCGTGGATGGAGTGTGGCCCTTAGTTCATTTGGAAAGAAAATTCATGCACTTGGGGTTCCATATTTATGATGTGGGTTTTCAGTCGCCCAATGTGGATGCCTCAAGGCCGATGGTTTTTACCACAACGCTATTATTAATTGGTATTGTTATTTTGTTAAATATTGTTGCAGTAGTCATGCGCAACCGTCTCCGTAAGAAATTATCTGCGGGAGGATTTTAAGGTGATCGGACGATAGGATTTGAAATCATGAACAAAGATAAGACGGGAACTAAAGATAAGGCTATAAATATTGCCGTTAGAACTAAACCTAGTTCTAAAAATGCTGTGTTAAATGGCGGCGACAATGTTGCGGTGAATATAAAAAAGGTTATGTTTTATTACGGAGATAACTTGGCTCTTAAAGGTATCAATATGTCAATTGCTAGACATAAAGCGACCGCTTTGATTGGGCCCTCCGGTTGTGGTAAATCCACCTTATTGCGATGCATAAATAGGATGAATGATTTGGTAGATGGTTGCCGAATGGAAGGATCTATTGAAATTGAAGGTCGGGATATTAACGATCCAAATTGGGCGGTTAACGAATTAAGAAAAACGATCGGAATGGTTTTTCAAAAATCTAATCCATTTCCTAAAAGTATTTGGGAGAATGTTGCTTATGGCCCTCAAATCCATGGTATGAAAAATAAAACGGAATTGGATAATTTGGTAGAAGAAAAGTTAAAACATGTAGCTCTTTGGGACGAGGTTAAAGATAGGCTTGATTCTAGCGCGCTGAGGCTCTCGGGCGGTCAACAACAAAGGTTGTGCATCGCTAGAGCGTTAGCGGTTGATCCTGAAGTTATTTTAATGGACGAGCCTTGTTCCGCTTTAGATCCAATTGCGACTACACGTATAGAAGAATTAGTCGTATCATTAAAAGAACGGTATACGATATTGATTGTTACTCATAATATGCAACAAGCGGCACGCGTAGCTGATGATACTGGGTTTATGCTTATGGGAGAATTGATTGAATGCGGTCCAACAGGCCATATTTTTACAAACCCAAACCAAAAACAAACTGAAGATTACATTACCGGAAAATTTGGGTAATTCACTTTTTTCTTGCGAGTAAATTATGTCAAGGCATTCTCACCATTTTGAAAACCAGCTAGAAACTTTAAGAAAGATGCTGCTTTCTA
Source organism: Nitrospinales bacterium (assembly GCA_038154245.1). GTDB lineage: Bacteria > Nitrospinota > Nitrospinia > Nitrospinales > JAJDAT01 > JAJDAT01. The sequence goes on along the minus strand of JAYOZP010000058.1, from coordinate 6,426 downwards.
TAGGCGCATTGGTTGAGCAGAGCGTCGATAAATCTTTAAAATCTATTAATGAAAGAGATTTTGATTTGGCGATGGAAGTGATTCAATCAGATGAACGGATTGATCAAGCCGAAGTAGAGTTGGAAGAAGAATGTCTCAAAACGCTTGCTTTATATCAGCCCGTGGCCATCGACCTCCGATTGATTGTCGCTATCTTGAAAATGAATAACGATTTGGAAAGAATTGCCGATATGGCGGTGAATTTGGCCGAAAGATCTATAGATTTGCAAAAGCATGGTAAGTTTGAGTTGCCTGCCGTTTTTAAGGATATGGCTGAAAAAGCTCTTTGGATGCTTAAGGCGAGCTTGGATACTTTTGTAGGACAAGATTCAAAACTAGCTAGAGAGATTTGCGCTACCGATGAAGATGTAGACGATGGCCTTAAAAAAATGTATCAAATAGTTCACGAAGAAATTCGAAAAAATCCTGATGATATTCAAAAGATGCTTTTTGTATTGAGCGCCTCTCGATATTTGGAAAGAATTGCCGATTTAGCGACCAATATTGCCGAAGATGTGGTCTACATTGTGGAAGGAAATATTATTCGTCATCGTACAGAAATTGATAAGCCTGATTCTAATGAATAAACGGATGGTTTGTTCTTTCTGGAATTTATAAGTTTTGTTTCAAAAGATTCATGACTTCTGGCTCAATACCCCTGTTTGGGTCTAAGCGAACGCTTTTTCTAAGATGAAAAATAGCTGGTTCCATTTCATTTCGAACTTTTAGATAAAACAACCCTAGTTGATATTGAAACTTTGTATTACTAGGATCTAATTTTGCGGCTGCCTTAAATTCCTTAAAAGCTTCGTCCTTCTTTCCAAGTTTAAATAAAAAAGTTGCTTTGTTGTAATGAGCTAATGCAAAGTCAGGTTTTTCCTTAATGGCAATGGAGAGGCGTTTAATTGCTTCGTCTGTTTTTCCCATGGATCCGTATAAAACGGCAAGGTGGTTATTTGTTGTCGCCCTTTTGGGATGTTTTTTAAGAATATCTAAGTATACTGATTCAGCTTCAGATAGTTCCCCTAAATCCTCTAAGATAAGAGCTTGGTATTCTTCTGAAATTATATTTTTTGGATTTAAAGTTTGAGCGCGTTTTAAATGCGTTAAAGCTTGATCGAATTCCTTTCTTCCCCAATGAGTCAGACCAAGATACATGACCGATATCGAATGATTAGGATTTTGTCGGACGCTGTCTTTCCACAAAGCAAAATCATTTTTGAAAATTGGCAATCGATAAATACAAAGACATGAAAATAAAATCAAATTGATAAAAATAAAAATATTTAATTTGATCCTAAATATTTTTTTATTGTGGAAAATTTTAGTTAATTCTTCGATTAAATAAGAAATTACAAGGAACCCCCCAATGCTAGGTATATAAAGAAACCGATCCGCTTGCATTTGAGGGAGTGGAATGATGTGAGAGACTGGGAGCAGAGCAATACAAAACCACGAGAGGCCAAAGAAAAGGATTAGATTTGAGTTTCGGAGTTTAAATAAAACGTATAAGAATCCGATGGCAAAAATTAATGATCCAGGGATATCTGTCGCAGACTTATAAATCAGATTCTGATACCAAATATTAAGATTGATCGGAAGCGCTAATTTTAGCCAGTATTCTTTGAAAACAGGAATCATGCTATAGATTGAAAACAAAGGATTGTTTTCAGGATGAGACCTTATTGTTTGCCCTTGAGAATGAGATAAAATAGTAATGCCTGCCAAACAAAATGAAATAGACGCATAAGATAATTTATCAAGAATAATTTTGGTTAATTTTCTAGGTGTGAAGCAAAAGTCATGGAGGATAAGTAAAAGCGGCAAAACGATAGTTGTGGATTTAGACAGGCATGCCAGCGCAAAGCAAAACAGAGAGTAAATGCGCTTGTTCTCGATGTATTTAATAAATGAGAATAATAAGAGAGGTAAAGAGAGAACGTTTTTTCTTTCAGAGATCCACGTTACACTTTCAACATTGATTGGATGAATAAGAAATAACAATCCGGTCCATAATGCAATTCTTTTATTTCCCAATAGTAAAAAAATTAGACGATATGTAAGAAAAGCATTAACAATGTGTAATGAAATATTTGTTGCTCGATAACCCATCGGATTTAATCCAAATAGGAAATAATCGATACTAAACGATATTTGAGTAAGCGGTAGATAATCCCATTTATAAAATGAAATAAGAATTTCTTTCAGCGCTGAGATGTCCAAGTTTTTGATCAAATGGTTTTGAAGGACATAAATAGTGTCGTCAAAAATAAAGCCATTTTGTAGAGAGTTAAAATATACGATTATCCCCAGTCCAGTAAATAAAACGAAAACTTGTTCTGTACGTGGCTTTGATTTTAAGGGAGTTTTCAACGGGATATATCTCCGAGCAGAAAAAAAATCGGAAGGTATTTATAATAAAATACTATGGTCGACTTCCTATATTTGAAGCCTATAGATAGATAAACATAATGTTGTCTAGCGCCTTACTTATGAATGTCTTTTTAAAGCTTTAGAGGTTTAATTTTTTTATGCTAGAATTTTTCGATTTTAGATTAGAAATCAGAATAATGATTTTGACATTGAGGCGCTTTAAATTTATAGAATTTAATTGCCTTCTCGGTGAGCGCTAAAAATGAATAAAGTATAATTTACGCAACATAATTCTAAAAACTTTTTTTTTTTTAGACTGATTAATTTAATAGACAAAAGGTTGCGGCAAAAATGTTAGAGCAAACGGATCAATTTCAAATTGATTCAAATTCTTTTGAGCCAGCTTATATGGACCTTCACCGTAATGGAGAATTATGGAGACGTTCTCTTGAGGCGACTCGCTCTTTGGAATCTTGCGTTGTTTGCCCACGCGATTGCGAAGTAGATCGTCTAAGAGATGAAAAAGCAGTTTGCAAATCGGGACGTTTTGCAATTGTATCAAGTTATTTTCCACACTTTGGAGAGGAAGATTGCTTGCGTGGTTGGAATGGTAGCGGCACTATTTTCTTTTCCATGTGCAATCTGCGATGCGTATTTTGCCAAAATCATGATATTAGTCATGTTCCTAGTGGAACCGAGACTCGTCCTATGATATTGGCGCAAATTATGTTAGAGCTGCAAAATAGAGGGTGTCACAATATAAACTTTGTGACTCCAGAACATGTAGTTCCTCAAATTGTAGAAGCTTTGCCTCACGCAGTTGAGATGGGTTTGAATGTTCCATTAGTTTATAATACGGGAGCTTATGACTCGCTTGAGAGTTTAAAAGCTATGGAAGGGTTGATCGATATTTATATGCCGGATTTAAAGTTTTTAGATCCTCAGCTTTCTAAAAAATATTTAAAAGCTAAAGATTATCCTCAAACCGCCAAAGAAGGAATAAAAGAAATGTTTTCTCAGGTTGGAAATCTTCAAGTTGATGAAAATGGGCTGGCTAAAAGAGGGGTTTTAGTGCGTCACCTAGTGATGCCAGGTTTTGTAGATGAAACGGAAAAAGCTATGCAGTTTTTAGCCAATGAAGTTTCGATTCATACTTACGTAAACATAATGGATCAGTACCGACCCTCGGGGAAAGTCGCTGGTAATAGATATAATGAGATAAATCGACCGATTTCTAAAGAAGAACATAATCTAGCTATTCAACTTGCGAAGGATACTGGTCTTTATCGAATTGACGAGAGGAATCCAAACGCTTAAATTTCATTGGAAAACAATTTTTAAAAATTAGAATTATTTAAGTTAGTTTGTTATTAACGATTTTTGGCGAGTTATTATGTCGAGTACAGATTGCTCATCCTTTGAAGATGATAACCAATGTGCAAAGTGTCTTCCTTCTAAATGCTGTACTTATTTTGCATTTGAAGTTGACGAACCTGTTACCCGAAAAGATTTTGAAGCTTTGTTATGGCAGATAGCCCATGAAAAGGTTTCTTTCTATATACATAGAAATAATTGGCATATCATGCTTCATAATCGCTGTAGATTTTTGACCCCCCAAAACCAATGTGGTATTTACGAACAAAGGCCCTATATTTGCAAAGAGCACAGCACAAAGGATTGTGAATATACTGGGGAAGACTATGGGTTTTCAGAGCATTTTAGGAGTTATGACGAACTTTTAATTTATATTAAGGAGAATTATAATTTTCGTTTTAAAGCAAAACCAACGGGTATTTCTCCTAATGCTTTATAATTCAATGTTCAGATCTAATAATGTCGCCGATCCAGTTTATTGAGAACGCTAATCCCATTTGGTATAATCTCTTTATCTTTTTCCGCTAGTTTGTTGTCAAAATAAGGAGTTTTATTTTGACTTTAACCTCGATTAGGTTAAGTTTTTTCTTGTGTTTGTTTGGAACGACTTTATGGTCGTGTGTATCTGGAAATCAAGTAAATCCAATACAAGCTAAAAGCGAATATAGGCAAGCGATTGAAGCTAAATCCATTAACGCTAAAGCGGAAATGTATTCTCATTTGAATAATGCTATTCAAATGGACCCTAACGAACCGAATTTCCATTTAGCTCTTGGAACAGCTTATTTAGAGGATGGAGATTTAAAAAATGCAGAAAAAGAATTTTATGAAACGCTTAGAATAGATTCCAACTATCTCGAAGCCCACCGTAATTTAGGTCGACTGTATATGGCTTCAGGAAAATGGGATAAAGCTATTTCTCAGCTTAAGCAGAGTGTCGCTAAGCCAGGCGTTTCGTCTCCTCAAGAAATCCATAATTGGTTGGCTCTTTGTTATTATTCTAAAAAAGATATAAACCTTGCTATGGTTGAATGGCAGAATGCTTTGAAAATTCAAGAAAATGCGCTTATAAGGCTTAATTTAGGATTAGCTTTAAAAGATTTGGAAAACGATGAGTTAGCCGTTCAATCTCTAAAAAAAGCGGTGTATTTAAAGCCGAAGTTAGTTCGGGCTCGCCATGAGCTAGCTTTATTGCTTCTAAAGAAAAAGAAATTTAATGAAGCAAGGAAACAATTTAATCAAGTTTTGGAACTCGATAAGGAAGGCAAATTTGCGTTAGAAGCGCGTGAATATTTGCGATTAATTCCTTAAGTTTAGAATTCATGGTTGAGGATTTTGGAAAATATTTAAGAAGCGAGCGCGAAATGCGCGGTATCCCACTTGAGGAAATAGCTGAAAGTACAAAAATCAAAAAACGTTTTCTTGAGGCGTTGGAGACAAATTATTATGAAGCCCTTCCTGGCGAGGTTTTTGTGCGTGGTTTTGTACATTCATACGCAAAAGCTATTGGCGCGGATATTAATGAAATATTAGGAAAATTTGACGAAACTGTAGGTCATAAGAGAAAAGGTGAAATTCAAAAGGGAGAAATCGACAAAAATCAAGCTTATTTGAGGAACCGAAAAGTTTATCGTTTTATAAGCGTGGTTGTTATAATTCTTATATTAGGAGCCGTTGCTTTGGGAGCTTCTAAGTTAGTTAACTTTTTTGAAGATTCCCAAGTTTCTTCTGAATCTGCGGCAATTAGTAAACCTCAAAACTCAGCTGATTTAAATAAAAATACCCAAGAGTTAAATTCTTCTAAAGCTATAACCGTTGACGCGAAGAAATCTCCGTCTTCCGCTAATGTTTCAACGGCTACAGCGGAAGAGATTTCGAAACTTCCTAAAAATGCTGAAGTTATCGCCGAAGGGGGGAATCAAAAAAAACTAGAAGTGGTTGATAAAGATGATATAATCAGTAGTTTGGAAGACAGAACCGAACTCAAAAACCTGAAACCGTTGGAATTAACTATTAGAGCGAAAAAAGAATCGTGGTTTCATCTGGTTATTGACGGAGAAAATGAAGAAGATTTTATTTTACCTGAAAATACGGGTAAAACATTTCGAGCAAACTTAAGGTTCAAAATAACTGTTGGGAATCGCGAAGGAGTTCAGTTAGCTTTGAATGGGAAAATTTTGAAATTACCTGTAAGTGAAGGTAATGTATTAAGGGATTTTTTAATCGAACCAGAAACCTCGGGGTAATCCTTTTATGGCTAAAATTGACGCTTTTTTTAAATTAATGAACGAGCAAGGAGCTTCGGACTTGCATTTGATTTCAGGGTCGCAGCCCATCCTTCGCGTCCATGGAGAAATGGAGAGGGTTAAATTTAAGCCATTTACCAACGACGACCTTAAGGCGATGTTATATGAAATAGCTCCCGAAGATAAAATAAAACTTTTTGAAGAAACTGGGGATATCGATTTTGCTTATGAGATTCCAAATTTAGCGAGATATCGAGCCAATTTTTTCCAGCAAAAATGGGGAATTGGGGCTGTTTTTAGAGAAATTCCGAGTACAATTTTGACGGCGGAGCAATTGGGTCTTCCCCCAATTGTTACTAAATTATCTATGCTTCATAAAGGATTAGTATTAGTG
>JAYOZP010000057.1:0-29617 GCA_038154245.1 Nitrospinales bacterium | reverse complement strand
CCGGCTTTAATTGAGCCCCTACTTTCTTGCTTGACAACGCCATAGCCGTAGCTACGCCAGCGCTCACTTGCAAGAACTTTCTTCGGTTTAATCTCATGGAACTTGCCCTCCCTTATAAGAGATTAATCACAAGAAAACAGTTAAATTTTCTCAAATAAAAAAAAGTGATTAGTGTGCTCTCACCTCCTCCTGTTTGTTTTTAATAAACAAAAATATTAACCGCAACCTGATCGAAGTTCATAAACTTCAACACATCGGTCGCAGGCTCCATCTTTACTTTCCCAATCGGGGAAATCAATTTGAATGGCTTCAATCACCATTTCATCGCAAACGCTTTCAGGATCGTCAACCCAGTTATATGTTGGGAATTTACATAATGGACAAGGAGACCCTGGAAGATGAATATAACTTTGATCTTCTTCGGTAAAATCCTCGTCGTATTCAACATACTTAGCCATCAAGGTTTCTAAATCGGTGGCCATGGAAAGTAACTCTTCGTGCGAAAATTTCTCAGTTTCCCAAACGCCTTGAAAAATCCCTCTTCGCTGTCGTTCTGGAATTTTTCTATAATAATTATCAAACTCCCTATATCTAGCTTCTCTGGACATTATTCCAGGTAAATTACGCCGCGCAAGTCTTGAGTCTACATAGATATTCCAAAGCAATTTAAATCGAGCGGTAATTAAATTTTTAACTGAAGGGTTGCCGGGGATATAGGAATCCTCATAGTCAAATTCCGGATCCACCATATCTTTAGCATGCATAAATTCGTGGATCAAAAACGCTTCAAGCTCTTTACCTTCATCGCTATCGGCAAACCGACTTGCAAGAACTCTCAATTCTATTATCGGTAATCCTGAGACACGATTAAGAACGTTTGATCCTTCGTCTACTTTATTAATCGCACGCTTGACGGAAACCTCTTTTATCTTCTCTTCAAACTTCCTACTCAACTCGTACTCTAAATCGCCCTCTTCTTGAGCGTCTTCTCCTTGAGCCTGATCTATGGCCTCATGAATCGGAGCCTCTCCAACCCCCATATCTTCCGATGCATCTTCGGAAGAAACTGACGCCTCAACTTTCTCCCCTACCGGCGCGGCTTTCATGCTTCTCTTTTTCTTGGGAATTAATCCACAAGCTTCAAGAGCTCTAACAACAAAATCTCCCAATTTTAATTGCTCGAGAAAAAATATTCTGTTTACTTTTTCAAAAGCAGGCTCGCGGTCGTCTTCGGGGAGCTCGTAGATAGGATCGGCTAGTGAATGGAACTCGTCATACTCGGCTCTCATTCCACACCGCTCAAGATGATTGAGATGACGGAAAGTAGCTTCTTCCATCAACTGTGGGCTGTACGTTATTTTCATATTAAGAATCGATTCTTTTTAAGTTGCCCTGCTCTTAGAGAGGCATTTTTCTACCTAAAAGATTATACCCCTCTTAATCTCCGGATAACTAGGGATTATATAAAAGTCCATCAAGTTGTCAAGACAATTTGTAATAGCTAAAAGAGACCAAATTTAAAAGGCTTAAGCTCGTTCAAAGTTGATATTGGCTGTTATTATCAAAATCACAAATCATTCTTCAAAAAAATCGCTCATAAAGACCAAAAGTCATTTATTTTTAAATACTTATAGTCATCAAAAAACTAAAAACACGGTCCTTTATAAAAAAAAACGGAAACATTTTATACAAAAACAAACCCAACAAAAGCTGTATCTCTGCTTTTTTCAATATTTTTCATCGATTTTTTTCTAAATTCTATCAATTTTTTCAAGCATTTTTACTAGTTCTTCAATTGATTCTTCCAATTGTTCTGGTTTGCCAAGCTTTTCGGAAACTTCTTTGGCTTTATCAATTTGCTCTTGGCAAGGGTCTTTTCGGGATTCCGCCAAGTTTAATCTAGCCACAGTCATGTAAAGCTGAACAAGTCCAACTAAATTATTTAAATCTTGAAAGTATTCCCCAGACTTATCAAAGTATTTTTGAGCTTCTTCAAATTGACCCGCTTTAAATTTCAAGTTTCCTAAAAAGGCATTATCTTTTGCAGAACCTACTTTATCGTCAGCTTCAATAGTCAACTGAAGGGCTTTATTATATATTTTTTCAGCTTCGTCATGGTTCCCGTTTCTAAAGGATAAATTCCCTAACCCTCTATAAACCTCGGCCATTTCCGATTTATCGCCGCTTTTTTCTGCAGTCTCCAAAGCCATTCCAAAATTCTTTTCGGCTTTTTCTCGGTATCCGCGTTCCATATTAATTTGTCCCAAATTTCTGTAATCGAGACAAATTTCTTTTAAATCGTTTAATTGGTTAGATCTCTCTAAAGCTTTTAGAAAATATTCTTCCACTTTACCGCGCTGCTTCATTTCGGTGTATATGCTTGCAAGGTTTCTACAATCGTTACCCGCTCCGCGAATATCTTTCAATTCATCCGCGACTTTTAAAGCGTTCAACCCATGTTTCTCCGCCAGCTTCCAATCCGCTTTTTGAACAAATAGATTCATTAGGTTTCTATCGTCTTCCGCAAGCTCGCGTTTGTTGCCGATTTTTTCATTCAATTGTCTAGCGTTTAAATAATTTCTCTCAGCCATTGCCCAATCGGTTCTTTGCAAGCTAAGATTACCGAGACTTCTATAATCCGAAATCATACCCGGCGTATTCTTGGTTTTCTCGTTTAGGTTTAAAGCTTTTTTCATCAGCTTTTCGGACAATTCAAACTTACTCATCATCAGAAGAACATTCGCTCTGTGCCCTAAAAGTTCCACAAAACCGTTTTGGTCGCCGGTTTTTTCTTTAAGCTGAATGGCTTTATTAAAATACTCATCCGAAGCCGGAAGATCGTTCAATTCCATACAAATACTTCCGAGGTTTCCGTAAATCGCTCCCATTTGAGCCTCGTCGTTTAACTCTTCGTAAACGGACAATGAATCTTTTAATACGTCGGCGGCAGACGCTAAATCTTTTGATAAAAATAAAACGTTGCCTAATTCTCCTAAGAGGGTCGCCTTTTGCTTTTTATCGTTTGCAACTTCCGGAGCTTTTAAATCTTCGCGAAGTTGTTTTTCCATCTTTTCCAAATATTTCGGATTACTAATAATGGTTAACAGTTTTTCCTGAATTCTTTCGACGCTTTGCGGTTCTTTCATTAACTCAAATAAACTAGAAGCTCTTTTATAAGCTTCTTCAGCTTCGTCTAAGGATTCTTTTCTTCTCAGTATGTCGCCAATAGCTTCGTTTTGTTGGGCCATTCCAGGGCGATTTTCCATTTTTTCCATTATCGCTAGAGCGTTTTGAAACATATCAAGAGCTCCGTCCCAATCTTTTTTGAGGCTAAGAACATTGCCTATATTTTCTAGCCCCCTGCCTTCCCCAATAGCGTCGCCTAGTTCTCCCATTAACCGAGTCGACTTATGGAAATATTCCGAAGCCTTATCTAACTGGTTTGTGCTTAAATAAACATTCCCTAAGCTACCCATTAAGTAAGCTTGTCTCTTTTTATCTGGCGTTCCTTCTAAACATCCCAAAGCTTTAAGGAATATATCCTCGGCTTTATTGAGTATTTCTTTCTCGCCGCTTGCGGCAAGCTGCATCATCATTGAGCCGATATTTCCATATAGAATACCCGCCGACTGCTTATCGCCCATCTCCTCATAAACAGAGATTGACATTTCTGTCGCTTCAATTGCTTTGTCCATTCGAGCTCCTTCGTAATACAGATCTTCGAGCTCTTGGTATTTTTTTAAGAGTTGTCCTTTATCGCCTGCTTTTTTGATCTTTTCAGCTTCTTCCAACAAAACCGTTTCTTTAGTCTGAATATATTTGAAATGGTTTTTCACTTTCTTTAAATTTTCGTCAATCCGTTTTAACGCTTCTTCGTCTTTTCCAACTAGAGACTTTGCGATCATAAAATGCCTCTCGGAAGCCTCAATATCTTCAAGTTGGAGGGAAACATGTCCCAGGTTTTCGCTATACATTGCCTGATTGACGGGATTATTAGATCTTTTTGTGGATTCCAGGGCTTTTTCGTAATGCTCTCGGGCGTTTTCAAATTCTCCTTTATATAAGTAAACATTTCCAAGGTTACCCAGAGTATTTTCTATTCCCATTTCATTTTTGAGCTCTTCCATTTTTGCTAGAGCCTTTTTATAATTGTCTTCCGCCTGATCCAACTTTTTTGTTTGGAAATAGAGATTACCAAGATTGCCATAGATAAACGCTTTACCCGGTTCGTCGCCCGCCGCCTCTATACATTCCAATGCTTTTTTAAAATTGCTCTCTGCATCGCCTAATTTTTTATTTTTTAAACTATCGTAAGCAAGCTGTTCAAAACGTCTTGCTTCCGCGATTTGAGATGTTTGACTTTTTTTAGGAGAATTTTCTTTTTCTTCAGACACGACTTAAGGACCTTTTTGAGATTAATAAGCGTTTAAACGATAAGCCCGTTCAAATAAGTTCTCGGCAATTCTTTTAATTTGAAGTTAAAAATTATATGAAGGCTCCATCGCTGTGTCAACAAAGATCGCGATTATCCTCAATAAGTTTCAATATATTACGATTATCTACAAAAACTTTGCTTTGCGCTCCTCTTTAGGGTATAAAAATTTTTCCCTAAAATTTTTTTAGAAAACAAACAGTGACAAACACCGAAAATTTAGAACAAATCCTGAACGATCTTCAAGATCTCTATTTTGCCTCGACCCTACTTTCAGTCGAAGCTTTACAAAAAAGTTTTAACCAATTGGAAAACCAACAGGAAACCGACACAGATATTTGGTTTTTAAAAGGCGAAAAAAGAACTTCAAATATTGGAGTTAAGAGACACCGGACAGGTCACTGGGTTTTTTATAATGAAGAAGGTTTACGATTTTTATTCCTGGATCCTAGTGGACGTGTTTTGCATGAATGCGAATGGGACGAAGAATCAGAAAACGATCCGCCTCAGCTTTCAAGGGCTCGAATGCGTTTGGATAGCGATCAATGGGTAGGAATAAAACCTCAATGTAAAGAATTCTCAACCGACATAGACATTAAAGGTCAACCTGGCTGGGAGTCTCTTTCTAAAGACGACCTCCGTCGACAAGCCGCTCAAGCATGGCAAGTCCCCATGGACGATTTAAAATATTTTTATCGAGACGAAAATTTCGATTCATTAGGGGAAGGTAAATATCACATTCATGTCAAAAAAGACGGTCTGTTTGCTCTTCGAGATGGCCGGTTTGAGCAAACAATGTTTATCAGTTATATGTTCTCTGTCAACTGGGGAAAGTTGGATATCATTCCCGTAGTGGAGCTTTTTCAATCGACGCTACCTGGGACAGGCGGGGCGGTCTTTGAACTTATTTGGGGACTTTATAACGATCAAAATCGAGAACAGGAGTTATCGCCTTTAAGGTATCGAGGTTTACCAACCTACCCGTCAAAAGAGTCTTTTAATATTTTTTCCGCTTTCTTTGAGCCTTCAGGGCCTAAAAACGAAGATATTTTTGAAGTCTTTATGGATACCTACCGATCTCACGAAATCGAATGGAGCCCTAGAAAAGAACCTCCCTGGAGATATTTTAGCGAAGAGCATCAATTAACGGTAACTGTCCAAGACAAATTTTTATATAAAGCGGTGATTAAGGACGACCCCATTACAATCCCATTCATTAATTTTGCAAAGGGCGGTAATCCACCCTGCCAACGTCAACTCACGGTCGCAAATGAGGCGATCATATTACAGGATAGAAACTCCATTAAAAAAATTCCTATAGACGCTCAATGGAATGTCGAACCTATTGGCGAATCAAAAGAATTTTCGGAACCGCCTTTTTCATGGGACAGCTTTTTTGATGGAGGAGTTCCAGAAGCGGACCCGATTAAAGCTCAATACACGGTTGCCTTGTATCCAGAAGGCGAGTCGGAAATTGACGAAGCTTCCGTTCAACCCATTGCGTTAGATCAAATTTTCTATTACATGGAAGAAAATCCGGATATGCCCGACAAGTTGGATGCCACCGAAAAAGTATTAATCCATACCTTGGATATGGTGATTGCCGGCTGTGTCGATTGCGGTAAACCTAGGGAATACACTGTTTTATATAGCGACCCTGAATTAGCCATAAAAAATGCCCAGTTGTTATGGAACCATGCCGCATCCCGTAACGATTTGGAAAACTTAAAAAACGTAAACTTTTTTCCTGAAGTCGATAAAGTCGAAGAGGCGTATACCGCGTCCTACGATATGATATTCAAATGGATTCCTCTTGGTTTTTATCATGATCGAGAAAATTGCGAAGCGATGTTAGGCGCAATTGCCAATGCTTTGCGACCGGGCGGCATGCTTTTCCTCATCGGCCCTCTACCTCTTTCTGGTTTATTAGAACACTATGGCCTCAAACAAATTAATGGCGACCCCATTGTTGAAATGCCTTTCTTCCAGCAACATTTAAAGATGTGTCCTGAAAATCAGTTAAATCCTCAGGTAACAGTTTTTCTTCTAGAAAAACAATCTTAAATACCCTTTCTCGAACTCCTTTCTTTAAAGTTTTTTGGCTAAATTCGTCAAAATTCCTGTTTACTTGCCGATTTTTTTAAAAGTCTCATATTAATAATAGAGAATAAATTTCTCGCTGTTTCACTCTAAATATATATTGCTCCAACTCTATTAGGAGTGTTGATCCATGAAAGCTCTAATCCTCGATTCCCCTCAAAAAAACTGGAATTTGACTCATGGAATGGAGATGGCCGAAGTTTCTTCTCCTGTTCTGGACGAAAAAAAACATCCAGAAGACGCCAATAAAACTCTTATAAAACCGCTTTACGCAGGTTTTTGCGGTTCGGACAAAAGCATTTGGTTTCGGAAAGCCTTTAAAGACATGATCTTCAATTCCTTAGATTTAAAGGGAGGAAGCTATCGAGTTTGCGGTCATGAATTATTGGGAGAAATTTTGGAAACTGGTTCCGTAGCCGCAAGGCATTATGGGTATCAACCTGGAGATATCGTAACCACAGAATCTCATATATTCTGCGGCAAGTGCCACCAATGCCAAATCGGCGAGGCGCATGTTTGCTCAAACCACGAAATCATTGGAATCACAACCGACGGTTGCTTTGCCGATAGAGTAAAGCTTCCCGCAAAGGAGCTTTGGAAAACCGACATCTCTAAAATCAGACCAGAGGTGGCAGCCATCCAAGAGCCTTTAGGAAATGCCGTACACGCTTGCAGTCGCGTTGACTTGCGCGGAAAATCAGTGGCTATTTTTGGTTGCGGAACAATCGGACTATTTTCTGTCATCGTTGCGCGGGCTTTGGGAGCCGCTTATATTATTGGCACAGACACCAATTCAAAAAACTTAGAGCTTGCAGAAAAACTGGGTATCGACTTAGCAATAAAGATTCCAGAAGAAAATAACCCAGATGCAATACTTTCAGTTATTGAACAAATCCGAAAAGACCGTCATGGAGAAGGCGTTGACGCCTCTATAGAAATGGCCGGAAGTAACGACGCTCTCAATGCGGCCATTGCTTCCGTTCGTCCTGGCGGAGACATCATTTTATTCGGTATCGCTTCCGGAGATTACACGATTTCCAACTTTCAAGAAATTGTAATGAATGGCAAATCCCTTCATAGCGTTGTTGGGCGCCAAGTATTTAAAACGTGGCACATTTTGAATAATTTACTCCTTTCAAAAGAAACTCGGTTACAAGAAAAAATATACGAAATTATTCTCAATAAAGGAATTGGAACTCTGTATCCATTTAATAAGTTTAACCCTAAGGAATTTGAGGAAAGCATTCAGTCTCATCCAAAAATTGTATTTAAGTTCTAAGGAAGCCCCTAATAATTCATGGTTTTACTGTATTGCTATCGCCTAGTTCCTTATTTTAAGGGCTAGGCTCTTGGCAAATTTAAATATTTAGAGATCTCCTTAATAAAATAATTTCGGCGGATGAAAAAAGGAGGCAGGTCAATGTTTTCGGAATCGACTTTAAAACGCATACAAGAGCAGTTGGATTCGATTCGCCAAAAAGGCTTGTATAAAAACGAACGCTTTTTGGAAACCCCACAACAATCTCAAGTTCGAATCGAACAAGGAAACGTGGTCAATCTCTGTTCAAACAACTATCTGGGTTTGGCTAATCACCGAGATATTAAAGACGCCGCTAAAAACGCTTTAGACCGACATGGATTTGGGATGGCTTCGGTGCGTTTTATTTGCGGGTCTCATACTATCCACAAGGAATTGGAAAATAAAATTTCCGATTTTTTAGGAATGGAGGACGCTATTTTATTCTCCTCCTGCTTCGACGCTAATGCCGGTCTGTTTGAAACTCTATTGGGAAAGGATGATGCGGTTTTTAGCGACGCTCTTAACCATGCAAGTATCATCGACGGCATTCGGCTTTGCAAAGCTGAAAGGTTCCGCTACTCGCACGGCGATATGAACGAATTAGAAAATCTTTTAAAAAACTCTAATCACAAAACCAAACTCATTGCCACCGACGGCGTTTTTAGCATGGATGGCGATATCGCCAAGCTGAACGAAATATGTTCAATAGCGGAACGCCATAAAGCGCTAGTTATGGTAGACGATTCTCATGCTACCGGCTTTTTTGGATCGACGGGTCGAGGAACTCCTGAATATTCCGGAGTCCAAGGAAGAGTGGATATCATAACATCCACCTTTGGCAAGGCTCTCGGCGGCGCTTCTGGGGGTTTTGTTGCCGCAAAGAAAGAGATTGTAGAGTTATTGCGGCAACGTTCTCGGCCTTACCTTTTTTCTAACTCATTGGCTCCTATGGTTGCTGCGGCAACTTTAGAAGCTATTGATTTGATTTCTACAGATACTAGTAGAATTCAAAAACTAAGAATCAACACACAATATTTTAGAGAAAAAATTGTCGAGGCTGGTTTTGAAATCAAACCCGGTTTTCATCCTATCGTTCCAGTAATGTTAGGAGACGAAAAACTAGCCGTTAACATGGCAAATAGTTTATTCGAGGAAGGAATTTTTGTAGTGGGTTTAAGTTATCCCGTCGTCCCTAAAAACCAAGCGCGAATTCGCGTACAAATTTCCGCCGCTCACGAAATAGAAGACCTAAATCGAGCCATTGCGGCATTCGTTAAGGTCGGCGAAAAAATGGGAGCCCTCCACACATTAGATTTTAGTAATTACGCTGTCTTTGTAGACGCAGGACAACTATAAATCAGTCCTTAATGGAAACATAAATATCGGCTTCCTCTTGGCTTTTATAAACGTCAAAATCGGTTTTATAGGCTCGTTTATAGTCGGCGTTTTTTTTAAAAAATTCCCAGATATCTTTCCACTTATTTAATATAGAATCGGGCATGGGACCTTTCACGTTAAATTCAAGGTACTTTCCCGACTCTATAACAACAACTGGGAACGCCATATTTTCAGTCAGATCGTTTCGAATTTCTACTCCAGCCGTAAAAGTAAAATCGCCTCCAGCGCCTGTATCAAATTGGGAGTAAACTCCATAAATGGCAAAATTTGAAGTTTGATTGGGAATTATTTTGGGCAATTCCTCTTCATAAAACCGTCTCCACAAATTAGGTATCTGCGCGATTTCTGGATCGTCTTCCTGTTTATTGGAGGTACGCGTATTAATTCCTGAAATAAC
Source organism: Nitrospinales bacterium (assembly GCA_038154245.1). Taxonomy (GTDB): domain Bacteria; phylum Nitrospinota; class Nitrospinia; order Nitrospinales; family JAJDAT01; genus JAJDAT01. The sequence goes on along the minus strand of JAYOZP010000057.1, from coordinate 19,990 downwards.
TATCCGGTCAACTTGCTTCTCTGTAAAATGCATCCCTCGATAACCTCTCACAATTCGGTAGAACAAAAATTCCACATTCATTGGATTTCTATATTGTTTCCAAGTAAAATTCAACTACGTAATTATATATTCAAAAATAAATACAACCTTTTGGGTAAAAAAACATGTTCCGTACCTTTGTTCTCATTCTTTTTTCTTTAACATGGTTCGCCGGTTGTGCGACTACAAGTTCTCAAGACGGCGACCCGTTCGAACAAAGGGAATTACTAAGAAATTCGGAAGATGTTTTAGAAGGACTCTTTGCCAACAAAAAAGACCGTTTTTTTCGCATGCTATTGCCGTATGCCAAAGGAGTTGTTATTTTTCCGGATCTCGTTAAAGCGGCATTTATTGCGGGAGCGCGATATGGGAATGGAGTGGCGGCGGTCAGAAACTCGGATACAGGAAAATGGGGACCTCCCGCATTTATTCGTTCCGCGCAAGCTAGCGGAGGATTACAAGCTGGAATCCAAAAAGCAGAAGTGGTCTTATTAATGATGTCCAACAGGTCGGTAAAAGGTCTGTTTAAAACCAAATTCGATCTGGGAACAGGACCCGAAATTGCGCTAGGACCTGTAGGACTTTCCAGAGGCTTTAACCTACGCGATATCATTAATAAAAAAGATATTTACGCGTATACTTCGTTGAAAGGCTTGTTCGCTGGTTTTTCCTGGAAAGGAACTGTCGTACGCCCCGACGCAGACGCAAACGAAGTTTTTAATAACCGTCCCGTTTCGCACGGCACAATTCTTTTAAACAGAGGAATAAAACCGCCTAAAGCCGCTACTAGTTTTTCAAAAAACTTGGATAAAATCGCCCCTGCTCCTAAACGCCCGAAAAGCTAGCCCTACTTTTCCCCAGTCGCTACGCTCCAAGCCATCGTCCGGTTTGATCCCGCCGCGTATCCTTTTCGGCTCACTAATATCAAACCAATGTCTACGCTATCTTCAAACCAACCTAAAACAGTTTTTAAAACAATCTGTGGCTCCGTGCCCCGCTTTAACATTTCGTAAGATCGATAAGCCGTTAAATTCATAGCGATCGATTCTCCATGCCCCGTCGCGGCGACCGCGCCATAAGTTCCAGCGTACAGTCCGCAACCAATCAACGGCACGTCGCCTATCCTTCCTGGATGCGACTTTCCAGTACCGCCCGTGCTCAACGAAGCTGAAAATTTTTCTCCATCGAAAGCGACGGCGCCAACAGTATCAGACGTTCCAGAATCTGCCGGGCGATGGTCGTCTTTTTTTAAGGGCTCAAAACCATGCTCTTTAGCAAATTGACCGGCGCCATCTCCAGCTAACAGCCTAAATTCTTCTCCGCAAACTTTTCGCGCAACCCAAACGGGATTCTTAAACCCTTCCATACCGGCAATAGCTCCAAATTTATTATCGCAATCCATACAAGCCGCGTCCATGAAGATAGAGCCGTCCGCTCTTTTTGCCGACCCAATACCAGCATTAAACCGAGAATCGTCTTCCAATATTTCCACAGCAAAACAAACGGAATCCAAAACAGATTCTCCCACTCTTAACGAGTCCATCCCTCTTTCAGCGGCAACGAGGGTTCCATCTGAATATTCACTCTTAGACCCAGCCCCGCCATGAGTTACAACAATCATCTTATTTTCGACCATATTTTCGTTTCCAACGTCTTAAAAAATCTTTAATAAAATGTGGCAATGGGGTTCTGTTGACTCGTTGCCATCCTTAGGATAGTATGATTTTTAATCAAATAAACTCTTAAATTAAGGCCACAATGCAAAAGTTTTGTATCAATTGTAGAAACGCTTTTTGGGGAGGTCAATACTGCCCAAACTGCTTTGGCGGCGGTAACGTTGAGCTTTTAGACTTAGCTCTGCCTGAAAACCAAAAATACCTGCCGGAAATGAAAATCGACGTACGTCCAAAATATTTTGCGCGAACCGCCATGATGTTGGTCATATTTGGCTCGATCATGTCATTACCTATAGGAGCGTTTATTTTTCTGAGAGGAATGTCCGAATCGGGTAACGTCGGACTTTGGGCTTCAATAGGCCTTGGGACTATAGTTGGAATCACCTGGGGATCGATTAAGTTAGCCAACTGGATCTTCGGCAAACAAATGTCAGAAGTGCCTAAAGAAAAAGGCGCTCAATACGATTAACCCCCCAATACCAAAAAACTTGAACCGCAGAGGACGCTAAGGGCGCAGAGAAAAAAAGATGAAAGAGGTAGAAAGTTTATTAAATCGAGGCGAGATCCTTCGCCGATACTATCGTATCGCCTCAGGAAGACACGCTATGGGATATGCGCAATACAAATTCCTATTATCTTCTCAAGCAGACTTGTTCTTGCCTTTCTTTGCGTCCTCTGCGTCTCTGTGGTAATAAAGTTTTAAACTTCCCCTCTTCTACCAATATCTTTCCGGTAGTGGATACCGTCCCAGCTAATCTTTTCAACCGCAGAATAAGAACAGGATAAAGCTTCTTCCATGGTGGCGCCAAGAGCAGTAACGCCTAACACTCTGCCGCCGGAAGTTTCAACTTTATCGCCATTGGGCTTAGTACCGGCATGGAAAACCACAGCGCCCGTTTCTTCGGCTTCTTTCAAACCGCTAATCGCCATCCCCTTATTGTAAGAGCCAGGATACCCCTTAGCGGCCATAACCACGCAAACGGCGGCCTTTGAATCCCATTCCAAAGTATGGTCGGCTAAGGTTCTGTCAATGCAAGCTTGAAAGATTGGGATAATATCGTTTTTCATTCGCATCAATAATGGTTGCGTTTCCGGATCGCCAAATCGTGCGTTAAATTCTAAAGTCTTTGGCCCTTTGTCGGTCAACATCAATCCAGCGTAAAGCAAACCCTTGTAAACAATACCTTCTGATTCCATACCACGAACGGCGGGAATCATAATCTCATTTATCACCTGTTCTTTTAAATCAGGCGTAAAAATAGGCGCGGGAGAAAACGCACCCATGCCGCCAGTGTTTGGCCCCTTATCGCCATCGTAAGCCTGTTTGTGGTCCTGTGCTGAGTCTAAAGGTAAAACCGTTGTACCATCGGTAAACGCCAAAAGCGATAACTCTTCGCCCACTAAAAACTCTTCGATCACGATTTTGGAACCAGCTTCGCCAAAGGCTTTTTGTTCCATGATCTCGTCCACGGCTTTTTTTGCGGACTCGCTATCCATACATATGGAAACGCCTTTCCCCGCAGCCAAACCGTCTGCTTTAACAGCAACGGGTCCAACGCTATCGATATACTTCTTTGCATCTTGTGGGGAATCAAACACTTGATAATCGGCGGTGGGAATTTTGTATTTTTTCATCAAGTCCTTGGAGAAAGCTTTACTTCCTTCCAACTGTGCGGCTTTTGCAGAGGGACCGAAGGCGCGCAACCCTTTTGCTTCAAAAGCATCGACAATTCCAAGCACCAGAGGTTGTTCCGGACCAATAACGGTCAGTTCAACGTTTTTTTCTTGAGCGAACTGAATCAGTTCTCCGATTTTATCAGCGTCGATAGGAACGTTTTCGGCAACGTTTGCGGTCCCAGCATTACCAGGAGCGCAATAGACTTTTTCGACTAAGGGACTTTGACAGATTTTCCAGACTAGCGCATGCTCTCGCCCGCCGCCGCCAACAACTAATACGTTCATTTATTTTCCGTTTATGAAAGAGTTACTATTTTGATTTATTTTAGCCATATAGTGAAGGCGGTATTTTAATCGATTTTGAATGGAATCAAAATGTGGTTTTTTAAAAAAAACTCGAATGGATAATAACAAGATATGCTTAATAGTTTTTGTCAAAATTCAGACTTAACAATAGAAAATTTTATTATAAATAAGTCATCCTTATCCTCAACGCTATTCGTTTAATTTTTCAATGGTTGGCTTCGGCAAGTTTTTTAGTTACTATTTATGAGTGAACAACGACAAAAAAAAAGAATATGCAAGAGTCTTAACCATCGCCGGATCGGACAGCGGCGGCGGCGCAGGAATTCAAGCGGACTTGAAAACGTTTTCCGCTTTAGGTTGCTATGGCATGTCGGCCATCTCCGCATTAACCGCTCAAAACACCGTCGGCGTTTCGGGTATTCACGACATTCCCACCAAATTTATCATAGAACAAATTAACACCGTGCTTGACGATATTGGCGTGGACGCTGTTAAAACAGGTATGCTGCATCGCCCCGAAGTAATTCAAAAAATATCAGCTAATTTAAAAACACGAGATATTTCTAACATAGTAGTCGATCCAGTCATGTTTGCAAAAAGCGGCGATAAACTTTTGATGGATGAAGCCATCTCCGCGTTAAAAGAAGAATTGATTCCACTTGCTACCGTTATTACTCCCAACATCCTCGAAGCTGAAATGTTGTTGAACCGTCAATTGGAATCATCCAAAGACTTGGCGCAAGCCGCTAAAGATTTATGCGATTTGGGTCCTGAAGCGGTGATCGTAAAGGGAGGTCATTTAAAAGATAACAATTCAGACGATTGGCTTTTCATAAAAAAAACCGAGCGAATTGGGATTTCGGTTCAATTACCATGTCAAAGAGTCGATACTAATAATCTCCACGGCGCAGGTTGTTCTTTTTCCGCAGCTATTGCGTCTTTCCTGGCTTTAGGGAACAATATCGAGCATGCGGCTAAGCTGAGTCGCGAGTTTATCACCGGAGCAATTACCGCCGGTTCTGAATATAAATTAGGAAAGGGCAACGGACCTATTATGCACTTTTACAAATCTTGGAAATGGTGACCGAAACGATGTCATTTTCTGAAGAAGCCTGGAAAACCATAGAAAGTAAATATCAATCCATTATAGAACATCCTTTTAACCGAGAATTATCTGACGGGACTCTGGATAAAGATAAGTTTCAGTTTTATATGAAGCAAGACTCCTTATATTTGGTCGAGTTTGCAAGGGCGCTCGCAATTTCAGCTTCTAAGGCTCCTAATCCGGACGACCTAGTTCTACTTCTAGAATTTTCAAAAGGAGCAATCATTGCCGAAAGGGGATTGCACGAATTTTATTTCGAGCATTTTGGGATTCAACCAGATCTCCCCGAACAACCCAATTGTTTTGGTTACACTAACTTCTTAATGAATTCAGTCAATCATAAAACCTACGAAGAGGGGTTGGCGGCATTGCTCCCGTGTTTTTGGATTTATCGCGAAGTTGGGCTTCATATTCACAAACATTCTTCCGATAATAATCCGTATCAAAAGTGGATCGACACTTATTCTGGAGACGAGTTTTATAAAGTCGTTCAGGATATGATCGACTTAACGGATCGATCCGCTCAAACCATTTCTGGGGACATTCGAAAAGCCATGATCGATGCTTTTGTTCATTCTACAAATTTAGAATGGATGTTTTGGGACGGGGCCTACAATTTGAAAACTTGGTAATACTCCTAAAAACCATATCTACTATAAATCTCATCAAATTAATGCTCATTCTAGAAAATATATCTAAATCCTTCGGCGAAAAGCCGGTTATCGATTACCTCTCTTTGGAAATTTCCGATAAAGAGATTTTTACTTTATTGGGAGAAAGCGGTTGCGGCAAAACCACTCTATTAAGAATAATAGCGGGTTTTGAAACTCCCGATTTAGGCAAAGTGTTTATCGCGGAAAAAGATATGACTTCCACACCGATTGAAGAACGGCCTGTGGGGTTCATCTTTCAAAACTATGCCTTGTTTGGTCATCTTTCGGTTTACGACAATATTGCCGTAGGACCGCGAGTTCGCAACGTTCCCGAAGGTGAAATTGAATATTTCATTGATAATTTACTAGATACCCTTCGATTAAAGGGGCTTAAATACGCTCGTCCTCAAGATTTAAGCGGCGGAGAAAAACAACGCGTTGCCATTGCTCGCGCTATTATTAACCGACCTAAAATTTTGCTTTTGGACGAACCTTTTTCTGCCCTGGACCCTGGCTTGCGATCCAGCCTGAGAGAAGAAATGATTGCGACGCAAAAATCCTTTGGCATCACTTTCCTTTTTGTCACTCATGATCAGGAAGAAGCTTTGAGCCTTTCGCATAGAATTGGCATTTTAAAAAAGGGAAAATTACTACAGGTGGGAACTCCTAGCCAATTGTATCAAACCCCAAATTCCAGCTACGTCGCAGAGTTTTTAGGCGACGTTAACCGGCTCGAAGGAATCGTCGAACAACAAACCGGTAACCGCGTTTGGGTTATTGTCGATTATATTGGGACATTGGTCTGCGAAACTGATAAAGAATGGGAACGACATACCCCTGTCAATTTATACATCCGGCCCGAATGCATTTTCCTTTCTCTTAAGGAAGCTTCAGGCGGAGCGTCCAACGAATTTGCAGGTATCTTGCTCAGTAAAACTTTTATGGGTAGCGCCAGTCGATATGAAGTCGCTTTAAAAAACGGAGAATCGTTTTCTGTACTGGTCAATAATAATCAGGCAAACAATAATCTTTTGAATTCGCGCCCTGGCAATAAGATCAGCGTTTTACTCGACAGTCGCCAAATTTTCATGATGCCTTCCGATCCTTTAGTAAAAGGTAAAACCGTTGCAACCTAACTTTATTTTCAAATCGGCTCCAAAGAAACTTCTAATCTTTATTGTTTTAATTCTAAATGTTTTTCTATTAGGAGGCTGTAACGATCAAACCAAACCCGCTGATAAAGTCCATAAAATAGTCATCGCCACCGACGCAACGTTACCTCCTATGTCTTTTGTTGGCGACGATAAAAAACTTAAAGGATTTGAACCGGAGCTGGCAACGGCGTTGGCCAAAGAGGCTGACTTAGATATTGAACTAATTAATGTAGAGTGGGCTGGCTTATTTGGCGGGCTCATAACTAAAAAATTCGACGCAGTAATTAGCTCTGTCACTATTTTAGAAGAGAGAAAAGAAAAAATGGCTTTTAGCGTTCCTTATCTCAAAAGTGGGTTGGCCCTGGTTGTCCGAAAGGATGAACAAGGTATCGCAGGGCTTGACGACGCTAAAACAAAGAATATGACTGTTGGGGCGCAAGTCGGAACTACAGCTTATTTTTTATTGGAAAAAGAACAAAACCTAAAAATAAAAGGTTACCAACTTTATGGTCACGCTATTGCCGATCTTATTAAAGGCGAGATAGGAGCCGTTCTTGGCGAAAGCTCCGGAACTTTGTACTATAAATCCAAGGATCAAGCTATTTTTGAAAAAATTAAAATGACTGGCGAAATCATGACCAACGAATATTATGGAATGGTTTTTCGCAAAGACAGTACAAACTTATTAAATAAAGTTAACCGTTCGCTTAAGACTCTACTAGCCAATGGAACAATTGAAAAACTTCATAAAAAATGGGAGTTGGGCATGGCGGCCAAGGTGCCAAACTAACTTATAAACTGATAAAATTATGACAGCACAAAATAAAGCGTGGAACATTTTATTTTTCGGCAGTTTGTTTTTCCTTATCGTCCTACCTTTGCGGGATTACTACTCTATTTCCGAAGGTCCCGGCTATTTCTGGAAACTGACACAAGCGCTTCCTTCGGGAATCGCTTATACGGCTTTAGTCACTTTTTCTGGAAGCGCCGTGGCCATCGCCGTTGGCTTACTGGTCGGGCTGGGTAAACTTTCCAAAAAACAATTCCTAGTAACATGCGCGTCGCTTTATACCGAAGCTTTACGCGGAATTCCTTTGTTAGTTTTGCTGTTTTACGTTTACTACGCGCTTGGAGAATATGTTCAAATCCCGGCGCTTGGGGCGGCTATATTAAGCTTTGGCTTTTGTTATGGAGCTTATATGGCGGATGTCTTTCGAGCGGGGATTGAAGCAATTCCTCCCGAACAACTAGAAGCGGCAAGGAGTTTAGGACTGAGTCGAAAGCAAGCCATGCGTAAAATCGTTTTACCTCAAGCTATGAGAACGATTGTTCCTTCTATCGGTAACCAAACTCTGGGCATGCTTAAAGACACAAGCCTTGTCTCCGTCTTAGCGATTGCGGACATCCTTAGAATTGGCAACGAATTTGCCGCTAAGAATTTTAACTATTTTGAAACTTACACTTTTGTCGCTTTGACTTATTTGTTTTTGACCCTGCTAATGGCGCAGGCGGTCAATTATTTGGAAAATCGATTTACGCTTAAGAGTCAAAACTGAGTCCGGACTATATTTAACGCCTCTCAAATTAGTTTCTTAAATTAACGGGTGGAACTGATCCTTCCCCGTCATAAAAATTCTGGAAACCTTTGTATTTGCGCTTTTTCATTAAGCTTATCATACCAATTAGCGTAAAAGATTTCTCCTTTTGCCTGTTGCCTTGCCTTGTACAAACGCTCTTTGCTTAATTCGTCCGGATCTTCTGCGTTTTGAGTTTCTGCAATTTTAAATAAATAAAAAGCCCGTCGAGCAAAGACCGCAGCAACCTCTCCTTTCGCCAGAGAAAAGGCCTTTTCTTTAAGCTCTTGGAGATCTCCTATTCCCGGTATCGAATCATCTATGCCAAAGAATGGTGTGTGTTGAACCACGAACTTCAAACTTTCCGCCACTTTTGAAATATCTTTATTTTTTTCGATTTGCCCGGTAAAAACGTCAACATTCTCTTTTGTAAGCGTTTTATTTTTTTCTTCTTTTACTTTCTCAATTACTTTTTCCTTAACATCTTTCAAACCAGGTATGTAAGGCTCTTTAACTCCGGAAATTTTAATTAAATACGAAGCTTCCGCCGTATGAACCGGTTCGCTCACTCTATCTTTATTCAGTGTGAATGCCGCATTATAAAATTCGGCGACTATTCCAATCTTTGGAACATCGTGATTGTTTCTGGTTATAAACCCCGTAGTATCCACTTCTACTTCATTTGCTTTTGCGGCGCGGGCTAAGTCCTGATCCGACTCTAGGCCTTTAGAAATATATTTTAAAATTCTTCGCGCTCGTTGTCTGGCTTTTCTCGCTTTCAAATCTTTTTCGATAGATTCTTTTACCTCATCCAGAGTTTTAACGCGAGATTCTATTCTTTCACCCAGCTTAATCAAATGATACCCAAAAGGCGATAGAACTGGCTGACTAACTTCTCCCGGTTTTAACTTCATCAAAGCTTTCTCAAACTCTTGGACCATGGCTCCTTTAGGAAAGGTCCCTAAATCGCCTCCGCGATTTTTGGTCCCAGAATCATCCGAATTTACTTTAGCTAATTCGGCAAAATCCTCGCCAGCTTGGATCTTCAATAAAATATCGTTAGCTTTTTCTTTCGCTTTTGTTTTGTTTTCATCCTCTTTGTCGCTTTCTTCGTTTGACGAGTTATTTGAAGCGGGAATTCGAAACAAAATGTGACTGGCTTTAAACTGTTCTTCCACTCGATATTTACCTATATTATTTTTATAATAATCATCGATATCCTCTTCATGTATTTGGACTTTTTCTTCATAGTTTTTATAGTCTAGCTTTACAAATTGAAAATTCGTTTGCTCTTGAACTTTAAAATCAGACTTATTTTTATCATAATATTTTTGAATTTCTTCTTCTTTAGGCTCTTCGGTAACTTTGAAGTGCGTTTCCGGTATTGAGATATAATCCAGTTTAACTTTGTTTTCTTCCCGCTGATACGCTTCTATTATTTCGACAGAGGAAACTTTAGCTTGCTCTTTCACAAGATTCTCTAATTTCTCTATGGTCAAGTTCTTCCGCTGAGCGTCTTCAAATTCTTTTGGAGACAGTCTCCTGAAACGCAAAAAATTCATGTACACATTGCGATCAAATTTTTTGTCCCTTTGAAAAGCCGGTATTTTTTGAATATGATCAATAAGTTCTTTATCGCTTATTCGAATGTTTTGCGCTTTCGCTTCTGATAACAAAAGCTTGTTTTTTATTAGCCCGTCTAAAGCCACATTTTTCAAATCTAACCTAGCGATCATATCTTGGGAAAAACGCGAACCAAACTGTTGCCTATATATATCAATCAAATCGTTAAAAGTTTTTTCATATTCTCCAAAGCGGATTTTCTGACCTTGAACTTTCGCCACAACCTCGCCTCTAGACTCAACTGAGCCGCCCATCCCCCAGGAATAAAAAACCGTTCCCACAAATGCGAAAGCAATCAACCAAATAATGCTTTTAATCATCCATGAGTCGGCATGTTTTCTAACAAGACTTAACATTCGGGCTCCTTTAAGAATTCTTTGAGGTTTGGTAAATCGTGTATTTTATTAAATATTGAAGCTTTTTAAAAGTCGTTTTTAAAAAATACACATTCTCCAAAAAAATATTATAAAATAGTCTGTGTCTTTACCGCTTTGCTTTCGTCTAACCTCGACTTAAGAATCAAATCTTCCCCAATTCCAATTTTTTGCCAAAAGAGTGTAAGAAATCGAGGGAAATTGGCTTTTCAGTTGAAATTTACAGGGCCGCTTGCTATAACGAAGCTAACTGTAATTTTATTAAAAAACAAAGACTTACAAGTAAACATACAAGGAATATATAGTGCTAAAAACCTTTTGGGGATTATTTTCCAATGACTTGGCTATTGACTTAGGCACCGCTAACACTCTGGTATACGTAAAGGGCCAAGGAATTGTTCTACGCGAACCTTCTGTTGTAGCTATCCATAACCATACGAAACAAGTATTGGCTGTCGGGTCCGAAGCTAAACAAATGCTTGGAAGGGCGCCAAATAATATCGTCGCTATTCGCCCGATGAAAGACGGCGTGATTGCAAACTTTGAAGTGACGGAAGAAATGATCAGACATTTCATTCAAAAAGTGCACAATCGGAAAAACCTGATCTCTCCGCGAATTGTGATAGCGGTTCCTTCCGGAATCACTCAGGTAGAAAAACGCGCCGTTCGAGATTCAGCCACTTCCGCTGGAGGACGAGAGGTTTTTCTCATTGAAGAACCTATGGCGGCTGCAGTTGGAGTCGACTTACCCGTCCGTCAACCTACTGGCAACATGATTATCGATATTGGAGGCGGGACGACAGAAGTCGCTATTATCTCAATGTCTGGAATTGTTTATAGTAAATCTATTCGTATCGCTGGAGACGAAATGGACGAGGCTATTATTAACTATATCAAACGTAAATATAACCTCTTAATCGGCGAGCGCACCGCCGAAGACATTAAGATCAATATCGGATCGGCCTATCCTCTAGAAAAACGAATGACGATGGAGGTAAAAGGTAGGGATTTAGTGGCTGGAATTCCAAAAACTCTTGTCGTTTCCGACGACGAAATTAGGGAATCCCTCGCGGAAACCTTTACCGCTATTGTGGAAGCCGTAAAAATAGCGTTGGAAAGAACGCCTCCAGAATTAGCGGCTGACATTGTAGATAAAGGAGTCGTAATTGCAGGCGGCGGTTCTTTAATTAAAGGGTTAGATACATTACTGAAAGAAACTACAGGGTTGCCAATTACATTGGCCGAAGACCCATTGGTAGCCGTAGCGATGGGAACGGGCAAAGTATTAGACGACCCAGACCTTTTGCGTAAGGTGGCTATCTAGAAGTGCAAAAAAAGAATTCCAAAGGAAAGAAACTTTTTACAACTCTTTCCTTTATTCTCATTATTTCGTTTGCCCTCATTTCAGTTAGTCAGAAACTTCGGGGGAATCCTACTTTTTTTCAATCTGCAATAACAACTCTTATTTTCCCCTTCCAAACTTTTTTTAATTCGACTATTCAAAAAGCTGAAAATTTATTTAACGATTATATTTTTTTAGCAAACGTTTCCCAGAAAAACGAAAAGCTTAAAAAAGAAATAGAAAAGCTACAAAACCAACGCAATAAATTAATTGAAAGTATATTCCAACTGCAAAGAGAATATAATATTCTCCAGCGCCCCTTAAAATCTAATCGTAAATCGATTATGGCGTCTGTTATTGGCAAAGATAGCGGCCAGTGGTTAAAAACGGTCATAATAGATAAAGGATCCAATGACGGGCTTGCTAAAAATTCGGCTACCGTTACCGATTTAGGAATTGTCGGGCAAGTAATTGAAGCGAATCCAAAAAGCTCTAAAATATTATTGATCAGCGATAATAGAAGCGCCGTCGACGCGATTTTTCAAAGATCGCGAGATCCAGGAGTGGTTTTTGGCGCAGGCAAACAAATGTGTAAAATGCGGTTTGTTTCTATGGAAGCGGACGTTAAAGAAGGAGATAAAATAATCTCTTCAGGAATGGGAGGAGTTTTCCCAAAAGGTTTAACAATAGGAACCGTAAGTAAAATTATCAAAAAAAAACAAGGGCTATTTCAAGAAATCGAGGTAGTTCCAAGCGTCGATCTATCTCGACTTGAAGAAATGCTTGTTCTTTTGCCGGATTAAATATTCCTCATGCTTTACCTTGTATATTTTTTTTCCATTATTTTGGTTTTTGCATTTCAAACCTCCGCCCTACCTAAAATATTGCCTAGCGATACCCTGCCGGATTTAGCGCTTATTTGCGCATTCTATTTTGGCTTAAAAATGAAAGAACAATCTGGAATCACTTTGGCTACCCTAATTGGTTTTTTTCAAGATTGCCTTTCGGGCGGAATATTTGGGATCAACACCCTATCAAAAGGAATAACTGGTTTTTTAGCGGTATTTTTGAAAGGTTTTGTCCCAATGAATAATGTATTTCCACTTGGGGTATGCATAACAATCGTTTCGCTGTTGGATGGAATTATTTTTTATCTAATAACTTCGCTTTTTACTAAACGTGAAATTGTTCAAGACTCTTTATTCCATTCACTGCCGACATTTATTTTTATGAATTTAATATCCGCATGGATTTTATTCTCGATGATTAATAAATTAAGCGCTAGATTTGGGGGGAAACCTAAATCGGCTATCACTTTCGATTAATGAGCTTTTACCAATACCAACAAGATTCGTCGCAAGGCGTTAGGAGTAAAATTAAATATTTCTCTTTATTGGTGTTTTTTTTATTTATATGCCTTGGCGTACGAATTTGGTATTTACAGATAATCAACGGTCAATATTTTCAGGAATTGTCGGAAAATAATCGAACGCGCATGGTCTCGTTGCCTGGTTTTCGCGGTTGGATAAAAGACAGAAATGGAAACGCGATTGTTAATATTCGACCGTCGTTCAACCTTTATATTACTCCAGAAGACACTCAAGACTTAGATCAGGTTCTTGATTTTTTATCTTCGAAAATTCAGTTCGATAAGAAAAAAGTTAAAGTAGATTTTAAAAAAGCAAAGCGGTTTCATAACGTTCTTATTAAAGCCGATATTCAGAGAGGCGAAGTGGCTTTTGTGATGGAAAATAGTTTAAGGCTAACGGGAGCGCATATTAAAGCCGTGCCTTTAAGAAATTATGTCTTTCAAGATTTTGCTTCTCAAACGCTGGGTTATTTAGGCGAAATCTCTAAATTAAAGCTAAATCAATCCAAAGACCCTAATTATAAACAAGGGGATATGATTGGGAAAAATGGACTTGAGAGTATCTTCGAAAACGAGTTAAGAGGAACAAAGGGCTATAAAGAAGTAGAGGTTGATGTCTCTGGTAGAGAACTTCAAGCGATACGCCAACTCCCTCCAAAAAGCGGTAATCATTTAGTCCTTACAATCGATACACGTCTACAAAAAACTGTAGAAAAGTTAATGCAAGGAACTCCAGAAAATCCGATAAACGGTTCTGTCGTTGTATTAGATCCTCAATCTGGAGAAATTTTGGCAATGGCAAGCAAGCCTTCTTTTGATCCAAATTTATTTTCAGCTGGCATTTCTAGAGATAATTGGAGAAGACTAATAAAAGACCCTATGCATCCGCTTCAAAATAAAGCCATTGACGGACAGTACCCCCCAGGCTCTACTTATAAAATTGTAACCGCTTACGCCGGTTTAAATGAAAAGTTGATCACCCCAGATACTTTAATCCACTGCCCCGGACACTTTCAGCTAGGTAAAGGCAGGTACCGTTGCTGGAAAAAAGAAGGGCATGGTCCAATGAATTTGCATAAGGCTTTAGTACAATCCTGCGACGTTTTCTTTTATACTTTGGGCAATCGACTAGGCATTGATAAATTGGCTATGTACGCAAAAAATTTAGGGCTAGGTCAGCGCACTGATATCCAACTTAAAGGAGAAAAACCCGGGTTAATCCCTAGCACCGATTGGAAATTATTAGCAAGAGGTAAACCATGGCTTTTAGGAGAAACAATATCAGCTTCTATTGGGCAAGGCTATAACCTCGTAACTCCTCTTCAACAAGCCAATATGATTGCGGGAATTGCCAATGGAGGAACGCTTTATAAACCGTTTTTGATAAAAAAAATTGAAGATCCAGACGGTAAAGTTGTTAAAGAATTTGGACCATCTGTACTCCATAAAGCTAATTTATCCCCCAAAAATCTCGAAATAATAAGAAAATCTCTTTTAGGCGTAGTTCACGAACCTCATGGAACAGGGTGGAGAGCGCGCTTAAAGAATGTTAAAATCTCTGGGAAAACGGGCACCGCTCAAGTAGTCGCTATGAAAAAAGGGGACGAAGAAGAGGAAGAAGAAACTCCTTATATGTTTAGAGATCATGCTTGGTTTGTAGCATTCGCTCCTTTTGAAAACCCTAAGATAGCAATTGCGATTATTATTGAACATGGCGGCCATGGAGGTGCAACAGCGGCTCCCATTGCCAAGGAAATAGTAAAATCTTATTTTAAATATTATCCACAAGAAGAAAAAATACCTTCATAAAAAGTCGGATTAATCATGCCCCCAGCTCCTGAAGAGTTACTTTTAGCCAACGGACAAAAGGTAAGCGCGGTCATTCGTGGAGAAACCTACTCAATTAAAATACGCGGTTGGAACGAGAATCGTTACATAATTACCGATGTCCCCCATATTCAAGGAGAAGAAGTACGAGTAGCGCCACAAACTGGATGCAATATTAGGCTCGTAAAAGATGGCATCGTAATGCTATTTGACACCTATGTCGAATACTATTATTCCCAAGCTTCTAGTTTTATGGCCATTGAATATCCCCGCAAATTCGAAAAAATCAAACTACGAAAACACGACAGATACCGCGCAAACGCTCCTGCAAAATTTTCTCAAATGTCTGCAGGAGCCACAACAAATGGCGAGGGGATTCTTCGCGACCTTAGTATGGAGGGGGGACTTTTATGCCATAAAGTATCTTTGATCAAAGGACATAAGATAAATATTTCGTTCCAATTGGGCAATGAAAAAGTGGAAGACCAAATAGCGCTTGTTCAGAATATTCGCAAAAACCCAAAAAGCCAGAAAGAACCGTTTGTGACTGGTATTAAATTTCAGAATGTTCCAGAACCTGTTATGGATTTCCTCAGAAAATTCGTAGAAACCCGAGTAACCGATAGAAGATCTGATCAACGCTCTAAGTAAATACTCCCCACTCCAGTTCCTTTTTCTTTAGTTCGGCGATTCTATCCCGAATTTCAGCGGCAGCCTCAAACTCTAGTTTTTTTGCGGCAGAACGCATTTCTTTTTCCAGACCTACGATAGCTTTCTTTAAATCGCCTTTAACCATGTAAGTTTCCTCTTCTTCGGCGACTTTGGGAATTAAGAAATTATCCTCTTCTGTTTGAAACGCTTCTTGGACTGATTTCTTAATAGATTTTGGGGTAATATTGTGTTCTTGATTATAAGCTACTTGAATGCTGCGCCTACGTTCCGTTTCGCTTAGCGTCGTTTTAATTGCTTGAGTTATTTTGTCGGCATACATTATCACTTCTCCTCCAACATTTCTCGCAGCGCGTCCGCTTGTCTGAATCAACGAAGTTGTCGACCTTAAAAAACCCTCTTTATCTGCGTCCAAAATAGCAACTAAAGAAACTTCGGGAATATCTAACCCTTCACGCAATAAATTTATCCCAATCAAAGCGTCAAACTCGCCTAGCCGGAGTTCGCGGACTATCTGAATTCTTTCAAGAGTTGAAATATCTGAGTGCAAATACTTCACGCGAAGCCCCATTTCCGCTAAGTGTTCTGTTAAATCCTCTGCAAATCTTTTGGTTAAAGTTGTAACCAAAGTCCGTTCATTTTTCTTAGATCGTTTAACAATTTCATTATATAAATCGTCGACCTGCCCCGTTATTGGACGAATATCAATTTCCGGATCAATCAAACCTGTCGGTCGTACAATAAGCTCTGTGACAAGACCTTTTGACTTTTCGATTTCATAATTTGCGGGAGTGGCGGAAACATACACAACGCTTTGAGTTTGCTTTTCAAATTCTTCAAATTTCAAGGGCCTATTATCAAAAGCGGATGGCAGGCGAAACCCATGTCGGATTAAAGTTTCTTTTCGAGATCGATCTCCGTTATACATACCATTAAGCTGCGGTAACGTTGCGTGACTTTCATCAATAACGATTAAAGCGTCTTTCGGTAAATAATCAAGTAATGTTGGAGGATGATGCCCTAAAGGCCGGCCCGTTAAATGACGACTATAATTTTCAATACCTTTGCAGTATCCGATTTCTTTAATCATCTCTATATCAAACATCGTTCTTTGCTCTATTCGTTGTGCTTCAACGAACAAATTCTGACTTCTAAAATACTGAATACGTTCGCGTAACTCGTCCAAAATGGTTTTTTCCGCTCTTTCCAAATCGTTCTTTCTTGTCACATGATGACTTGCTGGATAAATAGCGACTCGTTCCATTTTTTTTAAAACTCTACCTGTCAAAGGATCAAAACCTCGGATTGACTCAATTTCATCGCCAAAAAACTCAACTCGAATCGCCTCATTACGTTCATAAACAGGGAAAATTTCCACTACATCTCCATGCACCCGAAAAGTTCCTCTTTGAAAATCGATATCGTTTCTCTTGTAATGAATTTCTATTAACTTTTTCAAAGCTAAATCCCGATCCAACCTCATTCCTTCTTCAACAAACAACAACATACCGTGATATGCTTCAGGAGAACCTAACCCATATATGCAAGAAACGCTTGCCACGATAATAACGTCCTTCCTTTCAAACAATGAATGCGTTGCGGCGTGGCGCATTTTGTCTATTTCATCGTTTATGGAAGCGTCTTTTTCTATATAAGTATCCGTTGTTGGTAAATAAGCTTCGGGTTGATAGTAATCGTAGTAGCTTACGAAATAACTAACCGCATTGCCGGGGAAGAATAATTTAAATTCATTAAATAGTTGAGCGGCTAAAGTTTTATTATGCGCTATCACCAAAGTAGTGCGTTGAAGCTCTTCCACTACATTAGCAATCGTAAAAGTTTTCCCAGATCCAGTAACACCTAACAATGTTTGATGCGTGGCTCCGTTTTTTAAATTGTTTACGACTTTTTTAATTGCCTGGGGCTGATCGCCCGATGGGCTAAATTCTGACTTTATTTCAAATTTGTTCATTTTCTTATATCAAATTCGCGGAATGAATTGAGGTTCTAGTAAAGAAATTATGTTAAATTACATTGAACAAAATATGTTATTTTTTTTTGCTGGAAACCCTTCCAAAACCTAAATATGCCAAAACTTATATTCAACCAAAGCGCCGATCTATCTGCATCCACTTTAATTGGCACCGCCCGCCTTTTAAAAAAGCTTTTGCTTGATTTGCCGCGTTAAATTTTTAGCCGTTATATCCAGAAGAGGAAATTGTGACTGAAAACGAAGAAATCACGCATAAAATATGCGTGGACAATACTGAAATCACGTTAATTGGAACAGCTCATGTATCCAAAAAAAGCGTTGAGCTTGTGGAAAAAGAAATCTCATCCGGAGAATACGACTGTGTTGCAGTAGAGCTTTGTCAACCCAGATATAACAATATAATCGATAAAGCTTGGTGGCGAAACTTAGATATTTATCAAATTTTTCGCAAAAAAAAGGCCGGGCTATTACTAGTTAACTTAGCATTGTCCGCTTACCAAAAACGTTTGGCGGAAAAAATTGGAGTCGAAGCTGGCCAAGAGATGCAAAGAGCTATTGACCTGGCAAAAGAAAAAAACCTTAGATTAGAACTTATTGATCGCGATATTTCTACGACTCTTAACCGCATCGTTAATAAAGTTACCTTTTGGCAAAAGATTAAATTTTTCACCGGCCTTATCGCCAGCATATTTGTGGGAGAAGAAATTGACGAAAAACAAATTGAAGATCTAAAAAAAGGAGATATGCTGCACACTGTTGTAGAGGAATTTGGAGAAGAGTTGCCAGCGGTTAAAGAAGTCCTTATCGACGAACGAGACGAATATATGACTGGCAAATTAACTGCTTTAGCTAAATCGCCCGACGCTCCCAAAAAAGTGGTAGCAATGATTGGAGCGGGCCATTTAATTGGAATGCGACCTAAATTTTCTTCTCCGCCCAACGAAAACCGATTAAAAGAACTCGATGAAAAATCAAAACCAAGTAAAACTGGCTATTACATCGGCTGGGCTATTGGTATCTTTATCATCTCGATGTTTTCGGTAGGTTTTGCACACTCTCCTGAATTGGGTCTTAATATTTTGATCACTTGGGTGGTAATTAATGGAGGCCTAAGCGCTTTAGGAGCGGCTATTGCGTTGGCTCACCCACTAACAATCATTTCAGCTTTCATTGCAGCCCCAATAACTTCTCTAAACCCAACTATTGGCGCCGGCATGGTTGTTGGAATCGTCGAATCTTATTTAAGAAAACCAAAGGTTGCCGATTTTGAATCTCTACGCGAAGATATAGTCCATCCTAAAATGTGGTTTAAAAACCGAGTCGTACGCGTATTCCTAATATTCTTAATGGCTAACCTTGGATCTGCAATCGGCACATATGTCGCCGGAGCTTCAATAGTGCAACAGATTTTTTACTAACCTTTTATGATATGAGTTCCTCCACTTTTCAAATAGTCGTCACTCCTCCCGCATTTTGCAAATCGAAATCCCTACGCGAAAAACTTAAAAAATATTTTCCTCAAACGATATTTAATGAAAAAGGTCGCTATCTGACCTCTGCAGAACTAATAGACTTTTTAAAAGACAAAGAAGGCGCAATCATTGGAAGAGATATTATTGGTCCTCTGGAACTAAAATCTCTGCCGCGACTTCGGGTTATTTCTAAATATGGAGTTGGGCTAGATAACATTGACCAAGCTGAATTAAACGAACGTAATATAAAGCTAGGCTGGACTCCTGGCGTCAACAAACGGTCGGTAGCCGAATTAACAGTTTGCTTTATGTTGGGGTTGTTCCATAACATCTTTTCTACAGGAAGCGATCTTAAGAAAGGACTTTGGAGAAAAGAAGGCGGTCAAGAATTTTCAGAAAAACAGATTGGGGTTATTGGATGCGGTAACGTAGGTCGTGAAGTTATTCGCATGCTAAAACCATTTAAAGTTCAAATAAAAGTTAACGATATTTTGGACGTCTCTGAATTTTGTCGTGAACAAAATACACATGCGGCGAGTTTTGAAGAAATCATCGAATCATCCGATCTCGTTACACTCCACATCCCCCTTACAGAAATTACGCGAAATTTATTCAATCAAAAGACTTTTGAAAAAATGAAATCGTCTTCGTATTTAATCAACACGAGTCGAGGAGAGATAGTCGACCATTCAGCTTTAAAAAATGCGCTGCAAACAAACCAAATTGCCGGAGCGGCTTTAGACGTCTTCAACCCAGAACCGCCAGAAGACATGGAATTATTAGCCCTTCCCAATTTAATGGGAACGCCCCATATTGGAGGAAACGCCAAAGAAGCGGTCGAAGCTATGGGGCAATCAGCCATTGACCATCTTGTCCAATTATTTGAATTGAATTAATATAGCTTTTCCATAAAAACAAATCACCAATATTAAAGACTGCATTTTAGGGATCGCTAAAAGACATTTTAATCTTAGTTTGTTCTCTAAACATTTCATTTTACTCGCGATGCAAAACTTAAAACCAAGTTTGCAATTTAAATTTTCTTTAAGCGTTATAATTTTTACTTTTGTTATATTCTCAATAATATCTTTAGAGGACCTCTAAAAATCGGAATAAATTTTTAAAAGTTTGTTTTGT
>JAYOZP010000056.1:24832-29709 GCA_038154245.1 Nitrospinales bacterium | reverse complement strand
CTTGTGTATTTAATTGGCGGGTTCCCGGCTTTAGTTTTTGCTTTGCCGCAGGACGGACAAATTGTTGCCGGTCAGGGACAGATCAATCAAACTTCCCCGACGAATATGACTGTTAACCAGTTTTCCGATAAGCTGATTACTAATTGGGGTAGTTTCGGTATAGGGTCTTCCGAATCTGTTCAATTCCAACAACCCGGTTCTAACTCTGTAGCGCTAAATAGAGTTCTTGGGGGTAACCCAAGCGAAATACTGGGTAAGTTATCCGCTAACGGCCAAGTATTTCTAAGCAATCCTTCCGGAGTAATTTTCGGCGCAAACTCAAAAGTAAATGTGGGCGGTTTGATGGCCACCACGTTGGGAATTTCCAATCAGGATTTTCTAAATGGCAATTATAGATTTGAGCAAGATCCTACTAAGCCGCTTGCCTCGATTTTGAATAAGGGAAATATTGAATCGTCTGGGTATGTTGGTTTGTTGGCTCCGGGTGTCGAGAACCGAGGAAATATCGTTGCGAGCGCCGGTTCAGTTGCGATTGCATCTGGGGAGGCGGCTTCTTTAGATTTCATTGGCGATGGATTGATCAACTTTGCGATTACAAAGCCCGTTAGCGGCGATGTTTTGGATGCTAATGGAAATGTTATCGAACATCGCGTTTTAAACACAGGAAAAATCCAAGCAGGCTATGTAGCCCTTTCGGCAAAATCCGCTAGCGATATCGTTAAAAGCGTTGTTAATAATCAAGGCGTTATTGAAGCCCAGTCCGCCGTCGAAAAAGATGGCGAGATTTATTTGATGGGCGAAGGTGGGAAAACAATTGTTTCCGGAACTCTAGACGCCTCGGGTAAAAACTCTGGAGAAAAAGGCGGAACAATTCATGTATTGGGGGACGAGGTTGAGTTAGATGGAGCTACTATTGACGCTTCAGGTGATAGCGGCGGTGGAACGGTCTTAATTGGAGGCGATTTTCAAGGTAAGGGAAGCGTTCAGACCGCAACAAACACCACGGTTAGCGAAGATACCACAGTAAAAGCAGACGCCATTAACCAAGGCGATGGCGGTAAGATCATTGTATGGGCTGAAAACTCCACTGTAACTGCCGGTTTGTTAACTGCGCGTGGAGGAGCTATAAGCGGTAACGGCGGGTTGATCGAAACATCTGGTAAAAATAAATTAACCGTTACCCGAGCCGCAGACGTTTCTGCGACAAATGGATTGGCTGGTACGTGGCTCTTAGACCCAAGAAATATTGAGATAGTAGCTGCGGGACAAGGATCTGTTGGATCTCTCATTGCTTCGGAAGATGATTCCAAGATCGACGTTAGTTTGATTAATGAAGCTTTGGATAACGGAACCAGCGTCTTAATCACTACGGGTTCCGATGGCGATCAAGAAGGAAATATTGTTGTAAGCGCGGCAATTGTGAAATCTGCGGGCGCAGACACTTCCTTAACTTTTGAAGCTGCCGGTAGTATTACTGTTAACGCGACGATTACTTCTACTTCGGGAGCTCTTTCAATTAACTTAAATGCGGTTGACGATATAGTTGTTAATGCGGATATTACAACCAATGGTGGGGATGTCCTTTTTAATGGCGCAACGATTGACGCTTTTTCTAGCAATGGTCAGCAAACCGACGCTCCATCAAACGAGAGTTCATCTTCTGAAACTTCGGGAGAAGGTTCTAACGATGAAAATTCACCAGAAGAATCCACACAAACTGAATCAACTATCACTTCTACTGAAAACTCTGACGTTGATAATAGTGAAGTTGCTCCAGCCGAAGAAGCTCAAGGAAATGAGGTTTCTGATGTTGTCGAAGGGGATTCTTCGGTAAATGAATTGGCGAATGATCAGACGATAAATGATCCTGAAGCGGCAGACAATGTTGTTGCCGATGCGGAAGAAAATTCTTCAGAACCCGTAGAATCCCAAATTTTCCAAGAAACAACCGACCAATCTGTTTTACTTAACGATAACGAACTTCCTGATGAAACTGTAAATTTAAATTCCTCTCAAACAACGGTAGCTGATGTTAACGATGCGAGTGGTTTAATCATTGTTGCGAATGAAACGCCGGATGTTGTGCTTTCAACCTCTTCAGAATCGATTGAGATAGGGGCGGGAAATATCGAGTTTACCCCGCTTACTGGAGAAATAAAGATCCAGCTTTCTTCTAGTGAAAGTAAAGTTCAATTAAATAGTGTTATCAATACTGGCGGGGGTAATGTCGCTTTTAATAAAGATGTGGAAGTGGGAGATACTTCAGCTTCCGTTAATACGGGCGAAGGTTCTGGCGGCGTTACTTTTAACGAAGAGGTGGAAGTAGGTTCTGCCGGTCTTACGATTGAGGCTGGAACGGGCGATGTGAAATTTAACGGCCAAGTCGACGTTGGCGAGAATGAATTAACAGTTGGTTCTTCTGGGACAACTGAGGTTGCCAAAACCGGCGGTGTTTCAGGCGATGGCGGTACTTTTAAAGCAAACGCTAGCGAAGCTTTGAACGTAAATGCCGATGTAGACATGGGCGACAGCGGGACGATCGATTTGACCGGCGGCGATATTAATGTTGCGGAAAACACAACCATTAGCGCTCAAGGCGGTGATATTGCTTTGACCGGCGGCGAAGATAAAACGGTTTCGGTTTTCGGGACTATTGACGCCTCTAATAAACAATCGGGAGGCGTTGGAGGTAACGTTAAGTTATTAGGCGACAGGGTTGGTTTGTTTGATAACGCTAAAGTTGATGTTTCTGGCGATGCTGGCGGCGGTGAAGCGTTGATCGGTGGAGATTATCAAGGCCAAGGAGATACCTTGACGGCTCAACAAACCTACATCGCTAGCGGGGCTTCGGTCAACGCGAATGCAATTACAGCCGGTAATGGCGGAAAAGTGATTGTTTGGGCGAATGATTTTGCCAATATCCAAGGAAATATCTCAGCGCGAGGCGGTTCAGTTTCTGGTAACGGAGGTTTTGTTGAAACTTCTGGATTGAATTCCTTTTCCATTGCAAATACCGCCGACGTTACGGCAACGAATGGCGACGGAGGAGAATGGTTAATCGATCCAAATAATATTGAGATTGTTGCCGGATCGGGAACGTTTAATATCAATTCTTCTAATCCATTCGAATCCACTGGCGACAGCGCAACGATTGGAGTCGATCTTATAGAAAGCGCTTTAAACGCCGGTTCTAACGTATCCGTTAAAACAGGCTCTGGTGGAACTCAAGTCGGAAATATTACTTTAAGCGCCGATTTGAATTACGACGGAACTGGAACAAGTACCTTAAGCTTAATAGCTCATAATGATATTAATCTAAATGCAGATATTAAGGATTTAAATACTGGTACGTCAGATATATTGAATCTTGTTTTGACGGCGGATAGCGATCTTAATGGCGGTGGGAACCTAAATATTGCCGTCGGAAGTGAGATTGAAACTAACGGTGGTTCGGTTCAAATTACCGCTAACGATATAGATCTTTTAGGAACGATCAAGACAGGAGATCCTGTAGGTTTGGGAAATACGCCTGGATCAGTTTCGATCACTCGGGCTACTAATGGTTCGATAGGTTTAGGTCAAACTTCTAGCAATATGACTCTTAGTGGGTCGGAATTGCAAAATATTATTACAGGACTTCTAACTTTAACCACGACAACAGGCGATATTTTTGTCGATGGTATTACCGCTGCAAATAGCTCAAATGTAGATAAGGTTGCCTTAAACGTAACCGGAGCTAATAAAAAAGTAACCTTTGGTAACAACGCTTCTACGTTTCAATTACTAGATGTTAACGCAACCAATGGGATAGATGTTAATGTCGATTTAACTATTAATAATAGCGGCCTTATTAATCCATATGCTTTGAATTTCAATGCTGATACGGATGTCGATACCGCCGTCGGCGGCACGCTTACGGTGGCAAGTGGAGCGACCATATCCTCTAATGATGGGATATCAATTACCGCTCGCGATATTGACTTGCAAGGCAACATCAATAGCGGATCAACTCAAACTGCGATTATTATGGCTCAGCCCGCTACAGGTAACCAAAACCAAAAAGGACAAATTGCGATTGGAACCGGAATTAGTTGTGGCGGTAAAGATTGCGTTATGGTTATTGATGGTTCCGAATTGCAAAGAATTACCGCTGGAACTCTTGTCGTCGATAACGCATCAACGGCTACCTATGTGGAAAATATTTCAGCCGCTAATAGCGATAATATCGACCACGTTATTTTAAATGCCGACCAAGGAGTTTTCTTTTGGAAAGGCGAGTCAACATTCAACGGTTTAACTGTAAATTCTAAAAACTTTATAGATATTCGGCATAATTTAACCACTGATAATGGTCACATGGTTTTAAATGCCGATATCGATGGAACGGGAAATGGAGGTCTTGATGATAGGATCAGGATGTTCACTAATCCTACCCTAACCTCGTCGAGTTCCATCACATTAAATTCGTCCACAAATGGAACCCAGTCTTTTGGCGAAGTCCGAATAATCGCCAATTCCGGAATTAGCGTTACAGGAGATATTAACGCGACTGGCGATATCGTTCTCGAGGGAGACGCGAATGGAATTTCCGATAATTTTAATTTTATTCTTAGTTCTCCTGTTCCGACAGGAGCCCCAGCCTTACAAAAATTATCTTTTGCCGATGGAACTACAGTTTCATCTACGGGCGGTAGCGTAACCCTAGATTCTACGACGGGTGGAATTGAGGCTTTGGGAGAATTAACAATTAATGCTACTGACGGAATAACGGTTAACGATGATTTCGTTGGAACAATCGGCGATTTAACCTTTAATGCCGACACAGATGTAGATACCTCGGCTGGCGGTACATTTACCGTAGCTTCTGGAGCTAATGT
>JAYOZP010000056.1:0-24732 GCA_038154245.1 Nitrospinales bacterium | reverse complement strand
TAGATTTAACGACCGACGTTGGCGATATGATATTTAACGCCGATACGGATGGAACAGGAGTTACTGCTGGTATAGGCGATCGTGTTATTACTTTTGGAGATCGGACTTTAACTTCGGCGAACAAAGTTATTTTCAACGGTCCAACGGTAGGAGTCGACGCTCAAAATGATTTGACGGTATTAGCGGGTAACGGCATCGATGTCATTGGCGATATCACTTCTAAAGAAAACCTTACATTAAACGGCGACGCTAACGGAATTGCGGATGGTAACGACAAAGTGACCTTTAGCGACGGTTCGGTGGTTTCATCAACTGGCGGGGTTGTTACTTTAGGGGCAACGACAGGCGGAGTTGAAGGATTGGGATCGGTTAATGTGAACGCGACCGATGGTATCGTGATCTCCAGCGGTCAGATGACGGCGGCTGGTTTGATGACGTTTAACGCGGATTCAGATGTAGATACCTCGGCTGGCGGTACATTTACCGTAGCTTCTGGAGCTAATGTGGTAAGCGGCGATAATAATATTTCCATAACGGCTCGCGACATTGATTTACTGGGAACGATTGATAGTGGTTTGGGCAATACGACGATTCGCATGGCTCAAGCGACTGGGGGAACTCAGTTGCGAACGTCTTTAGGAACTTCTACTTCTAACTGCGGCGGCCTTGGTTGCGGCATGGTGTTGGATGGATCTGAGCTTCAAAACATAAGCGGCGCGACTTTAACTTACGAAAACGGTTCTCGAGGAATATATGTAGACGGTATTAGTGCGGCTAATAGCAATAACGTTGGCACGGTAATTTTGACGGGTGGCGAAGCGGTTCAGTTTGAGGGATCGGCTTCAACCTTTAATGCTTTAACGGTTAACTCGAAAGATAGAATCGATATTCGGGTAGATTTAACGACCGACGTTGGCGATATGATATTTAACGCCGATACGGATGGAACGGGTAATGCTACTCCAATTTTTGATCGGATTATTTTCTCCGGAGATAGAACTCTCACTTCGGCAGGAAAAGTTACTTTGAATTCTGCGACGAATGCGATTGAATCACAAGTTTCATTTGCAGTTTTTGCAGACAATGGAATTGATATTAATAATAATATCATCTCTGGAGGAAATATTACTCTAAATGGCGACGCTAATGGAACGGCTGATGGCGATGATAAAATTTCGTTAATAAATGGAGTTAATATCACTTCGACAAACGGCAGCGTATCCTTAGGAGCCGAAACAGGAGGTATTGACGCTCCAGGCAACATTACAATTAACGCTACGAATGGAATTAACATTACTGCGGGTCAATTGACTGCAAATGGCATAATGACCTTTAATGCAGATACGGACGTAGATACCTCAATTGGCGGCACGTTTACAGTAGCTGCCGGAGCCAGCGTTGTGAGTAACGGCAACGATATTATTATCACGGCTCGCGATATGGACTTATTAGATACCTCTGGCAGCCTTTTTCAATTAAATAGTGGCGCTGCGGATATTTTGATTACTCAATCACAAGCCTCAACTGGAAATGAAGGACAAATTGCATTGGGCGAGGTAAATGGGGCTTGTCCAGACGCTGATTGTAAACTCAATCTTGATTCCACTGAATTTCTAAATATTAATGCGGCCAATCTAACCTTCGATACGACGGGGGATATTTTGGTTGAAGGAATTTCTAATTTAAGCGTTGGTAAGCTTATTTTGAATGCTGGTAAGGTCGTCCAGTTTAGAGATGCGGTTAATAGTTTCAATGATTTAGAAGTAAACGCTAAAAATAACATTGATATTAGAACAGATATTACGACTCTCGTCGGGGATATTGTTTTAAATGCCGATACGGATCAAACGGGTATTAACACAGGATTGTTTGATCGTATTACATTTTTTAACAATGCGATTTTAACAGCTGCAAAAGGGATCACTTTAAGTTCGCAAACGTTAACTATTGAGTCGAACGGTATTATTAGAATTGAAGCTAATGATGGAATTGATGTGGATACAAACGTTTTGATTGCTGCCGAAGGAAATATTACTTTAGATGCCGATTTAGATGGAATCGCAGGTACTAATGATACATTAACGTTATCTGCGGAAATGACTATTGAAGCCGTCGAGGGTGAAATCTTTTTGCGGGCTAAGACTGGCGGCATCGTTGCTCAAGGAGCTTTGGAACTTAAAGCCTCCGATGGTATAAACATTGAATCGGATCTAACGACGCAAGGAACAACTACTATTGATGCAGATACAGATGAAGATGGCGAGGGAGATTTAACTATAGACACCGATGCCATATTGTCCACAGCCAACAATGTACTTAATATTAGAGCTAACGATCTTGTTTTTAGAGGAACATATATTCCTTCAAACCCATTCGTAATTGATACTGGAGCCGCGGATATTTTATTTCAAGTCTCAGATGGAGGAACTATTGGGTTAGGCGACACCCCTGGCGACTTCACGATTGATGGATTGGAGTTAGCGCATATTAGAGGCAATAAGTTGACCTTGGGCGATAACACAAATGGAGATGTTATGGTTGACGGTATTACAGCAGCGCAAAGCGATAATATTGGAACTGTCGCTATTGAAACGGGCGGCTCCATAAATGTTGATAATAACGAATCCACCTTTAACGAGTTAACTCTAACCGCCGTTACCGATATCAACGTGAATGTTAATTTAACAACTGATACCGGTGACTTTGAAGCTGTTGCAGACTCTGAATTAAATGAGATCGGAGATTTTAATTTGGCCGTTGGCACAACAATAAATTCTGCAAATGATATCGACATTACTGCGAATACTTTAAATCTTGAAGGTCAATTAATTGCAGGCGGAGAAATAACTCTCAACGGCGACGTTAATTCTGGCGGCGATATAGTTATCGAAGCTGCCGATGGAGTGACAATCGATCAAAATATTCTAAATTCAGGAACCATAACTATTGACGCCGATACCGACCGAAATGGCAGCGGCGATTTTACATTACTTTCTGGAATATTTATCAACTCCTTTGATAATGATATTTTTATAACCGCAAATGATTTTATTATTAATGGAACAATTGATAGCGGCGCTGCGACGCTTACCTTAACCGAATCGGTTGGCGGCACAATAGCAATTGGAGACCAAGCGGGAACAGGCGATATTAATATAGATAACTCTGAACTCCAGAATATTACAACTGGTAATTTGATTATTGGCGGAGATAAAAACGACGGCCAGTTTATTGGCGGCGTTACGAGTTCCGCTTCTTCTAATATTGATAAGTTAACTCTCAACTCTACGAAATCTTCGAAAAGAATAACTTTTCAAGGCGGCGCTTCGACACTCAATGATTTAGAAGTGAATGCCGATGAAGACGTTCGGGTTTGGAGCGGCGTTACCGCTAAAGAGACAAAACTCACCGCAGGCGACGATGTTCATTTCTGGAACGGCACAAATAATTTTGATTCGGTGGAAGCGACTGCAAATGATAGAGTCACCGTTTGGAATGGTTCAGTCAATGTTAATTCTGGAGACGCTACCTTTACTGCCGACGCTCAAGGTTTAGGAAATCAAGGGCCTAACGATCACGATGGCGGTACGGGCCGAATTGAAGTTTGGAGTTCGGGTTCGGTTAATACAAATGGTAACAACTTCACCGCTACCGGCGCCGACTTTAAATTAGACGGCGACATTAACGCAGGAACCGGAACCGTAACTTTGAAAGAGTCCTATGACGGTAGATTTGCATTAGGCGATCAAGTTGGTATGGGTGGAGATCACATTGATATTAGTAGAAGCGAAATAAGAAATATAACCGCTGATAACTTAGTTGTGGGTGGAGATCTTAATGATGGCCAATGGGTAGGCGGTCTTACTTCTAACGATCTAGCTAATGTCGGCAAGATAACGATCAATGCAACCAAGTCTACGAGCGATATAGTTGTTGAAGGCGGATCTTCAAACTTAGGCAACTTTGAATTAAACGCTGGCGATGATATCAAATTCACGACCTCTGTAACGGGAACAAGCGGTGTCCTAAATGCTGGCGACGACATTGAAATTAAAGCCACTTCTAATATCGATACATTTAACGCTACTGCGGGCGACAACATCAAAATTGATAAGTCCTTTACATCGCAAACTGCATCAATGAATGCAGGTAACGATGTTTTGATTAAGAAAGAAGCTACGATCAATAACGTTTCGATAACGGCTGGCGACGATATTCAAATTGATAAATCGTTGATAACAACTGGTTCTGGAACATTTATTGCCGGCGATGATATTAGACTTAAAAAAGAATCTACGATAAACACAGTAAATATGACGGCTGGCGACGATATCCAAATTGATAAAGGGCTTACCGCAAGCGGTTCCGGTTCTTTTGTTGCCGGCGATGACATTAAGCTAAAAGGAAATTCTTCTTTTGATAGTCTTTCAATTTCAGCGCAGGATAGAGTGGAGATAGATGGCGATTTAGATATTCAATCTGGACCGACTACGATTTCAGCGGATTCTGACGGTAATGGTCAAGGAAACCTTTATATTAAATCCCGAGCTGATATCAAAACGAATAATAATGATTTAAATTTGTCCGCAAATGATTTAAGTCTTTCAGGGAGAATCAATACTGGGACGGGAACGACGGCTGTTGCGGTATCAGATGGCGGTACTATTGGGTTGGGTTCCGGTTCGGGTAATATGAGAATTAGCGGTTCGGAATTGAAGCGAATTACTTCTGAGAAATTAACTCTAGGCGACGCAACCACTCAGAATATTGAAGTGAAAGGCGTATCGGCACGAAATAGCAATAACATTGGAACGGTAGAATTGAACGCATTAGCTAGCGGTGGGGAAGTAAACTTTGTTAGCTCGCAGTCGACTTTTAACGCTGTTTCCATTAATGCAGGCGGAAATATCAACGTATTGACGGATGTTACGACCGATACGGGCGACTTCAACGCGGAAGCAGATTTTGACAACAACGGTCAAGGAGCGTTTACATTAAATAGTTCGTCGACTATTGAATCGGAACAGAATATCTCTATTTCAGGATATGGTTTAAACATTGATGGCGACCTAGAAGCAAATGGAACAATTACTTTAGAAGATAAAAGTTTTTAATTTTTCGATTGATTAGGAAGCGTTTTCTAGCTGAGAACCCGCTTTTTCAAAGAGCGTTAATCGGAAATGTGGAACTAAGAAGATTTTCTTTCCAATGATTCTATCCTTTAAATTCATATTTAATATATAGAATTTCCCTAAAAAAGAGGGTTAGCTTCTTTATCCGTTAATTGTGCTGCACCAAACATATTTTTAAGTGTACCCAGAAAGCACAAAATTAGTCGTGTAGTTTCTGATTGAGATAATTGCCAACTAACCGACTCCCAGGAATGTTCAAGTGGTTTGTGTCTCTATAAAGTATCGTATCCCCTGAAATCATACTGCACGTGGCGTTATTGCAAAGCGGGCTTTCCATCGGAACATATCTAATGTGATTCTCTTCAGCGATTTTTTTCAGCGCAGGTTCGAAAATATTTTTTTGTTCAAAAAAATCATCTTTCGACATACTGCAATACGAAATTGAGAGCTCAATAGTGGCAGCATAAAGGCAATCTTCTGGATGGACATCGTATTGCGGAATGTCGCCTAACAAAATCACTTTATGACCATATTGTTTTAAAAACTTAACCGTGGCAGTAAACCCAGCATATAGCTCTTCGCTTTCTTTAACGTGCGACTTAAAATGCATTGTTAAAAAAATTGTTTTAGGTCTCACCGAGCTTTTAATTTCAGAAAATATTTCAGCAAATTTTGGATTATCAATGTAAGGCTTGCCGCCAAATATATAGAAAACGAGATTTTTATTTAAGTTACTTTCCGCCATCCCTAAAAACAGATGTTCTGCGTGAGAGTCGCCAAGGAGTATCCAATCAGAATCGCCTGGTTTTGTCTGCTTGCAACGAATAAAGCTTTCCCAAATTAACGCTTTTTTGGCAATCGATTCAGGCTCGCAGTCAACATATCTTTCATCGACATATCTATGAAACTCTAAATGGTTTACATCTCCTTGAAGAATTTTCTCCAATCGATCCCTAAAACCGCCCTGTTTATGCCCAACATATCCAAACGAAGACATAATTAAGATACCAGTCATAGAAATTATAAAGATTGTATTTCGACTTAAGTCATTGTCAGAAGTTTTCCTAAACGGTTGCTCAATAAATTTCCAAGATAATATGGCAAGCAACATAGACAGGAGAGATAATGAGCCCATAAGCATCAAACTAGGCTGTCCAATTATTTTAATCCGTGCAAAGGCAAACAGCGGTTGATGCCACAGATAAGCTGAGTAGCTTATTAAACCGATCCCAACAAACGCTTTCGTGCTCAGTAGCTTTGCAATTAACGTGTCTTTTGAAGCAAACAAAATCAATAGCGCTACACCAACCACTGGCGCTAACGAATAAACACTAGGGAAGGGCGTACTTTCATCGTAAATAAAGATTGCAAATACGATTATAGCTAAACCAAGTAGCGATAAGGCGTTATTAGCTCTTACACCATGCTTCTGAACAGTAAACGCCACTATAGATCCAGCAAATAGCTCCCAAGCGCGTGTAGGCGCTAGATAGAAGTTAGCTGTAGCCATATTACGCCAACCCCACTCGCTTAATGCCAAGCTTATTGCCGCGATTATAACAATCATCCAAAACACTCTGTTCTTGCCAAATCGCCAAACCAAGAACAGAAAGATCGGGAATAGTAAGTAGAACTGTTCTTCAACCGCTAAGCTCCACGTGTGTAGTAACGGTTTTTCTTCAGCTGCCGCCTCAAAGTAACCGCTTTCGCGCCAAAACAAGATGTTGGATGCGAACAAACTAACAGCGACGAGACTTTGCGAAAAGTCTTTCATCTGGCTGGGGAACAAAATCCATATCCAGGCAAACGGAATGCACACAAGCATCACAAAGAAGAGAGCTGGTAAAATCCTTCTTGCACGTCGTTCGTAGAAGTTAAGGATGTTAAAACGATTGTTTTCGATATCCTCAATAAGGATTGTTGTAATCAAGTATCCGCTGATAACGAAAAACACATCGACGCCAACAAAACCTCCGCTAAACAGTTCAAATCCAGCGTGGAATAAAATTACCGGAACAACGGCTAGAGCGCGTAAGCCGTCTATCTCAGGACGGTATTTCAAGGCAACAATCCTTAATTAGTGCAGTCACAGATTCGCTAAAACTGTTCAGTCAACTGTTTCAACTTCTGCAATTTTAAATCATCATGATAATTATAGGCATGTGATTTTAAAAATAATTTGAAAGTTCATCAGGAAGGTTTTTAGCGGGATTATTTATTTTTACCTAAAGTAGAGACTATAAACTTTTTCAAAGCTTTTTCAAAATCGCCTCTACGCAACTGGATATTATCTTTGATTTCTCCTGAAGTAACGCCTTCTAATTGGCTTATGGCCCAATTCATATTGGCGACCAGGGTGTTGAAAGTGGTTTCTAGAAAACCAACTTCGTCTTTTGTTGTAATATTCATTTTATTTTGACGGAAGTTCCCTTTGGCGATGCTTCCAAGTTTTAAAGTAACTTCTCCTAATGGAATCGTTATTTGTCTTATAATGATTGTGCTTAAAATAAAACCAAACGCAAAAAGAAAAACCAAGGCTTTATATTGATTGTCAATCATTTTAACCACGCGTTTTTGGGAAAGGCTGGCCATCTCTTTTACGGCAGAGTTCATAGCTTTTAAAAGATTTAGGTTGTTTTCTCTTATATAGGTAGAAGCGTTGTGTACTGCCGGTAAAGTCTTAAAGATATAATTTAACTTTTCTCGAAAAAGCGCCCAGTTAGTTTTAAGATTATGTATTTTCTTTCTTAATTTTGGGTCGTTTATTTTTTTTATGCTAAGGCCTGAATCGCCTTCCAACAAGCCTTCAATAATTCTATCTTGTAATTGGATGGATTTCATGCTTTCGTCAATAAACTTCTTTTTATTGTAACGGGTAAACCCAAGAACTGTTTTTGTCAATCTTTGAATTATTTCCCGTAGGCGACCTGCATGGGCTATAGTTTTTAAATCGGATTTTTCGCTTAATAGTTTGATGACTTCTTGGGCTTCGTTAAAAAGATCTAGGTGAGTTTCCATTATTTGATCAATATTATTAGAAACCTCTGGCCAGGTTTGAAGAATAATTTCCACATTCATTATAAAAGGCACCCATTGTTCTTGGATTTTGTTAAAACGATCCAAAATATCATGGGTTTGGGCTGCAGAAACGCCAAGCTCTTCATCGCCTCTCATAAGAGCTTTTAAAACAGTATGGAATTCCATTTTAATCGAATTTATTTCTTCAATTTTATTTTGATCCCCAAGCAATAACGCCATTAAACCTTTAGACAGTTGCTGGGTCAGCATGCGTTGCTTTCCCGCCAAATAAATTAGCTTTGCGTCGTATTTTTGATTTGTATCCAAAGTTTGAACCGTGTAGTAAACCAGACCGACCATTGAGAAAAGCAGGGCAAAAGTTAAGAAATACAATTTGACAGGGATTTTAAAAAATCCCATGGTGAATTCTTGAGGTCTTTTTGTACTCTCGTATTGCGAAAAACCTGTGCCAGCTTTTTCAGCGCTTTCAGGGCTTGGGCCTGACATGAAAATTCTCCTTGTTAGAATAAAACAAAAAATTATTTAGCGAACTGTTTGATATATATAACTAGTTGCCATATTTGCTCGTCCTTTAAACCACGATTAGGAAGACAGGCAGAGCCAATAGCTCCATTCTTAATCACTCCAAACATTTGTCCTTCAGAAACGGAACTCATAGTTGACTTACATATAAAATTTCTCGGTAATGGAGCTAGAGCCCAGGACATTAAACCCATGCCGTCTCCATTATCTCCGTGACAATTTTTGCAAGGAGTGGGTTTTACTAAAAAGTGATAAAGGTTTTTACCTGAGGCGACATTTTCTGGCGTCGCCTTCAGAGGGTTTGTTAATTTTCGAAATTTTTTAGGGACAGGTCTAGTATTTCTTGGTTGTGGGCAAACTCCTGTTGGAGGATCAATTGCCCATGAAGCTTCTATATCGAAAAGAAAAAGAAGGATCAAAAAAATAATGAGCGATTTTCTCATTTTGAGAAATAATTTGAGGGAGTTTGCTGCCATACTTTTTATAAATAACCAAACTTATGGTAATCGGTTTTTTAACTAAAAAAACTATCTTCAAAAAATATCTACTTATGTAGAGGATTTTGAAAGTTATTTCGAATTTAGAATAATTTGGAATAAATGAATTTATTCTAACTGAAAATATTTCAATTAGTTAGGAAAAAGTGTCATTTTTGTTAAAACTAAAGTGTACATAAATTTATTTTGTGTATACCTATGATGAAATTAAAAGCAACATTTTGGAGAATCATAAGGTATGCATCCAAAAAGTTTTTGTAAAAAACCAAGAAATAGCTGAGTTATATTATTTTTAAATAAACGAAAAGTACTTTGTAGTACAATGAGTTAGCGTTTCTTTCTATGTTTTTGCATACATGGTTATTTACAGTATATAATTGTTATCAAAAGTAAATTTTATTACTCCTTTTTCCTCAAAACTCCTTAAAATATGATTTATAACACCGAAAAATCTAATAATTACTTTGAAGAAGTCAAGAGGATGCTTGCCGTTGTTTTGCCTCAAATCGAACCTTTTGTGATGGAACTTTATACAGCATATCAAGATGAGACTACGATTTTTATTATTGGAAATGGAGGAAGCGCAGCAAACGCGAGTCATTTTGCTCAAGATCTTGCAAAAGGAACTTTGTCGACTATTTCCCAAAAGAAAAGAATCCGGGCCGTCTCTTTAACAGATAACGGTTCTTTTATTACGGCCCTAGCGAATGACGAAGGTTATGAGACTATTTTTGTGCAGCAATTAATGACTTACGCTCAGCCTCAAGATCGATTAATTGTTATCAGCGGTTCTGGAAATAGTCCAAATGTAGTTAAGGCGACAGAGTACGCGCTTGAAAATGATATTAAGGTCTTAGGAGTTACAGGATTTGACGGCGGTCGAGTAAAGGGATTAGCAAAAATAAACATTCATGTTCCTAGCGTTGATATGGGATTAGTAGAAGCTGTTCATTCTGTCATTTTTCATCTAGCGATGTCTCAATTAGCCGAGACTTTGGCTGAGGAAAACTAGAACAATTGGAAAATAGCCAAGTTTTGCAATTTATAATTAAGGATCAGCCTTTCAAACCTTTTCGAATTTTTTGTATTGGTAAAAATTACGACGAGCACATAAAAGAATTGGGTGGCAACAAACGGCCCGACGAGCCGGTAGTTTTTATGAAACCCGTTTCTAATATTGTGGCGCCTGGAGTTTCCCTTTTTTATCCAAGTTATGGCGCCGAGCTGCATCACGAAGCTGAGGTGGTTCTTTTAATTGGGAAAGAAGGAAAAAATATTCCTGAAGACGACGCTTATTCGCACATTGCAGGGGTTACTTTAGGGCTAGATCTAACCTTGCGCGATGTTCAGAGTAAGTTGAAAAAAAGCGGTTTACCTTGGGAACTTTCCAAGTCTTTTGAGCAAAGCGCTCCACTAGGTAATTTTAAAGCTTATGATCCAAACGCTATTGATTTAGAGAACCTACCTTTTTCATGTTTTGTTAATGGCGATCTTCGGCAAAATGGTAATACTAAAGATATGATTTTTCCAATTAAAAGCTTAGTGAGAGCGCTAAGCGGTTGGTGGACCTTAAGGACTGGCGATATTATTTTTACAGGAACTCC
The DNA here is from genome assembly GCA_038154245.1 of Nitrospinales bacterium. Taxonomy (GTDB): domain Bacteria; phylum Nitrospinota; class Nitrospinia; order Nitrospinales; family JAJDAT01; genus JAJDAT01. The sequence goes on along the minus strand of JAYOZP010000056.1, from coordinate 13,938 downwards.
ATCTGGAGTTGGTCCCTTAAAAGTTAGAGACAAAATTAAAATCGAAAGTCCTCATGTTGGTTCGTTTGAATGGGAAGTTGCCAATTCCTACTGAAGCTAATAAGTATTAGAGCTACTTTGGTAAACCAGAAAAGATAAAACAGCGCAAAAAACTCCTATCCTGCAAAAAGGACTAGTTGTTTTCAGTTTACCCTCCTGAATTAAATCATCTCATGTAGTGTAATTACTACATGAAAAGTCGAAAACATACCTCAATAACTTCATAGTCCTGGCGATTTTTGATTTTTCCCTAAACTCCTATACTTACCAAGGATACTGAAATTTATTATTCGGTGGTCTTGAAATATAAAAAATCAAACCTTTTTTATTGGGAGTTTAAAAATGAAGATTCAAAAAACGTTACGCATAGGTTTAATCGCTTTATTTTTTTTGGGCGTCGCCTCTATGAATGTAAATGCCGAAGTTAAGGCTCCGCCTAACCCTCTTTCAGGTTACACCATTCATGTTTCTGCTCCACATATAATGAATGGGGAAGTTGTTGGACCGTTTCATCATTATTGTAAACCAATAAATAAAGATATCATTCAATGCATCCTTTTTGAATCGACAGACGCTAACGCGCGAATGACTGAAATCGAGTATATGGTTTCCAAAGATTTAGCTAGAAAAGTAATTCCCAAGCATTCTCATAAGCAGAATTGGCATGATCATGCGGAAGAAATAGCCACAGGTAGAGTTGCAATTCACAATCCAACCGATCCAGAAGAGCAAAAAAAATTGGCTGATTATGTAGGAAAGACCGATGGAATTATTTTCCATCTCTGGCCTGATGGCGCTCCTATTCCAGACGGTTCCGTAATGATCCCTCAGTCGATTGGCCATTGGGAAGCGACTCACGGTAAAGTTAATCAATAAACTTCTTAAATAGATTTTGAAACTTATAATTTTGAAAGGAAACGTTATGGAAAAGTTGGCAAAAGTAAATTTGTCCTTTTGGGGATTCTTAGTCGCGTCGATTTTTGCGGCAACGCTGACCGTTGAAGTTGAAGCGGCTGTTTCTGGAGGAACAAGCGCGGAATTAGAAAAAATAAAAAAAGACTTTGCTCCTGTTTTGAAACTAAGGGGAACCGCGAAAAAAGAAATAAATGCGATAGCGAATTTATTCACTCCCGACTCAAAGTTAGCGGCGATAGATATTACCAACGCTAGCGGCGAGTATTGCATGTTAGAAAAAGTAACAAAACACAATATGATCCACTATTCAAGCCGACCAGAAAAAACTCACGAGGATATTGTTTATTACTTAAACCCAAAAACCTTTATTGAGAATGGTTTGGATGTTAGCAAACTTCCGAAGCAACCAAAAGAATTAGGAAAGATGCTTCCTCTGCAATGGTATTACTACGATGGAACATATGTCGAGCCGCATCAAGGAACGCAAATGAATAAGGAGTTTGTCATTATGACGGTGGATGTCAAATAGGTTTGGAGGATAACTGTCGGTTTTGGTTCGCTATTTTTGAGATTCCTCCCTGCGATAAGGAGCCGACAGAATCCTCTTTTTTTAAGGAAAAATATTCAATTTCTAACGTTATTTTGAGAGGCGTAAGAAAGTGTGGTTATTAAAATACAGCGTTTTGGTTTTACTTATTTTATGTTGGATGGGAAAAGCTGTAGCTTTTCCCATCCAAATATTTATCAAGCAAGGGTTCCTAAAGAGGCGCTTGAAGAAGTTCAAGAAATAGAAAACCCTTATGAGTCGACTCCTGAGATAATTGAAGCTGGTAGGAAAATTTATTTTGGGAAGGGTTTATGCGTTACTTGCCATAGTAATAATGGGAAAGGGGTGCGGTTGCCAGGGCACTCTCCTAGAAACTTTACCGATAAAAAATGGCAAGAACTTCGCTCTGATGGCGAACTCATGTGGGTTCTGAAAAACGGTAGTCCTGGTACTGGGATGCCGAAGCGGGTAGGGCAAGTCATTTCCGAAGAGGAAGGGTGGAGCGTTATCCACTTCATTAGAACTTTCAAAGAGAAGTAAAAAAAGATCCGAATTATTTTAAAACCATCCAAGTTGTTCTCTCTAAAAAATCTTTTTGCTTTTTGGACATAAGACTTCTACACTTAGAATCCGATAGTAATAAGCAATTCTTTAATTCTATCCTCATAAAGAGTTTCATTCTGAAGCTCAAAATCATTAAACCATTAATAGATTAAGGTTTCATGAGCGCTTTTTTCTCCGAATTTGCCGCCTTCATGTGGGGGCCGTGGTTATTGGTTTTATTATTAGGCGTTGGTTTTTTCCTTACTATTCGTTTGCGGGGTATCCAATTCCGAAAACTCTTATACGCTTTCCAATTAACGTTTTCAAAAGAACGAGAAGGCAAAGGAGACATTTCACATTTTGGCGCTTTGATGACCGCGTTGGCAGCTACGGTGGGTACAGGTAATATCGCAGGAGTTGGTACTGCCATCGCTCTTGGAGGCCCTGGAGCAGTTTTCTGGATGTGGATAACCGGCCTAGTGGGAATGGCTACAAAATATGCGGAAGGTCTTTTAGCCGTTCAATATAGGCAAACTAACTCTAGCGGCCAAATTTCTGGCGGTCCTATGTATTATCTAGAATTTGGGGTTGGGCGCAAATGGTTAGGTATTTGTTTTGCCGCTTTTGGAGCTTTGGCTGCTTTCGGTATTGGAAATATGGTGCAGGCAAATACCACCGCCCATGCGGTCTATGAATCTTTAGGGTTCAGTAAGGTTGTCGTGGGGCTTGCCATGGCCTTTTTAACGGCGTTAGTGATTATTGGAGGTATTAAGCGAATTGCCGACGTCGCTTCCATTTTTGTTCCAGTGATGGTATCGGTTTATTTCTTGGGAGCTTTAGTCGTTGTTGTTGGCAATTTGGATCGTTTAGGCGAAGGCATACAACTGATTTTGGAAAGCGCTTTTACGGGAACGGCCGCTACCGGCGGATTTGTTGGCGCCTCGCTTGCCAGCGCTATTCGGTATGGCGTTGCGCGTGGACTTTTTTCAAACGAATCTGGAATGGGTAGCGCTCCTATTGCAGCGGCGGCGGCAAGAACAAATCAACCCGCGAAGCAGGCTTTAGTTTCTATGACGGGAACTTTTATCGATACATTAATCGTTTGTTCGCTTACTGCCGTCGCGATTAGTTCTACTGGAGTTTGGAGCTCGGGAGAAACTGGAGTGGCTTTAACGATCCAAGCATTTTCAATGGGGTTCCCAGGAGAATGGGGAAAACTGATTGTAACTCTTGCCGCAGTTACTTTTGCTTTTTCAACAATATTGGCATGGGAATACTATGGGGAAAAGTGCTTCGAATATCTTTTTGGAGATAGATGGACGCCTTATTATCGATATGTTTGGGTATTTTTTGTTTTTATTGGATCAATAGTTAAATTAGAAGTGGTTTGGGATTTTTCCGACGCGATGAACGCTTTAATGGCGGTTCCAAATTTAGTCGGGTTGATCGTGTTAAGTTCTAAATTAGTAAAGGATACTCAGAATTATGAAAAAGGTATTCGAGACGGCCTGATAAATAAATTTGATTAGTTTTTTCGTATCAAATGAAACTATAGATAGACGGTTAGAGCAAAATAATTAATAAGTATTTCCCTCTTTGTTTAAATTTAACGGTTCGTTCCTCAGTCCTTTTATAAGAGCAAAACACATTCCAATCATAATCAAGGTAAAAGGAAGGCCTGAAGCAATGGCGGCTGTTTGTAGCGCCGTTAATCCTCCGGCTAAAACTAATACAGAAGCAATAACGCCTTCGGTGATAGCCCAAAATATTTTTTGGTTTACGGGAGGATTTGGATGGCCGCCCGCAGTTAATATGTCAATTACTAAGCTACCGGAATCAGAAGAAGTCACGAAAAAAGTAACGATGACTAAAGTAGATAGGCCTGCCGTAATTTGAGCGTATGGAAGGTGATTTAGCGTTTTGAAAAGAGCGGAACTAATATTTGCCGAAACCGCTTCGGATATAGACGCTCCTTGAAAAATTTCCAGATGAAGAGCGGTTCCGCCAAAAACGCTCAACCACAGAAAAGTTGCAAACGTAGGCGCAAATAGTCCTCCCAAAATAAATTCTCTGATAGTTCTACCTCTTGATATTCGAGCGATGAAAAGTCCGACAAAAGGAGCCCAAGCTATCCACCACCCCCAATAGAATGTTGTCCAACTAGACTTCCAGTCTGTTTTAGCAACCCACTCGCTCCAGTAGCTCATATAAAGTAGGTTAATCAAATAATCTTTTATATTTTCGGCGAATAAATTAACGATAAAAACAGTAGGACCAAGAAAAAATACAAACGTAACTAAAATTACGCCGACCCAAACGTTAAAGTTGCTTATTCGACTAATACCTTTTTTTAAGCCCAAAACCACAGAAGCGGTAGCGCAAGCTGTAATCAAGGCTATAAGAAAGATTTGGACAACTTTATTTTCGGGAATGTTGGCAATAAAGTTTAAACCCGCATTAACCTGCATAGCGCCCAAGCCAAGAGACGTTGCTACTCCAAACATGGTTCCAACAACAGCAAAAGTGTCTATACAATGTCCCCAAAATCCATAAATTTTCTCGCCTAATAGAGGATAGAAACAAGATCGGATGGCGAGTGGCAAACCTTTTCTAAATGAAAAAAACGAGAGAGAAAGTCCTACTATCATAAATACTGCCCAGGCATGGAAACCCCAATGAAAATAAGTCACTGTCATGGCTTGATTCGCGGCGGTTAACATTTTGGCTTGATTAATTGGAGGATTCAAATAATGTTTAATCGGTTCCGCAATGCTCCAAAAAACTAAGCCAATGCCCATGCCTGCGCTGAACATCATCGCAAACCAGGTGGGATAATTGAATTCTGGTTTTTCGTCTGGTTGACCCAAACGAATTTCTCCATATTTACTAAACAGGAGGTACAACACAAAACAAAGAAACAAAATCGTCGCTATGGTAAATATCCAACTAAAGTTTTCTACTATTGAAGATTGAACTAAGTTAAAAAAAACTTTTGACGCTTCGGTAAAAAAAGTCGCAAGCAGGATAAAGATCAACATCAAAAAAGCGGAAGCGATAAAAACAGGCGGATTGGTTTCTTTGAAAAACCAAATAGGTTTGGTTTTTATTTTATTGTCCATTAATTAATTTTAGGTTGATGGGGATGATAAAAATCGAACGTTTTATAGATTAGCTCGAAAATAGAAATAGATGTGAATGCTGTATTGTATAGTTAAATCAGGTCGAATGCTATCTTCCGTTTATTTTTATGGAACTCGGATTTATCTATAATCGGATGTTTTGTGGGTTGCAAGGTTGTCTTAAAAAGGCCAAAGCTTGAAAATTAATGGTTTTTAATATAATATACAGTGTCTACAAAATGATTATTGGTATGTCGATTTTTAATTTTATAGTTTATTTGGGCGTTTTTTGTTTTTATTTGCATTCTGCAACTTTAAATTGTGAGGACAGCGTCTGAATGCTATTCCCTAACTCAATAAAGGAGTGCATTCATGAATATTTCAAGCGAAAAAACTGCAGTCGATAAAGCTCAGGAGTATTACGATAGTAATTCCGCAGACGAGTTTTATTTTAAGATTTGGGGCGGAGAACATATACACGTTGGTATATACAACCATATGGACGAATCCATAAGGGATGCTAGTCCCCGAATCGTCCACAAAATGGCTGGTAAGCTAGATATAGACGAGGAAACTAAGGTTCTTGATCTAGGTTCCGGTTATGGGGGCGCAGCTCGTTACCTCGCAAAAACCTATAATTGTGAAGTAACCTGTCTAAATCTTAGCCAAACTCAAAACGAAAAAAACGAAAATTTTAACAAAAAGCATGGGGTAGACGACCTTATTACAATTGTTGAAGGTAACTTTGAAGATATCCCCTTTCCTAATAATTCTTACGATGTGATTTGGTCCCAAGACGCAATCGTTCATAGCTCTGATAGAGAAAAAGTAATTGAGGAAGTCGATCGAGTTTTAACAGACGATGGCGAATTTATTTTTACGGATTTAATGCAGACCTATGAATGTCCAAAAGAAGTTTTGAAACCCGTTTTAGATAGAATTCATCTCGATTCTTTAGGGTCTTTTGGTTTTTATGTGGAGCAAGCTCGAAAACTAGGTATAAAAACCGCCCAAGTGGTGGATTTGTCCGACCATTTAACCACTCATTATAGAAGAGTTAAGGAAGAAACCCAAAAGCGGTACGATGAAATGGTTGAGACTTGTGGAAAAGGGTATATTGATAAAATGATTCAAGGTTTAGATCATTGGGTAGAGGCAGGGAATAACGATCACTTATCGTGGGGAATCATGCATTTTAGTAAAGGCGAAGTTGTTTGAAACTTTTCTTGAAAGTTATAAAAGCCGTTTTTCACAATAGGTGAATAACGGCTTTTTATTTTACCTAGCTTCGGGGAAAGTAAACTTTTATATTATTTTAACTTGCCTACCTAAAGTTTGTGAAATAACCGATATAAAGTTTTGGATTTCTATGGGTTTAGTAATATAACTGTTGAATCCAGCCTGTTTAGCTTTTTCAATATCTTTTTCCATAGCATTTGCGCTAACAGCGACAACGGGTATATCGTTTGTTTCATTTAACGATTGTAAATGATTCAATGCCTGAAAACCATCCATCTCTGGCATATTAATATCCATCAAAATAATATCGGGACGATGAGCTTTAGCTAATTCGATTCCAAGTTTAGCGCGCGGAGCGGAAATTAATTTGATTGCTGAAACCTCAGCGACTATTCGTTCTACTAAGGCTAAATTATCGACATTATCTTCAATATAAAGAGCTAAAATACTATTAGAATCGGCAACTCCTAGGTTATCCAATTCCGGTTCTTTAAGAGAAAGTGTCGCATTACTTTTATTTTGGTCCTGTTTACCTATTGCGATTTCGATGCTAAACTCAGAACCGGTTCCAACCACACTTTTTACCTTTAGATTACCGCCCATCATTCCCATAAGTTTATCGCATATGGATAAGCCAATTCCTGTTCCTTCGATGGCTGTTTTATCGGCTTCTAACCTATTAAAGGGTTCAAAAATATCCTTCAATTTATCTTCGGGAATCCCTGGGCCTGTATCGATAAATTTCAATCTTATCGCTTTCTCATCCTCAGTTTTTTCTTTAACTACTTGGACCGATCCATCTGGGTTGTTATATTTTATTCCATTTGAAAGTAAATTTAAGATGACTTGTTTTAGACGAACTGAATCTGCAAACACGTATATATTTTGAAATTGATTCATGTCGCAAGATAATTGAATATTTTGTTTTTGTGCGGTTGGGTTTATTATTTCTAAGACTTCTTCCATGATATCGCCTAAATGGTGATTATCATTAAAAACGGAAAATTGACCCGATTCTATTCTGGAAAGATCCAAAATTTCGTTAATCAGTTCTAAGAGGTGTTTTCCAGCTTTAATAATATGATTTGCATCGGCCTGATGAATTTCATTAAGAGGAGTTTGAGTGTCCTTTAACATCATCTGAGTAAAACCTAATATGGCGTTCATAGGAGTCCGTAATTCATGACTCATTCGAGAAAGAAATTCAGATTTAGCTTGATTCGCTTTTTCAGCTTCCAGTCTTGCACGCTCAGCGTCGGAAATGGCTGTTTTTAGTTTGGCCGTTCGTTCTTCAACTTGATCTTCTAATCTATCGTTCGCTTTTTGCAAGGCAACTTCTTGTTCCTAAATACGATCCAACATTTCGTTGAATCTGTCGATCAAATTTCCCATTTCATCTTGTGTTGTCTTTGTAGCTCTAATGGAATAGTCTCGGTCAACCGATACTTGAGATACCTTGTCAGATAGATGCAAAATTGGCGACGATATCATGGACTCTAATTTTTTGGAGACTAGGTAAGCGACTATAGAAGAAATAATCAAAACTAAAAAGACAATCAGACCATTTTCGCCAACGAGTTTGATCAAAGATTTTTGACGACTAATGATCCGAATAGTTCCTATTGTTTCTCCGTTAAGTTGAATTGGCAGACTAATGTTAAGTTTCTGAAGGGTAAAAGAATCGACAGATGGATCGGGTTCTGAAAGAAAAACATTTGGATTAGAGCTGTTTTGGTTAAAAGAAACGAAAATTTTTCCTTTGTTATCGTATACTGCGGCGGCTTCAATTCGGTCGTCCATTTGAAGCGATTTCAGCACATCTTTTCCTGTTTGAAGATCGTCAAATATAAGCGCTGCGGAACTATTATTTCCTACAATTTCAGCAAGGCTTGTAAGTTCTCTGACTTCTCCAATTCGAAACATGGTGAAATTATAAATTGCGAATAAAACACAGGCCAAGGCCAAGGCGATTCCAGAAGTTAACATGATAACTCGAACTAACTTCTTTTGAATAGAAACGTTGGTAATGAATCGCATAGTTTTATTGAACCTTCGTGCTTACAATTTTAGACAATGAAAGCACCCTAGAGCTTATATTAAAGCCATGTTTTTTAGCTTTGCCAAGATTAATTTCAAATCTCATTTTCCCACTTGTTTCGTAAAAATTTATCATACCGCCTTTTCCAGCAAATCCCCTTGCTTTACTCATGGTTAAGGTATTCCCGTTTTTTACTGCGGTTATAATAGATTGCAATTTATCAATTTGCGTAGGACAAACATAGAGAAGGTGAAAATTTTTAGTGTTTCTTATATTTTCTACCAATTGAACTTTAACTTGTAAACCTTTGATTGTTTCTTCTTCTAATTGTTTTATCGCTCCAAGCATTGGACTATTTCCAAAAACGCCTATACGAAATATTTTGTCGGAATTTTGAAACGAATTTTCGGGCCACTCAATAAAATCTAATATTTTGAAAATCATTGCGACTTGTAGCTCGAACTTAAGAGATTCTTCGCTATTGGATTCCAGACTTAAAACGTTTTTAGCCGGAAATATAAGGAGAAATAGAACTAGAAAAAGACAGGCATTCGAACGCATGATAGAGGCGTTGGAGAATTTAAATCGGTATTCGAATGCGGAGCCGCCTAATGTCTTTAAAATCATTTGTTAGCGTTGCTGTTAATTTTCAATAAAAACTTCGTGGAACTTCGGAAGGTAAGATTCCGGCGTTCATAACAGACAGGATGATGAGGATCGATTAAATTTATATCCTACAAGGCTAATTTCTATATCTTAACGCGGGTTGTAACCTATTCGCAAATTAAGACGTGTATAACTTGGAATGCTTAGATTTTTCAATTTATCAGAAAAACGTAACGTTTGATCAAATTCAAATTTGTAAAGCTGGTTAATCTGAGATTGAATAAGAAAACTAATATTGAGGGTTTTGTCCCTCAGCTACCGCTTTAGAAAAAGTGTCTGAGTTCCCAATGTTGTTTTGTAATTGAATTTTTTGCCATGAAACGCAAGCCTTTAATCTTCACCAATCAGTTTTAAAGATTCCATAAACGTTTATAGTAAATTCATTTTCGACAGTTAATAGTAAAAGAACCTGAATAAGAACCGAAAAGGTAAATCTTTATAACTTTGCATTAAAATGTTATAGCTTTATTTCGGATGGAAGGTTACGGAAATGTTAAATTAAGGTCACAAATTTGTTACGGTCATTTGAGGGTGATCCGTTTAAGACTTTAATTGTTTTGGAAACTCAGCTTGTATTTTATCTTAAACAGTATTTCGAAAATTTGGATAGCTTTGATGCCTGGAGATGGTTATTTTAAACCGTTTAAATTATGGAGAGTTTTGGTCGAGGTGAGAGAGGTTTAATCCATAATTTCTGGAAAAAGCTTTGAAAATTTAATCGATATTTCATGTTGTCTGTTTGAAACTTTGCTTACCATGTTGCGATAGCGGTTTATGCGAAGTCGAAAATATTTCAAGAGACCTCAAAATGTAATTTAGATTTTCTCTTTTCAAATTAACTTCACTATAAGTTCTGATAAATCAAAAGTTTTGATCATATACAAAAATAACCCAAAACGAGTGCGCCGGGGAGGTTGATTTAAAGCGGGGAAATGGACACGACATCCAGAAAAAAAATAGATTTTTTAGTAAAGGTTTGAATTGAGATTCCGAGAAGGGAAAGTAGGGAGACTGTTAACTTTTAGAGTTTGACAGTTTCTTTAAATTCTACCTTATAAAAACTCAAAAACTAAAGCAATCGACTATGAACTTCCCGCGACAAATTTCTTCAAAGTTTCCTTTCGCTTTCCCTAGAGTTGAGTCGATTGTATTGTCGGTTAATTGCGATAATAACCCTTTTGGGGGAATCGCTATTAAGACGACCGGAGACTAAAAATGGCTGTAAAAATCCCTTGCGAAAAAAGCGACGATAAAAATTTTCTTTCCGCGTTAAATGGTTTTGTAGATCAATTAATAAGCGACTTAGAACCAGCGGAAATTTATGCTATTCGAATCAATGAATGGTTCGACCATAAATGGTTGGGTTATTCTGGACGAGGTATTATTCAGTTTCCGTACAGCGAGCCCTACATTTTGGCGAAACTTGATAAAAAGTTTCTCGATCGATTGACTTTTCCTCCGTTCAATCCAAATCAAGTAATAGCTGAACATTATTGGAAATTACAAAATAGCGGTATTTATAACGGAACTGAAACGCCATATTGTATTTACAATCAGAAACCTAAATACGATTCATACAATTGGCATAGTTTGGTTGAATCGGTAAGTTCTTCTGGAGTTTTCGTTTGGTTTTCGTCAAATTCAGAAAATAGCGGACGTGGTAGCGTTATGGTTTACTCTATAGAAGGAGTGGATGTTCAGACTTGGTATGCATCCTTTAGTGAAGAATCAGGGTGGGATATAGAAAATGAAATTGGTTTCCGCAATGAAACCGTTGAAAAATGGTTTTTTGCAAGTTGATTGTTAGCTTATAAATCAAGAAGGTTACTGATTCAGACGGCAATAAATGTGATTAGAAGGACAGAGATTTACTAATTCTAATTTTGGGCTAAATTGATTTGTGCCATTTCTTGGGGCAAGTTAGGTTTTCTTGAAAGTGCGTTTTTTAGTGGTTGGAGAGATTTTTTGTATTCTCCTAACTTAAGATATGCCAAGCCTAGACTGTAATAAACTTGAGGATTTTCTGGTTCTGAATCCAACGCTTTTTTCAAAGGGGTCAAAGCTTCTTTGTAACGGCCTGATAAATAATAAGAAAGCCCTAAGAAGTAGTTTGCTTTGGGAAGATAAGGGTTGGAGTACAATGCATTTTTATAATAACCGATGGCTTGTTGATGTCTGTTTAAGGCTGCTTCGGCAAGCCCCAGTTTAAAAAGAGCGTGGGCATGTTCTGGGTTTAAACGAGTAGCTTCTTTATAATGCTGTATTTTTTCGACTTGCCTGCCCAAGGCTCCAAAGGCTAAGCCTAAGTGAAAATGCGTGTCTGCGTCCTTAGGTTCCAGCTTTATAGCGTTTTTTAAAGGTTCCAAAGACTCTTCATAACGCCCTTCATTAAGTAGTTTTTTTCCAAAAGATGCAAGTTGTTTAGCGTTTTGAGCGTCAATCTTAGCTACTTCGTAATTGATGGGCGCTTCTTCTACATGATTAGGTAAATTGACAGGCGTGTCGCTCTGAGATAAACCCATCAAAATAAAGGGAAAAATTAGAAGTAAAATACGTCGGTTTTTCATTTTTTTATGGAAGGGGTTAATTGATAAAAGTAAATATAGCCCCTGCTAGCGGGCAAGTAAAGTTACAAAATCATTACAATACTAAGATTTAAAATCGTTTTAGAACTCCACTTCTTATTCGGTTGAATTTATTTAAATAATTAGTTTTTTGAGTCTCAATATCGTAAAGTTTTTTGGAAAAAATTTAATCTATTCTGAGGCGCTCAGTATAGCGAGCCGCTTGAGTTGCCGTTTTTAAAAAATCGTCGAAAAATAATTCTCCCTCGTCATGAGAAAGAGGAGTCGAATTTTTTCGGTAGTCTAAGGCTCTTTGGAGGATTGTTTTATCCAATCCAATAATTTGCTCGGATTTTTCCAAAACTTCGTCGTTTGAAATTGGCGTTTCTTTGGTGAGAGAAATGATTCTTTTTAAAGTTTCTAAAAAATGTCCTATTACGCGAGCGATTCTATCGGGTAACCCAGAGCCCCCACTGGTTAAATAATGCCGTCGTAATCTCATCAGTAAATTTAGAGTTTCTTGCTGGCATCTAAAGTGGAGATTTTTTTTATCAACCGACAAACTTTCTAAAACGTCTTTTCCTATTAATACCTGATAGTTTTCTTGCATACTTAGAAACTTTATTGGAAATACTTTAGTAGATGAAACCACTCCGTCCTGAGTCAAGAATAAAGGAGAAACTCCATACCGTTTAGAAAGAAATAGAGGATCTAAGACCTTATTCATGGATTCTGTGTCGATGTTCTTCAAAACTATTAGAATATTGACGTCGCTTTGACCTGGCCTAAAGTATTCCGTTAGTGCGCTTCCATAAAGGATTATAGATTCTAATTGATCGTTAAGAATTTCTTGTAATTGATTCCCTAAAGTAGAAACTGCGTTTTGAGTTTCAGCCGGTAGCTTGGTTTGCGATAAATCGATTTTTGTTGTCATTGCGTCTCGCATTCTATTTCGTTTTGTTTTTCTGACTCCAATGGAGCGGGGGTATTCCAGCAACCAGGATCTTTTTTAAATGGATCTCCAGTTACCGCATAAGATAGACATTTCAATCCTCCTTGGCAGAGCTTATTGTAAAAACATCCTTCGCAACCTTCGCTAACTTTATTTCTATCTCTTAAATCTTGGAAAAGGTTACTTTTATAGTAGAGTTCCTCTAATGAAGAATTCGTTAGGTTACCTACGGATATCGGCATTCGACGGCAAGGATAAAGGTCGCCATTAGGTTGAACCGTGATTAAAGTATCGCCGGCAGTACAACGATAGGGTTTGCCATCTCCTACTAAGAATTGTAAAGCGCGATGCATAGCGATTTCTGTTTTATTAAACCAACTTTTTTTGATTTTCGTTCTTTCGCTTTCCATAATTTTAAAAAATTCTTGAGTTTCTTGCGGAGTAAGCATTTCCTGAGCCATATCATTTCCCGCTCCGCGCGGAATGAAACGATCAGACCAAATTCGATTCACTTTTAGTTTTTTACCGATTTGGACAAGTTCTGGAAATTCTCTAAAATTTCCGCGGTGAGCCGTAAAAGAAATGAGGGTATGAATATTTTCTTTCACTAAGTTTTTAATAGCCGAAACAGTTTGCTCAAAATTCCCATCTCCTCGGATTTCATCGTGAGTATTTTTAGTTCCTTCTAAGCTAACTTGGATAAATGATGGGCCAAGGTCTGTTAGTTTAGCGGCCATTTTGGAGTCGATGAAGGAACCATTGGTAAGAATAGCGAAAGAAAAAAAACTTTTATGTTGGGCGAATACTTGTAGAAGATCTAAAAAATCATTCCTGACAAAAGGTTCGCCGCCGGTAATTGTGATGTGGCCGCGTAAGTTTTCGTTTTTTGTTTTTGAACGCCAACTGTTTAATAAGTCTTTAAATTGTTCTAGGACTTCTAGTTGTTGATTAAACGTAAGTTCTTTTCCTGAATATACGTCTTGGTAGCAATGCTCGCACCGAAGGTTGCAACGTTCTGTTATGTGCCATTGAAATAGAAGTCCATCTGGCACATAAGGTCCTGTACCGCAACTCTCAGAAAGTTTTAAATGATCTGGTAATAACATTTTATCCTCCGCAGCCTCCACAACCACCGCCTCCACATCCGCCGCACCCACCACTTCCGCTACTACTCCCGCCTCCGCATCCGCCGCATCCACCAGACGAGTGGTCGCTTTTTCTAAAAGAATGGTAAAAAGGACTGTAGTGGGCGGCTTGTGCAAAAATCTCAGGTCCAAAAATTTCCGCAACTAATCCCATCTCAATTCCCTGAGGGG
>JAYOZP010000055.1:0-30170 GCA_038154245.1 Nitrospinales bacterium | reverse complement strand
TTTATATTTCCATTTTTTCATGCAAAAGACTCATTATTCCTATTTTTCCGCCGGACAGTTCGCGAAAGAAAATATAATGGCTTTCATATTGGCTAAAATAAACTTTAGTTTCTAAATCGGGAGGAACAACTAATTTTTGAGGCAACGGTTTCCAAGGTTTCTTTTTTTCAGCGAGTTCTGCAATATGCTTATGAAGTCCCGTTATATATTTTTTGGCTTGCTCTTCTCCCCATTGTTCGTATGTATAATCCCAAATCTCATCTTGTGCGGCATCCGCTGTCTTGAAAAAGCGGTATTTCATTTCCTTTTCTTTTTCTTGTTTCTGGAAATAACGTCGCGAGCGGAAACTTCTATGAATTGGCTTTCGTCCGCTCTTAGAGCCGGTTCTAGTTCTTTACGAAGCCATTCCCAGCTTTCTTGGCTACTTTTTAAATCATTGCGGATAAGCGACCGAACATATTCGCTCGCGTTTTCGTAAAAACCATTTTTACTTATTTGTTGGTCAAGGTGATTTCTTAACTCGCCTGTTATCCGGACATTTATATTCTCTGAAGCCATAGCAAATTCTCCATTTCTAAACTATCTCTACATTATGGCAACGTAAACGAAAATTGCAATATATTTTACAACTTAATTTTGACCACAGAAAGACACAGAAGAAAAAAGGAGTTTCATTAATTGGACCGAGGCGAGATCCTTCACTTCGTTCAGGATGACACGCGATGAGGATTATCCTTTAACTATGTGAACTTTAGTTTAACAATATATTTTATAAATTTAATTGGAAAGCCAATTAATAGGAAGTATTTGTTCCATTCTCTTTTCCTCGTCTCTTTTACAATCTTTATATATGGTAGTACAATAGTGAAACGTCAATCAAAGAGAACTGGCCTTATGAAATTACATATTCCAATCATTTTCAGTTTTATTCTGATGTTTTGTTCTTCGTCCGTCTTTGCGCAAACCGCTATGAAAGCAACATCGGATGAATGTCCTCAAAATATGGTAAACATACCTGCGGGTAATTTCATGGCAGGACGAGCGGATCAATCAAAGGAAATGTTTATCGATGCTTTTTGTATAGACCGGTTTGAAACAACCCAGTCTGAATTTGAGCAAATAAGGAATCATAATCCTTCCCATTTTCCCGACCAATTTAAACCAGTTGAAAAAGTAACCTGGTTTGAAGCTACAGATTATTGCAAAAAAGTGGGCAAACGATTGCCTACAGAATGGGAATGGGAAAAAGCCGCCAAGGCTGGAACGGAAACAAATTTTTATTGGGGAAATAAATTAGACGACGACTACTTATGGTATGTCGCCAATTCCAACCGAAGCACACAACGTATCGGTCAAAAAAAGCCAAACAATTTTGATTTGTACGATATGACTGGAAATGTTTGGGAATGGACTTCAAGCAACCACGAAGACTCAGGCAAAAAAGTTCTCCGAGGAGGCTCATGGTACAACGGTCCCAGTGTTTTGGGAACAGCCTACCGAAACAAATCAAAATCAGGCACAAGAGGAAGCGGATTTGGCTTTCGTTGCGCTAAGTAACGTTTACAAATCTCCTACTAAACTGCACCCCCATCCTCGCTTGATCGAACCGTCAAAATCCAATACACTGACATCGTTAAAATTTTTATTTTCGTATGAGGTTTAGTAAATGGATTTAAAAGAATTGGTGACTAAGCGGTTGGGAGATGGAGACTCTCTTGATCTTGAAAAAGAAAAATTGGGAGACGACGGAGCCAAAGAACTCTCTCAATTCGAAATTCTTTCAAAAGTAAGAAATTTAATTTTAGGCGATAACGAAATTGGCGATGAAGGGGTTCAAGCTATTGTAAACTCCCCATATTTAGCTAATTTAAGAGTTTTAAATATGAAATCGAATAAGATTACGGCGGTAGGAGCCAAAGCGATAGCAGAATCCACCGCCTATCCGAAGCTTGATCAGCTCATCATAAAATTTAATGACATTGGCGAAGAAGGAGCCAAATATATCGCTGAATCCAAAAATCTCAGTAAATTAACCACATTGGATCTTTTTCGGAACCATATTGGAGCCGAAGGGGCTAAAGCCATTAAAAGATCCAAAAACTTTGAAGACCTTAGAAGAGTGCGTTTAGATTAGCTTTCTTTCCTTCGCCTATGGACTTAACCAAAACTTTCCCTAGAAGCCCCAAAGAAAAAGCTTTAGGATTAGTGCATATTCCTCGGATGATTGATAAGTCAAAAGCCTATCATATCCAAAAACTGGGCGAATATATTTTCCCTTGCCCATTGGACGAAATGATTTTAGAATTTTTAGAGATAGACGGCGAAACTTTTGCTAAAGAAGCCTGCAACCGTGAAGAAACCGATTTTTTGACTTGGATCAAAAACTCCTGTTTATCTAGTAATTTTAAAGAAAAAGAAACGCTTAATCTTGAGATCCTGCAAAAAAAACCCGATACAGAAGAGAAACGCAGGAAATTTGTTGAATTAAGGGATAAAGTCGACCCTTCTAGAACCGACGTCGATACTTGGGTCGACCTCATCGATTTAGAAGAAAATCGTTTATAAGTTACTCCTTCAATATAATTCTCTCATCGTTTCCGCACTTAAGTCGTCGCTCAGTAGATTAATTCATTAATAAAGTTCGATAATGGTCAAAAAAATCCCACAAAGAGATCCTTCTGAAAAAAAGACTCCCCTTCCTAAAAAAAGAAAAGCCTCTAAAAAAGAAGACGCGCCTAAAAGGACCGTGCCTCCCGAAAAAAAGAAGCGTAGGAAAAAACGAAAGAAGAAAAAGAAATCGACCTTTTTTAAAACTTTCTTTTTATTCTTACTGATTCTATCGAGCTTTGGCGTTTTAGCGGGACTTGGCGGAGCTTACTTTATTTATTCTAAATACTCGTTAGATCTTCCAGACGTTAAAACGTTGAAAGACTACCAGCCAAGCACCATCACCCAAGTTTATTCGGATGCAGACGAACTTATCGCTCAATTTTATGTGGAAAAAAGAATTATTGTACCCATCGAAAAAATTCCTCTTCTATTAAAGCAAGCTACAATGGCGGTAGAGGACTCAAATTTCTACGATCATCCTGGAATAGACCCTAAAGCAATTTTTCGCGCAATGATCACTAATTTCAAAGCTGGAAGGGTTGTTGAAGGCGGGAGCACCATTACTCAACAGTTATCAAAAACTCTATTTTTAACGCCGCAAAAAAAGCTAGAAAGAAAAATTCGCGAAGCAATACTATCCATACGTTTGGAACAATTTTTTACTAAAGACGAAATACTGGGGACTTATCTTAACCAGATTTACTATGGTCATGGAACTTACGGAGTCGAAGCTGCATCCCGTAATTATTTTGGAAAACATGTCGAAGAACTAACGATTGAAGAATGCGCCATGATAGCGGCCTTGCCAAAAGCGCCTAACAATTATTCTCCGTATCGCAATATGGAAAAAGCCAAAAAAAGGCGGAATCACGCTATACGCAGGATGGCGCATTTAGGTTTTATTTCTCCAGAAGAAGAGAAAAAGGCTTTAGACACTCCAATCATTCTCAACAAAATGAAAGGCGATCTAAATAAAACGCCTTATTTCACAGAATATATCCGAAGATGGATACAGGATAAATATGGAAGCTCCAAACTATACCGAGCCGGTTTGAAAGTCTTCACAACGGTCAATTTGGAATATCAATTAGCCGCTCAAAGAGCAATCAAAGAAAACTTAAGGATTGCGGATAAAAGATATGGTTATAGAGGTCCTTTAGAAAGCGTTGACCCAACGCTGCCAAAATCTTTGATTATTCAAAAAACAAGAGCCTTAAATGAATTTGATAAAGGCAAAATACCAAACGCAGACCATTTATTTAAGGGCATCGTCACGGCAGTAAGCGATGAAGCTGCTTTTATTCAAATAGAAGCTGGGGAAGGTATTATTGAGCTGGAAGATATGAAATGGGCTCGTCCACCCGACGTAAAGCTTGACGGGCGTTATCAAAAAATTACCAGCGTTGATCAAGCCCTATCCCCTGGAGACGTTATACTATTAAAAGTTCTTGGAATGCGTCCCGATGGAATTTTCACTTTATCTTTGGAACAGGAACCCGAAGTAGAGTCTGGACTAATAAGCATATCTCCCGCTACTGGTCATATCAAAGCAATGGTAGGTGGTTATGACTTTTCGAGAAGCGAGTTTAACCGAGCCTTACAGGCCGTGCGACAACCAGGCTCCGCATTTAAACCGATCGTTTTCGCCGCCGGAATTGAAAATGGTTTCACACCGGCGAGTATTATTGTCGATTCTCCAGTTATTTTTAAAGAAACAGAATACACATTTGATAAATGGAAACCCGTAAACTTTGAAAAGAAGTTTTACGGACCAACCTCCCTAAGAACGGCGTTAACCCATTCTAGAAATGTGGTCACGATAAAACTTCTTCAAAATATCGGCGTTCAAAGAGGAATTGAATTTGCCAGAAAACTAGGAATCAAAAGTCTTTTAGAAGAAAACCTTTCTATCGCTTTAGGTTCTTCTGGAATGACCTTATTCGATATCACAGCCGCTTACGCTATCTTCGCAAACTTGGGGTCCAAAATTGAACCTACCGGAATTAGATATATAAAAGACCGAGACAATAAAGTTTTATACAAACCTGAGGTAATTCCCCAACAAGTTATCGCGCCAGGAGTTGCCTACATTACGACAAGCTTAATGGAAAGCGTGGTCCAACATGGCACTGGGCAAAAAGTCAAAGTCCTTAACCGCCCTGTGGCCGGTAAAACAGGAACAACCAACGATTTTATTGACGCTTGGTTTCTTGGATACACACCGGAATTGGCGACAGGAGTTTGGGTAGGTAAAGATAAAGACGAGCCTCTTGGCTATAACGAAACCGGATCGCGGGCGGCAATTCCAATCTGGCTACAGTATATGCAATCCGCCCTTCAAGACGTTCCAGTAAAAAATTTCCAAACGCCTGACGACGTCTTATTCTTAAAAATCGACAAAAAAACTGGTAAACAGGTAAATTTTGGAGATTCAAAAGGAAGCTTTGAGGTTTTTATGAAAGATAATCTACCCGAAAGAACTTTTGACACTCCTAACTCTCCCAAACAACAAACGTATTAGCTTAAGGGTATTTCTAATAATTCGATATTTTTACTTTAGGCAACTCGCAGTCCCTCATTTTATAAGGTCTGTTCGTGGCCAAAAACAATTTTTAAAGGTCCCCTTATTTTTATAGAGGAGAAGGTATTTTGACCGCCTTATTCTTTTTCAACGATTTTGTCTCCTTCAATCTTTAAAGTGAACAACTTCTTCTCAGCATCGCCATTTTCTGTTAAAGTAGTTGTTCCCGACGCCCCTAAAAATTCTTCCACAGCCTTCAATTTACTGAAAAACTCTAAACGATTTTTCACATTTTTTTGAGCAATATCCAAAAAAATCTGAGCGCTATCGTAGGCCTGAGCGGAGAGGATATTTGGTTCGTCTCCAAACGTAGTTCGAAATCTAGATACAAATTGCCGAACCTCTTCTTTTTTAGATTCTTTAAAAAAGCCGTCGCTAAATATCCCTTTTCCTTTAATATATCTTCCGGCAACTTTAATTAAATCTTGATGATTCCAGCCATTGGTTCCCAAAAAAGTTACTCGATCAATATTATAAAAAACCATTTGAGGTAGTATGAGACTTACTTTGTCGTAAAATCCAGGAATAAATATTGCGTCATAACTTAACTCAAGAGATACCTTCAAGCCTTCAATTTTATCTTCATTCCACAACCCTTGCTCAATAATTGGCTTTGAAAAAGAAACGTCTCCTTTTTTATTATTTTTATTTTCCGATTCGGCCAGTTTCTTAAGAGTCAGTTTCTTTAATTGACTGTCAGAAATACCTCCAATTTCCAATATCTGCGATTTAAAATCGTTTTGGCTGCGTTTATAAGATACGGCGGCTACAACCTCAGCCCCTAATGCTTCAACTTCTTCTAAAAATGCATTTTTTAATTCTTGACCAAAGTTAGCGTCTGGATAAAAAACTACAAAACGTCTAAGCCCTAAGGTGTTTACCGCATATTCAGCCAAAAATTTCGCCTGAATAGGACGAGTCATGGCGTTTCGAAAAATATAAGGGCTAAGATCGGTTAACCCTGAAGAAGAAGCTGTCGGTGTTAAAGCTGGCAAACTATATTTTTCTAAAAGGGGAGCTATTTTTTTTACATTATCGCTTAATACAGGTCCTAAAACTCCGATAACATTTGGATCTGCCGCCAATTCTTCCAAATCTTTATATATAGTTGAGTTCGAACTAGAATCTTTTACAATCAGTTGAATATTAGCCTTTTCATCCGCTGATAAATTGTTAAAAGCTAATTGTATACCTTGTAAAACTTGTTGCCCCGTAATTGCGCGTTTACCGGTGAGAGGTAAAATGGCTCCAATTTTCAACGTTTTTAAATTATCACTCTTTTTCGCAAGAGCCAACATATTCATCGCTTCAGGTTGAAGGTCGTGTTTTGAAAAAGTTTCTACAAATTGCGTCAACGCTCCAGTGTAACTTTCAATATCTCTTTCCAACCTAAAAATAGTAATCAATTTCCAAAGAGCCAAATCTGCGGGAAAACTACTACGATATTTTTGAACTAAAGAAAAAAGCTTTTCTTTAGATAGTTTTTCGTCAATTATTTTTTTTGACAATTTTACAGTCTGCTTTCTTATTTCGCTATCCGGCGCTTTTTTATAAACCTGACTCAACCGCTCTATAGCTCGGTCATAGTCAAATTTTTTCTCGAGAACCTGTCCCAGAAAAAACAAAATTTGTACCCTCTGCTTTTCATCGGGATTTAACTTCAATTCAGCTTCTAAAATTCTTTCCGCGTCTTCTATTTTATCCAAATAAAAATTACTAGCTCCCATCAACAAAAGAGCTTGATGAAGAACTGGAGTGTCTGGGAAATTTTCTAACAAATAAGTAAAATATTTCAAAGCCGTTATATAAAACTTATCGTTAAAATCAATTTGCCCTAGCCTAAAAACGGCGCGATCAATATTTTTATCTTTTGGATTTTCATCGATAAACTTTTCGTAAACAGTCTTAGCTTCCGCAAACCTGCCTGCTCGGTATAGATATTCGGCTCTACTGAGGTTAGCTTTTTCTAAAGGAATGATTTCCATTGAAGGGACTGGTTCATTTGGAGATAAAGTCGCTTTTGAGTTTTCATCCGAAACCTGCGTTGGTATATTTTGTCCAAACGAGTTTTCTGAGAAAAAAGCGGCTGCAACCAAAAGGCAAGTCAAAAAGTTTACGGTTTTTAAAACAGGATTTAAAACCATATGAAGGTTATATTTGGAGGCGGAGGAAAACAAATTAACAATACTCTATTCTTCTTCAATATCCGTTTTAACGGTGATTTTATATTTTTGCATTCGATAACGCATAGAACGAAAGCTTAAGTTCAAAAGTTTTGCGGCTTTGGTCATTATCCCACCTGTTCGCTTTAAAGCGTCTAGAATCATATTTTTTTCAATTTGATCCAAAGTTTTTTCCAGGTCGACAGCGCCTTCTTTATTTACTAATGAAATATTCTTTACTTCAGTGTAATCGTTTCGTATTACTTCTTCCGGAAGATTTTCAACTTGCAAGGTTTCGCCTTTTTCAAAAACACAGGCTCTTTCCAAAACATTTTCCAATTCGCGAACATTCCCAGGCCAATAATAGGCGTCGAAAAGCTTCATAACGGCGGGATCAATTCCGCTTATTTTACTGAATTCTTCGTTCTCTTTATTAAACTTCTGTATAAAATGTTCAGCTAATGCGGGTATATCTTCTTTCCGTTCTCGCAATGGCGGTATATAAATAGGAATAACGTTTAATCGATAATATAAATCTTGTCTAAATTTATTATCCTCAACAGCTTTTGACAAATCTATATTAGTCGCCGTAATAAAACGGACGTCAATTTTTATAGGTCGCGCGCCACCCACGCGGGTAAACTCTTTTTCTTGCAAAACTCGCAATAACTTAACTTGTATAGACGGAGGCGTGTCTCCAATTTCATCAAGAAAAAACGAACCTTTGTCGGCGACTTCTAGCAAACCGACTTTAGTCGAGTCGGCGCCGGTAAAAGCCCCTCTTTCATAACCAAATAACTCGCTCTCTAATAAATTTTCCGGCATAGCGCCGCAATTTACCGTAATGAAAGGCTGCTTAGATCTAGGCCCGTTAAAATGAATAGCTTTTGCCACCAATTCTTTACCTGTTCCACTTTCTCCATTAACCATTACCGTTGCCGAACTCCTGGAAACCTTTTCGATCAACCGATAAACCTTTTCCATAGAAGAACTCTTGCCAATAATATTGGAGAACTGATATTTATCATTTAAGGCAGTTTTTAAGTAAGCGTTTTCATCGTGCAGTTTTTTCTTTTCTATCGCATTCTTAAAAATTAACTTTAAATCTTCAATTTTGAACGGCTTGGAAACATAATCATAAGCGCCTTTTTTCATCGCTTCCACCGCAGTTTCTGCAGAGGCAAAAGCGGTCATCATTATGACAGGCGTTCCAGGAGAGGTTTCTTTGACGGTCTCTAGCACTTTAATTCCACTAGAGTTTGGCATTCTAATATCAGTAAGAACTAAATCAAAATCGTTTTCTCTAATATATCTTCCGGCAGTTTGTCCATTATTTGCAGTTATAACTTCATACCCCTCTTTTTCAAGCAAAATAGAAAGAAAATCGCAGATACTCTCTTCGTTATCGACAACTAAAATAGAACTCATAAAATTTTTATACTCCGAGACCTTTGTCGAATCAGAAACAAACTTCTCATTATTTATTTTTAAATGCCTGAGTATAAAGTCGCAGTCTTAAAGCGTTCAACTTAATAAATCCTTCGGCGTCGTTTTGGTCGTAGCTGTCGTCCATATCAAAAGAAGCAATCTCTTCGTCATATAAACTATTATCGGATTTTCTACCCAAGACTGAACAATTACCTTTGTATAGCTTTAACCGAACCGTTCCAGTCACACACTTTTGAGCCTCGTCTATTAACTTTTGATGTAACACGCGTTCTGGGCTAAACCAAAAACCGTTATATATCATCCTTGCGTATGCGGGGATCATAGAATCAAGTTGAAACATAACTTCTCTATCTAGAGTTATAGTTTCCAAAGCTCGATGGGCGACATGTAGTATAGTCCCACCGGGAGTTTCATAAACTCCTCTAGATTTCATACCAACAAAACGACTCTCGACAATATCGATACGTCCTACTCCATGCTTACCCGCTAATTTATTAAGATGAACTAATAAATCGACAGATCCCATACGTTTTCCATCTACCGCGACAGGGTTCCCTTCTTCGTAGTCAATTTGAATTTCTTCGGGACTATCTGGCGCTTTCTCAGGAGAAACGCTGAGTAAAAACATATCTTCTGGCGGCTGTACCCAAGGGTCCTCTAAAACACCGCCTTCATAACTAATATGAAACATGTTCCGATCCATACTGTATGGTTTATCTTTGCTAACGGGAACCGGGATATCATGTTTGGTTGCATAATCTATAAGCGCTGGACGAGAAGTCAAATCCCACTCCCGCCAAGGAGATAAAATTTTTATTTTGGGGTTTAAAGTCAAATAGGCAAGCTCAAAACGAACTTGGTCGTTGCCTTTCCCAGTACATCCATGCGAAACGCCGTCGGCTCCTTCTAATTCGGCTATTCTGATTTGCTCTTTGGCTATAAGCGGTCTAGCAATAGAAGTTCCCAATAGATAGTTTGCTTCATAAAAAGCGTTTCCTCTAAGCATGGGAAAAACATAGTCGTTCATAAACTCATCTTTTAAGTCTTGAATATAAACTTTACTCGCCCCAGTTTTTAAGGCCTTTTCCCGCACGGGATCGAGTTCTTCGCCCTGTCCAATATCAGCCGAATAAGCTATCACTTCACATTCATAGCGTTCAATGAGCCATTTAATAATTACGGATGTATCCAAACCTCCAGAATAAGCTAGTACAACTTTATCTACCTTCATTGTCATAATTGTTCTCGAAAATTAATGTTATGTTTTTCTTTTAAGATGGCAAAAATCCGGCAGGATTTATATCATTTCTTAAAAATGTGATCAATAGAGAGCTGTATAAAAATCAAACATCTTTTTATAATAGCAAATACCAACTTAACTAAAGAAAGACCGAATACGATCATCCAAAGCATTCTGATCTTTTGCGAAAGATTGCAACGCAGATTGCGTCATCAAATCATCCAAAGCAATAGAATCGGGCCAATCTTTAAATTCGGGGATTTTTCCAGATTCATAAATACGCTTTATTTCTTCATCAGAAAACCGCCTAAACAAATCTATTCCTGATTTCTCACAAAAGCCGACTAAATCTTCCCCATTCATTGAATCAACAGAGTCTAAAGCAACTAACTCATCCGTAAACTTTTTAAAAGTTTCCGAAACTTCCCATAACTCCTTTAACCTATTCATGATCGACGAATCTGCTTCTGGAGTCCAATCTTCGTGATTCCCTTTTGCAAGATCTTCAGGTTTACGATCTGAACTCAAAAAGTCAGCGAGCGCCTTAGGAGGAATCGTATGCACATCAACGCCGGCTAAGGCTGCTACTTGATCTCCGTTTCTGATACTAGCGGCAATCAATCGAGTTACTATTTCTGAATGTTGTTGTCTTAATTCCGATATAGCGGATTGAGTAGCTAAAGTAACTTTTTCTCCAACGCCTTTGCCTGTGCCTAGTGAATTGTCTACAATAACCTGATTTAATCTCCCTAGAAAAACATTCACAAAATCGGGATTTGAAAGTCTCGCCGCCAAATAGTTTTGGCGAGCTGAAAATCCTAACGTAAAGTTAATTGGCATTCCTTCTTTTCGTAGTTTACGAACCGACAAATAACCTTCCGGGGTTAAGGGAATCTTAATTATAAAATATTCGGGACAAACTTTTTGGTATCTCCTCGCGAAGTCAACCGTTTTATCTATATCTCTAGACATAGCGGGATGTAGCTCCACGCTAACTTTTTTACGAAACCCATTAACAAGACGAAGAGCAATTTTACAATTAATAACAAAACCTATCTCTAAAATTCTATCGGCTTCTTCCAAATCTGGAGCAACTTCTTTCAATCGACTCACCGTCGATTTAATGGCTTCGTCTAATACTCCAGTTTGAACGACTTGATTGGCTAAAGTGTTATTTGTCGTTAACGAAGAAAGCTCTTGTTTCCATACAGACCGCGCAAGTTCCAAATCGCCCGTATCAATCCAAGTCTCCGTATCTAACGCATTCAATTGTTTGAGCAAAGATTCCGATTCATAAGAAGGCAATTCAGCATCGCCAATGGTTTCTGAAGCTAACTCTTGAACCGCTTCTTCTAGTTTTGCGCTTACAATCCCCATGAGTTTATCCTCTCTCGTATCCCGGTTTATTTAAAAGCATAAACATATTTTTTTTATACATCTCAACGCCCGGTTGATCGAAAGGATTAACTTCCAGTAAATATCCGGACATAGCAATCGCTCTTTCAAAAAAATAAAACAACCGACCTAAAGCCTTCGGAGTTCGCTCCTTTATGGCGATGGTCATATTAGGAACCCCGCCTTCTGAATGGGCGGCGGCGGTACCGCGAAAAGCTTTTTCATTCACATAATCGAGCGTTTTTCCCGACAAATAATTTAGACCATCTGCGTCGTTCTCCCATAGTGGCACGGCAACCTGACGTTTGGAAGATTCTAAAACTAAAAATGTCTCGAATATGATTCTATTACCTTCCTGAATCCATTGCCCCATTGAATGCAGATCCGTCGTAAACTCAACTGAAGCGGGAAATATTCCTTTTGAATCTTTCCCTTCGCTTTCGCCCGACAATTGTTTCCACCACTCAAGAACAAATTTAAACGAAGGATGAAATGAAGCTAAAATCTCTAAGGTCTTCCCTTTTCGATACAAAAGATTTCGAATAACGGCGTATAAATAAGCGTGATTATTTTCCAATTTGGAATCTTTTGATAAAATAGATTCCATTTCAGCGGCTCCCTCAAGCAATTGTCGGATATCTATACCGGCGACAGCCATTGGTAATAAACCCACAGGGGTTAAGACCGAAAACCTCCCGCCAACATCGTCGGGAATCTCAAAAGCGCGAAACCCCTTTTCATTAGCCATGGCTTTTAAAGCGCCTTTTTCTCTATCGGTGGTGACGATAATCCTTTTCTCAGCTTGTTCTTCTCCGTATTTTTTTACAAGGGCGTCTTTTAATAATCTAAACGCCAAAGCAGGTTCTGTAGTGGTACCGGATTTTGAAATTACATTTATATAAAAGCTTTTATCTTCAATCCCATCTATTAAATCAGAAATATAATCGGAGCTTATATTATGGCCTGCAAAATAAACCTGCGTTCCCTCATTGCCGCTGAATGGGTTAGACAAAAAATCAATCGCCGCTTTCGAACCAAGGTATGAACCTCCAATTCCAATGCACACCAAAACCTCGGCTTCATTTCGAATTTGTTGCGCTATTTCAATAATTTCTTTTAGAAGCGTCTCTTCATATGAAGAAGGTAAATGCAACCACCCTAAATAGTCGTTACCCTTCCCCTTTTTAGCCTCTAACTCTTGGTGGAGTTTATCGACCTCTGGCTGAAGTTCTAAAATTTGCGACTCGGTTATTGCAGCTAACGTGTTTTGGTAATCTAGACTAAGATCGGACATGGAGGCGAAAAAGAAAAAAACTAAAAAGGGAAATAACTAAACCGTTTCAAGCCTAATATTAGCTTTTTTGAAAGGCAATCGCTACGCAAATCCATACAGAGAAATATGAATTTTTTAGCTACAGAAAGGACGGGAATTAAGAATGGTAAACACTAAGAACAAAAAACTTTTTAAATCAAATAGTTAACAAATAAGCATAAGTAAAAATCATCCTGTTTTGACCTCTTAGAAGCTTTTTTATTTTGCTTAATTTTCAAGAGTTTAAAATGATTCTATAATTTCTATTTGATCCTTTTTTCTCATATAGCGAGTATTTTCAATAAAAATAAAATTTACCCAGATACTACTGTTTAATCCTTAATTTAACTCTTCATATTTAAAATCAATTCGTTCAAAATTTTGGACATACCCTCGGTATTATAATCGTTTTGATAATTAATAAGGCGTTTCAAAAAAGCTTTTTCATCATTATTTTTGGGTTTCAAACTATCTAGTAAATGTTCCATCTGAGTGATATTAGCCAATTCAACCGATTTTCTTAATTCAACGATGACATTTTGAGGAAAGTGAATTTTTGAATAATCAATTTGATCAAAAGTAGGAATTGTTCCTTCGTCTTCTTTCGTTTCATACTCATACTCTATTTCAAGTAAGTTCTCTACAGATGAATAGACTTGTTCTATACGAAATGGTTTTTGTAATATTTCCGAACAACCCAGTTCAAGATATTGTTTCCTTTCATGTTCTAAAACAGAAGCCGAAACAACAACATTATTTAATTTTTTTTCAGGAAATTCCCTTTTTAACTGAAGGATTGCGTCTACACCGCTCATAACAGGCATTCGAATATCCATATACACAATGTCTGGCCGTTTTTTTTGAAAACTTTCTAAAGCTTCCTTTCCATTTTCTACCTGAGTAACTTCAACTCCCACATCTTCCAAAAAACTTGTTAAAAGCAAACGGCTTTCTTCAACATCGTCGGCGACTAATGCTCTGACTTTATATCCGTCCTTCAAACGGACTACATTTTTATTTCGGTTCTCCTGCCGTTGAATTTCGCCTTTTGACGGAGGAAGAGGCAAAGTTAAAGTAAAAGTCGCTCCATTTCCTATTTCAGACTTAACGCTTAATTTCCCTTTCATCAGTTCAGTTTGTTTTTTACTTATGGACAATCCCAAGCCAGTACCGCCTTTTTTATATCCTTCTGAACCTTGATGGAAAGCTTTGAAAATTAAAGCTTGCTCTTCTAATGAAATACCTTTTCCAGTATCGCTTATTTCAAATCGATATTGATTGTTGTCCACACGGATTACTTTAAAATACACTCCTCCCGTTTCCGTAAACTTGATTGCATTACCTATCAAATTAATGAGAATTTGTCTAATTTTTACTTCATCTCCGTGAACAAAGTTAGAACCCTTATTTTTTTCAATTTTTAAAAATATTTTTTTCTTTTCGCATATCTCGCTAAAAATTTCATTCAAAGTATCTATAATATTTTCAAGAACAAAATCGACAGGATTCAATTCCATATATCCCGATTCAATTTTAGAAATATCTAAAATATCGTTGATCAAGTCTAAAAGATTACTCCCATTTCTAGAAATAGTTTCAAGAGCCTGTTTTTGTTTGTCGTTTAGCTTTTTCTCTCGAGCTAAAACTTGGGTATAACCCAATATGGCATTCATGGGTGTGCGAATTTCATGACTCATATTTGAAAGAAAAACACTTTTCGCTCGGTTAGCCGACTCCGCCTCGCCTTTGGCCTTCAAAAGTTCCTTGCTATATTCTTTCAAATCCTCATTATTCTTTTTCAACTCCTCTTGCATCGCCTTGAGTTTTTGGTTTTGTTTGTATAACTCTAAAAACACTTTAACTTTACTTAGCAGAATATCTTGATCGATCGGCTTGAATAAAAAGTCTACCGCTCCGGCATCGTAACCTTTGAATACCTGATTATCCTCTCTACCAAAAGCAGTTACAAAAACAATAGGAGTTTTCTGAATCTTTTTATTTTTCCTGATCGTTTCCGCAACCTCAAAACCATCCATCTCAGGCATCTGAACGTCTAAAAGAATTAAAGCAAATTCTTGCTTCATGACTAAAAAAAGAGCTTCATTCCCTGATTTAGCCTCTATAATATCAGCGTCAATTGCTTCCAGTATGTCTCTCATAGCAAACAGATTTTCTTCCAAATCGTCAACCACAAGAATTTTGGGACGAGACAACAACATAATTTCATACCATCGCTGTAAATATTATTAAAGCGTAAAGGTTTTCAAAACCACCATCAAAGCGCTAACAACAAGTAAATTAAATCGTTTCACTTTTTCTTAAATATCTTTTGAACATTATCAATGTTTTCAAATTTAGATTTTTCGTTTGAAAAATTAATAGATTCTTTAGTTCCCAAACAAAGAAAACCTCTGTGAATCAGGCTATCGCTAAACAATTTTAAAACCCTATTTTGCAGCTCTTGATTAAAATAGATAAAAACATTTCTACATATTATCAGGTGCATTTCTCCAAATACGCCGTCTGATACCAGGTTATGATTAGCGAAAGTAATATTTTCTTTTAAATCGTCAACCAGTTTGGCATAACCATAGTTTGAATAATAATAGTCGGAAAAAGAAGCTTGCCCTTTTATTTGATTATAATTCTTTATGTAATTTTGGATTTTATCTGTGGGGTAGATAGCATTTCTCGAAAGTTCAAGAGAATGGTTATTAAAATCCGTGGCATAAATTTGCGTCCTCGATAATAAACCAGCCTCTTTCAAAAGAATCGCCATGGAATACACTTCTTCTCCTGTAGCGCATCCTGCATGCCAAATTTTCAGAAACGGATAAGTTTCGAGGATAGGAAATATCTTTTCCCGAACAGCGATAAAAAAATCTGGATCTCTAAACATTTCCGTGACATTAATCGAAAGTTCTTTCAAGAGTTCGTTAAAGGCTTCTTCATCGTGAATAATTAATGAAAGGAGATTTAAAATTTGCTTGCGCGACTTGGATTTCATTTGGTTTTCGATCCGACGTTTTAACGACGCTGGAGCATAATTTCGAAAGTCGTATCCGTATCGTTTGTTAACAGCCTCTAAAAAGATGTCCATTTCAAGACGTTCAATTTCCTCAGGGTTCATTTTTTCTCAAACAACCAAATCCGCATTACAGATAAAAGCCTTTTGGGCTCAATGGGCTTTGTTAAATAATCATTTGCTCCCGCCTCTATGCATTTTTCTTTATCGCCAACCATTGCTTTAGCCGTTAAAGCAATGATAGGAAGGTTTTTAAACTTCCTAACCTCTCTTATTTTTCGTATGGCTTCAAATCCATCCATAACAGGCATCATAATGTCCATAAGAACCAAATCGACTTGTCCATTATCATCCAATTTATCCAGAGCTTCTTGGCCGTTTTCTGCAATTAATATTTCCATTCCAACTTCGTCAAGAATATCGGAAAGGGCGTAGATATTCCTTGCATCGTCATCCACCATTAAAACTTTTCGATTCTTAAATACTTGCTGTGGATCATGCAACAAATGCGCAATTTTTTGTTGTTTTTCTGAGAGAGAAGATTCTATGCTATGCAGAAAAAGCGCTACGTCGTCCAACAATCTTTCTTCAGAATTGGCTCCTTTAATAACAAATGTATTTGTGTATTTCGCTAATCTTTTTTCTTCAGCTCTGGTGAGTTCTTTTCGTGTGTGGATAATTATAGGTGGAACGCTAATCGATGGATCGTCCTCAATAATCTCAAGCAACTCAAAACCCGACATATCCCCCAACATAAGATCCAGGACGATACAGTCGTAATTTTTTTCCCGTATTTTTTCTATAGCTTCTTTACCGTCGCTGGCAGTTGAAATATTTGTAGTTTGGTTCTTTAGTATTCTCGTGATGTGCATTCTATCGACTTCATCGTCGTCAACAACAAGAACCTCTCCAGTTTCTACTTTGAGGATTTTTTCAATCTTCGAATATGTTCTTTCAAGATCTTCCATCTTGACCGGTTTAGTTAAATATCCAATCGCGCCTTTTCGCAGAGCTTCCGTATTGTTATCTCTTGCGGATACAATGTGAACGGGTATATGACGGGTCTCTAAGTTATCTTTTAACTGATCTAAAACTGAAAAGCCGTCCATATCGGGTAAATTCAGATCGAGCAAAATAGAACTTGGTTTAAATTGAAGAGCTAATTGCAGCCCGCTTCGACCGTCTCCTGCCGACAAACACTTATAGTTTTTTTCCCGCGAAAAGTTTATTAAGATTTCGGCAAAAGTAATATCGTCTTCAATAATCAAAATAGATTTATCGTTTTCATCTATCTTTTCACGATCGTCTGCAAGAAAGGCTTCTGGTATAGACTCAAAAGGAATAAAATGCTTTTCATTCGCATCACGACTGGAGACCTCTGTATGCAATGAATCAACTTTTTTATCTTCGACTGCTCTTCCCCTATCTATAGGTAAAAAAAGCGTAAAAACGCTTCCTTTCCCTTCTTCGCTTTCTAGTTGAATCTCTCCCCCCAAAATACTTGTAAGTTCCTTGGATATTGTTAACCCCAGGCCAGTTCCGCCAAATTTACGAGTGATAGATCCCTCGCCCTGGTGAAACGCCCCAAATATTTCATCTTGCTTCGGCTTAGCAATCCCAATGCCCGTATCCGAAATAGAAAAAGCAATACAAAGCGCATGTGAAAGACTATCGTCCTGAAAAACCGTTTCGTTATCTGGTCGGTGAATGATTAAACTCACCTCCCCTTTTTCAGTAAACTTAAAAGCGTTTGAAAGTAAATTTTTTAGCACCTGTTCTAAACGATTGCCATCTGTAACGATTGAATCAGGAATATTTTCCGAAGGAATGATGCTGAATTTTATCTTCCTTTGTTCGGCTATTGGGGTAAATTGATTACGAATATCGTCAATAACGCTATTAATATTTATGTTACGGAATTCAAAGTGAAGTTTTCCAGCCTCCACCTTTGACAGATCCAAAATATCATTGATAAGGGTCAGTAAATCATTGCCGCCGTTGTAAATTATTTCTGCCGACTTCACTTGTTTTTCGGTAAGGTTACCTTCTTTATTGCTAGCTAATGATTTAGACAAAACCAACAAACTATTTAGAGGAGAACGTAGTTCGTGGGACATATTGGCTAAAAATTCGGATTTATACTTTCCCGATGTTGCTAGTTCTATGGCTTTTTGCTCTATATCAATTTTTTGTTGAGTGAGAATATTTGTTTTTTCATTTAATTCCTCATAAGAAGCTTGAAGTTCTTCGCTTTGGTTTTGGAGTTCTTCTTCTGAGGCTTGGAGACGTTGGGTTTGTTCCTCTAATTGTTCATTGGTAGCTCGCAATTTTTCCTGTTGAGCTTGCAATTCTTCGGCTTGACTCTGACTTTCTTGCAAAAGCTGCTCTTTCCTTTGCTTTTCTTGCAAAATATTTAAAGTGATACCAAGGCCCTGGATAATTTCACCCAATAGCTCCAGTTGAATTCGTTCGATTTTTTTAAAAGACGCGAGTTCAACCACGCCCATCAATTGTTTTTTATACAAAACCGGTAAAATCAACACAAACCCAGGAGTTTGCTCTCCTAAACCAGAATTGATACGAACATAATCAGAGGGAACTTGAGTCAAATGAATAGTTTTCTTTTCCAACGCGCACTGACCTATTAGACCTTCGCCAATTTTAATGCGGTTAGGAAGATTGCTTGTCTCTTTAAAACCATAACTACCCATTAAGAAGAGTGCATTACCGCTGTCTTTTTTTCGGTCAATGAGATAAAAAACACCATGCCCCGCTTCGACTAAAAGCGATAATTCCGAGACCATTTTTTGAGCTAAAGACTGAAAATCTTCTAATTCTTGCGCTAAACTTAAAACACGAGTGATTTCAGATTTCAACCAGGTTTGTTCTTTATTTTTTTCAGTAATTTCTTTTTCGCGCTTATCTGCGGCTAATTTTTCCTTCGCTAGGACTAACATTTCATCCAATGATTTTTTGAAGTCGCCTTTTAGTTCAATATCTTCAGTCGGTATAATTCCTTTTAAGATACTTTCCGTACGACGCATATAATTCTTTAAATCGCGAAGCATGCTATTAAAAATTAACGCTAATTGTCCAATCTCATCGTTAGAGAGTATCTGGGAGCGTATTGTAAGGTCTCCTTCCCTAACTCGCTGGATTACCTGAACCAAATTGGAAACCGGACGAACTATAGTCCCCGCAACCATAAAAGATATCCATAGGGCCGAAATAATTACCGCCATCGTTCCAAAAAGAATCGTATTAATCGCCCAATTTGCGGTGGATTTAGCCTCAATTTCTCTAACTTCTAATAAGGATCTTTCTTCATCTTTAAAGATATTCAATTTAACTCGCATCTTGTCCATCATTCGCTTGCCGATTCCCTTTTCAATAAAATCAACAACGTCATCCATAGGACTCAGGTTTTTGTTTACTCTTCTACGTATTTTGATTGCAGGTTGAGCTACTTTCTCTACCCACTTGACGCTCATTTGTTCAATCTCTGCTATCCTCTTTTGTTGCTTTGGGTTGTCGCTTACCAATTCTTTAGTTTCTTCAAATATCTTCTGCAGTTTTTCCTTTCCTTCAAAATAGGGTTCCAGATAACTTTCTCTACCAACAATCAAATAACCTCGTTTTCCAGTCTCCATATCCACCAACAACTTCTCAATAAGGGTCGCTTTCTCAAGAACCTGATGAGTATGCCTCACCCAATCAGCCGTGGAGAGCAAAGAAGTTATGCCCGTATAAGCGACGACGCCCAAAATCGCCACTAGGCTAAGAGAAATGCAATTTCCTAAAGAAATTTTAGTTTTCAGGTTAAATTTAGGCTGCATTTTTTTAAGTCCCTATGGGCTGGCTAATCCAAGAAAATTTTTATTTTTAGATACTTTAAATAACAAACAAAATTTGGAAAAAACCACAAAATTGATATCAAATAGTTTCGTGAATAAAAACTAATTGAAAATTCGTTTCCCAAAACATTTCTTATTAAATTATATTGATTTAAAAGAGTTTATAGAGTTTAGCAATTTCACTCAACCAAAAACATGCGATTGTCACAAAACTGTAACCGTGAACCGCCTTAGAATTCTTTTGGCGCGCTTATTTTTCTTCGAACGATGCTTTTTAAGCTTCGAACTAACGAAAATTTTTAAATTCGAATTAAGGAAAATGAACAGGAGAAACAAAAATAAAACACTACTGGTAGTGGAAGGAATTCTCTTTGAAATGTAGAGGAAAACTAAAATGAAAGTATAAGTTCTTTATTAAAGTTCTTGGGTCGATATTCTCCGTTTGGAAAAAAGTTTTCAAAACGAATCTAATAAAGAATTTTAGGATCTATGACTATGCCTTAAACAATAGTCGATTAAAACGACGCTAACAACAATCCAAATTCCTCCCCAAATTATAGTAGCTCCGCCAAACTCTTCGGCGAGCATTCGGGCGTCTGACCGCAAATATGATCTTTGAATCGTATCGCTAAAAATATCTAATGGAGCATAAAGCATGCTGGTTAAACCAATAACCCGCAAAATAAAGTCATTAAATCTTAATGAAAGCTTCAACCCCATAAATATCAGGAAAGCAGCTCCAGCAATCCCAAAGATCAAACCAAACATATTTCTTATAAATAACACGGAAACTAAAACAATAATCGCACCTAGCGAACATGATATGAACTTGTCGATATCTGTTTTAACGGCTAGAAAATAAATAACCGCCCCCCACCCTAAAGACCCTAGATAGCCTGCGTTTAATGTTAAAAAACGGGAACCGCCTCGGGATAAGACATGACCGCCCTGCATATAATCTATTTGCATTTCCACCACTTCTCCGCCGGTTAAAATAGCCATTAACGCATGCGACGATTCATGGAAGAAAACAACTAGAATTTGAAGAGGATAAAGAACGGCAGTATTCCAAAGAAAAAATACCGCTAAAAATATTACGACCAAGTAAAGAATATCTTTTTTATTTTTATCCATTTAATTTTCTCAAAGAATAAACCTTAGAATATAGTTAAGCTCTTAAAAAAATCGCTTTAAATCTGAGCAATAATCGAACACAATAACTAGAAACCATTTATGCGCACATCCTCAAGTGTAAACTTCAATTTAGCTTATCAATAAGCTTTTTCGTGGAATAAAATAAACTTTAATAGATCATAATTGCTAGACCGAAAAAACTCAAACCAAGGCGCTAATAAGCCCATTTCTTGACAGTGCGAATTTGTGCTGATATCCTTCTGAGCTTTCGATTTCCTTTAAAAAAATGCGTAACTTTAAAATATTTATTCAAATTCATTGTATTGCTTTCCTATTAATTTCCTCTACAGCATTTGGCGAAAAAATCAGCCCCGCCGATAGCTTCATCAAATCAGGCAACCTATTAGCCCAAGAAAAAAAATGGGAATTAGCCTTAAAAGAATATGAGAAGGCAGTCGAAGCGGACCCACAAAATGGTTTTGCTCACGCTAGTAAGGGGGTTGCTCTTAGTCGCCTCCAACAACATAAAGACGCTCTGCTAGCATATGAAAAAGCGATGTATCTGGGATACGACCATTCATTTTTTCGATATAACAGAGGCCTTTCCTTTGCCAAGCTTAATTTAATTGAAGAAGCGGAAAAAGAATTTAAAGCCGCCCTTAAATTAGATTCGCGAATGGTCATGGCCGATTACGACTTAGGGGTCCTTTATAAACTGCAGGGACGTTATGAAGAGGCTTCCAAGCAAGTTAAAAAACTTATGCCCAGGAATCAAAAACTGGCCAAAAAGCTTTTTGATATTATTCCGAGTCCTTATAAAGTAATCACCGTTGATAATGGAGGAACATTAAAAGGCAAAGTCACTATAAAAGGACCTCCGCCATCTCCAAGAGCATTCCACCTAATTCATGCTCCTAACATAAAGTTTTGTTCTCGAATGTCGGATGGCAGGGGACATAGGTTTTTGTGGGACTTTAAAGTTTCTGAGTCAGGCGGATTGCAAGATACCGTAATCAGCATCAAAGGGATTGAACGCGGCAAACCATTTTCCACAGACATGTATTCTTTTAAAACCAAGCTATGCCACGCAAAAGATTATGTGATTGCAAGCCGAAACGGAGTCGATTTCCTCCTAGAAAACTTAGACCCCATTCAACACGAAATAGCCACTTATGAGATAAGACAAAAGGGCAAGCGAAGAAAAGTAAAACAAAAAACCAATAAACCTCTACCGCCAAACAGCAGCCAAGTCCGCTCTATTTTTGTTCGAAACGACTCAAAAGAATTTATGGTGAAATGTAATCTCCATCCATTCCTACAAACCACAGTTCGCTTAGTCGATAACCCCTACTACGTCGTTAGCGACGCTAATGGAGAATTTTCAATTGAAGGAATTCCTCCAGGAACTTATGAAGTTTCCGCCTGGCATCCTTACATTGCCGAAAAAAAGGGAACTATAACCGTTACGGCAAATGGGGTAACAACCCTCGATTTTGAATTTAATTCTGAAGATGAAAAACGTAGTTTGTATCACAACGATCTTGAAGGGTATCGTTTTAATACCTGGTATGACAGCGAGGAAAAATTTTACGGCGGGAAAAGAGTCGACGATCCGGTAGAGGTTTTGCAGACCTTTGACCCCAAAACCTTCCGCCAGCATTAAAAAACTTCAAAAAATCTTCTCACTCCAACTACAAGCCTATCTAGGAATCCGCTATAGCAAAAGCGGACATTGATGTTTTTATAATTTATGCAACTATTCTACCGGGTGGTAGCAATTAGTTTTTTGAAATAAATTTTCTAGGTTTCTAGTAGGTTTGTACTATAAACCAATTAGAAAAATTTAAATTAAAGGGATGCCTGTTTAGACAGACATCCCCTAAAGTAAAAAGAATTGTTTGCCTATTACTCTGCAGTATGCCAAACATCGTTTTTCCTGGTACTCCCAACAATTCCGCCGACTACCCATATGCCGCCCTTGAATACAGCAGCATTGCCTCCGCTTCGGTTGCCCCAACCTGTATCTGAGTTTACCAATGTCCATTGGCTACCATCGGTTGAATACTAGACTTCACTTCCTGCTGATATTCCTCCTAAAAGCCACATTTTTCCATCGTAGACTACAGAACCTGAATCATGCCGGGTGCTCCATGCAGCGCTTGAAGTAACCTCCGTCCATGTGATGCCATCGGGGGAGGACCAAACATCGCTTTTGTATCCACCTCCGTAACCACCCATGACCCAGAGCTTGTTGTCGAAAGCAAAGGCTTGATGACCATAACGTCCTGGGAATGCTCCATCCGCAGTTTTAGTCCAGGTAATACCATCAGGTGAAGACCATACATCATCCTCTGTTACACTGCCTGAGGCTTGACCGGCAAAGATCCACATTTTGTCGTTAAAAACAACCGCATCATAACTAAGTCGACCCGACCAACCGGCATTGGAAGTTGCCTGTGTCCAATTGGCTCCATCGGTGGAGTACCAAACATCATTTTGATAACCTCCACCTATGATCCACATCTTATCGTCAAAGACGACAGATGCAGCGAGCGCTCTTGCACTCCAGGGTGCATTTGCGGTCACCTGTGTCCAGGTGACTCCATCTGTCGACGACCAAACATCATTTGTATTAGGAGGGCCTTCTCCTCCCATTATCCAGAGCTTGCCGTCATAAGCCAGAACTTCCCCATAGCTACGTGCGGAAAAAGCAGCGCTGGCAGTGGCTTGAACCCAGGTGTTGCCATCATGGAGAGCAATTTCATTTAGAGGGATGACAGTTTCTGAATCCCCCTGGGTGTTCCACAACTTCAATTTGTAGTTGCCAGCTAAAAGTGAGGTTGGCATGTCTATGATCACCTGTTGCAACTGAGGGGTAGTGTTTGGAATATCACTAGTTGCCAGTACTGTCCGAGCCTGCCCTCCAAGAGAGACAGTAGGATCGGTTTGGTTGATAACCAACGCAGTTCCGTTTATATCTATGGAATTAACTGCACCTGTTCCAGGATCGTATTGAAACTCACGTGTGAAAGTAATCTCCACACCATCGGCATCGTCTTTACCACTTTCACCTGCAATACCTTGTGGGCCCTGGAGTCCTGTATCCCCCTGAGGACCTTGTGGCCCAGTTGCGCCATCAGCGCCATCTGCTCCTGGTACCCCCTGAATCCCTTGAGGTCCTGCTGGAACTGTGTCCCATTTAATTCCGTTTGGGGAAGCGGAGTCGGCGGTTAATACTTCTCCGTCAGCCCCAACTCCAAAGCGTACTGCCTTGTTCCCATCGTGGGTGAGTATATCCCCTTCAGTGGTGAGAACGGGTTTTCTTCCTATTATAATAATTCGATTGTTAGTTCCAGATTCAGTAAGTTCGATGTCAGTACCAGCCTGAAATTTGTTCATTAAAAAATCTGGGGTGTTATCCCCAGCGGAGACCTTGGCTTTTTCATCCTGTGCCCAGGCGCCTGTTGAAACCATTAAAAAACTTAACAGGGTTAAAAACAGCAGCAATTTCTTCATTATCAATTCTCCATAGGTAATTAGAATTTTGAAATTCGAAATATTTCTACAATAATATTAATGCAAATAAAAGCTTGTATTTTATTGAGAGTAAAGTGGCAATAATATGCGCCACCTTTACAGGTGTTTCAGAAAGGGAAAAACTTTCAGGAAGGCCAACACAACGTCCGCCTTAGGTCGTTAGCAGTCCTATCATTTATGTATCGAACAGCCGTGTTTTGACAATGTCCCGTATCATTAATTAACCACAAATTTTATTACTTATTTCCGATTTATTAATCTTTTAGAAAAGCGATCATAGGGTCGAGTTTTTCTTCTGCACGAGCTTTTTGGACCATAGCCAGCGCGGCATCATGGTCCGCAAAGGAACCTAAATAAACCCGGAACCATTTCTTACCTTCAACGTCTTTCTCCTTCCAATATGCCGAGTATCCTTTACTCTTTAATTTCGCGACCAATCTATTCGCCGATTCTATTTTTCTAAACGAACCTGCCTGAACTACATACTTTCCTGATTTTTTGGGAGTCTGACTTTCTGTAGACGCTTTTGGAGTTGATGTTTTGGGAATTGAATTTTTAGGAGGCGAAGGTTTCGCAACTGGCTTTTCAACATTCTTAACCGCAATATTAATTTTCTCGCCTTTTACGGGTTTGGCGATTTCTTTCGGTAGGCTGGTTTCTTTTACTGGCCGGGTCTTTGTTTTTTGCGAGGGTGGCGAAACAACCTCGTTCATATCTACGAACTCGTCGTTTTTATCGCCTGTTAGAACTTTAAAAAAGGTATAAGGAGCTTCGTCGTTTTCGTTCTTATTTTTATGAGTTTTTTTAGGAGCAATTTTTACTTTTTTTAGAGGAGCTTCTTCTAAATGTCCGTTGGTCGAAGGCAATAATTTATCTAAAATTGAAAGGTCAAAACCTGCCAAACGAGCCATGAAAACCGACAAAACCAGACCTAATATAACCGATAAATACCTGACATGAAAAACCACTCAATAAGAGTCCTTAAATAAATTGAATATTTATCGGGTATCTCTAATAATTCAATATTTCTACTTGCGGCGCTAGCAAGCCCTTATTTCATAAGACTCACTCGTAGCCAAAAACAGTTTTTAGAGGTTCCCTATCGTCACATTTTTTCTGGAGCCGATACGCCCATAAGTTCCAGCCCCTTCTTTAAAACATTTCTAACGCAATCAAGTAACGCCAACCTAGCTAAAGTCAACGCTGCGTCGTCTGTAACAACGCGATTCTTTTTATAGTAACTATGAAAAATAGCCGACAATTCCTGCAAATAATAAGTTATACGATGTCCCTCTAGAGATTCAGCGGCTTTCCCCACCACCTCTGGGAAAGACAAGACTTTTTTCGCCAAATCAACCTCATCGCTTCCGAACACATTTAGATCGGCTTCGCCTAAAGCGGATACTTTTACTTCGCTTTCAACAGCAGTTTGGAAAACGCTACAAATTCTGGCGTGTGCGTATTGAACATAAAAAACAGGGTTATCGTTGGACTTTTGTTTTGCTAATTCTAAGTCAAAATCTAAATGGCTATCGGAACTTCGCATCAAGAAGAAAAACCGCGTTGCGTCCACGCCAACTTCGTTTACTACTTCGTCCAAAGTAACAAACTCTCCAGATCGCGTCGACATTTGCGCTTTTTCCCCGCCTCTTTTCAAAGTAACAAACTGAACCAAAGCGACTTTAAATACTTCCTTGTCAAATTCCATCGCTTCAAGAACGGCTTGCATACGAGGAACATAACCGTGATGATCGGCTCCCCAGATATCTATTATCTGATAAAACCCACGGTCAATTTTGTCCTTGTGATAAGCAATATCGGAACAAAAATAAGTTTGACTGCCGTCTTGCTTTATAATTACTCTGTCTTTTTCGTCTTCAAAAGCGGAAGATTTTAACCACACCGCGCCGTCTTTATCGTAGATATGTCCCTTTTCGCGAAGCCATTTTAGACTGGCTTCAACTTTTCCATTGTCATGTAACGATTTTTCGCTAAACCAGACATCGTGTCCCACTCGAAACCGCTTTAGATCGTCTTTAATTCCGTTTAAAACCCCATCGTTAGCGTATTTTTTGAAAAAAGCTTTGGCCTCGTCTTCAGGCTTGGATAAAAAACCGTCGCCATGCTCGTCAAAAACTTCTTGAGCAATATCTTTTATATAGTCTCCCTTATAATGATCTTCGGGAAACTCGATAGTTTGGCCGCAAATTTCTAAGTATCTTAACCAGGTTGAGTTACCAAGAATATTTATCTGGTTTCCAACATCGTTGATGTAATATTCCTTACAAACATCAAACCCTGCAAATTGGAGTATATTTCCTAAAGTATCGCCAACGGCGGCTCCCCTACCATGTCCCACATGAAGCGGTCCTGTTGGATTGGCGCTTACGTACTCAAGGTTTATTTTGCGACCTTCTCCTAATTCCAAACGGCCAAAATCTTCCCCTTTTTCTCTCGCTTGCTTTAATCGTTCCGCGAAAAAAGAATTCGACATTTTTAGGTTGATGAACCCAGGACCGGCGCAATTCGCAGATTCAACCTGCGCTTCCTCCTCAAAATAACCGCAAATGGATTCGGCGATAGCTCTGGGATTCTTCCGCTCCGACTTAGCCATTAGCATGGCAACATTAGTGGAATAGTCGCCAAACTTTTTATCCTTTGGCTCTTCAATCACAATATTTGGAGCGGTCTCAAGCGTTAAATCTCCATTTTCTTTGGCTCGATTTAACGCGTCAGAAATAAGCTCCCTAACAGTATTTTTCATTCAAACTCCAATCTACACAAATACAAAATTAAGATGGGAAAGTCGTTTGGTTTTTAGCGAAGGCGTTTCGCTATTTTAAAAAGAAAGGATAAGGGGGAGAAACTACCAAAGATTACTGGTTCTGCTGGTAGATTGCCTCAATTTTCTCTTCCATCTCTTGTTCTAATTTTTCTTTGATGTCGTTAAACTCTTTTTTCAATATTTCTTTTTCGCCTTCCAACCTTTCTGGAGGAACGCGGTCTACAAGTTTTTTAATTTTGTAATCTAAAGAAACCTCTTTATCCGCAATCGCCGCTTTTGTTTCTTTCCGTATTTCGGCGATCTCGTCTTTTTGTTCTTTTGTGAGTTTCTTTCTATTCTTTAATTCGGGATTTAATTTATCTGATTTTTCTAGGCTTATTTCCCATGCGCTTTTTAATCCAGACACTTTAATTCTCCTTAATCATATCCCTGCGATAACCAAAAGTAAGGAATAAAATCGATAAAAATTTAAAAAATTATAATCTAAAAGTAAAATTGGTCTCAATAAGAAAAACTCTTATTCGGAATTATAACGTCAAAGTCATAAACTTTGTAGAGTAAAAGATTTTCCTTATCTCATTAAAGGGTTCATTACCAAATAATCGCTGATGATTTTTTTTCAATACGACAACTTCAGATTCTCACTAAAAATAAACTTTTTGAGTAAAATTAGTCAAACAAAACCGGATGTTATCTTATTGACAGAAGTAAAGTAAATGCTTAAACTTGGGGCGATAAAATTTGAAGTTCAACAGCTTTCGCCATATTGGATTTCTATATTAGATTTCCCCAAACCCTTCTTCCTCAAATTAACAATTGGCGATTACGAGCGGATAAAATGCTTGCCTACCAAAAAGATTTTTTAAAGCAAAATAACAAATCATTAATCCGCCAAACAAATCTAATCTATGAGAAATCTTTGGTCGCCAGCCGTAAGGAAAGGATTTACCCCTAAAGAAACAACCTCATTCACCTCTAATTTTTATATAGAAAACCTGGGCTATTGCCCTCTAATTCTTCAACTAAGATATCCCTACCGTTTGAAAAAGATAAATTTTTCCACTCCTGGGTCAATTTTCAAA
This sequence comes from Nitrospinales bacterium, assembly GCA_038154245.1. Classification (GTDB taxonomy): domain Bacteria; phylum Nitrospinota; class Nitrospinia; order Nitrospinales; family JAJDAT01; genus JAJDAT01. The sequence goes on along the minus strand of JAYOZP010000055.1, from coordinate 2,004 downwards.
ACCTTTTTATAAATGCGAAATTTAAACGAATTATCCAGTCTTATATCGAATAATAAAGTCAAGTTTAGCGTTACCGTTATCCTAAGCTGCTATTGTTTATTTGGTCTTTATATGCGATTACAAATTTTGGATTCGTTTCTTTTTAACGAATGGGTTGCAAGAGATTTTGATAGGGCTTTCAATCTTTTTGAGGGGCTTTACATACCATTAGCCGGTCCAGAACTAAACGATGGAGGAAGACTCCCAGGTCCATTTTTATATTTTCTTTTTACAATTCCCTTATTTATCCAAAAGTCATTTGAATCAATAGCGTATTTCAATTTCATTTTGAATTTATTCGCCTTGGGATTTATTTTTTTTGTTATCAAAAGGCATTTTGGATATTACGTCGCGTCATTTTTCTTAATTTTCACCTCCATCTACTTGCCTCATATCAACGTAACGGGATTTCCGATAAACCCCTCTTTTCTATTTCCATTTATTTCAATTTATATATGGGCTTTATTAGAATTTTTTATAAATAAAAAGCCGATTGCTTTCCCAATTATTTTTTTAACGGTAGCGCTAGGCACCCAACTCCATTATTCGATAGCGACATTTTATGTTGCCCCAATCTTTCTTCTAATAGTATTCAAACCCAAAATTCCGATAAAATATATTCTTATAACAATTGTCGCTTTGTTTTTTGTTTTCAGTCCCTATCTTCTTTATAAATTTCAAACTTTCATCCCAACCCCTTTGACGCCAAGCTCCTTTAAACCGATAAACTTTAAAAAAGTATTCTCACTAGAAGAAATTACCAGTTTAATCTTTGTAAAAGAAACTATTTTAAGACTTACCTATTCTAATGGTATCGAACCAAGATTATTACTCACTGATTATGCAGTTGTCATATCCTATTTTCTATTTTATGCAACATTAATATTTTGGGTCGTCAAATTTAGTTCAAATGGCATTAAACGCCACAAAAAAGAGTTCATAATTTTTTTCACATTTTATATACCAGCGTTAATTTACGGAATCTCAAAACCATTTGTCGCTCACCTATGGTACAACTTCATATTCTTCTTTCCTCTGTTTATTTTGCTTAGCTTGTTTATCAATTCAATTTTTCGCGACATTAAATTTTCCTCTCTAAAACTCTTTTGGTTAATTTGTGTGATTGGCATTATTTCATTTTTTTCACAAAATACTTTCTACGAATTCAGGGAATACAAAAACAATATATTAAAAAAAGAACTAAGAGCGAATTATAAAAATTTAAATATATTCTTAGAAGAAATAATGAAGCAATTAAATATCTCAAAAGAAGAAATGTATAAGAGAGTTTTTATCGACTATGGAAGTTTTTCAATTTATTCAAAAAGACAATAAAACTTTGTTAACGGAGTAAACAAACCAACAAGAACAAACAAAAATAGTAAAATCAAGAAAACTTGTTTCTACTTATTCCATTCACCTTTCGTATTAGGAAATAAAGGCGACTTTATCAATAAAAAAAACCCGCGGTTGAAACACCTTATTAACGACAATTCAATCGACATTAAAACGCTTGAGAAAAATAGAATTTCTATGGCCCATAAAGGGTTTGCTAAAGCGTTAAATGTTTATGTATATTCTCCAAAATCATCTGATCAAAATTGCTATACAAATGCGCATAACCCTTTCGTAGTGGATAAACCAACTCGCGATTTATTAAAAAAAGCTAAATTACTTAGTGATAATAAAATTGTAGGAATTAAAAGCGCTTCGCATAAAAAACTATTTGACCAAAAGTCAAACCTTTTGCTTTTAGATAAAGAATACATTTTATTTAATCGTTGGATGCAAACTCCATTAAAATTAAAAATTATTATAAAAAAAGAAAACGATCATTATTCTATAAAAACTAAAATAAACATGTATAGCTATTTGCTGGTTGAAAGGATTCAACTTAAGGATTTATCCTTAATCACTACTGTCCGGTAAAAGTTAATTGGTATTGAATGTGTTCGGTTTCAACTC
>JAYOZP010000054.1:2449-31349 GCA_038154245.1 Nitrospinales bacterium | reverse complement strand
TAAATTTCAATTCGTTGATCTTTAAGACGTTTTAAACTGATCGCTTAGCTTTGAAGTTTTTTATGAAAAAAACCTAATGAATTTTTTACAGATAGCCGTTGCGTAATTAACAGTAAACAACGATTTATTCATGCAACTTATAGAAGGAAAAATAGTATGAAAGCGCGTACGGCTCCTTATCTTAATATAAAAGATCGTCCATTGGGTCACTGGTTAAAACAGCTCTTTGGTTTTGACAAAAAATTAATTGCCGGTTCTTTGGATAGGCGACAGGCTTTTAGACTTGATTTACAACCTGAAAATCCTCTCCGGTTAGAAGTACAATTAAGGAGCGGAGAAACCATCCGTGGGGTCATTAAAAATTTAAGCGCTGGAGGGATTTCCTTTTGTTGCGATCAATCCATATGGATAGACGAAGGCGAGATTGCGTCTATTTCCTTCCCGCTTCATATAGAAAAATCTGAAAGAATCCAAACCAAGGCATCTTTGATAGCCTGGACAAGAACGGATTCAGACAAAATATATCGATTTTGCTTCTCTCATCTGCTATCGGAAAAAGAGCAGGACAAAGTTCACGAATTCATTTTTAAAACGCAAATTGAACAATTAAGGAGCAAAACGAATTAAGATTTTTTTTCAAGATTCAAATAAAGCATTCACAAAGGATTTAGAATCAAATTCTTGTAGGTCTTCGGGTTTTTCCCCAACCCCTATAAATCGAACTGGTTTTTTTGTGTCTTTAGCAAGATTAAACAAAACGCCCCCTTTTCCCGTACCATCAAGCTTAGTCATTATCAACCCTGTCACTGATAATGCATCGTCGAAAAGTTTACATTGAGAATTTGCGTTTTGTCCCAAACCTGAATCCAATACTAAGATAGTTTCATGGGGAGCAGTAGGAAGCGCCTTACCTATTACCCGTTTTATTTTCTTTAGCTCTTCCATTAAATTATGATTCGTTTGTAGTCTCCCAGCTGTATCGATTAAAACAATGTCCATTTTTCTTGAAACGGCGGCTTTCACGGCATCAAAAGCTACCGCAGAGGGGTCGGTTCCCGTTTTCTGACTAACAATTGAGACATTGGCTCTCTCTGCCCAGATAGTAAGCTGTTCCACAGCAGCTGCGCGAAACGTATCTCCTGCAGCCAATAAAACTTTTTTTCCTTCTTCTTTCCATTTTTTAGCTAACTTTCCAATAGTTGTTGTTTTTCCAGAACCGTTGATTCCTACCATTAAAATAACTAAAGGATTTTCTCCAGAATCCACCCAATCTCGGTTATTTTTTTCGAGCGTATCGGATAATAAGCTTTTAAGACGAGCCATGACCTCTTCTTTTGTCCTAATTCTTTGCGAGGCGACTTCGGCTCTTAATTCGTCTAAAATTGCCATAGTAGCTGTCACGCCAACATCCGAAGTTAATAAAACTTCTTCTAATTCCTCTAATAACTCCGGGCCTACTTGCGCTTTTCCATTAATTACATTATCTATGCCAGCGCTTAATTGACCGCGAGTTTTACTCAAACCAGACTTTAGCCGAGCAAAAAAACCTGCTTTTTTCGGAATATCCTCTTTATCTTGTTTAACTTCTTCTTCCAATGCCGTTTCCTTACTTAAAATTTATCCAAAAAGTTTATTATATGTATCTTTTCTAATTAATTTACTTTGAAACTTTGGTAATTCAAAACAAAAAACCTCATTAACCCTTTTTTTATAAAAACTTACGGGTTTTTTAGCCACAAAAACCTTCACATTTAAAGTTTTCATTGCTTTCAACCGTTAGGAAAATTAGAATTTTTGGTTAAATTCTACTACCATTGTGGTAGAAAAATCAAAGTGGGATCCAAACTATACTAAAATTCTATTAGTTTTATTTATCTTCATTAAGGGCAAGCGAAATACAAAAAAGAACTAAAAAACATCCTGAAGCCCTTTTCCATTCTATTCATGAGGCTAATATATGAAAGTCGCCGTTTGTAATTCGGTGGGTATTGACGAAAACGGTTATGCAATGATCCATTCACCTAGCCGATGGACCAATAGCACTAAAGACCTAAACATCTTTACTTATTACCCTTGGCAGCTTGCTTATTGTTCAAGCATTTTAAAAAGAGATACTGATAGCGAAGTTAAGTTTTTTGACGGTTGCTTAGAAAAATTAGATCATAAGGCTTTTGTTGATAAGGTTTCCGAGTTTGGTCCTGATTTTCTCATTATGGATTCCGCAACAAGAACTATCGATGCAGATAGTAAGTTTGCGATAGAAATAAAGAAACGTTTCGGAACAAAATTAATTTTTTGCGGCCCGCACGCCACAACTTACCCGGAAGAAGTTAAGGAATATGCCGATTACGTAATTAGCCGCGAGTATGAACTTACAGTTCGGGATATCATTCAGGGTAAAGATCCAAATGATATTCCAGGTTTGTTTCCAAATGGTTTTAATCATTTGTTGGACGTTAACGATTTACCGCTTCCTGAAGACGACGACGTTTCTCGTTTAGATTATGGAATTCCTGGCGAGCCTTCTAGCGAATATTTAGAAATTCAAGCTTACGCTTCTAGAGGTTGCCCATTGTCCTGTAGCTTCTGTGTTTGCGGTAATATTTCTTATGAGAAGCCTAATTGGAGACCCCGAAACCCGTCTAACGTTATTCACGAATTGGACGTGCTTCGCGAAAAATATCCTCAAATGGAGGGCATCTTTTTTGACGAAGAAGTCCATAACGGCAGTAAAAAATATATGTTGGATTTGACCAAAGCAATCCGTGAAGCGGGGCACGACGACCTAAAGTATGACGTCATGTGCGGTTTATGGCCAATGGATGAAGAAGTTTTAGAAAATATGAGAAGCGCAGGTTACTACATGGTTCGCTTGGGAATCGAAACCGCAGAAGCGCAGGCCGCTGGAGGTATGGACCTTGGCAATAAGTTTAATCCTGAAAAACTTAAACGATTGCTAAAATTCGGAACCAATATAGGAATCAAATTTTACGGTACATTTACATTTGGCGGTGAAGACTCAACCGACTCTGGAGATAAAGAAACGATCGCTTTAATCGATGAATTGGTTGACGATAACCTTTTATGGCGGTTTCAGTTATCGATAAGCACTCCACAGCCTGGCACTCCATTTTTTATTCGATCAAAACAAAAAGGTCACTTACAAGACCTAGATTGGAAACGATTCGACGGAGGCAATTTTTGCGTTGTTGATCGACCTGATTATCCTGCAAGACTAGTAGAGGCTAACCATGCCGAAGCTCAAAAGCTTTATGACAAAGCTTTTAGGAACCGGTATTTAATGTCCTCTAAGGGACCTCTTGAAGCTCTCGACGTCAAATCTCCCAAAGAGATCCTCGTCTTTCGTGGCTCTCGTATGTGGCAGGTTGAAGGAATTATCCGGACGCTTAAGGAAAAGTTTCCAAAAAGCAGAATATCCGTACTAGGTCAAGACGAAGTGAAAGAAGATCTTATGAGGAACCCACAAGTAGACGAAGCCTTCTTTTATGGGCCTGGACATTTTAAAGCCCGTAATTTTCCAGCCAGTCTAATGAATCAAATGAAAGATCGAGGCTTCGATTTGGGAGTAATTCCCTATAATAATATGACAGGCAACGGTTATGGAGAGGTTCGCGCCATTGGTTTACAAATGAACTTACCAAAACTAATCGGCGTAAATATGGAGAATAAGATTTTTGACCTGTCTAATGGCAAAGTTGGCATGAACTGAACCTACGTTTATGAATAAAACTAATATCTTAATCATTCGTTCTGCGGCTAGAGTTTTTAACTCTTGTATTAACGCTCTTAAAGAAGAATTCCCTGATTCCAAAATCACGATATTAGCTCCCGATACAATGAAGGAATCTCTTTCTCAAGACCCTTTAATCGACGACGTGATTGGAATTCCTGGCAATGGTCGAATGAGCCTGTTTTCTTGTGGAACCAAAACGTTGCGTAAATTGCAAAATCAAAATTTTGATTTTGCAATTTCACTTTATAACGTAGACCAAGGACTTGGTTATTCAAACATAGATTTATTGATTTGGGCTACAAAGTCAAAAGTTTTACGTAGTTTTAATTCTAAAGAAAAGTTTCAGGAGTTTTCCGGTAAAGACGTTTTTCAAAAATTGTTACGAGAAAAACTTTCTTCATTTTGGATCGTTCTCAATAGCGCCCTAACTTTGATCTTATTTCTTGCCATTACTATTGGGATAATTGGCGAATGGGTTGTCAGAAAAATTGGTGGGCGTCGAGCTGAAAAAATTCCCAATCTGCAACCGGTTAAATTAAGCAACCAACAATGAAAGTTGTCGTCGCAAATTCTGTAGGCATGGATTCAAAAGGCTTTCACATGGTCCATGTGCCGTCTCGGTGGTCTTTGGGCGTTAAAAATTTTACTAATTGCGGATACTATCCCTGGCAACTAGCCTATACATCTTCTTTACTGAAAAGAGAAACGTCGCACGACGTCAAAATGCTAGACGGAGTATTAAATGCCTGGGACTTTGAAACATACTTTAATAAATTAGCCGAAGAAAGTCCCGATTGGCTAATAATGGAAAGTTCTACCCGCACAATTACCGAAGACCTCAAGTTAGCCAAAGCCGCAAAAAAAGAATTTGGAACTCGCTCAATAATGGTTGGGCAACACCCAATGGCCTCTCCTGATACCGTTTTAGAAACCGCCGATTTTGTTTGTATCGGCGAATACGAATATGCCGCTTTGGATCTAGTTCAAGGAAAAGACCCTAAAACAATTCCGGGAGTTTATCCAAACGAACGCGGCGAGTTGCTAGATATAAATTCACTTCCTTTCCCAGAAGACGACGACGTAAGCAGACTCGATTATCATGAGCCAAATTGCCGCTATCGACAAATTCAAATGTACGCCTCGCGAGGCTGCCCGCGCCGGTGCAATTTTTGCGCAGCCGCTACTCTTTATTACGACGAATTAAATTGGCGTCCTAGGCAAATAAAAAGCGTTGTGGATGAAATCAAGTATTTATCTGGCAAATATCCCGAAATGGAAGGTATTTTCTTTGACGAAGAGGTTCACAACATTCGTAGCGATTTTAACACCGGACTCGCTCAGGCGATCAAAGCCGAGGGACTTGATAATTTAAAATATGAAGCCATGTGCGAATACGTTTCTCTGGATAAGAAAGCGTTAAAAGAAATGAAAGAAGCCGGTTATTACAAAATTCGATTCGGCATCGAAACCGGTAGCGATCTAGTCGCTGAAAAAATGACGCTAGGAAAAAAACATGATCTTAAAAAGCTAAAAGCAATCCTAGAATATGGAAAAGATTTAGGCATGCTTTTTTACGGCACTATCAGCGTCGGCGGACTAGGCTCTAATGAAATAGAAGACGGGAAAACAGTCGATTTAGTAAACGAATTGGCCTACAAAGGTTGGCTTGACGAAATCCAAGTTTCTATAAACACACCGCAACCTGGAACTGATTTTTATCGCTACGCGGTTGAGAACTCACTACTAAAAACTGGCTTGAACGCAAACGACTATGATGGCAATCGCAATATTGTGGTTGCATATCCAAATTATTCCGCCGAACAAATTCAAAAAAAATTCGACGAAACATTTGCGGCTTTTGATAGAGGCCAAGAAAAAAATCGCGCGTTGGCTTTTGAATCTCAAGCCAACCAGGCTTTTTCAGTTTTTTCTAAAAAATCAAAAACTCTAATATTGAGATGCGCTCGCCCTTGGATGATTCATTTAGTATTGGATAGCCTTTTTCGGCTTAGAAGTATCAAATCAGACCTTCTTGGCCAAGCTAACGCAATGCTCGACTTTCAAGATCATCCAACAATCGGCAAAAAATATGCATACGAGTCGGGATTTTTTTCAAAAGAAACTATTTCAAACGATCTCATTTCAAAACTAAGAAGAATGAAATACGAAACTGTTATTATTCCAATGGCCAATAACCACATAGATGGATATAGAAATGTCTATGAAGTGGCGCAACTCCTCCAGCCGCTATCTATTTTCGGTATATACCCAGACGGAACCGTAAAAAAATTAAGCTAGTCCTCTCCTCAACAAATTTAGCCTTGCCGACATCTCTTCTAAAAACAGTGAAACCAAAACTTAATTCAATAATTCCGTTTTATTATTTTCTTCGACAATAATAACCCCGCGCATAGTCGCATTGTGCAACACGCAAAAATAATCGTAGAAACCCGGCTGCTTTAATGTGATTTCAAAATTTCGATACAGATAATTTTCATTAAATTTTTTATCATGTTTTGGAGCTTTTCCGCTAGTTATCGTGTGCAATAACTCTTCGGTATTAATCCAGCGAACAGTATCTCCCTTTTTTATTTTCACAACCGGCGGCACAAAAGAGGATTTTACTATTAAAATTTCCACAGTTTCGGCAAAAGCATTTGACGGAATCAAAATAAAATTTAATAAAACCATCATCAAAAAATATGATATTGCAGTTCTCATTTTTCTGATCCTGTTTTCACAATGACTTCTTCTGGATTCCCAGCGCACCGAAAACCGATATCTCGATTTTTAATATCTGGCTGGTACCAATATCTTGATGCGGATCTTAAGAAAAAAGGGTCATCCGCAAAAGAACCGCCTCGCACAACAATAAATTGTCCCGTTAAAGGACCTGACGGATTTTCAACGGGTTCTTTTTCGGCAATCGTTTCGAAATACTCAGGGCGATACCAATCTGCCACCCATTCCCATACATTGCCGTTTAAATCATGAAAACCTAATTTATTTGATTTTTTATCGCCAACGGGATGAGTCGTTCCTTTTGAATTATCGCCGCTCCAACCACGAGTCGTATCCATATCCCACCCCCAGGAATAACTTGATTCCGATTCAGCCCTGGCTGCATACTCCCATTCCGCTTCGGTAGGTAGCCTTAATTTAAGTTTCCTACAATAACTTTCAGCTTCGGGCCAAGTTACACTTTCGACAGGAAGATTCTTTCCTCGAAAATAAGACGGATTAAAACCCATAATTTTTTCAAATTGTTCTTGAGTCGTTTCAAAACGATCTAAATAGAAAGAGTTTAAACAAACTTTATGCGCAGGCTCTTCCGCAATATATTCTTCGCTACCCATGACAAAGCAAGCGGAATTAAGCAAAATCATATCGCGGAATATTTGAGGAAGCGTTTGAGAGTGGACGAGAGTTAATTTAGTTAATGAAATAAAAAATACACATAAGACTAAAGTTATTTTCAGTCTTTGGATGGCTTTACTCTTTAGAACTTTCGAATCGCATTCCATTTTCAGGTTTTGCTCCCCAATGAAGTTTTTCGCGCAGAACTTGGTAGAAGTTTTTTCCCGAAAGTTGGACGATTTTTACCGGCGCGTCGGCCTTTTTTATTTTTAGAGTATCGGCGTATTCCATCGGTTCTCGTTCTTGTCCATCTAATACACAACGTATTGATGGACCGTCATAGGTAAGTTTCACTTCTAGCTCCGATCCATCCGGAACGACAATAGGTCGATTTGTGAGCGCAAAGGGACAAATGGGCGAAAGCACTATGGCATTCATTGACGGATGTAAAATGGGACCTCCTGAAGAAAGCGAGTATGCTGTCGAACCCGTAGGGGTTGCAACAATTAGCCCATCGGCACGGTAGGATGTCATGTATTTGTCATCTATATTTACTTCCAAATCGATTATTCCAGAATCAATGCCTTTTATTAAAGACACTTCGTTCATTGCATGAAATTCGCCTATTTTGTTTTCATTCCTGAACAGAGTCGCGTTCAATAGCATACGGTTTTCAACCTCATAATTACCGCTTTTCATTTTTTCAAACTCTTTTCGAAAGTCTGGAAATGAAATTTCCGCTAAAAACCCTAAGGTACCTAAATTAACTGGAAGTATCAGAACGTCATGTCCTACTGAAAGGCGCGCTACTCCTAATAACGTTCCATCTCCTCCTAAAACAACAATTAGATCTGCAATAGAAGGAATTTTAATGGGATCATAACCAATGTCCCTTCCCATTATTAGAGCAGCTTCTTCTTCCAGAACGATATCTAAATTTTGGTCTTCCAGCCAAAGTACGATATCTTCTAAAACTTTTTTTTTGACCGGAGGCTTATGCTTACAAAAAATTCCGATGGTCTTGATCGACGCCAAGGTTTGATCTCTTTGGAAAATGAATAAAGTAAACTATAGGTGTAGGATGATTATAAAGTTTACGCCGGAAGGCGGCAAGGAAAAGAATGAAGCTATTTGCGGTGGGTTGGCTTAAAAAATCTTACAAATTGCCGAAATCTTGAGGTTTGATATTATCGATCCATTTAGACAAATCTTCTTTTTCTTCGGTTTTGTCTTTATCATGTTCGGGCAATTCAATATTTTTAGCCGCTTCAATGACGGTCTCGTCGACATAAATAGGGGCTTTAACTCTTAAGGCAAGCGCTATCGCGTCGCTTGGACGAGAGTCTATATTTAGAGTATCTCCATTAATAGCAAGGGAGATTACAGCGTAAAAAGTATTGTCTTTTAGTTCATTTACTAAAATATGTTTGATTTCAGCTTTAAACGTGTGGATCAAGTTTTTAAGTAAATCATGCGTCATTGGTCTAGGAGTCGAAATACTTTCAATTTCCAAAGCAATCGCGTTCGCTTCGAATATCCCAACCCAAATGGGTAAAGCTTTGGCGCCCGTTAAATCTTTCAAAATGATTATAGGCATATTTGTGAGAGGGTCTAAAGTCAAACCTTCGACTTTCATTTCGACCATAAAAAGTACCTCGACGTTAGCAATCTAAAAAAAACCGTTGTAACCAGAATAGAAAAACAGAACTACCTAACCCCTAAAAACGGCACACGGCAGAAATGGGAACCAAAATAAGCCTATTAAGGCTAAACCACTTTATTTTAATATAGTTAAACTTAGAGGGTTTGTCAATGGTAGGAGTTTATATGTATAGATTTATAAGATCACGAACTATTTTTAATATTTTTTTCGATAAAAGACTTCAAACTTGCCGCAACCTCTTCGGGCACTTCAGTTTGGGTAAGAGTCTTCCGACAAGCGTTAGACGCAGCCTTATAAGTGTTTAAAAAAGAGATACAAGGGGGACAATCTTGAAAGTGCTCTTCAAGAGATTTTTCGACCTCTTTACTAAGAGCCCCATCAATATAATCGTGCAATAACTCAAGACATTCCTTACAACAAATCACTTCGCCACCCCTGGAATTTGCTTTCCCTCAAAATAACCCGAAAGTTTTTTTCTTAAAATTAATCGAGCGCGGTGCAAACGGGATTTAACGGCAGAAATAGTTAGTTCCAGAGCTTCTGCGGCTTCCTCAGTGGAAAGTCCTTCAACATCCCTCAAGATAAAAGCAATTTTTTCTTTTTCCGGCAATTGATCTACAGCGCTTTGAATAACGCTTTTTGTTTCATTAGAAAACATTAAGGATTCGGCGCTTTCAGACCAATCTCTAATTACTTCTTGGTGATAACCGGCTCCATTAAAGCTAGGAAAAGCATCTTCTACTGAAATGGACTGATCCTTCTTTTTGCTTCTTAGCTTCATATAGACCGCGTTAAGAGCAACTCTATAAACCCAGCTCGAAAACGCCGATTTTCCCTGAAAAGTATGAGCTTTACGAAATATAGTCAGGAATACCTCTTGAGTAACATCCTGGGCATCCATTTGGTTATGGGTTAGGTTATACGCAAGCGCATAAATCTTTTTCTGGTAAATTTCGACAAAGCGATCAAAGGCTTCGATATCGCCTTCAATTAACTTTCTAGCAAGAATTTCTTCTTCCGCTTTTTGATCAGTTGTCATACATTATTGATTGGTCTATACCAATAGGCTAGAATTGGAAAAACAAAAAAGTAAAACTTACAAATCTCGTTATTTTTCCTGAGCTTCTTGCTCAGAAGCTGGCGGCGTTGCAGCCGTTTCGATTTCCTTTGAAGCTTCCCCATCGGCTCCATCCGAAGTAGCTTCAATGACAGCCTGTTCAACTTCCGCTTCCGATTTTATTTCGTCCGCTTCTTTCATGGACTTTTTAAAGTTTTTGATGCTATTACCAAATGCGCTCCCGATTTCAGGCAGTTTGCCAGCGCCAAAAATAATCATAATAATTAACAAAATAACAAATAGTTCGGGAAAACCGATTCCCATCATAGGACGCTACCTCCACGATAATTTTCTTTATGGCTTTTAACCCTACATTTTTAACATCTATTGAATGAAAACTCAATGCAATAAAAGCTAGGTTTTTAATAAAAACCTAACTAAAAAAATTTCAAAACTACTGATAAACCGCGCATGACAAAAATTCAGTTATTAAATATTTATTTATTGATAAAGGAGATGAAAAGTAAGAAATATTTATGATACAATCTCCAAGTTTTATTATTTGATTTAACAAAATATTAGGAAAGTCCTCGATGAAATTTTTTAGAAACTTTTTAAATCTTTTTATCATTTCTTGTTTCGTTTTAATAACTACAAATGCATACGCTGGATCAGCCCCAAGATTTGATAAAGGCCATTATCAATTTGGAGCCGAGTTTGGCTATGGAGCAGGTGTAAACATTCCATCAGGAGTGGATAGAACAGATATTCAGTTCTTTCACATTGCGGCAAATTTTCAATACGATCTAACAGGTAATATTGGAAGGTCTTGGTATCAAGGCAATCTGTATTGGTTTACCGAGCTTGGCGCCGATTTTTTGCACAATCCTGACTTTGGGTCGTTAGTGGGTATTTCACCTGTTATGCTTCAGTATAAATTTGTGAAACCAAATAGAAACTGGGCTCCTACTCTATTAGGAGGCGCAGGTTTTTCTTTGACAGATTGGGATGAAAAAGACTTAGCAGAGCGAGAAATAGGAGGCAACTTCCAATTTCTTTTACACGGCGGCGTTGGGTTGGAGTTTTTTCGTCCTCAAGGCGGTTCATTTTCCGTCAATTATAGATTCTTCCATGTTTCTAACGCCGGTACCGAAAGACCCAATATTGGTCTAAACGCCAATCTATTCACTCTTGGTTTTACGTTTTAATTAGTTTTCCTTCTTGGTTTTACGTTTTAATTAGTTTTCCTTTCAAAAATTCCCAACTGAAAGCCTTCCATGGACTCGCCCGAGGTATTGCCTCAGAAGTCTACCTTTTTTGATCAAATAATCCATGGAACTTTGAATCGGTTTGCAGATTGGTCCTGCTCCCGTCCCATTCTATCAATAGTTATTTCCATCCTCCTGGCCTTTGGTTCTTTATGGATAACTAAGAACCTCCTTAAATTTAAAACGGGTCGAGACGATTTAGTTTCTCAAGACCTCGAATATAATCAACTTTACAAAGATTATCGCAATACCTTCGCAGATTACGACGGGATGATCGCCGTCATTGAAGGCCCAACCCCAGAGATCATGGCTAGCTTTGTCGAAGCTTTTGCCTCTCGACTAAACGAACGTCCATCCTTATTCTCAAACATTTTTTATAAAATCGATATTACGTATTTCAAAAATAAGGGACTGTTGTATCTGGATGAATCTGATTTAGACAATCTAATTTCTAATGTGTTGGAGCGTCAAGATTTTCTAGAAGAACTCAATGAAAACCCTGGACTGAATAACTTATTAACTATAATTAACCGCCAAATAAGTTCGGGCATGGTAAATAACATGCTTGCCGGACTCGTAGAAGATGAAGAAGAATCAAAAAAGAGCGATCAAAACGACCTAAACTTTCTTACAAAAGTATTGGAACAAGTGGCGATTCATCTAAAAAGTAGAGGACGCTATAGTTCTCCCTGGAATTTTCTACCGAAGAAAGAAAATGAAACGCTTAGAAAGGAAGGATACATAACTTCCGACGACGGCTCGATGCTATTTTTATTAATCAATCCAAATGAAACGGAAGGCGATTTTACTGGGGCAAAACGTTCTATCGACGCAATTCGAGAAATCATTGCAGAATTAACACCAAAATTTAAAGGAATTGAAGTTGGATTAACCGGTGCCGAAGTTGTTGCGGCAGACGAAATGGCGGCAACTTTAAAAGACGTTACTATTGCTTCTCAAATTGCTTTAGCTGGGGTGGCTCTATTATTTATTGTCGCTTTTAAAAACATAGTCAAACCTCTTATAGCCGTTTTATGCTTATTACTCGCCTTATGTTGGACCCTTGGTTACGCTTCAATAACTGTCGGGAGCCTTAATATATTATCCGTTGTGTTTACCACTATTTTAATTGGGCTTGGCATTGATTTTGGTATCCATCTATTAGAACGATATCGCGAAGAGCGAGCTCATGAAAAAAATATTGAATTAGCGTTGCGAAGAACCATTATTGGAACAGGAAAAGCTAACTTATCAGGAGCCATTACAACAACGATTGCATTTGGCTCCCTTACTGTTGGAGATTTTAAAGGTATCGCCGAGCTTGGTATTATTTCGGCTGGAGGCGTTTTATTGTCGTTTCTTGCAATGACAATCGCCTTACCTTCGGCGCTTATTTTAGAAGAAAAATGGAGAAAAAAGTCTTTTCAGAAGACCGATAAATATCAAACACAATCAGGATTCATCAACGCTTTTCATTCTCATTATCTAAAAATTATTTTTGCGTGTTTTGTTTTGTTAGCAATATCGGCTTGGCCTCTCAAAGACCTTGAATTTGATTACAACATACTCCACCTGCAAGCAAAAAATACCGAAGCAGTTTCTTACGAATTGAAAATGATGGATACTGGCAACCGATCCACTTGGTACGCAGTTTCTTTAGCCTCCAGCTTGCAAGAGGCAAAACAAAGAAGCAAAGCGTTTGAAAAGCTTTCGACAGTCGAAAAAGTAGAAAGCGTCGTTTCATCATTTCCCAAAAACCAGAAACAAAAAATCATCAAGATAAAAGAACTAGAACCTTTTACATCTGAAATAGAAATTGAGTCGCAAGACGAACCAATTTCAATTAGAAACCTAGAAAAAATTATAAAAAGAATCTTATTTAAACTGCGCACCCGAGAAACGCCAGAAACTCCTTTATCAAAAAACGAAATCGACCAAATAACACAATCCAAAAAGTGGGCGCAAGAAATTTTAAAAAGTTTAAACGAAGTAGATAAAAACCTTTCGAAAAAAAAATTGGACGCTTTCTCGGATAAATTATTTTTAGATTATCGCGATAAAATAAATAGCCTTCAAAGAAGCGTAAACTCCGGACCGGTTATTTTGGACGAATTGCCAGAAAATTTTAAACGAAGATTTTTAGGTAACGACGGTAGATTTTTACTCGCTATTTATCCCAAAATTGATATCTGGAAGAAAAAGGAAATGGAATCATTCTTAAAAGAACTTCGCTCCATTGATCCCAATATTACTGGGAATGGAGTGCATCTTTACCAATCTGGTCAAAAGATGAAAGATGGATATATCCAGGGAGGACAAATCGCTTTAATTTCTATATTTATTTATCTCCTATTGTCGCTGAGACGATTTTGGACCGCCATTTTGGTTTTAATTCCCACCCTTGCCGGTTCTATCTGGACGGTAGGAATAATGTCGATTGTGGGAATTCAATTTAATTTAGCTAATTTAGTAATCTTACCTCTTATATTAGGCATTGGCGTCGTTGATGGAGTTCATCTTGTACATCGGTTTCGCGAAGAGACCGATAAAACCGTTTCCTTACTAACCAAAAGCGTCGGTCAAGCTATCGTTTTAACTACGTTAACAACTATGATAGGTTTTGGCAGCCTGACTGTAGCCGACCATCAAGGTATTCATAGTCTAGGATTGTTGTTGACTATTGGCGTTGCAAACTGCCTCTTAGCTTCGGTCACTTTACTTCCCGCCCTTCTTCGTTGGTCTGTGGATAAGAAAATTGCAGTTTAGCTTCTCTCTTACATAAAACTTCCAAATCTTACTTGCTAAGGATCTTCAAAAGACCTATCATTCATAAGAAAATCAGTATTTTTTAATTCAGAAAAATTCCCAAATCTATCGCCAGAATTTTTCCGATCCAACAAATAAGAATTAGCGTAAAAAACATAGGACTACTAGAGGGAGACCGCGTCTACTTCTTAATAAACTTAGACATAAATTCGTTAGAGCCCAAATCACTTTAAATCCCTTTAATACAGATGGGGAGCAAGCTTCATGAATATTATTTTGAATAGTTATTGCAATTTAAAATGTAACTATTGCTTTGCAGACGAGTATATGGAAGACACCGTCCGTACACCCGGCAAGTCAATGGATTACGATTATTTCATGAACGATCTGCTTCCAAAAATAAAGAACGACGCCAATATAAATTTCATGGGGGGCGAACCTACTCTGCATCCTAAGTTCGCAGATATGTTTTCCCAAACATTAGAAAACATGCCGCCTTATTCCTCTTTAGGAGTTTTTACAAATGGGCTAATGCCGGAAAAAGCTTTAGATGTTTTAATTGGGGCAAGTGGAAGGAATGGCGCCATTAGCAAAAAAATAGGGTTTGCAATTTTATTGAACTGGCAAACCATGGAAAATATTTCTGAAAAAAATCATGAGCGCTGCAAAGAAGTAGCAGAGACGTTATTACGTATTAACGGATACAGCGTAACTTTTAGCCTGAACTTGTATTCCATAGAGCAAGATCTTATGCGCCAGTGCGAAGAAATAGACGCCATCTACCAAAAAGTAGGCTTGCCAAAAGATCAAATGTATAAAATTAGAGTTAGCCCTGCATTTCCCATCGTTGGCGAAGAGTTAAACGTTTATTTACCCATTAGACAATTTCCTCAAATGGGTCGAAAAATGTTAGAAATTTTGAAACGATTTCCGCAGTTAAGTTTCAGGTTCGACTGCTCCTTTCCACCTTGTTTTCTTGACGAACTGCAAGCCGATGAATATCCTCTTGCGGAAAGATTTTTCTTTCATGGCTCGCAACAAGTTCCACCTCTAGAAGAGTGGAATCAGCATCACCTTTATTTTGGTTGCGCCGACGGTAGTCCCATGGACATCGACGCCAAAGGCGACTGTTTTAACTGCTTCCCCTTCCATAATATGAAACTTGGCAACATAAGCGAGTTCAAGGAAATCAATAGCATCGCAACGGCGCGAATGGGAGCGCGATTCTTAAATAATGTGTTTGAAGAAACTAAAGCAAAAGAACCATGCCGAAGTTGCCCCCACTATATGGTTCGTTGTTCAAGCGGCTGCTTTTCCTATAATTTCGTTTGATTGAGTAATTCCCCCTAAAAAAACCTCAAAAACCGAAAAACCTATTGATTTTTAAGAGATTATTGCCTTGGAAATCTCCAAATCTATTGCTATAATCGAAAATAAGCTTAGTTCTATATTTTTCAATAGTTTAAGGAGTCGTCAGACTTGACGTGATAATCTTATGTTAAAAACCATGAGTTATAGAAATTTGTTTGTTTCGTTATTATCCTTGATTCTATTAGGCGCATGCGGACCGAAAAGCCAACTGTTGTTTGAAGGATTATCTGAGGATTTACAAATTAAAAGAATAACTCCTGAAATGAAAATCAAGATGGCAGAGTTAGAGGCCGCAGGATGTGAAGAAAAATTTCAGGTAAAAGATCCTGGTATGGCTAAAACGTTGGCTGTTTTTCCAGGTGGAGGTCAATTTTATAACGAAGAACCTCTTAAAGGTTTATATTATATGGGAACAAGTCTTTTTATTCTTCCCTACATCGCTTCGTTTAAAGACGCGGAGCAAACCCGCGAATATTTAAATTTTCAAAGTTCCATTCATTACTGCGAAGAACAATTAAGGGTTTTAAAAGAACGCGAAAACCTTCCTGCACATGTGTTATTTAAGGAAAAAACAAAAAAGGCCGGTAGTCATTGGGGTTCTAATCCTGAAAATGCCTATTATCGAGCCCCAAAAATTAGCATCGATGGCATTGGGAAAAATAGTTATCGTAAAATAGAAACGAAGTAACTTTGCGCCATGCTGAAATAGCTATTCTTTTCAAAAAATAGAACGCTTTGGTCTTGAGGAGATTGAAAAAGATTATAATCCTGCGGATTCAAAAGAGTCGTCTATATTTCTTACTCGCAGCTTTCTTCTTAATGCGGTAAACCCTTCCGAAGTTTTTCTCCCCAGCATCGACTGATACAACGGGCGAACAGCAAGTTTGGCCGACTTAGGGTCTTCAATAAAAAACGAAGCGTCCAATGGAGTCACAAATGACGCGGTTGGATATAACCACTTTAAAGTAAGTTTATTCCGATGCGCACAATGGGTCAGGTGTCGGGAAATTTCCTCAATTCGACTAAATTCTACTTTAGGGTTTTCCAATTTTTGAGGCAGTTTAACGTGAGGAGCAATTCCAAGTTCGCCGAGTCGATCGATCTTTTCTTTTAGTTGATCTGTAGGTCCCAGTTCTAGTTCGGTTGAAACCGCGCCTTGTGGAAAAACGCTAACAGCATATTTCAAAGCCTCTCGAATTCTTGGTTGCAAAGCTTCTAATTTTTCAGATCGCGCAAAACCTTCCAAAGGGAAATTTATCAAATCTATTCCCGAAGCATACAGCCCGTCTATTCCTCGAACATTATCCGGCGGAAAGCCCCTTAGAGAAATAAACGTTCTAAAGCTTTTTCGAATTTCTTTAATTACTGGATCTAACTTAGAAAAGTCTCTATCGGGTTTTTCGTTGTAATCCATATTCAATTGAATTAAATCGGCGACTCCTTCTTCAAAAGCGGATTGAATGACCGAAAGAATATCTTTCATTTCCATATTCAAACCTGGGGGCTTTCGAACAGATCTCAGAAAAAGATTCAAACAATTGCCGTCTAATTGGATGTTATGAGAAACGGGATTCCGATTTTTCAGGTGATCTTTTAAAAAACGCGGCAAAGGCACAACATCCACTTCCGCCATTATCTTCTCAGCTCGAAGCATTAGCTGACCTTCATGGACTTGAATCTTTGGACCATTTTGAGTTTCTGGGCTTAAAAAAGTTTTCACAAAAAAATCTTCGCAGAATGCAAAAGTAATTTCTTTACCCGAATCTAAACTTACAATCCCATCGGCGATTTCATGTCGCGACGCAACTTCAGAAGGTATGTACACCCCTCTTTGCATTAAGCCATGTTTTAGCAATCCGTATGTTTGAGATAAATACATTTAAATAATCTTAAGATTATAATCGATCCAGAAGATCTGGATGGATGTTATCAAAACTACCGGAGGACATGATCAAAATAATATCGCCAGGTTTGCTATTGTCAACTATATGATTGATTATATCCCCTACTTCACGAATCAGGTAGGTATCTTTTCCTTTATTTTTCAAATAACTTACCGCAGCGTCTAAATCAAATCGGTTTTCCAGTTTTATCTTATCCGGCAGATATAATTTAGTAAGAATAATTTTATCGGCGGCCATCAAACTTTCAGGCAACTCATTTTGAAAAGAATTTCGTCGCGACGTTGCGGAACGCGGCTCAAAAACCGCCCAAACTCTACGTCCCGGATAAGCTTCTTTTACGGCATCGATAGTCAGCGCTATCGCAGTAGGGTGATGAGCAAAATCATCTATAACAGTAACGTCGTTTTTAACGCCAACGATTTCCTGCCTCCGTTTTACTCCTTTAAATTTAGACAATGCTTCATTTATTTCATTGGAGTTAATACCGAGCTTCAAACCCATGGCAATAACGGCGGAACTATTTTGCACGTTGTGACGACCGATCATGGGAAGCGAA
The DNA here is from genome assembly GCA_038154245.1 of Nitrospinales bacterium. Taxonomy (GTDB): domain Bacteria; phylum Nitrospinota; class Nitrospinia; order Nitrospinales; family JAJDAT01; genus JAJDAT01. The sequence continues at coordinate 13,653 of JAYOZP010000054.1, read as the reverse complement.
AATTTTCCGACTAATTCTTGTTTATAATGTAAGGAAAAATTCCCAACTCCCTCTGAATGATTGTAATCTTGTATTCTCCAATCAGCCTCTTCGGAAAACCCATAAGTTTCAATTAGACAAGATGCCGCATCCAAGACGGTGTCCATGTTCTTTTTCGTATCTTCGACGAGTAAAAAGCCATCCGGGTTAATAATAGATACAAACTTCCTAAAGTTACCTTGAATTTGCTCCAGACTATCGTAAATATCTGCATGGTCAAATTCTATACCGGTCAAAATCGATGCGTATGGACGATAATGCAGGAACTTTGGCCCTTTATCGAAAAAAGCCGTATCGTATTCGTCCCCTTCAACCACAAAATAATCGCCTTCGGGGTGACCACAGTTAGAATCAAAGTTTTTTAACAAACCTCCAATAAGAAAACCCGGCTTTTTTCCCGTCCCCTCTAACATCCAAGCTAAAAGCGACGATGTTGTCGTTTTACCATGTGTGCCTGCAACAACAAGAGATTTCCGGTTTTTAAGAAAAAACTCGCCTAAAGCTTCAGGGAACGATGCATAACGTATACCGGACTCCAAAACAAACTCTACTTCGGGGTTTGTTTTAGATACTGCATTTCCGACTATTATTAAATCAGCGTCTGAAGGAACGTTATCTTTCTTATAGGGAGTTCTCACTTCAATGCCATAATTCTCTAACAACTCTTTTACAGGAGAGTAAATCTTTACGTCTGATCCAACAACTCGCTGGCCGGATTTTTTGAGCAGCCCCGCTAAGGCGCTCATACCTGTTCCGCCAATGGCAATGATATAAATAAATTTATTTTCGGACATGTAATTTAAGTTTTTCTATAATTTAAGTTTTGTTCGAAATAACTTGATGCTATTTAGCAATAGAAGCGCCTTATTAATTTTTTAAGCGCTATTAATGGAAGAGTTCTTTCAGTTCGTCAATATGGTCAATTACAAAGTCGGCGTCTTTAACGGCATCTTTTCCGCCAATACCATAAGTGACTCCGCAGGTCAAAACCCTGGCTCTTTTTCCTGTTTCAATATCTACTCCGCTATCGCCTATTAAAATGGTCTGATCTGGTAAAGATTGACATTCTTCCATAATGCGAAGTAAAACTTCTGGATCGGGTTTTTTTACAGGAGTCGTGTCTCCCCCGATAATTGGATCAAACAAAGCTTCACTATTAAACTCTTTTAGAATTCGTTTGATAAAATATTCGGGTTTATTCGAACAAATCGCCTGTTTTTTGTGAGAAAAATGTTCAATTATTTGTCGACACCCGGGATAGTATTTGGTTTGACCTATTAAATGCAAGTCATACAGTTTTCTAAAAGTTTTTACTGCATTTTCAACATTGGAATAATCGCTCCCATCTAACGCTCTTTCTAAAAGCTGCCGCACTCCATTTCCGATGTATCCAAAAATCTCGTTTGGACTTTTTTGCGGCAATCCTAATTCCTTTAACGTTAGGTTAACCGATAACGCTATGTCGTCTTTAGTATCAACCAAAGTGCCGTCAAAATCATAAACTATTAAGTCAATAAATTGCATACTTCGGAAAATAAATCGGTGTGAATTACGGGTTGGTAGAAGCGTAACGAAAGGATTTTATCACATTGTTTTTATCGAAAGATATCACAAGATCTTTTTGTGAGTCTGGACCGAAGAAGGAAGCTTTTTTATCTAAATAAGTCCAAGTATCAAATCCATTTTCTACTCCTTCTTCAAAAGGAAGCCCGAATAGATCCAACACTTGTAATTTAGTCGTCGCTCCTTTTTTCAAATCTTTTACATGAGAATCATCGAAAGGCTTTCCACTAGTTGCGCACGCTCCTAATAGAATAATAAAAAATACGCCAATCCATTTTGTTAACTTATCTAATAATGAATTAAATGCTAACGTTTTAAAAACCATTTAAAAAAAGGCAGAATTTCGCCTTAAAACAGGTTTATAATTTAATGGCTAATGGATAAGCTATCTTAATTTATCCATTTAAAATCTCCAACAATAATTATTAACCCATCATCTATTTAGACAAGAATTAGAACGACTCAAAAGCAAATCCAAAATATATTTTCTAAATTATTGATTGTCTATTTAGACTTTCCACTAAAATGTCTTGAAACCCAAAAGATTCAGCTCGGCAAACCTCTTCTTATTGTTCTTAACGCTTCTTTCCGCTTGCGTTCCACTGGAAAAACAAACATCCGAAATAAAAGAACAAAAAATAGAAACAGCAAATAATTCAATTCAGAATTCCCATGTTTTTGAAGACGCGCCTCCATTACCTTCAAAAGGATATTTTTTAAAACCATTAACAAAAAAATTATATTATTTTTCTACCGGAAAAAACGACACACTATTTGCCGTTACCTCTGAAGGAACATTATTAATCGATCCATTGAAAAGCGCGGGTAAATTGCTACAAAAAGCTATGCAAGAAATCAAAGCTCTTCCCGTAAAGATGATGATTTATTCTAGAGGTAATTTAGGGCGAATTGGATCGGCTCCTTTGTTTTCAGACAATATTAGGGTCGTAGCCCATAGAGAAACTGCGAAGTTTATCCGTGATTTTGGGATCTCAAATATTCCAAAACCCTCCATTTCTTTTGGCAAAAACTATTCTCTTGAATTTGGAGGATTGCACATCAACTTAAAGTACCTGGAAAACGGAAAAGATGGGAAAGTCATTATTTATTTTCCCGATCAGAAGGTTTTAATGCACGTAGACGTTGCAACGCCTAAAACGGCGCCTCCCAAAAATCTAACCGCATCCGATATATTTAATCGGGCAAAGGGTTTAAAAGAAACTTTAAAATATGACTTTGAATCCTATATATCTGGAAACTACTATCGACCTGGCGGCAAAAAAGAGATGAGGGAAATACTAAATTATTATTACGCAACAAAATCGGCAAATAAAAAAGCCCTACGGTCAATAGTTCACAAAAACGCAGATAAGCGACAAACTGCAGCGGATAGGAATAAATCTATCGTCAAAAATTGTTTAGAACTATTAGCGCCGCAATGGAGCAGAATATTAAAGGGATTTAAAATATCAGCTCAAAAGCACTGTGGGGCATGGACAAGTTTTCATTTAAGTAATAACACATCCCAAAAAAATCTTAAAGAAAGAGTAAATAATTAAATCTAAAAATGAAAAAGGCGAAAACGATATTAATTTACCGTTTCCGCCCTAGTGTAGAGAATATTTTATCCTTTCAAACTATGGACAAGCGTTTCTAAATCTCCAGCCATTCTTGAAAGGTCGGCCGATGCCGTCTGCAAATCGCCAATTTGTTGCGTCGTACTTTCAGCGGCAGTGGCAACTCCCGCAACGTTCTCAGTAATTTCATTACCGCCTCTTGCCGCTTCTTGAATACTACGACTGATTTCAGAGGTCGTTGCCGTTTGCTCTTCTACCGCGCTAGCAATAGTGGACGAGATATCGTTCACCTGATTGATGATTTCTGTGATTTCGGCAATCGCCTTTACAGCTTTATCAGTATCTGTTTGAATCGTTTCAATCTTTTTACTGATATCCTCAGTCGCTTTAGCGGTTTCTTTAGCAAGCTCCTTAACTTCATTTGCAACTACCGCAAAACCTTTGCCAGCTTCTCCGGCTCGCGCCGCTTCAATCGTAGCGTTCAAAGCCAACAAATTGGTTTGTTCGGCAATCGAGTTAATAACTTTAATCACTTCTCCAATCTCCGCGCTACTAATTCCTAGTTGTGAAACGATCTCATTTGTATTACGCGCCTCTGTAACAGCCGTTCCTGCAATTTGTGCCGCCTGAGCCGAACTTTGAGAAATCTCTTTAATACTAGCCGCCATTTCTTCCATGCCTGTAGCAACGGAATTAATACTGTCGCTCACTTCAGAACTGGTCGAATTAACAACATTGGCTTGAGCTGCGGTTTCTTCTGCATTCGCGCTCATACTTCCGCTAACGGCGGATAACTCTTCCGCCGATGCAGAAAGAGACGCCGAGCTTATCCCAAGTTCTTCAATGGTCGCTTGAATTGCTTTTTCTTGTTTTCTCTTTTGTGTAACGACTTCCCAGGTAATCATGGGTCCTAAGTAGTTATTATTGTTGTCATAAATGGCGCTAGCCAATAAATCTAAAATTTCAGGGCCAACTTGAATTTCCGCTCTATGAGGTAAATTTTTCGGATCTCCAACGATCTTCCTTTGATGGGCAGGGTCTTTATGGAAAACATCAATAGAACTTCCAATGATATCGTCTACCTGAATAGGGAGATGTTGTTGCAAAGTTCTTAAAGTTTGATCGGAAGCGGGGTTCATATACTGGATATCGAAGTTAGCGTCGGCATAGATCATATTAATAGGAGCGTTTTGCATCATAGAAACAACCCGCGCCGCTTCTCCAACGGATTTACGTAATCCCTTCACCATACTTCCAATAGCGGAACCCAAATCGCCGGAACCTTCTTCTTTTAGTCCTTGGTTGAATAAATCGTTATTTGTAATGAATTTGGTTTGACCAAGGCAATATCTGATATCTTCCAACGTTCGATTAAAGTTATGGGTCATTTGTCCAATTTCATCATGCGACGTAACGGCAACAGCCGCTTGTTCATAATGTCCATTACCCATGGACTCTAATTTTTCCGATACCGCTTTCAAAGGTCTTGTGATGGAAGCAATAATCCATGTGCTTAAGGCCATTCCAATAATAACAAGTGCGATCAGAATATTTTTTTCGGTATCGATCATGGAAGACACTTTACTTCCAGAGTGCTTAGCTAGTTCTTGAACAGCAGCGTTCATGGTCTTTAACAGGTCGACGTTGTTATTGCCAATATAGGAGACAGAACCTTTTACTCCTTCAAAGTTGGTCAAAACATTATTGACATTTTCCCTGAATACGCCCCAGTTCGATTTAAAAGCTTCAATCTTTGCTCGTACCGCTGGATCTTCAGCCTTGCTGATAGGCAAAGTTGAACCGCCGTTTAACAAATTATCAAGGATCTTGTCCTGAAGTTCGGTAAATTTAATAGCTTCTGCCTTATACTTTTCATCTTTAAAGAATACATATTCTAATGTCGCTTTAGAAACCCGTTGAGTGATCGCGCGCAACCTACCGCAAAAAGATACCGTTGAAGCGTCCATTACTTTTCCCATAGCCATCACAACTTGATTCGCTTCTTTAAAAAGAGAAACGTTGGTATCAACAACCGCTTGTAGATTTGTCTGAACTTTGCCCCAATTATCTACAAAACTATCGACATTTTTTTGGAATATATCCCATTTTTTGTCCACTTCCCCTAACTTCCCAGCAATGGCGGTGGTCTCTGCCGGCGGAAGCTTTAATTCGGCATCGCCTTTTTGCAGACCATTCAAAACTTTCGAAAAGTTTTCCTGAATCGCTCTAACTTCTTTGGCTTTTTCCGGATTACCAAGTTGTAGTTCCATAACAGCTTTACTCAACTTCTGAGTGAGCATCCGCTGTTTACCCGCTAAATTAATAACGGTGGAATCGTTCTTTTGATCGTCTAAAGTAGAAATCGTGAAATTCATCACTCCTGCAAAAGCCAAAAGTAACGCTAATACAAGGCCATACAACTTCACGGGTATTCGAAAAAATCCTAATTTGAAACTTGAAGATAAAGGAGCAGAGCCATTCATAGGTGTAAGATCTCCCGGCCATTTTAAAGGGTTGTAATGGAATCAAAACCATCAGATTTACATAAGTTGTTAGCCAATTTTCTTGTATTATTGATAAGATAACAACCCAGAAAAAATAGGTAGGGAATGGGTATTCGATCTAACGAAAGATATGAAAAGGCTTTAAAGCCTTTTTAAGTAGGAGGTTAGGTTTACATTTTGATTGGATAAACCTAATTTTTTTCTAATATTGCTGCGATGTGTCTCAATAGTTTCTGAAGAAACTTTTTGAATTTCCGCTATTTCCTTACTACTCAGACCGGACCGAATCATATCGCAAATTTCAATTTCTTTTGGAGTGAGTTTGAATTGGGGAGCAGATATCTTAGACCCAAAATCCGATGAAAGTCCTTTTATTTTTTTTTCCAAAAGCTCAATATGTTTTAGTTGTTCTTCGGGAGAATTTGCCTTTATCTTAGAAATCAGAGGCATCATAATATTTTCAATATTTGCAAGAATCGATTTGTTAAGTTCTTTCTTTTCTACCTCTAGTTGTTTCAACAAAACCCCTAAAGCGGTATTTTTCTCGCTTAACTCTGCTGTTCTTTCTTGAACTCTCGTTTCCAACTCAAAACGAATTTGTTGTAGCAACTTTTCCGATTGTTTGCGCTCTTCTATTTCTTTTTCAAGGAGCTTATTAGTCTCTACAAGTTTGTTATTTTTCTCTTCTACCTCGCGTTTAAGTTCTAGTTGCCCTAGGGCCATAGTTACTTTTTTTAATAACATTTCCTTTTCGCAAGGTTTTTCTATGTAATCGAAAGCTCCTAATTGAAAAGCCTGTATAGCAGAAGTTAAACTTCCATGACCTGTGAGTAAAATAACCAAAGCGCTTGAATCGACTTGTTTCGCGTTTTTTAATACGTCAATTCCTCCTAAATTATCCATCACCAGGTCCGTAATTGTTAAATCGTATGGCTCTAGCTTTAATTTTTCTATCGCGGCTTCGCCATTGGGAGCGGTATCAACCTGGTAGCCTTCTTTGGTCAATGCATTGCCAAGCCCAAACAAAATGGTTTCTTCATCGTCCACTAATAATATTTTATGATTTCTCATTTTCAGCTTCTTTGACAGGTAATTTGATTGAAAAAGTAGATCCCGTTCCAAGCTTGCTTTTTACTTCTATACTTCCTTCATGATCTTTAATAATACCATGACTTATTGAAAGACCCAATCCTGTTCCTTTAACAGCGGGTTTCGTCGTAAAAAAAGGATCAAAAAGGTTTTTCATATTTTCTTTGGATATTCCAACTCCATTGTCTTGAACATGCACATAAATATTAGATCCATTAGCTTCTGTTTTAATACATATTCTATTATTAATGGACTGATCTACAAATGAATCTTCTGCGTTCTGCATAATATTTAAGAGTACTTGCTTGATTTGATCGCCAACAACAACCGGCTCTGGTAAATCCTTGGCAAACTCGTTTACAATAGAAATCTTCTTTTCCTTGAGTTTATTTTTCATTAGCAGCAAGACGTCGAATAATAAATCATGAATATCAACCCTTTCGCGTTTTTTAGAAGTAGGTTGATAAAAATCTCTCAGTTTAGCGATAAGATCCGCCATCCTATAACATTCTTTAATCGCTAAATTCAAACCTTTGCTCTGCCGATCGGTTAAATTCGCCTCATCTCTTAATTGCTCTAAAATTATTTTAGATCCATAAATGGGATTATTAAACTCATGGGCGATAGACCCCGTTAACTTGCCAAGCGCAGATAGTTTTTCCATATGCAACAATTGGTCTTGCGATATTTTAAGCTCTTCCTCCGCTTTTTTCCGGTCGGTAATATCAGTATCCGACCCCACCATTCTAAGTGGAACGCCCTTAGAGTCTCGTTTTACAACCATACCGCGATCTAAATTCCAACGCCAATGACCAGACTTGGTCAAAAGTCTGTTTTCACATTCGTAAAAAGGAGTTTTCCCTTCTAAATGCGGAGTTAAATTCTCCATAACTTTGGGCATATCCATAGGATGTACAAGTTTTTTCCAAGAATCCAAATCCTCTTTTAATTCGCCGCGATTGTAACCTAACGACTCCAACCAGGTATCGCTAAAGAAGACTTCGTTTGTTTCTAAATTCCAGTCCCAAAAACCATCGGCTGTCGCTTCAAGCGCAAACTTAGCTCTTTCTTCGCTGATTTGAAGATCGGAAGTGATCTTGTTTAATTTTTCGTTTGCCTCTGTTAACTCTTTTGTTCTTTCTTGAATAATACCTTCTAATTGATCTTTATACTCCTGTAATTTTTTTTCGGCAATTTTCCTCTCGGTGATATCGGTAGAAATGCCGCAAATTCCATAAGGGGTTCCGTCGTCGTACAATAAAGGGAATTGAACTGAAAAATAAGTCTTTAAATCGCCATTGTGAGGAACTTTTTCTTCAACTTCAAAAGGCCTTAATTCACTCATTACCTTTTGATCATGCTCTATGAAACTATCCGCTATATCTTTAGGAAAAAGTTCGTGAGTCGTTTTCCCTACTATTTCTTCATTTTTCAAACCAATAATTTCTTCAGTTTTCTTGTTAACCAAAATATAGCGTCCCTGCATATCTTTCATAAATATGATTGCAGGGGTATTGTCCATAATGCTTTTAAGTTGTCGTTCCCTTTCGGCAATTTCTACTTCCGTCTTTTTTCTCTCCGAAAGATCTTGAATCAAAGCTGTGAACCCCTCGGTTTCGCCTCTTGAGATTTTATGTGGAATATAAGATACGGCAATATAACGAAAACCTTTTTGAGGGTGAGGGAAACTACTTTCGTAATATTGAGGTTCTCCCTTCAATACTGATTCAATATAAGGTTTAATCAATAAAAATCCCTCTTTTCCCAATACGTCTTCGACTTTTCTTCCTCTTATTTTTTCTGGTTCTAATCCAATCCAATCAAAATAAGCCTTATTATTAAATTGATAGCGAATATCTGAATCTACATAGCAGATAAGGACGGGCAACTTATCCGCTATCACTTTAAGCCTTTCCCTTTCAAACCTTAGTTGATTTTCAATTTCCAATCGTTCATTTTCTTTCTGAAATTTTAGAATTAACTGACCGCTAGTTGAAATTAGAGGTTCTAAAAATTTAACGATTTCTTCTGGATAGCTTAAAGGACGATTAGCGATACCCACCATACCGACTAATTTTTTATCGAAATGTATGGGAATACTCAAGAAGGAATTTAGGGCGAGTTCTGTTGGAATAATATCTCGAAAGAAGCCTTGTTCGGGAGAATTCGAAACAATAGCTTTTTCGTTTAAGATGGTTCCTTCCAAAAGAGCGTTTAATTTGCGCGGCTCCAAATCTATTTCGATTAGATTGTCGTCAAACTTTTGCGTTGATTTATTCGATGTATTATTTGTAATCGAATGAACTTTTAAATAATGCACGCCCTGATCGCTGCATAAAATTTCTCCAATAAAACCAAAAGAGCTATCCGTTAAATCAATAAACTTTTTTAATAAATCTTCGAAAAAAATCTTAGGCTCGATTTCCGCCATAAATTCATTTTGAATTTCACGAATTGAATCTAACAGTCTATTCGAATCTTTTAACTTATTCTCAGAATCCACTCTTTCCGCTACAGCGCCAATCAACACTAAAGAGGTCACCATTACAAACCAACAGTAGGTTTGAAGTAAAATCAGAGTTTCAAAATCAGAACGACCAACAAACGGTCCGCTTTGGTTTACAGTTCCCCAAATGGCAAAACAGGAAATTAAAAAAGATGTGATTAGCGTTGTCCTAGCGTCAAAACGAAAAGCCGCCCAGACTAAAAATGGAAATAGCGCATAAACTAGAGGGTAATGGGGGTTTCCAATAATTTTTCCAAAAACTATTTGCCCCATAAAAAATAAAAAAAAGGAAAATATATAAAACTCTAGAATCTTTAAATTTTTCCAAAAAATTACCGGTGGCTTATTAATAACCGCTACCCAAAGAAGAGGAACAATCATTAAAATTCCATTAGATTCAGCCAACCAGGAGCTAGCTACATAAGCGCCAAAATTTCCCCACTCTCCAACACCAAATATAAAAATAGTCAATATCCCAATAACAGGACTGATGAAAGCTCCTATTCCAGTTGGCAAAACTGTAAACCATAGAATACTTTGAACCCTATTTAAAAACTGAGGCGGGTTACAAAACTTTTTAAAAGACCAAACTATAAACAAAGCCTGTAGAGAAGCTCCCATGGCAATCCCTATTGAGACGAACGAAGAATGCAGTAAACCTGTGTTGTTTGCCGATATCCAGACCGCCATATCAATAGCAATGGATCCCATGGCCACCCCAGGCCAAACTCGATACCCCCAGAAATAAACCCCTAAAAAGGCCACACTTGCCGCAGGTAATATAGGGGCTATACTGTTAATAGTTATCGCAAGTTTTAAACTAAAATATCCCGCCAGAAAATACGAGACCGCAAGTATTAAAATCTTGAATCTTATTGGAATGGTTTTATATTTGAGTTCCACTAATACACCGCGTCAATTAACTACCTCCGTCCAACTCATTATCCTAAGGGAAAGGTCGCATTGATTTCTAATTTCTAAGGTTTTTATAATGTACTGACGATTTTAGATATTTGCAAGAGGGTGACATACTTATGCTTAGGCATAACCATCTTTAAAACAAGCGCTCTAATTTTTGCCCAATACAGCCAGGAGCGTTCGATTTTTTATAAATCAAAAACCACTTGCTTAACCACGCCAATAACGGTAACTGGCTTATCGATAGGGATTGTTTTGTAATTTGGGTTTAGGGGTTTTAAATAAGTATATGGCGGGTCAAATTCAATTTTCTTTAGAGTTGTTTGTTTGAATTCATTTATTTTTGCCACAACAATGTCGCCATTTTTAGCTTTAATTTTAGTATCTACAGCAACAATAGAACCTTGTGGAATTGATACGCCGCCGACAGAAGTTGTCATAGAGTCGCCTTCCATCCGCAAAGCAAATGATTCTGGATTTAAGTCTGCTGAAATTTTTCTCCAATCTTTAAACTGATTAGGTTTAAAATTTTTTATTATTTTTCCCCAATTCCCAGCTTGAACTAAAGTAATTAATGGCACTTTTTTAACGATAAAAATATCGTCTGCGACTCCAATCGGTTGAGCGCTATTTCCCTTACCATATAAAAGCCATTCATCGGTGCATTGAAGCAATTTACAAAGTTTATTCATATGCGCGCCCAATGGGCTTGTTAAATCCTTTTCCCAATAGGTCACAGCAACTGAAGAAACTCCCACCTCGTCGGCAATTTCTCTTTGGGTTAAACCTAACTCTTTTCTACGTTTTTTTAATCGAAATCCTAAAGTTTTCATATAAGTTATCTTACAACATATTGACATAAGATTTATTATAATTTATCATAAAAAGTAAGTTTTCTTATCTTTATAACAAGATTTAGTGATTTTATTTAGGAAACAATTAAATATGAAAATTTTAATCATTGACGACGATGAAGTTTATCGCGAACTTTTTAAAAGAACTTTAAAC
>JAYOZP010000054.1:0-2439 GCA_038154245.1 Nitrospinales bacterium | reverse complement strand
TTTTTATTTATAAAAAAATTAAATTATAAAATTTAATTATTTTACCCCTTTTTATTTAATCGCTAATTTTTAAAAATAAATAAACACGACTGTACTTTGTTTGAGGCGGATTCGATTGAAAATGGGATTAAAATCTTGGACGAAATAAAACTGGATTGCGTTTTTTTAGATTACAGACTCAACGGAATTAGCGGTATAGAGTTTTTAAAACAAGTCAACTTTAAAGAAACTTATAACACTCCGCTTATAATGGTCACCGATTCTGAATATCCCGGTTTAAACAAAGAAGCAAAAACTCTGGGAGCGGTCTCGGTAATATCCAAAAATCTTCTAACGGTCGAGCTATTTGACATGATTCGAAGCTCTATAAACACATATAAAGAAAACTGTCACTTTGCAGGTAAATTGTGAGACTCGAAAAAGATTTAGACGAAATCGGCCAGGGCGTTAAAAAAATTCTTGAGCAAAATGGCAAAATTTTGGAGCTTCAGATTGAATACGCAAAGACTACCATTAGAATTGAAAATATGCAGAACGAAATCGACGGTCTTAAAAAGTCTTTATATGGCTTGAAGGGAACCAATGGGATTGTGGGGGACGTAGCTTCAATTAAACGAAGTTTGCTCATCATAGCGGGAGGAGCCACTATTATTTCAACCATAAAATCAATCTTCAATTAACATTACCTTCCCCATAACAGTTCAAGGGCTTCAAAAACATTTTTTCGTGAAGCCCCATACTTGTTTTAAAGAACCGATTTTTGATTCGCTATTTGACGGTCAGAGTATACGTGTTTTGGTGATGATGCTCGGGATATTTATAGCCTTTTGATGTTTCAGTTGGAGCTATGAACTTTGCGTGACCGATTATCAACCTATCCGTAATTCCATTTTTTAAAAAGTTTTCCTCGCCAGCTTTTGTTCCCGGCGGGTAGGCAAAATAAAGATCCGCATTTTTATTATGTAAAGATTGGACGGCGCTACTAGCCACCACTAGATTGATCCATAGTTGTTCAGTAGTCCATCTAGCAATCTCTTTTTTCTTGATCCAAAAATACCAGCTGTCTTTAATATTTCTCATTCCTAATTGCTTATTGATTATTTTCGAAGCGGTATCTTTCTTCACGATATGTAAGGCGCAAAGCTTTGTCGTTCCTGGAAACTCTCTGGCTTTAACGAGTTGGTAACAACTTGGGACATCAGCTTCTTGCGCAAAAGATGGAAAAGCGATTAAAAGAAACGCTAAAACAAGATAAAGCCTGATCATTTGGAAAGCCTTTTTTTGAGGTTAATGGGAAGGCACTCTCCTTTGTCTAATTAAATTCGACAATTGTCAAGAAGAAACGCTTACAATTTCTTATATGAGTTGGCGAAAAATTAATTTTATCTTTCAAACGCTTCGTTTTCACGACAAATCGTGTGAAAATAACGATAAAAATCCCTTATTTTTAAAAACAAGCGTTCCAGGCGCTCGGTAAGTTCTTAACGAGTTGAAAAATAATTGGAAGAGAACAAGCGTAACGAACAGGAAACTCTAGATCTTATTCTAAAGATTTGGGCTCTATTCCTTATTGGACTTCACGCCTTAGGGTTTGTCGACGAATCTCATTTCCCAGGTTTTAGAACAGAGCCATTGGAAAAAGAAGAAATAATTTGGAACGCTCAAAAAGTTATTTTTTTCGGAATTTTGTGTCTGGGGTTTTTAACGGATATTTTGCAAATGCGAAGCGAAAGAGGGAAAGCTTATCAATTCTTATTTTTATCTTTAGTTTTAGGAACTGCATCTAGCTATCTAGCCGCCTACCAATATAAAATAATTGCTCTAATTTTTGGAGGAAACTAAAGGAACCTATCATCCTTATTAAGGGGACCTCTAAAAATTGTTTTTGGACACGAGCAGACCTTATAAAATGAGGGACTGCGAGTTGCCTAAAATAAAAATATCGAATTATTAGAGATACCCTTAATTGTATTAATTTGTTTTTTGCCCTTGATAGGAAAGTTTAACGCTTTTTTAACGGTTTTTATTCACTTCCTCTAAGGTTTGTTGAATAGAAATAAAATCGTAAGTTTTTAAACAATCAATGAATTCGCTTGCTAGCCATTGTCCATCCGTTCCCATTTGTTCTAGCTCCTTTAAAGCTTCCGAAAATTTAGTCAAATTAAAATCAGCGGCAGATTCTTTTAAATTTACATATAGTTTTTCAGGGATTTGAATATTAGAGAAATCGGATTTTTGAATCGCTGGCGCGTGAGAAGAAGATTCTTTATTTTCGCTCTCCCATTCCAAAGAGAGAAGCTTGTCTATACAACCAATAATCTCTTCTGTTTTGAAAGGTTTGAGAAGAAAATCATCAAATCCAGCGCTTTGAACTTGCTCAGTCGAATAGTCGTACACGGAAGCGGATAATCCCACCACCTTTAAATTTTTCTTATTTAA
>JAYOZP010000053.1:21385-31353 GCA_038154245.1 Nitrospinales bacterium | reverse complement strand
GAACAGCAGAGAAAAATGAAGATACAAGCTGTCTACTGATTCAGGGGCATATCACCTCCGATTTGAAACTTGTTTATACGGCGGCTAACGCGTAAGCGGCTGAAAAAAACCTGGAAGAATTCGGGAACAAATGGGACGACAAATATCCGACCATTACCGATTCCTGGAAAAGAAACTGGCTGGGAATTATTCCCTTCTTAGCTTACCCAGACTATATAAGAAAGGCTATTTATACGACCAACGCGATTGAGTCCCTCAATCGATCCTTGAGAAAAATAACGAAAAATAGAGGATCGTTTCCGACCGACGATTCCGTGTTTAAGTTGTTGTATTTAACCTTAAACAATATCGCCAAGAAATGGACGATGCCTATTAAACAATGGAAACTGGCATTGAACCAGTTCGCAATTTTATTCCCCGAAAGATTGCCGCATTCATGAAATAGTTTTCAAGGACTCACCAAAGGGGATACTTTGATTCCGCTTCTACGCGCCCCCGAGGTCTTACGACGGGGCGGCTCCGAAGGGAATCAAAATAATACAAAAAATTCCCGTTTACTCCCCTTGCTCGCAACATTCTATTTCGATTATTCTCTATTTCTCGCAAGCACTGACTACGTTCCATTTGACTACGTTCCATTTGACTATGTTCCATTTGTTGTTGTAAGAAATTAGGCGTAAATTGATTTGAGCTTCTTCTACCTACTCTGTTAAACTCATTAATAGGATCTGAAACTCCAGTTGCTACTTTGGTTGCTATGCTATGAAGCAGGTTGTTAACAAACGGCTTCTCTTCATCTCCACCCATATAATTTGAAAATCTAGTTCCTAACATCCAATCTACCACAGCCATGGATGATGGTTCAAAGTGATTTAAAGTCGCATTAACGTATGCTTCTACATTTCTCCCTTTCGTGTTTGTCAAGTTTGTATTACGGCTAGTTTGAGCAAAGTTTGCAGCAAAACTAATCCCGGCTGCCACCACAACTACTTTAGATGAAAACAAACGTAAATCAAGAGTTTGAGGGGAATTTGGAAATATTCTTCTGAGATCACGTCTCATTCTACTGAAATTATGTTCATCAGCTACTGCAATTAGACTAAATGCCCCTCCTACAATACCTGCACCAGTTTGTATTCTGGTTAAGTTTTGATCTGTCGAATCATTGCGCTTCTCCGTTGCCGTCATCCCCCCCACATCCACATGAGTCACGGGGTTGCCTCCGACGAAGGCGTAGAGATTCATACCGTCTACGGTTCCGGCGGGGTCGGGGTTGAGCCAGCGACCAAGCCAGGGCGCGTAATATCGCGCGCCATAATAATACAAGCCGGAGCTGTCGTCGCGTTCCTTACCGGAATATCGATATTCTTTCAGCTTCACTTCCGCTTTATTTTTTCCGGCAATGATCGCAGTGCCGCCATAAGGAAAATATTCCTCGTAACTGATGAGCTTAGCTTCTTCATCCATCTCCAACGCGACGGAGTCCTGCTGGTTAGCCATTTGAAAACGGTATTGTCTTGTATTTTCCTTTTTGGGATGTTTTGTATCGATGGCGATGGTGTTGACGATCGCAACGCAATTTTTATCGTCCATCACCCGCAATGTCTGTCGTTCCAGGGTGATTGTTTCGCTGCTGGAGGCGTTTATTTTCTTATTGCGTTTGATTTCATAATTTCCCAGATAGGTTTTCTCTTCAATCAGCGCGACGGCGCCGCTGCCGGCCATACGCTCGCTTACCTTGCGAGTGCGTTGCTCGGCGCTGTCGTAAAGGTAGTAATCGCGGTCTTGGGGAACATCCGGCGGTCGCATAATGATCCCCGCGCCGACTAAATTTTCACAGCAGTTGAATGTTAGTTTTACCGAGTTGTTGATCTCCAGTCTCTTCATATTACCGGCAGGGTCATATTCAATGCCCTGCAAGCGATTGCACTTATCTTCGACTTTTGTATCTTTGGACCAGGTGGACGATGCGGCCAGATGCTGTTTTTTGGTCAGGTTTCCAGAATCGTCATAGGTATAAATCTCAGTGTATTTTTCCAGGGCCTCTCCATCGCTGGATGGCGGCAGCTGGCTGAACTTGCTTTGCATGAAGTCGTTTGGCGGATTATTCTTATAGGTGTTAGCGGTGATACCAGGATGCTGTCTGCCATTGGCTTGCTTGAGCCGGTACAACGCGTCGTAGGTATACTCGTTAACTGGACTTACTTTTTGATTATTATTGAAAACTGTTTTATAAGAACTATCGCGGACACGCATCACATTGCCCACTGGATCATACGCATAACAAATATCCTGGACGGGCGATTTATTTGGCCCGACGCTCAACAACTTAAGTAACCGTAAGGTAGTTGCCTCATAGCCGTATTTCGTAATAACTCCGTTCCCGTATTTAATCTTTGTGCGTTGGTCCTTAGCGTCATACTCGATATAATCGACAATACTCTGAGAGCTTTTATCTTTAAACGTTACCTGTACCGCATAAAATAGGCCCGCCTGGTTATATGTATTTTTAGTTGTCGAACCGTCCGGGGTGGTTTTGGTTAGGAGATGTTTTAAAGCGTCGTAAGTAAAACTGCTGGAATAAACTTTCTGTTCCAGTTTCACCGTATCATTCCAGTTAATTTGCGTTTTGTAGCCCTCTACCATCTGGCGCGAGGAGCTCAACAGTTCGCCGCGCAGATCGTAGGCGGTGTGTTTCGCGATTCCAGAAAGATCTTTGAGCTGATAAAGCTGTCCGCACAAATTATTTTTTTGCGGGTTCGGTTGTTCTTCACCGTAAGTATAAGACTCGACCTTCTTAAAATCCATGAACATCACGGCTCCAGAGGCGGCGACCTTTTTCACCTGAACCGAAGAACGCCTGCGCAAAGGATCGTATGTTATCAACTGGCAATAATCGCGCGGACTCAAAGACCAAAGCTGGTTGCCGTAAATATCGCCTAAATGCGTTTCAACGCCCGCGTCTACGCTATCGGTTAACGTCGGGTCCTTTTCTCCCATCGCATAGCGGTATTTGAAGTTATAAAGCCCCTTACCCTCGGCGTACAATCGCGGGTCAATGGCTTCTGTCACTCGTCCCAATATGTCGGTTTGATAATAAGAAACGAGTTCCTTGCCAACTTCCTTGTATTGAATCTCTAAAAATCTATGGCCGAGCGAATCGAGGACTTGTATCTCCGGCGTGTTATAAAATTTCTCCGTTTCGGCTAAAGCATATTTCTCGCCGTCCAGGGCGATTTTTTCATCATCCAAGGCGTCTTTTTCTTTTTTTTGCCGTTTCGTTGGGTCCTTCGGGTAATGCTCCATGAAGGCTTTGTATTTCGCAATGAAGGTTTCGTAATGTTCCGGGAAAATTTTGTAATATTCCGAATCCTTCACCGTATCGTCTTCGTCGTACCGCTTCTCTTCCCAAGGAGTAAATTCTACCTTTGAAAAAAACTTTTTCGGGTCGATCGTTTTAACCAGCCGTTCCAGCGGATCGTAAATCAATATGGTTGGCGGCGGACCGGGAACGTCCGTTTGATCTTCATAAGCTGGCTTGTCCGAGAAATACGGCAGGTATTGTTCGCAGGGTTTGCCTTTATTGTTGTAAACGGTTCTGCCGCTGACCTGCCACCTCTCTTTATAAGGCGTGGAGGGATCTGGATCGGTTTTGAGTTTCTTCTCCACAGTTCGTCCAAGACCATCGCTATAACTAACCAGAATCTGGCAGTAAGGGTCTTGGTCTTTTTGCGGAGAATGATAATCGTTATTCCGGACAAGATTGATGGAGCTAACAGGCTGGTTATTTTTTTTCCACGTATCCAGATCGTAATAAAAAAAGTTCGCGGCGCCGGAAAGATAATCTTTCGGGTTTGTCAGGACGGCCTGTTCGCTAACAGGCTTAACCCATTCGTACTGAGCCGGTTGCCCATTGTAAGGAAACAATCTCATGCCGCCGACAGCCTTGCCGTCTTGTTCGCCAAATAGAGTAGAAACGATCACCTGTCCCAGGGGATCAAATAGAACTTGCGACACATTATCGTTGATATCGACGATCTGTTTCGCGGCGCAGGTCGCATAATCAATCTCGGCGTGAGTCGTATTATTCGTAATCGCATTCACATACTGGATCGATTAGACCGGATACATATGATAATTGTCGTAGTCCAGAGTGGTTTTTGAATACAGGCTTGATGTCGGTTCAACAAAAGAGTTTTCCGTTTTATGGATCATAAAAAAATTTTCGTTCGGCTTAAAATAATGCTGGACCAATCCTCGGTTCCAGTAATAACCGCTTTTTTCGTCAAAAAAATAGCCGCACAGATTGGTAATCGCCTCGGGAGTTAACCGATTCGCAAAAACGTCCTGTAAAAATGATTGCGGAAACGCCGCCTCTTCTTGATGATGCAAAAGGGCTCGTGGAGAAATCTTTCTCAGAGGTAAAACATTAATTTGTTGTTCATCCCAGAAAAATTTTCGACTCCAGCTCAGTTGCCTGGCCTGGACGTTACCATTCAGAGCGCCGTCGTATTGCACTATGGATTTTAAAGCTTTCTTAACCTTCGTATGAATGTCTTCAAAAGAAAAATACTCGCTTCCTTCTGGTAACTGTAGCCCACAGAGTTCAAACTCCCGACTCTCATAGTTAACGCCGATCAAACGAAAACCCGTTATTTCATTAATGAAAGAGTCGACGTCGAGGGTGGCTTTGAATTCCTGTTGCTCGGGATATACATTGACACTGGATTGTTGCGATCGTCGCGGTAAAAAGATCTCGCAGGATTCTTCGACGTTTCCATAGGGGTCGACTTTGATGGTAAAACTTTGCTGAATTCTCGGATCGGCCGGATTGCGTTCGTAATGATAGGCGATATTTTCTCGCGGCAAAACCATGAAGACCGCAAACGGATTCTCTTCGTCTACCGGCTGCAGCAGGCGCACTTCAAAATTCGATTCATCGACGGTATAGGGTTTGTCTGCATCCGAGCTTCCATCCTGCCCATAGACTTCTTGCCGAATAACATGGCCTTTGATCGCGGCTTTGGCCTGCCGAAGGGTTTCAGGGTCCATATCTGCGGGAGACGGGAGGACGCTGTCGGGAAGGTTGTAAGCTTTTGCGTCGCCCTTGTAATATTCGTTTTTATAGTAAGCGCGTACTGCGTCGTAATTATTGAATACTCCAGTGTGGTACCAAGACCGGGTATAGACCGGCGGCACATACAACTCCTTTTTGATTCTATGGTCGGACGTATTGTGTTGGTACTCTTTATAAGTTTGAGTATCCCAGCTTTCTACATACCCGAAGCCTCTGAACTCATTTTCAACCGTATCGTAAAAACCGTCGTGATAGGCAAACCGGTGGACAAATTTCGCTCCGGAAATTTCGTCGATGGCAGTTACCTTTTCTACCACCTGAACCGGGAAATAGAGTTTAGTGATCCAGGGACGCCCGGCCTTTTTGTCCGCCAGGTAAAATTGAGTGGAACTCGTGTAGTGAATTTGGGTGATCGCGCCGAGATTGTTATTGATTTCGTTGAGCAGGTAAGGCTTCAAGCTTTTTACCTGTTGCCCGTCGAGCGCCGTTTCTCCCACAAAATTGTAAAAATAATGGCGCGGTTCTGGGCCAACCTTGGTAAAAGTCAGGCATGTCGTCCCGTTGCCTAAAATATCGGCAAAATTGATCTTGTCTATATCCGTACAGGTTTCTGGCAATTTAACAGTTATCGCGTCAGAAAAATCATTGCCGCTACGGTTGAGAAACAAGGCGACCCTATCCGGGTAGACGTACACCAGGTCCTGGGCGCCGGAACCGTCGACGTCTGCCAGATGCAGACGCGCGATATCAAAGTTTTCATCAAAAACCGGAGCGTTGCCCAGAATAATTTTTTCGCCGAAACGGCCATACCCCAGATCCGGCCAGCATTCAATAGAACCGTTGCCAATTTTAACGCGGTGCGACAGACCGTCTCCAAACAGATCGGCAAAGGTAACCATTGCTTTTTTATTGGCCGGTTCTTGAACCGGAAAACCATCCGGCTTGGGAAGCGACACAGGCTGTGCGTAACCGCCTTTGCCCAGGGATGGATAGACCAATAGACAGTTCTCCTCGACCACAAGGGTGTCGGTTTTGCCGTCGGCGCTCAAGTCTACGGCTTCCATATACGCAGCATTCTCATTATTGGGATATTGAGCAAAGGGCGTAAATTTTCCCCAGGAACCGTCGTCTTGGCGCTGATAAAATCCATTGCGCGCGCTATCGGTTACTACCAGGTCCAGTTTACCGTTGCCTTCCAGGTCTTTGAAAGAAGCCCCTCCTTCGCCAAAACTGCGATCGATGGGAAAACTTTCTGGAGATTGAGGCGGCGCATAACCGCCTTCTCCTTCTGGCGATAAATACCAGATAGCATAAGCGTCGCTGGATAAGAGTCCGGCGATCCCTTCTCCTTCCATATCCACCGGTTGAAACCCAGCGCTTGGCAAATCTTCGGCGTTGTCGCCGGCGATGGTCAGGGGCCTGAATCGCGGGTCTCGCGGCGGTTGAAAACCGGAAAAGGTAACGTCCAAGGGCGGCATGGATTTCAGGTCGTATTTATCCGTGGCGATTTTGCCGTCTCTCCGGTAGCCGGTCAACTGCACGGATCGCACAAGAGAGAAGTGGGCCGGGTTAGCGGTGTGGCAGTTATTTTTATCCGCATAAGAGATCCCCAGGGACTTCGCCAAACAGGGGTCGCCAAGCTCCTTTTCAAAATGATGGAAGAGCAAGATATTTTTGCAGCGCCGACGTGTGCGGATTTCAAAACCACTGCGGTAAGACGAAAACGCATCCGGTCTGTAATCCCATTTATTTTTTGGTTTGTGAGGGTTTTTCCCGCCTTTTTCCAAGTCCGAAATATCATATTCGCCATAGTCGAAAACGACCTCAAAGGCGAACTTTTCTTCTTGGATTGTTTGATCCAGATAGTTTCCGTACTGAACGCTTTGAATGTATTTTGCGCTTAAGGCGCAACCTTGTTCCCAGGGTACATTTGGAACGTTCTCGTCGTTTTCCGCCTTATACTTGTATTGAATTGTATTGCCTTTGCTGTCGGTGGAGTGTTCGACCAGCCATTCAAATATTTTGGTAGGGTCGTTCGGATCGAAGATTTTGGCAGTGTCGCTTTTTCCGTAAACGAGCGTTGTATTGCTCCGGGTAACGATTTGCCAATAGGAATCCGAAGTTCCTGTGTTCACCCAATGTTGAATTTCAGAAAACGCCTGTTCGATTCTAGGGCGATAGCGATCGATGCGCCAGTTTCCGGACTGCGTGGTTTTCGCGCGAACCAGTTCCTCGCCGCCGTAGACAAAAATATCTTTAGAGTTATAACGGGGAATGCCGTTTTTTTCCGTCCTTCTACTTATTTTAGAGAGAGGCAGCGAAAACCCCAACCCGAACGGACCATTGCCGGAACCGGATTGGTAATTCAAGGCCACATGCGGTTCATAACCGCGAGCCGGCGTCAGCGGAAATGGAATCGAGTAGCTTCCGGTACCGGAAAAGGCGTCGGGCGTAAAGGTTTCGCCCAACCCCTTAATAGCCCCCCCTCCTTTTGGCAACTTAATTTGTTGAGCCTTAATTCCTTCGCGATCCGACGATTGATTGGATTCAGATTCTCTATCTGTGTTCATGATCCGACGCTATAATCAACGATGAGAAAGATGTTTTTTATCGTAGATGGCGCCGCTTCTTTTCCTGAGTTTTCATATTTCAAAATCCAGGATTGCTTATCGGAATCAATTGGTAGCGGATTATTTTTCGGAAACGCATGGGTTGCCATTCCATGGGTCCATGCGGAAAAAACGAATGGATTATCGGCTTCATGAATTTCCAACGTCAGGGAATCCGATAACCTATCAGCCCCATCCAGGTATATCGATAGTCCGTTGATTTTAAAAGACGACATATTCCTTCGCCATCGAGAAGGATGGACGTTGAATTTCAGCGGCTGCGGGTTTTGGCTGTTTATAAACTCTTGCCATGCGGGGGCAAACTCCTGTCCCAATGAGAAAACGCGGTAACCGTTGAAACTCCCCCTGGCTTTTTTAACCTTGCTTTTGAATTCCGCGCTGCCAGGCAGGGCGGTGTATCTCATCTGGATAATGACGTCGGCAAGACTTTCAAAATCTATCGCATTTTCTTCGAGCGGCATCTCCAGCATCCAGCTGGATACGCCGCCGGTGCCTTCAAAAGGCAAATAGCGCGCGTCGTTGAAATTGAGTTCAAACAAACCGGAGTCGTTTACGCCCTGCGTCAAAGCCACTTGCTGGTTGGGTTTAACGTCGACTTTAAGCGCGCCGGTAGGACTGGCTCCTGGAACTCCCAGCAAATAATTCACGGCGGTTTGCCCCTCGCTGTCGTCCGAGGTTATGATTTTGTTGGACAACTGGGTCAGGGTTGCATGAATATTCTGATAAGGTCCCAACAATACCGGTAAGGAAACGGATACCGTTTTGATTTTTCGGCAAAAATGTCCGGGAAAGTCAAAATCAAAATCTTTCTCCATAATGTCAAAAACGCAGCTCCCTTTGGTTTTCAGATCCATCAATGCCAGCGGGTCCAATTGCGCCAGAGAAATCGTTTTTTCGATTTCCAGGCGGCGTTCGTCTTGATCGGTAAAGGCTTTTTCCATACGCTGCAGGTCAAGCTGCAAGGCTTCGCCGGCGAGCAGCCCCTGGCGCAGGCTGTTCCAGTATCCCGGCTTGATAAAATCCGTTGTGTCAGAAGTGTCCTTGCGGCCAATATGTTCGAACTTCCAGGCGTTTTCCGCCTGGATAGCGATGTCGTGAGCGAGTTGATAAGCCTGGAAATAGAGGGCG
This sequence comes from Nitrospinales bacterium, assembly GCA_038154245.1. Classification (GTDB taxonomy): domain Bacteria; phylum Nitrospinota; class Nitrospinia; order Nitrospinales; family JAJDAT01; genus JAJDAT01. The sequence goes on along the minus strand of JAYOZP010000053.1, from coordinate 22,518 downwards.
GATACCTGCCCAATATACCACTGGTATAGCTGACTGTTGGTGAATTTATTCAAGTAGAATTCGGCGACCTTTTTTTCCTGCTCGATATTTTTTTCCAACAAGTCGATTTCCTGCTGAGCCAGATCCTGTTGATACTGGGCGGCCACGATTTGACACTGGATCTGGTTGATATCGTCCTGCGCCAGAGTTTCCTGGAGTTGCCAATCCTGGGTGCGGCGCTGGTAGGAAGCGACAGTACCCGCCAAGCTCGATCCCGCATTAAGGTCATTACCAATACTTTGCGCAACATCGGCGCCCATATACATGGCATTACCGTAATTCGATCCACCATCTGCCAGTCCATAAATATTAGGGATGCCATAAAGAACTGCAGACGCTATTTTAATGGGCTCTGAAATAGATTGAGCTGCCAAGGCTGCCTTTGCCAGGTTAAGTTGTTCTGTTTCGCTGGCTGAAAGTCCGGAGCTGATGAGTTGGGTATAATGCGCTAGCCTGTTTTGCGCTCCTGTCAAACTGTCTCTTAGCGCCTGTACATTTTGCTCAGCGGCGCTCAGCGCGTCTTCTTTGCTGTCGCGGGTCAACTCCAATAAATGCTTTTGGTTCGTGTTGTACAAGATCGCAAGTTGTTCTGCGTCTTTTTTCTCCAGAGCCGAAAGCAGGGATTGTCCTAGCGAGATTACGGTCTGGGTAACGGACTTGGCTTTTTCAATCATCACCGAAAAACGGTAATAGGGAATCACCGTGTTGAGCGACTGGATGGCCTGATCAACGCTCTCCCCAGAAGCCACGGCAGATACCAGTTGCATGGGATTGATGGGAGGCTGGAACAGCGGTAGCATATCCTTTTTCCCGTCGATAGTGAGGCCATGGCGGATATTGTACAGGCGTTGTTGAATCTTGTCCCAGTAGGCAAAAAACTGCCGGTTGCGGGGAATATCAAAGAAAAACTTATGAATGGACCAAAGTCTGCCCTCAGAAGTCCCTGCATAAATGACATTCCCTGCGTTGAGCAAACAAATTATGTGGGCACTTTTTTGTGTGCCATCTTTTTCTGATGGGTTCACTTCTGTCACTTGTGCCCATTTACCGTCCGGGTTGTCGTTGCTCCAAAGTCCCTTTTCAGTCCCTGCATA
>JAYOZP010000053.1:0-21285 GCA_038154245.1 Nitrospinales bacterium | reverse complement strand
ACAATTTATGCGGGTATTTTTTAGTGTGTCATTGTTTTCTGATGAGTTCACTTCTTTCGCTTGTGCCCATTTACCGTCCGGGTTGTCGTTGCTCCAAAGTCCATTATTAGCCCCTGCATAAATTACATTCTCTACGTTGAGCAAACAAATTATGTGGGCACTTTTTAGTGTGCCATCGTTTTCTGATGGATTCACTTCTGTCACTTGTTCCCATTTACCGTCCGGGTTGTCGTTGCTCCAAAGTCCCTTTTCAGTCCCTGCATAAATGGCGTATCCTGCGTCTAAAATACAGGTTATTTCTTTACGGTTTGTTTCCAGTATCTTTTTCCAGCCTATTTGAGAAACCTGTTTATAATTTTCCGGAGTTGGAAAGGGGTTGGCTCCCAGGTTGTTAGGATGTTCACCCAGCAAATCGTAGGCCATCACATAAAACAACTCAGCTTCGACGATACTGGTACGTGTGTTTTTTCGGTACAACATATCGCCCCAGGTCAGCAAATTGTCGATGTAGTGCATGACAATGGTTTTCTGATAGACGATGGGCCGAAAGTCGGCGATTGCCCACGGATCAAATGGGTCTGTATCGGTTTCGTACAATTGTGTCGGATTTTCCAAATCTCGTCGCAGTTCTTGCGAAGAGCTTTCGCTCAGCTCTTTTTCCAGCCTGAAGTTATAAGCGCTGCGCAAACCGACAAAACGCCAGAATTTATCGTTGGGGGTCTCACCTGGTTTCAAATCCAAATCTTTCTGACTTACGCTGGGATTAAAGATGTAATCCAGCCACGATTTGGCTTGTTTGAAATGTTGATGGGTATGCAATTCATTGGCGATTAAAAACGGCAGATGGAAAAAGACCTCCCAATAATAATTGGCCATGGCGCTTTTGCGGGTGAAGTCGATTTTGTCTGAAGGATAGTTTTCCGGGAGGTAAGGATTGCCCTGGCTCAGGATTTTGATCGGAAGTTCCGGGCTTTCCTGCGCTGCGACGGACAACAATGCGTCGATCCCCTCAGGTTGGTTTAGAAGCGATCCCAGTTGATAGATCGCCGTAGTATTCAAACGGTAAATATTTAATAAAGTGTCTTTGTTGTTAATATAGGGGATATCGAGATATTCCGTATTGCCATTTCCAACGATATTCCAGTTGGGTTGGGCGAGCACAGGCTGTCGGAGCTTGGATTCGACATCATTCTTTATATATGGTAAATTTGATTCAAAATCACGGGTGATGCAGTCTTTACTTTGGTCATAGAGTGCCTCAACTTGTTGAGCGCTTAGCGAAGTATTAAAATAGACCGTTTCTTGCAGGCTTCCTGTAAATTCTGAAGAAATAGAATTAACTGAAACCTTATCCTTATCATTGCCTGGATTTTGGTAATCGAGAGCTTTGCCATTCAAATAGAAATTATTTGATATGGCCGCAAAGTAATTCCATTCATCCTTTTTTATCGTAGAGTCTAGTAATAATTCATTGTCTACGAAAATTCCTCCTTCCGGCCCTGCTTTAATTTCCACAGTAATCCCATTTTCGCATAGTGTATTTTTTTCATCAGTACTTACCTTAAACCAGGTGGAAATGGACATGGCGTTTTCGGCTGTATCTTTTCCGGTTTTCGGATAATATTGAAACTGCGGATCGGAATAGCCATGACTCAGAGCTTTGTTTTGAGGCGGCGGGCTGGCGGATTGAAAACGGTAAGCCACCACAACGTCTCGGCTCAAGTTATCTTCGGTAAGCTGATATAGTTTTTCTTCGAACGGAATATAAAGCGTTTGAGTGGAATAAAAATATACGGGGTACGTTGCGCTGTTTTCTCCAGAGTTGATTGACGTTTCGCTGAGAGGGATCGAAGCGAGTGTTTGCGCTGCCACCCAGCGTTTGCTGAAATCGAGATTAGAGTAATGAATCGTCGCCGTGTAGTTTTTTTTAGGACTCTGATTCTCCCCCTGCGGTGTCCCGCCTGACTGCTTTTGTTCCACCCAGAACACGTACCATTTACCAAAGGCAAATACTGGGATTGCCGCTCCGGTTTTTTCAATTTTCTTTTCCGTGTATTTGACCGGATGAATCTGGATATTGAATTTTTGCCATTGCCCCCAGTTCGTCGGTTGGTATTGAGCGTTTCCTTCCGAATATTTAAAGGTCGCGATCCGGTAATAATAATGGGAGGGGTCGTGCCGGGTCACGCCGACCATGCAGAGTTCCTTCGCGGCAATACCATTGACTTTCAGGTCTCGAGCAGCACTGCCGACGATTTTGAGGTTTGCGATCTCGGCAAAACCGTTCATGTATTCCTTAAAAATTCCATCGACCTTGTCCGGGTTGGTCAGGTCCGCCTGTTTCAGGTCGTCTTCCACCTTGGCAAACAAATGCGTTTTGGTTTTTCGTAGTTCCGGCTGCATATAATCTTCCGGATACAAAAACACCTCTCGATTGGCCTGCCATTCCTGATGGCTGAACATCCAGCGCCACAAGACGGCGAGTTCAGGATCAACTGCGACGCCCGATTCCAAATGATTCAAACAACGGTAAATATAAAGTTGGACCGCAGAAATGACTTCTCGAATTTTTGAGGTTTGTATAGAGCCCGTGACTTCCACATCGATCAAAAAATATTCGTAAATGCCGCGCGCTGTGGAAATGCCTAATTTGTACATAGCTAACGGTACCAGCTTGTCGCGCAGTTTTTCGTTCAGCCGGTTTTAAATGTGGGTTAAGGCATCGGGTTGATCTTTGTTCTGAGATTGCAACCCGGACCACAGGACATGGGCTATATCTTGTTTGTTTCCCGCCTTAGGTTCAAGTTGGTACAACCCAGCATTTGTCCCCGCATAGAGGGCGTCGTTGAAACTGTAGAGACTTTGAACGGTGGAACTCAAAGAAGGGGCATTCGTCTGATTCACTTTAGTCCATGTATCCCCTTGCAGTTCGTACAATCCATGTTTTGCTGTTCCCGCATAGAGGACGTTGTTAAAGACATATAGAGAATAAATAACATGGTTGTTTCCGTTCATTTTTGTCAATTTTTCCCCCTGCAAGATATAAACTCCCGCATTTGTTCCCACATAGAGGACGCCATTAAAGCTGTGGAGACAGCTAATGTGGAAGCTTGTAGAGGATGCATTCGTCTGATTCACTTTAGTCCATGTATCCCCTTGCAATTCGTACAATCCATTTTTTGCTCCCGCATAGAGGACGCCGTTAAAGCTGTAGAGGCAATCAATAGAAGCGTTTGAAGGCATATGCGCCGACTCCGGAGACCATTTTAAAGTCAAATCGGACAGTTGTATCAATTGCCATACGTTTTCTATATCAATCGACAATTGGCTGGCGGTATCGAAATATTGTTGTAAAAGCGCGACGATTTCTATGGCCTCCGAAATGCTGGGCGTTTCGGGACTTGATGGGAACCAGTTATTTTTTTGAAACTTTGTCATCAAATCGTCGATTTGATTTTGGTTCCATCCGCTCAGTTTCGCCAATGACTCCGCCTGCGCTAATTGATAGCCTTTTGACGATGCTTCTTTGAGAAGGTCCAGTAAATTGTTTTGCGTGTCCTGAAATGTGGTTATCAGTTGTTTCAACTGGCATAATGTCTTCACTTGATCCAGGGTTATGGGATATTTAATTGCGACGAATTTGGCCTCAGCAGGAGATAAAGACAGAACGGTTATCAATTCGGCTGCCCTCTGAAGTTTTTGCAGGATGGGCATTACCGTTTTGAGGTTTGGCGGTACCGGATTGGCCGAAGCATTTGTTCCAATATGCATTAAGGCGCTTAGCATATGTTTAAAACCGGTCTCAACAGACTTCAGTTCAAGTCCAATCAGCATTTCAATATTCAAATCCCCCAGGCTCTTTAATACGGACCCCATAGACAATGGTAATTGATAAAGTGCCGCCAGATGATGAGTAAAAGTTTTTTGTTGTGAATGATAATAGTTTTTCAATGTTGAAATAACACTGTTAAGCAGGTTGTCGGCGATTTCTGAAGTCTTGGTCGGAATTGAAGGGAACAAGAATTCCTTCACAATACTTTCCAAATCGAGATCTGAGGATTCATTGGAAATTTTGGTTTCATCTAACGCATTTTTTATTACACACGCCACTGATTTTGAAATCCATTCTTGAAGGTTTGCTTGACTTGGCTCATAGTCAAGAACAACGGCATTGGAATCGATATGAGTTTCTTGCAATTTTTTGTAAATTTTTCCAGATATTTCCCGTGTGACGATCGATGAATGGGATAATATCTCGTTCAGAATTTTGTCTAGAGGTTTCTTAGAAGCTAGAGGTTTCTTAGAAGCTATATGTCTGGACAAATCACTTACAAAGCCTGTCGAATTCAACAAAGCTGAAAACGTTTGTTGCTCGTCGGTTTGAATCGCATGTAAAAAGGATTGCTCGGTCAGTAAAGTCTTTTCAATGGAACCGGTCAGATCTTTAAGAAAGTTGGTGATGGTATCGACGCCAAACACCCGGTTTTGCAGCGTCAAGTCGTCGCTTTTTCCATGCAGGATAAATTGTAGTTCATATACGGAAAAAGGCGATTTTTTAAGCCAGCTGGAAAAATCGCTCAAGGCAACCATTGCGGGTCGAACCCGATTGAAAGTGATAGCGCCGCTGCCGGATGTGCCAAAGTTAACGGCTCCATTGCCCGAGGAGCTGACCAGGTCATTTTTTAGAGCGCTGAGAACGCGAGCGCATTGATCTATGTTTTTAACCGTAAAATGACTCGAAGCGTTGGGATGATTTGGAATGTTGATACTGCTAAAATCATAGAATGAATTCTGCTTCGTGCAGTTTAGAGTGATCGTTTCTGATGGATATACTGTAATTTTGAAGTTAGCGGGGCCCTCAACTTTATAATAGGCTGAGTGGGTAATATAACCTTTAACCAAATCCGAAGACAGATGGTTCGGGTCTTTGATAATCAAATGCCTACCTTCTAAAACGGACTCCTTGGGCCAATCTGCGTTTAGCGCTGCGAGCAACCCCTGGGAGGGAGAAATTAGATCAACCGCAACCAAAGACTCTTTGACGGAAAGTCCCGTGATCTTTGGCAGTAGACTCAGACGATATAAGATAGCTAAGTTTGAAGGATTTAAGGTCAGTGTATCGCTAGGATTCTTTTGAAAATCCAAGATAAGATTGGCGATAATTAATAAATCATCCAGAGACGTTTTTAAAGAAGCGGCCAGAGCGTTTTGAATTTTTTTGCTGTTTGCGTTTTGGTTGGAACCGCCGGGTTGGGGAACCGTCCAACTAAGAGTTTTCCACTTATTGAGAACTTCCTTTTTATAAACCTCGTCGGGAAACTTAGGATTATTAGGGTTCCCGAACACCTGATTAAAAAAAGTGGGTCCGTTCTTTTGACCAAAGTCTTTGAGAGTTCCAATCAAAGCGCAGCATTGGTTTACGGAAAGTCCGTGATCCTTCCTTTGAGTTTGTATCCAGGCCAAATACGGTAAGGCGTCGTCGTTAATAACGGGTGTTCCTTTATTAACTATTTCACCGATAGTTTGCAGCGCCCAATCGAGATCGGCTAAAGACCATTTCAGGGCATGCGCCAGACGCACAAAACGCTGGATATGGTCCAGGCGGGTGGGCGAAAGATTCTCTAGCTGACCGCTCTTGATATCTATTGGAAGGCTTGTTCCAGCATTGATAAAGAATTTGCTGTTGAGATTATCTTTTATCTCTGTATCGCTAAGGTCTTCAAACAGCAGATCATTCAACTGATTGTGATTCAACTGGGTATGTTTTAAAAAGGTATCGACGGAAGCGAGCTTCGTAACAGGATCATCGATTGAATTTAATCCGTAAAACGGATTTAAGGTATCTTGAGTCGCAGTCGGGGCGCTGTACTGCTCCCACTGTTCCAACGAAAGCTGAAGTTCCTCTAAATGAATTGCTTTGGTTTCAGTTGCCGTCAACTTTTCCGAGGGTATTAACTGCTTCCATAACTCTGGCAAGCTAGTTTCGTTTTGCAAAAGATACTGGCGAATCTCGGCAAGCGACTGATTGTAAGGCAAATCAAAAGGATATTGTTTAACCGCAAAATCGGAGCCGGTCATACCAAGAGCGTCTTTCATTACTGAGTTGGCAATTGCCAGCTTAGAAACCAGAGTATCGGTATTTTTTTGGTCCAGCCTGATTTTCCATAGATCCGGACGGCGGGTTTTCAAAGAAATGTGGCTTCCTTCGGCGGGGTTGGGCGCGATGTTTTTTTCTTTCAATTTCATCAAATCGACGAAATACGCCGCTGGCGAAAGAACGGAACGCGCCGGTTCAACGGTGTAATACGACGAGCTTCCGAAGAGATTTTGATAAGTGGGCATTGGTCTTTCCGAGGGCACTCCGTTTGATTTTGGCAACCTCTGACTGGAATACGTCGACTGGCCGTTATCGGTTTGTTCAATTGGTTGCGGAGATTCGGCGGAAGTATTATTGTCTGTCATTTTAGGTTTTCCCCCATGAGTTGTATGCGGCGGCTTACAAGTTAAAGAAAACTTGCTGATGGTCTAGACAAATAAAGGTTTTGCTTGAATGTAATTTTGCTGTGTAGAATAGAAATTTAAAGCATTATATATTAGAATTTTCACATTCAAAAACTATTTCCTGAAACCAAAAATATTTTTATGGAAATATTTTGGCGACCTTTATGGAGAATATCCACCTTTTAATTTATAAGGCTGTCTGTGGTTAATCGTATAATGAACTTTAAAACAAGCTCTTAGAAAAAGCCATAATTTGAGGGTTACTTTCTTATGAGAATAAGCGTTTTAATAATAGATTATGCGAGAGCATAAATGCTGTGCATCGAATAGATTTTTGAGATGAAAACTTCTAGGCTATGATACCTATTCATTAGAGGGAAAGGATGTTAGATATCAACTTTGATAAAACCTTGATAGAAATTTCCTCTCGTGGCGGAATTAATGGACTCAATGAAATTAATAGACAACTTTTAAATTGTTGAAAAATTTGTAGATTCAGGAAACCGCCTCAATATCAAACGGTTACAAAAATGAGCCGTTTCTGACTCTTAATCAGTCGGTTGAAGGCATTGCCTTACAGGTTCGCCAAATATTTCAAGGGTTTACGATATGCGGGTCGTAAATCCTTGTTTTTTTTGGTTTTTTTTTGCGGATTTTGCGCGAGCAACTGATTGAAAGAGTTTGTTTTGAAGGAGAAAGTATCCAAAAAATATTGTTAAAGATATTCATCGTCAAACCTGCCGAGTTTTCTCATCCGAAGAATAGACGCAATTGTATTGGGATGGCATTTATTAAATTAAAAATTGGTTAAGTAGTTAAAACCTCTATAATGCTATCGCTCTCAAATGGTAGTTTTTGAAAATGCAAAACCATTTTCTCTAATATTTTTGAAACTTAAATGAAAAAAAACATTTTTCTCTTATTAACAAGCGGGTTGTTGTTTTTTTGCATAACTCTAATATTTTTTAATTATTACCTTAAGCTTGACGGCACGTTTGTTATAACCAATAGATTTCACCCCGAACTGGGATGGGAAAATATCCCTAATTTTGATGGAAAAGATGGAAGCATCCAATACACTCACAATTCTCAGGGCTTTCGTTCCCAAGAAATTCGCCAAGAGAAAAAGCAAATTCTTCTTGTTGGAGATTCAGTAACTTATGGACTTGGAGTTAACGATAATGAGATATTTTCTTATCATCTAAGCCAAAAAATAACCGATTTTCAAATTTTAAATCTTGGAACTACCGGTTATGGTTTGGATCAATCATATCTTCGATTAGAAAAGGTGATTGATCAGTTAAATCCTAAATTAATTATTGTCCTAATTTTTTCTGGAAATGATTTAAGGGATATATCGGTTGATAATCATTGGGGAAAGACTAAGCCTTATTACACGATCGACCACTCTAAACCCGTTTACCAAATAAATCAGGAAGCTTTATTTACTGGAAACTTTAATCTAGGCGCCGCAAAGACAGTTAATCCGGATAGTTTGCTCCTAAATAACGATCACATTTCTCAATTTTCTTGTTTGAATCTCTTGTCTAGGGGGAATTGGCAATGGTCTTTATTTGCTATTGAATTAAAAAACCGACTTTGTAAACATACACCTCCTTTATCGAAGTTGGATCAAGAGTTGGTCGTAAAAGGAATTTTGTTGAAATTTAAGAACCTTGCTAATACAAAAAAAGCTAAAATTCTTTTTGCGCTAAGTTCTCATATAGATGACTTTAAATATAATAGTCGAGTTGAGTTTGAAAATATTTTAGGAAAAATTAGAAAATTACCTTTAGAACTGCAAAAAGAAAGATTGGACAAACTTTCTTTCCAAGACTACCGAACCCAAAGACATTTTTCATACTTAAGCCTATTAACCTTTCAGGAGTCTATTCAAGAGCTTAAACTCCCATTGATAAACTTTTATGAAATTGCAAAAGAAAAAAAATGGAATTTAGAGGAAATATTTAACGATGGTTTTCACCTAAGTATAAAAGGTCATAAAATTTATTCAAAAGTGTTTTTTGAAGTCCTCAAAAATGAATTGTGTCTTCGATCGGAAACAAAACCAAAATTTTGTCAGACTTCTTTTTGATATTCATTTTTGGCAAAAATCTTAATGATATTTTTTTACTCGTATCTCGTTTTGGAAAATTCTTCGAAAAAAACACCACAAAAAGACAAGTTCTATTGTCAGAGTTTGGAAAAGTTATACGAACTATTACAAACTCAACCTCATGGGTTGACCGCTCTAGAAGCTAAAAATCGTTTGCAACAATATGGCGAAAATGAAATTAAGCAAAGCAAACAAATCAATCCTCTAAAAATATTTCTGGAGCAGTTTCATAACTTCGTCGTTTATATACTGCTTGCGGCTTTGGTCATTTCACTTGCTTTGGGAGAAGCTGTAGACGCTGTTGTTATCGCGACGATTATCGTTCTCAACTCCGTATTTGGGTTTGTTCAGGAGTTTAAAGCTGAAAAATCGATTGAAGCTTTGAAGAATATGGCGAGCCCCCGGGCTAATGTAGTGCGCGATGGTAAAGAGAAAAGCATTGACGCTAAAGAGCTTGTTCCCGGTGATATTGTGAAATTACAAACGGGAGACAAGATACCCGCCGATGCGCGTCTTATTGAACAATCCAATTTGCAGACTTTAGAATCTTCCCTAACGGGCGAGTCGACCCCCATCAAAAAAGGGATTGAAGAATTACCAGAGAAGACCGCTCTGGCGGATAGAAGTAATACGATCTTCGCTGGAACTATAGTCGCTAATGGACGCGGTTTTGCCGTGGTCACGCAAACCGGATCGAATACAGAGATTGGGAAAATTGCCACTCTCATTCAGGAACAGGAAGAAGATCCCACTCCGCTACAAATCAAGCTGGATAAATTGGGCAAAACTCTTGCCCTTATTACTATTGCCATTTGCGCTGTGGTTTTTTTAGCGGAAGTGTTTAAGGACGGATCTTTTGAACGTTCGGCGATTATGGAGTTTTTTATTGTTGCGGTTTCATTAGCGGTTGCCGCTATCCCGGAGAGTTTACCCGCTGTCGTCACCATTGGTCTTGCTATAGGCGTCCAGCGGATGGTTAAACGCAATGCGCTGATTCGACGGTTGCCTTCAGTAGAGACTTTAGGCTCGACAACCGTTATTTGCTCCGATAAGACGGGAACGCTTACCAAAAATGAAATGACGGTCAAGAAAATCTATGCTAATGGCAAGGTGATTGACGTTTCTGGTTCTGGCTATAGTTCTGAAGGCGATTTTTTTGTTGATGGAGAAAAAGTCGATCCAAAAAGTATTGAATTACTTTTGAAAATAGGAATGTTAAATAACGACGCCGCCTTCGACAAAAATCAAGTCATCGGAGACCCCACAGAAGCCGCATTAATTGTGAGCGCAATGAAAGCTGGGTTTAACCGATCAGATCTTGAAGGGATATTACCTCGAAAAGACGAAATACCTTTTACCTCGGAACGAAAAATTATGACTACGATCCATCCGATGGACGGAGACGATCATGCATTCGTTAAAGGAGCGGCTGAAGTGGTACTTGATCGTTGTGAAACGATTTTTGAGGATGGAGAGATTTTAGAGCTAACGCCTGAAAAACGAACAGAGATCAGGGAATTGACTAAATCGTTTGCAGAGCAAGCCTTGCGGGTACTCGGCTTTGCGTTCAAAAAAATTAGTGAATCTCCGGATAAAGAGAGGGTACTGACTTTTGTAGGGTTGCAAGCCATGATTGACCCGGCGCGGGAAGAAGCGAAAGAGTCGATAAAAAAATGTCACGCCGCTGGTATTAGAGTGGTTATGATTACCGGCGACCATCAAACGACCGCTAGCGCCATAGCGAAAGAGATCGGTATCGAGGGTAAAGTGGTTACTGGAAACGATTTGGAGAATATTTCAGACTTAGAAAATCATATCGACGAAATTTCTGTTTATGCCCGAGTTAATCCCGAGCATAAAATTAGAATTGTCGAAGCTTTCAGGTCAAAAGGACATGTTGTGGCAATGACTGGCGACGGCGTTAACGACGCTCCCGCTTTGAAGGAGGCCGACATTGGAGTCGCGATGGGAATAACGGGAACCGACGTCGCCAAAGAAGCTTCCGACATGATATTGACCGATGACAACTTTTCTTCCATCGTAAACGCCGTTGAAGAGGGAAGGGGGATTTACGATAACATCAAGAAGTTTGTCACCTATATGTTTTCTTCTAATTTAGGAGAAATCCTAACCCTGTTTATTGCCATCATGATAGGTCTGCCGCTTCCCCTCATAGCGATTATGATTTTGTGGATCAACTTAGTAACGGATGGGTTGCCCGCGTTAGCCTTGAGCGTTGACCCGATAGACGCTCATATAATGCAAAGGCAACCCGCGAAGCCGGATGAAAGCATACTCTCCAAATCTCTTGTCACAACAATGATTCTCGTAGGAGTCTCGATGACGGTGGTGACGTTGGGACTGTTTTCCTGGTATTTGAAAAACGGCTACGAGTTGCAATATGCGCAGACCGTGGCGTTTACAGTGTTAACTCTATCTCAATTGTTCAATGTTTTAAATTGTCGTTCGGAACAGAAGTCGATTTTTAAGGTAGGTTTGTTTTCAAACGTTAATTTGATTTACGCGGTATTGCTATCCTTCTCAATCCATCTATCTGTTATTTACACGCCGCTCAGAGTTTATTTCAAAACCGTCCCGCTAAATTTGATGGACTGGATTTATATCTTTTTAGCCGCGTCCTTGATCGTGGTTGTTGTGGAAATTTATAAAGCTACGCAAAACAATAAAAAAATGTCGCATTGAGGTTCTCGAGGGGCGATCATCTCGTATTACTAGAACTCATTTTTTATAAAACTTATCGGTATAGTATTGTCCAAAGCCTTTCATAGATAGCATTCCTATGATTTTTCCGTCCTCAGTGACGGTTAGATGTCTCAAGTTTTTTTCGATCATCACTAAAAATGCGGCGGGCATGGAGGTTTCGCTGGGGACGCTGACCAAAGGACTCGACATGATTGCTCTCACCTCCGTGTCAAGCGGAGGTAGTTCCTTTGCTAAGACGCGGCGCGATAGATCGCCTTCGGTCATGATGCCGACAACTTTATTTTTCTTGGTTACCAACAGCGACCCGACTTTTTCCTTTTCCATCTTAATAGCAGCTTCTGCAACAATCGCTTCGGAGTCGATACTGACAAGTTCTCGAACAATGTAATTTTTGACAGAATCCATGACCAAATATTTTATATGGATATCTCCAAAATGTCACTCTCCTTAATTATCATGTTGAGGCGCGATAACTAAAGCGCCCTATTTCAAATTTAGTCGCAGTATTTCATTGCTCAACTCAAAACTAAATTAGTAACCTCTCTAGTCACATCAAAATCATATTCGGGGTATTCATAAATGGGCATACGTTCTTCGGTTTGGCTCATTGAATAACCCCAGACGCTTTCATACTCAGAAACGTCTTCGCCAATTTCTTCTAAATGATTCAAATATTCGCTGATTGATTTTGATTCGACAATGACTACTTTTCCCATTTTATCAATGATGGGGCTGTGGGATCGAGTTGTATCGTGGTCAAACTCTAATATGCGTCGTCCGTATCGAGTGATGCCAATGACCCGAAACGTCAAACTTTTGCCGACTCCGGGCAGATTTAAAATATTACGATCGGACGCTAAGAAAGGAATGTTCGCTTTTTCCATCAGTTTGTGGATATGTTCTTTTATTTTTTCCGCCTCTAATGGAAATTGGAGGATGGTTTGTAAATCTTCTCCATGAACCAGTCCGAATGCTTTTTCTTCGATCTGCTCTTGAACGGCGCGGGAGTTGGTCGCAAAATTGTGTTTGTTTTCCATATAACCTTTTACCGTAAACGTGTAATAGGTTAGGACTCCTATTTTGTTCAATACTTGTCTTAGTTTAGCCGTGTGTCCTCTGCGCGAAGCGCCTGTAGATAGAACTAACTGATTGGTAACTGTCCAGCCCGCCGAAATAAGTTTTTTGATCGAAAGTTCCGCTTCTGGAGTGACTTCTAACGGAGATTCAAAATGTGTTTGAACCAAGAATTGCTGAATGCCAATTTTAGAAGCTTTGGATTTAAACTCGGCTAAGATGCCGATTAGATCGTCCGTGATTCTTTGTGGTATGTAAATGGGAAGTCGTGTACCTAGTCTTATACGTAGAATTTCCGCAAACTTTTCTCCGTCCTTTCTCGATTCATTAGCTGATTTTTTGCGAACGGCCATGTCGTAAACGGCGTCTAGTATTTCTTTTATAGAATGATCGGAACTCATCAAAGCGTCGCCGCCAGTGATTAATATATCGCGCAGTTGCGAATCGTTTTCGAAATAATCCATTAGCCGTTTTAGTTTCTCTGGCCAAGATTCGCGAGGTTCTAATTTTTTCAGATCGAAATTAAGGTTGCCGCGTTGAAAATCGTACATGCGTTGGCAAGAACTGCATAAGCCGCCGCAAGCTCGACCTACGGTGTCTGGAATTAAAATTGCCACCTCTGGGTATCGTCGGTGGATATTGTTGTGAGTGGGTAATAACCAGCCCGCCGCGTTTGGTTTCCCTGGTTCTACTAAGTCTTCTTTTTCCCAGGCCATTATGGAGCCAAACTCGTCCACCAAATGTTTGCTGTAAATTACATAATCTCTAAGAGCAATGTCCGCTCCCACCGCAAAATCTGGCGTTCTTACTAAAAGAAGAGAAAGGTAATAGGGATTCACAAAAAAAGGAATTCCTTTTTTTTCGGCTTCGTTCAAAACTTTTAGAACATCCGGATCGAGAGATCCGTCAAGCATCCTGTTAAGAGCGTCGGGGGATCGAACGGCAAAAGTTAAATGAAAATGGTAATCGTTCCACCACTCTAAAGCTTTTTCGAATTTTTCCTCTGGAGAAATATTGGCGGGAAAATTGAATCTCGAATGTGGATGTTCTCCATTGTCGATTTGGTCAATTATTATGCGCAGGATTCTCTTTTTGTTTTCTTCAAGCAATGGAAGGATACGATGATCCAATCCAGAAGGCCAACGTTCCATCCAATGTTCGACTTGGTCTTTTGATGGAAGCGTTTGTTGATTTTCCCCTTTTAGTTGGCGGAATAAATGGATTGTGTCTTCGAAGAAATAAGGTTTTGCGCCCCCTGTTCCAAATTTAACCGCTAACCAAATCATTTTGATGGGATTGTTGGAAGCCGATTTTCCTTTTAAATTTAAATCCTCATATTCTTTGCCGGCATTTTTTACGTAATCCATTAAACGAATTGCAGCGTAATCTTTCCAGGTCAAAGATTCGAAGTTTTGGCGTTCGTTTTTGTCGTTTTTGCAGAAAGCGAGCGCTGTTGAGTTTCCTTTAAGTATATCTTCAATCCATTTTTCAACTCCGGCAATCGCTTCGGTCTCGTCATTGGAGCCGAGCATGATTTTTTCCAATTGGGGATTTTCTTTGAGAAGTAGTCGAAGAAGCTTGTGGGATTTTACATTAATGGCAACTTTGTCTAGGACCGTATATTTTGATTTATTTAACGTTGGCGATGACGGGTCTTCAAAATGAGGAGCAAGCATATTTGAATCCTTTATTTGGGTCTTTTAGTTTAGATCCCTTAAAAATAAAAAAATTCCTCCTAACAGATCCTTGGTAACTGTTCTCCGCTCAATCGATCTAGAATTCTTGAAGAACCCAGTGGGTTTTTTAATACGACTCGTTTACTAGAGTTTGTTTCTACTTTGCCAATGATGCTGGCGTTTTTCCCATGGACATGACTTTGAATAATGCCCAAAGCCTGATTGACATCGTCGGGATGGACAAAGGCCGCTAATCGTCCTTCGTTAGCGACATAAAGAGGGTCTAAACCCAATATTTCGCAAGCTCCTTTGACTTCTTCCTTGATAGGTATTTGGGAATCTTCTATCGTTATAGAAAGGTTTGCCGTTTCTGTAATTTCGACGAGTGTTGTCGCTAATCCGCCCCGGGTTAAGTCTCTCAAACAATGTAGTCTGATATTTGCTTCCAATAAATTTTCAACCATTCCAGATAATGGCGCACAATCGCTTGTTATGGGGTTTTCAAATCCTAAGTTTTCGCGAGCCGCCATGATTGCCATTCCGTGTCGCCCTAAATCACCGCTGACAATAATCGCATCGCCAGGTAAGACGCTTTTGGGATGAATTTCTAAATTGTGCTTGATAATTCCTATTCCTGAAGTGTTGATGTAGATGCCATCTCCTTTGCCGTTTTCTACCACTTTAGTATCGCCGGTGATGATTTTAACTTCCGCTTGATCTGCCGCTTGTCTCATGGATTGCGCCACTTTGAAAAGGGTTTCTATTGGCAGGCCTTCCTCCAATATAAATCCAACTGTCAGGTAAAGCGGTTGTGCTCCGCTCATTGCCAAATCATTTACAGTCCCGTTAACGGCTAGCGAGCCAATATCGCCTCCAGGAAAAATAAGAGGGTTTACTACATATGAATCGGTTGTGCAGGCGAGCTTTCTCGATTCGATTTCAAAAACGGAACTATCGTGATTGGTTTCTAGTTGTGGGTTGCCAAAAGCGGGAACAAAGATTTGGTCGATGAGCTGTTGTGTTAATTTCCCTCCTCCGCCGTGAGCCATCGTGATCACGGAAGAGTTTCCTATTGAAATAGGGCATGTTAAATCATTAAGAGATGGATTAACTTCGGAACTACTCATTTTGACGTCAACTGATAACGGTAATAAGCGGCGCAAGCCCCTTCGGATGAAACCATAGTGGCGCCTAATGGATTTTCTGGAGTGCAAGATTCTGCAAACTCAGGGCATTCGCGGGGTTTTTTGATTCCTTGAAGAATCAAACCGCTAATGCAGGGCGAAGGTTTTTCTATAAACTCCATATTAAAGCAAAATCGTTTTTCAGCGTCTAGATTTGCATATTCTTCTCGCAATCCCAATCCGCTGGCGGGAATTTCTCCCACTCCTCGCCACTTACGCGGAACGATTTTAAAAACTTCCTGAATGATATTTTTTGCAGGTATATTGCCTTCTCGTTTTACCGACCTTGAGTATTGGTTCTCAACTTTTGATTTGCCCGACTCCAGTTGTTGGACACACATGAAAATACCTTGCAGGATATCCATGGGTTCGAAGCCTGTGACGACAATGGGAACTTGATATTTTTCAACGATGGGTTGGTATTCTTCGTATCCCATAATGGTGCAGACGTGACCCGCCGCTAAAAAACCGTCTACTTTACTGTTAGGAGAATCTAATATGGATTGAATGGCAGGAGGAACGATTACCTGAGAAATTAAGAACGATAAATTTTTTAAATTTTTAAGTTTTGTTTGATGGATAGCCATGGCGTTTGCGGGAGCCGTGGTTTCAAATCCTATCGCAAAAAAAACGATTTCCTTATCCGGGTGGTTTTGCGCGATTTCTAACGCATCCATAGGAGAGTATACGATTCTTACATCGCCGCCTTTTGCTTTAACAGTCAATAAATTAGTTTCTGAACCTGGGACGCGAAGCATATCGCCGAACGAACAGAAAATGACGTTTTCCTGGCCTGCGATAGCAATAGCCTTATCTATTTGCTCTAAAGGAGTGACGCAAACCGGGCATCCAGGGCCGTGCAGTAATGTCAGAGAATCGGGCAATAGTTCTTGAATACCGTATTTGACAATGGAATGCGTTTGCCCTCCACAGACTTCCATTAAGGTCCACGGTTTGGCGACGGCTTTGGCAATAGCGTTTTTATATTTTTCCGCTACCTTCGAGTTTCGGTACTCATCGACAAATTTCATTATGTCGTTTCCTCGTCTTGAGAGGTTTGTTCGATCTCGTTGAGATAGCTAAATACTCGCTCCGCCTCTTTCGTATTTAATACGCTAATGGCAAACCCTACATGAACAATAACGTAGTCTTCAATAGAGGCTTCTGGCACGTAGGCTAAGTTTACTTCCTTTACAATGCCTCCAAAACTGACTTGTCCTACCCTCATTAATGGGTCGTCATTTTGTATCGAGAGTATTTTTCCGGGAACGGCGAGGCACATTTTAAATGAGCGCTCCTTTAACAGACCAAGCGGTAGCGGCGATTTGTCCGAGGGACAGCCCGCCGTCGTTTGGTGGAACTCGCCGGTGCCAATAGGGCTTAAAACCATTTTGTTGCAATTGTTCTATTGCGCATTCGGTAAGAACTTTATTTTGAAAACAACCTCCCGATAAAACGACTTGGCTTTCGCCAATTTGGTTGGCGATTGTTAAAATAGCTTTAGCCATAGCGTTATGAAATTTTAAGGAAATACGACTTTCCTCAATTCCTGTTTCGATATCGTTTAATAGGGCTTCAAGTAATGGAGACCAATCTAGAATCGTTTCTAAATTTAAATTGTAATCGTTATCCGATGTTTCTTGAAGTGAAGACGTCGAATTTTGATTGTCGGGCGCAATGCATTCAAAGGAGTAACTTTCTTGCGTTAGGCTCTCGTTGATTAAGAACTCTAACCCCATAGCGGCCTGACCTTCAAAATTACAGATTTGACGAATGCCGATAAGCGCCGCTACTGCGTCGAAAATTCTTCCGCAACTAGAAGTTATCGGGCAATTTATTTTTTTTGTCAGCATACTTTGAAGTATGGCGAGTTCTTGCTCTGAAAATGCGCGCTTTATTTCTGGTCTTGCGAAGGCCGCATCGCCGAAGTGCTGAAATAGAAGTCCTAGCGCGCTTCGTCTGGGTTCATGTATAGCTTTATCGCCTCCTGGTAAGGGGAATGGTTTAAAACAGGAGACGCGTCGAATTGATTCATCTGTTATATGAAAAAACTCTCCTCCCCACAATGTTCCATCTAATCCGTAACCAGAACCGTCCCAGGCCACTCCCAATATAGGAAAGTTCAATTCGTTTTCTGCCGTACAAGATAAAACATGGGCAACGTGGTGTTGAACAGTTAATCGATATTCTTTACATTGCTCGGCAAATTTCGAAGACGAGTAATCTGGGTGATAATCGTGCGCGATGATTTCCGGTTGAAAATCAAATAAGTCGCCAACAGATTTTACAGTTTTTTCAAATGCATCGAGAGTGCGCGAGTTTTCTAAATCGCCGATATGAGGGCTTATAAAAGCATTACGACCTTTTATTACTGCAACCGTATTTTTTAGGTGTCCTCCAACAGCTAGAGTGGGCTGCAATGTTTCTTTAAGAGGTATGGGAGCCGACGCGTATCCGCGAGCTCGGCGTAATATTTGTTCTCTTCCCGCAATGACTCTAACGATAGAATCGTCTACATGGCGAACGATAGGTCGATCATGAACGAGGAAAAAATCCGCGATGTTTTGAAGCCTCGATACCGCTTCGGTTTCGCTTGTACAAAGCGTTTCGTTTGATAAATTACCGCTCGTAGCAATAATAGGAAAACCAAGCTCGTTTAACAAAATGCGATGCAATGGAGTGTAGGGTATTAAGGCGCCAAGATAAGGATTTCCTGGAGCCGTTAGTTTAGAAACTATTCCTTCAACGTGGGGATCTCGTTTTAACAAGACAATTGGAGCTTCTGGCGAAAGTAATAAGTCTTCTTCCAAGTTCGATACCACGCAATCTTCTTTAACTTGCTTTATGGAAGGATACATCACGGCAAATGGTTTTTCGTCTCGGTTTTTTCTTTGTCGTAATCGGGAGACACATTGATCGTTCCTAGCGTCCGTCATGAGATGGAAACCGCCCAATCCTTTTACCGCTAATATAGCTCCTTCATTTAAAGCATTAATAGCTTTGGAAATCGCTTCACCTTTTGCATATAAACAGTTGCCTTTTTTGTTCCAAAATTCTACATGTGGACCGCAAATGGGACAGGCGTTTGTTTGGGCGTGAAATCTTCGATCGTTAGGAGATTCATATTCTTTTTGACAGAGTGTGCACATCGAAAATTCGTTCATAGAGGTGCGCGACCGGTCATAGGGGAGAGATTTAACGACGCTATATCGAGGTCCGCATTGTGAGCAATTTGTGAAAGGGTATAGATGACGACGGTTAGAAGGATCGAATAATTCCTTTAAGCACTGGTCACAAGTTGCGATATCGGGAAGTACCCAGGACGATTTTTCTCCGGTAGTTTCGCTAGGCTTGATCTCAAAAGTTTTATGACCTATGGGATTTAGAAATCGAGTTTCGAATTCTTGAATATGAATAGGGGAGGGACAATCATTTTTTAGTTTGGCGAGAAAAGATTCGACTTTGCTTGAAGAGCCTTCGACTTCGACGGTTGCTCCTTGCGCCGAATTTTGAACCCAACCTTTCAAACTGGAGCTGTTGGCCAATTGATAAATAAAAGGACGGAATCCCATCCCTTGAAGCATTCCAACAAGGGAAACTTGAACTCTTTGTATGGAAAGGGACAATTGTAGCTCCATTTGACAAGAATGGTTTAGAACTTACGCGATCTGTTTAGAGTTCCTCTAGCTCTAAACTCTCCAATAATATTTCTTGCGCGTTAGGATCGTCTAAATCTCCTTCAACGACAACGTCAAGGCGCGCTGATTCTGCGGGGGTTCCTTTTGAAGCTTGAATAAAATGTTCCCTAAAGTGTTCTGGAGAAATATGAGATAAGGCTCCTAACCGGACTTTTAGGCTAGCGACCTTTTGCGCTCCATTTTCTTGAACCACCGAATGAATTTTCTTCATCAGATCAACCATCAGCGATTGCTCATGCATTGTTCAGCTCTCGTTTAAAGATTCTATTTTTTCGCAGATACGTTTCATAGCTTGTTCCATTCCTTTTTCCATTTCCTCAGATAATCCTTCGCCATGACTAAAATCTTTTCCTTCAAGCCCAAAAATTCCAAGATACTGGGGCAATTGTTCGAACGAACGCGATAGTTCAACCGCTTCGGCCACCCCCATATTATGGGTTGAGCAGGAAAAAAACTTAGACGGAATGGGTTTTTCGTTGGCGTTAATGTAATGAATTGTCCCGGGCGCTTGTCCCGACGAAACAGCGTCTACTAAAATAGCGTAATTCCAACCTTTCCAGGTTTCCATTAAGGACAATCCATCTCCATTTTGTTCCATAATGGCGAGGCGTTCGTCGTTTAAATTTTTAAGGCGTCGCGCAATTAAAAGGCCGACCGCGTCGTCGTGTCGATAGAGATTGCCGACGCCGATAATTAAAATGGACGAAGCTTTCAATAGAGACCTCTCTAAGTAATTTTAGTTAAACGCGATCTACCTCTAATTTTAAAAAATGTGTTGAGCAAGAAATACAAGGATCATAGTTTCTGATGGCTTGTTCGCATTGCCAGGTCAATTTGTCGTCTGGTAAATCTATGTACTTCGGCACAAAGGCTCTGAGATCGTTCTCAATAGTTTTTTGATTTTGCGAAGTAGGCGGAACGATTCTCGCGTCTAATATTTTCCCCTGCTTGTTCACTTTGTAGCGATGAAATAACATTCCGCGTGGAGCCTCGGTGCATCCAAAGCCTTCTCCATCTATAGGTTGGATTTCTTGAAACGGATCTTTGGGATTGTCGTATTCGGAAACAATCCTAAGAGCTTCTTCAAAAGCGAATAAAACTTCTACACTTCGAATCACGATACTTTTAAAAGGATTTCTACATTCTTTGCCAAGTTTTGCTTCACGAGCAGCTTCCTGAGCTATAGTAGGAAGTTTGTCAAAATTTAAATTGTATCTGGCCATCGGGCCTACAAAATAAGCGTCGCGTTCTTTTAAAACAGAATGGAGAGCTGTCGAATGTTCTACATGCACTTCTTCAAAATGATCTTCGTATTCGGAGGCGTCTATATCCAATCCTTTATTAGAAATAATTCTCCCTTCGTTGAAAGGATATTCGTTAGGATGGCTGAGGCTGATAAACTCGTAGTCTCTTTCGAAGTCGGGAAAGGAAAATTGCGAGGTCCATATAACGGTCTCATAAGCCGCATCCCTTGCCCATTTTAGATTTTCAGTCAACGTTTCTAATTCTGTTTTAGTGAATGTTTTATAAAAACCGCCAATTCGCACATTGATGGGATGAATCTCTCTACCTCCGACCAGATTGACAATTTGATTCCCGATTTTTTTTAGCTTTAAACCGCGTTCAACAATTTCACGATGATCCTTTGCCATGCGAATGGCGTCGTCGTAGCCTAAAAAATCTGGAGCATGTAACATGTAAATATGCAGGACATGGCTTTCGATCCATTCTCCGCAATAAAGCAAACGGCGTAGTTCGCGCAGTTGTCCGTTAACATGGGCGCCAAGAGCGTTTTCCATTGCGTGTACTGCGCTCATCTG
Organism: Nitrospinales bacterium; assembly: GCA_038154245.1. GTDB lineage: Bacteria > Nitrospinota > Nitrospinia > Nitrospinales > JAJDAT01 > JAJDAT01. The sequence continues at coordinate 492 of JAYOZP010000053.1, read as the reverse complement.
GTAAGCCACTGGGCAAATACCACAGATTCGGGCGGTAATGTCTGGAGCTTCTTTAAAATTGCGATCTCTTAAAAACGCTTCAAAAAATCGAGGCGGTTCAAATATTTTTAACCTTACTTCGTCTACGGCGCTATCTTTGATTTTTATATAGAGAGCTCCCTCGCCTTCTACCCGAGCAAGGTAATCAACCTTTATGGTTTTTGTTTTTTTATTCTTCATGCGCTTCGCTTTCTTTACGGAAAGGTTCTGCGTAGGCGTTAAAGCTTCGGAAAGCCAGCTTGATTTCTTCGTTGGTTTTTCCTAGCCTTTTAAATTCTTTGCTTAGAACGCTCGTGTTTGGTTTTTCTTTTGGGCCGTAACATCCAAAACACCCACGATTATAAGAAGGACATAAGGCGTCGCAACCAGCATGTGTTACCGGTCCCAAACAAGGATCGCCTTTAGAGACCATCACGCAAACGATTCCTTTTCTTTTACAATCTATGCATACGC
>JAYOZP010000052.1:22149-31819 GCA_038154245.1 Nitrospinales bacterium | reverse complement strand
TATAATATAACCTTTTTTTAAACTTTTTAACCTGTTTTTAGAGATTCCTTAAAATACCTTCAATGGGAGAATCTCCAACCGCCGCACTTCCATCAGACCAATCAATTCTTGAACCTATTTCGGTCGCATCGTGAACAAACCCGAGTATTTCCACAAAAATATCAGTTAAGAAATCCCAAACAGTTTCCACGTTAAAACCTAAAATTAATTTAAATTAACGACCGAGCATCATTTTGAATACAACAAAATAAAATAACGCAATGCCAATAAGTAATTTAATATCTCCTTCAAAGTTCTCGCCGGAACACTTTTTAGCTTCCTCTAAATATTCTTCTCTTTTCTTGAGTGAATCCGAATCCTTAGAATATAAAAACATAGGATCTCTACCTTTTAACAGTACCCAATCATCATCCTTCCAGGCATAAAGTCCTCTGACATTAAATATGTGCTCCCCTCCTAACTTTGAACCATATTTATCAACCTTATTGAGAACGCCGAATTTATCGTAACCACAATGACTTGTAATAATCATGTATTTTGTAAACTCAGTTTGACCGCTTAGCTCTTCCAGTTGCATGTAAGAAAATTCATCTTCATGATAGGATTCGCCAAATTTCCATTCCAAATTTTTATATTCCGGTAAAAGATCATGAATAAATCTTTGAAAATAGAATTGCACATTATGGTCGCGTTTTGGACCTTGTGAAGGTTTGCAAACTTCGATCGGCAAATTATAACGATCCGAGAGTTCTTGCGTTAATTCAAAACAAAACGATTTATCCTTCCAGAAAAAAGCCATCCTCTGCGTCCCGTCTTTGAAACGAAAAAAAAGACGCCAATTTGTCCGGCAACCTAAACCATCTGGCTTTCGAACTAGAAAACCTTTAATATCTGGAATTATTCTTAATTTTTCAATTTCATCAAACGACCCTTTTTTACCTACCACGCCCAAAATCCCCTTCTTTATAGAAAACTCCCTTCTTTCTGGAAATAGATATAACCTAAGTGGAAATAACCACGGGTAAGCCCAAAAAAAACCGGCAAGGAAAAATGGAAATGCGATATTAAAAGGAATATCAAAGAGGTTTTTAGAGTAAGAAATAAAGAAATACCCGAACAGAAACAAGACAAAGGTGTGCCGAACCCAGGACGCTAATAATGGCCGGCTCGTTATTTTAAGTTCCTTTTCTAAAATTTGATCTCTCCTTTGACATTTTACTTATTTATCGTCAACAAACTCACATAAATAAGGGAAAAAACTATAAACATAATAGTCGATCAAAAAACTAATCTAAAACAATTGTATTTCCACATATTAAAAATACAAACCCTCGGTAATAATTTTTCGTGATCCGCTCCAAACCAAAACGACCCGTTTCTGTTGTAGTTGTTAATTCAATTTGCCGGTTTGAAACACCTCTAAACGATCTTTACATGTAACTTTTGTGAGAACTATGGACGCCAAGTTACTTTGAAGGAAACACATCAGTTTGAAAATTGAAGGAATATTTCATCTCTTAAACCAAATATTATTTTGATTCACGCAGTAGTCATCTAAAATGTTATCCCAATAATTGATCTAGTTTGCATTCAATAAAACTACAAAATAAGGTTCTAATCTCATATGAGTAACTATAAATTAATCATTCCTAACGTATCCGTCCGCACTAACTTGGTGGTTAAGTTGAATTCCCGAACCACAAAAGAAGAAGCCTCTAAAGAAGTAGGGAGAATTCATGAGGCCGACAACGTATTTGACGGTTACGAATGGAAAATAGACGGCTGCGAAGATGGCGGCATTAACGAATTTGACGATAACTTACAGAATCAGATCAAACAAAGAATTGACGAAGAGGAAGAACCTGAAGATTGCTTATTCTGGGACGGCGGCAAAGCTATTTTTGAATTAGAGCTTTACGACATTTCCGTAAACACGGACGTGGAAACCGCGTTAAAGTCTCAATCCAAAGAAGACGCCGTAAAAGAAGTCGAAGGTTTGATTAGCGAAGGCAACCTCTTTAACGGCTATGACTGGAACATAAAGGATTGCGAGGAAGACAACAAATTTAGCGACAGTTTACAAACTGAAATAATAGATCGTTTAAAAGGAAATGTTGAAGCTTGCGTTCAGGAAGGCTAAAAAAAGACTACATAATTACTTGTGAGGAATTGACCTAGATCCTTCGTCGCCTCACTGAGGCTCCTCCAGGATGACGTCGAATTAAAATTTTGCTTTGTAACAAAGCTTTTCTTTTCGAATAAACAAACTAAACGCTTCTTTTATAAAACAAAGCTCTAACCAAAAAATGAACCAATAGTTTTAAGACAACCCGGGCAATAACACCTTCAATTCTTTTGCTATCAGACCTATTGCAAGGCTCCCCAGGATCAGCCCCATAAATTGAGTCATTATTTTGATTCCTGTTCTCCCCAAAAAGCCAACAATAATATCGGAAGCTTTGAAAATAATACCAATTAAGACACCAAGCAAAACTATCCCTAATATCATGAACGCTTTTGCGTCCCATTCAATAATTAGATCCGCTTGAATCACCACTAAACTAATAGATGCCGGTCCGGCTAAAAGAGGAAACGCTAGCGGCATGATGGAACCGTCGTCGCTCGACTTCATATCTAAGTTTTGCTTAGGAGGAAATGGATTATTAGAAAGCATACACGCCGCTGTATAAACTAAAAATATACCGCCAATAAGTTTAAACGCCGCCATCTCGATGCCGAAAAACAGGAGGATATATTTTCCAAACAGAAAAAAGCCGACTAACAAACTAACAACCGCCAAACAAGTTTTTAATCGCATTCGTTTAAGTTCTTCTTTTGTTTTTTCTGCAGTCAAAGAAAGATAAGCTGGAACATTTCCAATGGGGTCCATGATTGTGAACAAAATCACAAATGCTTTTATAAGTTCGTTAGATTCAAACAATTAAGAAACCTTTCAAAAATTCATTAAATAGATGATCTCAATTCGCTCTAAAATATTCCGAGAAGAGATTTTATCAACTTATTTAATATTGCTCCCGACCCACAATATTTCAATAGATGAATAAGTTTAGCTAACGCGCTATACTATTAATTATCCCCCTTGATAAATCAGATTTATCCAACCTGCTATCATGCATTAGTATTTCAGAATAATCTCGACATGATTTCTATTAAAAAAATCGACCATATTGTTTTAAGAACGGCGAATCCAGAACGAATGATCGAATTTTATTGCAACGCACTAGGCTGTACATTAGAACGAGAACTCAAAAACTTCGGTCTAGCGCAACTAAGAGCTGGCGATTGCCTTGTCGATATCGTTTCAGTAGATGGAGAACTGGGCAAACAGGGCGGCGGCGCGCCAACCGCCGACTCAAACAACCTTGATCATTTCTGTTTGCAAATTCAACCTTGCGACGAACAAGCTCTAATCGACTATTTAAAAAGCAAAGGCGTTAAAACTGGAAACTTTGAAGATCGCTACGGCGCGGAAGGCGACGGCAGATCCACTTACATCAAAGATACCGATGGCAACACCATTGAACTTAAAATTTCCAAAAACAATTCATCAGGTTAATTAAAGGTTGGAAAATTGGATCTGAGCTTGTATCTTTTCATAAAAATTTAGAAACATTACTCATTTATATTGGATGGATTGATGGCTACTTCGGAAGAATTGTATAAAAGCGGAGTAAAAAATATATCGAAAAAAAAATACGGTGAAGCGGTCAAAGATTTAGAAGAATGCCTGAAACTCGACCCGGAAAATGCAGACGCCCATCTTTGCATGGGGGTCACCTTTTGGAACCTGGGATTCACCAAAGAAGCCGTTAAGGAGTATCAAGAAGCAATTCGCTTAGACCCCCAAAGCGACAAGGCCCATTTTAACCTTGGAGTCGTTTTTCAACGCTTGAACAGAACGAAAGAAGCCATCATCGAATACGAAACAGCTATAAAAATCAATCCTTTAGATCTTAACGCCCATTTTAATCTAGGAGTGGCATATAGCCGATTGGGAAAGCTTGAGGAAGAAAGAACGCAATACAAAAGGATACTAGAAATAGATCCTACCTATCCCAACGCCAACTTTGGACTCGCCAATATATATAGAAAACAAGGTCTTTACCGGGAAGCTACGGAAGAATACAAAAAAGCATTGAAATTAAACCCTGATAATGCGGACGCCCACTTTAACTTAGGGATAGCTCACGAATTATTAAACGACGGTAAAAAAGCCGTATCCTGCGTTATAATAGCGGAGCAACTATACGGAAAACAAGGCAGAGAAAATAGACGGAAGGAAACTGCCAGCCGACTATTAGAAATGTACGAAAAATTCGGTTTCAAACCCGAAGATTTTATAAATTAGAACTAAAACTTCGAAAAATTCATAACGTACTATAATTGATAACAATTTGATTATGAGATAAAATTCAAAATTACAAATCTCAAATCAAACTTTAACTTAATAGTTTATTTTTGGCGTGTCTCAAAAATGACCTTGATTCTCATTGGATATTTCAAATGCGCAATTTAATGAAAAAAATTATATGGTTTTTAATTATTCTCTATCCCACAACGGTTTTCGCAAACGATTTTGCCAATGGGAGTAAATTTGATTTCAGAAAAACTAGTTGGGGAATGACGCAAGATCAAGTTTTAAAATCCGAGGAACTGTCTGTGCACGACTCTTCGGACAAAAAAATCATGTATCACTCCGTCTTAGCTCAAAAAGACGTAGAGGTTGAGTACTTCTTTTCAAACGGTAAGCTGAATGAAGCTTCTTATACCGTTAACGAAGGTTATTACGATCCTGCAAAAAACTATGACGACTTCTATTTGTTTGAAGAAATTTTAAAGAAAACCTATGGCGCTCCTAAGACCGCTGAAAAGATAGGCGTTGGTACGGAAAGCATCCGTAAGTCTCTTCCAGAACCGGTTGCAGTATCCTTAGGCTATATTGTTTTAAAGTCCACCTGGGATTTAAAAAATTCTTCAATTTTGCATGTGGTCGAAAAATCAAAAACAAACGCCGGCCTTAAGCATTCGATCATCTTCGCATCCAAATAGTGTCATTAATGAATCGAACAATTATTAGCGTAAGTTTTCTAAATCTTTTTTATTTAACCCACATCTTATTAGTAGTTGGATAAATTTTTAGGAGAACTAACGTGAAAGTTATTCGAAGAGAAGAAACGCCCAACCCTGCGGCGATAAAATTTATAATGGACGGCCCGGTAGTGGCTTCGGGCACTTTATCTTTTACTACTGGAGAAGACGAAGAAGACGAATATAAAGGCGATAACCCAACAGCAATCGCTTTATTTAAAGTTGGCGTTCAAGAAGTTTTTTTCTATAAAAACTCCGTTTCTGTAACCATGTTTTCTGAAAAAGCATGGGAGTTTTTTATGGAAGACGTTTTAGAAGTTCTTGAAACGGTATTACTTCCTCCCGGCGAGGAACCTCCACCTGAAGAAAAAAAGAAATCGTTTCTTGATGATTTTGACAAAGAAGGCTTCCCCGCACTTCCTGAAACAGAGAAATTATCCGTGATTGAATCCTTAATGGATGAAATTATTCGTCCCGCCTTAGCCAACGACGGCGGAGGATTGGAAGTCACCAAGTTTGAAGCAAACGAAGTGCAAATCAAATATCAAGGAGCCTGCGGCACTTGTCCAAGTTCAACAGGAGCGACTCATTCGGCAATTCAAAGAGCCTTAAAAAACTATCTCGATCCTCAACTAACTGTCTCTATTAGGCGCGCATAGTTTAAATTCCCAAAAAAACCTTTTAAGCTCAACAATTTCAAGCTTATAGAGTTTGACCTTCCACGGGTTTTGAGAATCCCTTAAGTACCCATAATCAGTAGAATAGGATATCGTTAGCGCAAGAATAACAACACCAAGAGTGTGAAGGCTTTTTCTCGCAAAAAGCCGAGTTAACTTTGACTTGCAAAATCCCAATATAAATCATATATTTACAGTCAATATCTAGATAACCCTTCGTATAGTTCAAAATCGTCTGCAAAAATTGAAGTTATTTATGAAAAACTTTCCATTTCGTTTCATTACCTTCATTTTCTACTTCGCATTCACTTCCCAAGTTTTTGCCCAAGGAGATCCAGACGACGTTTTTGACCTAGATTTGACTCAACTCGCATCGTTAAAAGTAGTTTCCGCCTCTAGATACGAACAAAATATATACGACGCTCCGGCTAATATTACCGTTATCACTCCTCAGGTAATCGAACGGCGCGGTTACAGAAATCTAATAGAAATTTTAGAAGACGTACCAGGGGTTGACTTTGCGACCTTCGAAGACGGCGGCGGCGAGTACCCAGTACACAGTTTGAGTCGCGGTATTGGCGGAGATAATGGAAATACCAAAATACTGTTCATGGTGGACAACATTATCCAGAACCACATTGCCTTTAACTGGTCGCTTGGGTGGAATAACCAGATGCCTCTCCAGGATATTGAAAGAATTGAAATTATTCAGGGCCCTGGTTCGGCTTTGTACGGTTCCAACGCCCTTTCCGGAATCATTCATATAATCACTAAGAAGAAAGTCGAAAAAAATAACGAAATCTATGTAAAACCCTGGATTGGCCAGCACGACACTAAAGCCATAGATCTGAGATATGGCGGTATTTTTAAAGACTTGCATTACTCAGCAACTTTTCGAAAATACGATACAGATGGAGACCAGGGGACTGGACGTCCAGATCCGGGCAGTTTTTTCCAAAATAATTTTGAGCCCAACATTCTCACAAAAGATTATGATTCGGCGGGCAATTTTCTAACAAACTCCCCCAATCCAACAGCCGGCCGACCTCTGGAAGATGGCTTCAATAACTCTAAAGACAATCTTGGCCTACGCGCGAACGTATTCTATTTAAACCCCGACGAAGATATTGAATCCGGCACAAAAGAAGCGGGTATTGGGCTTTCTTATTGGGACAAAGAAGACGGACTTGGAAGTTACGTTCCTGGCTTTGAATATCGCGCCAGAGACCCAGAGTTTCTAGTTCATTATCGGAACTACCATGTTTATGGAAAACACGACTATCAGTTTAATAAGAAACTACTCGCAAAATCGTTAGTTTGGTACAGAGCAAACACTCAGGAACCTAATACTGGTTTTACTTATACTTATCGATTCCACGACCTTAAAAAATCTTACTATAGTTCAAGTTATCAACTAGGGCTTGAAGAACAAGCGCATTTTTCTTTTGGGGAAAGTTCGAAACTCCTAATAGGAGGACGATACCTAAATAATAGAAAAATGGACCAACTGATTTCCCTGGGACAAATTCATCCTGGAGATACCAATACAACAACCTCTTCATGGGAATTGGCAGATCAAGGAATAGGATTAGGACTACCTGAAACAGAACCCGACATAACAGAAAATGAATACGCCTTATACGGAGTACTAGACGGAAGTTTGAATAGCATTGTGTCCTATTCTTTGGGGACAAGGTTCGATTACAGCACAGAATATAAGTCGACGATAAACCCAAGAGCGGGTCTCATTCTAAATTTACCTATAGAAGATTGGAAAATTCCCGTCGATCAATGGAACGTCAAATTGTTAGGCGGTACTGCATTTAGAGCTCCCTCGCTTTTTGAAACGCGCGACGAATTTCGCGGCAATACCAGCCTGGAACCGGAAAAGATAATCACTTACGAAGTCGAAAACAACATACAAGTTTTTTCTAATAAAGGTTGGGACTACTTTAAAGATCTACATTTGAAGTTTAACTTTTTCTTTTCGGAACTGAGGGATTTTATTAATCTAGTTCCAGACGCTAGTCGAGCTGGCGGCGAACGTTACGACAATATTGGAAAAAGCTATATCCGTGGCGTTTCGACAAGACTTGATCTCAATATCATGAAAGACCTCTCGTTTTACCTCAATTATATTTTCCTTGAAGGGCGAGATCAGGGCGGAAGATGGGACGATATAGAACACACCGCAAAACATAAAATCAATACAGGTTTTAACTGGTTAACCTTAGATCAACACCTTAATATCAACTTTCGCGTAAATTATGTTGGAGAACGCAAAGTTCCTATAACTAACTCGTTTTTTAACGACCTTGCTCCAGGATATACAAAACCTAAGATAGTCCTAACGGCGAAGAACCTTTTAAAAGATCGTTTATGGAAAATAAACGCGGAACCGCAGTTAATCGTCAAAAATCTGTTTGACGAAGATTTCGTCGGCGTTGGACGACAATCGGGTTCCAGCGACAGAAACGCTTTTGATCCTGACACTAATCCCAATCCACCGGGATTCATACCGCCGTACCATCCACAACCTGGCCGCACATGGTTCTTCAATGTTAAGTTCACATACTGAACATAAAAAGGCCGACAATCTTGATTAGATTTTTTAGAAAAAAAATACTCCTAGTCATTCTTCTATTCCTAGCCATAAACCCAAACCTTGTTTTCGGAGAACCAAAAGGATACTCCGAATATAAAATCAAAGCGGGCTATATTTAAGACTTCGCTCGATTTATCAAGTGGCCCGAAAAAAGTTTTGAACAAAACCCAAGCTCTTTCTTATTGTGCCTGATAGAAGGAGCCCCTTTTCAAAACCAATTCCAACGGGTTGAAGGAAAAATGATTAGAGGCAAAAAGTTGATCGTCAAAAGATTAGAAACAGACGATAACCTGAAGCAATGCCAAATTCTTTTTATCCCCGCTTCAAAAACAACACACATGAGTACCATCATTGAATCATTAGGAGACTCCCACGTACTAACGGTAGGGGACGTTCGAAACTTTCACAAAGTAGGCGGTATGGTTAGCCTTAGAAAAACAGGCGACCAAATAAAACTTGAAATCAATCTGAAAGCCACAAAGAAAAAAGAACTTCGTATGAACGCTAAACTTTTAGAAATCGCGACAATAGTGAATGGCAATTGAACATGGGTTCTATAATTATTAATAAATCTTAATCGGTATTATGAGCTTTCTAGTCGATTTAAAAATTAGAGGGAAGCTGATTTCTATTACCCTTATCACAAGCGTAATAGGCCTTCTAATAGCCGGGTTGGGACTCATAATATACGATCAAAAAGCGTCGCAACAATATATGGCAACCGAACTATCCGTAATCGCAAAAATAATAGCGGACAGAAGCACCGCAGCCATGGCCTTTGAGGACAAAGCTTCAGCCTCTGAAAACCTTTCCGCCCTAAAAGCCAGAAAATCCATTATATCGGCTTGCATATATAATAGCTTAGGCGAACGGTTTGCAACTTATATGAACGAGAAGCTAGACTCCCCATGCCCCGCCAAACCATCTACGCAAAACTCGCGTTTTGATCGAAAGTACCTTCATATTTTTCAACCCATCCTCATTGAAAAAGACCAGGTAGGAACCGTTTATATTCGGTCGGATTTGCGCGACATCGACACTCGCTTATACAACTTTGCAATCGCCGTATCCATTGTCCTCGTTTTAGCGGCGATTTTGGCGTTTCTTTTTTCCTCCGTTTTACAAAAAATAATAACGAGGCCGCTTTCAAAACTTGTAAATGCCGCTAAGGGAGTTTCGGAAAAGAAAGATTATTCCGTCAGAGTAGAAAAAGAAGGCAAGGACGAATTAGGGCTTTTAGTCGACGCATTTAACGAGATGCTCTCTACCACAGAAAAAC
>JAYOZP010000052.1:0-22139 GCA_038154245.1 Nitrospinales bacterium | reverse complement strand
CGAATTAGACTCGACACAACATAATTATGTTAGCAAAATACAATCCGCAGGCAACGCCTTGCTTGTTCTGTTAAACGATATTCTAGATTTTTCAAAAATTGAGTCGGGCAAGCTTGAAATGGAAACTATTGAATTTCAGCTAGATCATGTTTTTGGCAACTTGTCTACAATGATCCAGGAAAGAGCTCATGAGAAGGGTATTGAACTACTTTTCAAACCTGATAAAACGGTTCCCCAAAAATTAATGGGAGATCCGCTACGCCTAGGGCAAGTTTTGATAAACCTTGGCAACAATGCCGTCAAGTTTACAGAAAAAGGTGAAATTATTGCCTCCATTTCTACCGTTGATAAAAAAGCCGACCAAATTACTCTTCAGTTTTCCGTAAAAGATACTGGAATTGGATTGTCTGAAGAACAAGCTGGAAAACTTTTTAAGTCTTTTAGCCAAGCGGATAACAGCACAACCCGAAAATATGGCGGCACTGGATTAGGCTTGAGTATTTCCAAACGGTTGGTTGAAATGATGGGAGGAAAAATCTGGGTAGAAAGCGAACTGGGAAAAGGAAGTACATTCTTTTTCACAGCGACTTTTGGTCTTTCTAAAGTGGAAGAATCAAAATCGTTGCCGTCTTCAATGGACTTGAAGGATTAAGTATTCTAGTTGTAGACGATAATGAAACCTCTTGCCACATTCTACAAGAAGCCCTCGAATCTTTCTCATGCAATGTAACGGTTGCAGCTTCTGGTTCTGAAGGAATCGCCAAACTAGAAAAAGGCGCAAATGGCTCGCCATACGATTTGGTTTTGATGGACTGGAAAATGCCAGAAATGGACGGCATCAAAACGTCTAAACTTATAAAAGCCAACAACCAATTATCTAAAATCCCTACAATCATTATGGTGACGGCGCATGGACGCGAAGAGATCAAAAAAGAAGCGCAAAATGCGGGTTTAGATGGGTTTCTAATCAAGCCGGTAACTCCTTCGGTTTTATTGGATACCGTCGTGACTTATTTAGGAAAAAATACTTCCAAAAAAACCGAAGATGATTTGGACCGGGAAAAAGAAAGTCTACCATTAACGATTCAAGGAGCAAAAATCCTGCTTGTGGAAGATAATGCAATCAATCAGGAAATCGCCAATGAAATATTAAAAAACGCTGGATTAATTGTAACTATCGCTAACAACGGAAAGGAAGCCGTTGAAAAAGTTAAGGAGTCTGAGTTCGATCTTGTTCTTATGGATCTCCAAATGCCGGAAATGAATGGATTCGAAGCGACTAAAATCATTAAAAGCGACCCTAGCTTAAAAGATCTGCCGGTTTTAGCAATGACAGCTAACGTGATGAAACACGATATAGAAAAATGTATGAATGCCGGTATGCAAGGGCATATCGCCAAACCCATTGATACGAAATACCTGTTTAAAATGCTTGGGAAATGGATTAAACCTCGCGAAGAATTTACCTCTATTCCCACACCTCCTAAAGATTCTTCAAACGAAATGGACGACGTGGAAATACCTAACTTTCCCGAAATCAACGTTCAAAAAAGTTTAGAAATGATTGGGGGAGATAAAGCTTTATACAGAAAACTCTTATTTCAGTTTCATGATTTGTGTTTAAATTCTATGCAAGAAATAGAAGCCGCTCTTGAGGAAGATGATATAAAAACGGTAGGCAGTCTTATGCATACGCTAAAGGGAGCGTCTGGGTCCATTGGCGCGACCAACCTAGCCTCCGCATCAGGTAAAATTGAATCCCAGATTTTAGAAAAAGGCGTCGGTAAACCAGATCTCGATCTGGATAACTTTTCCGAATGCTTCGGTAAAGTTATCAGTTCATTGAGTCAATTAAATACCCGAGACTCAAAAACAAAAGATCAACCAGAAATGGGAAGGCCCGTAGAGGATCATAAGACTCTATTGGATTCTCTGAACGATTTAGAGCCTCTTTTAAAAACACGTAAACCTAAAAAATGCGCTCAAGCATTAGAAAAAGTTTTAAGTCTTTCATGGCCTCCTGATCTTTTAGGAGAAATTAAAAACTTGGAACAGTCTGTTAATAAATATAAATTCACAAAAGCCATCGCAACTTTAGAGTCATTGATAAAAAAACTGAACCATGGGGAAAATTATGAATGAGTCGCCAAAATTTAATATTCTTTTGGTAGACGATACCGAAAGCAATATATCTATCTTGATGCATGCCCTCGACGAAGACTATGAATTGAGCGTAGCCGAAGATGGAGAAAGCGCCCTTGAAGCTGTGGAAGCCGAAATTCCCGACTTGATTCTTTTAGATATCATGATGCCCGATATGGATGGCTATGAAGTCTGCACACGCTTGAAAAAAGATCCACAAACAAGAGAAATACCCATTATTTTTCTCACCGCTATGACCGATGTGGGCAGCAAAACTAAATGTTTCGAAATGGGCGCAGTGGATTACATCACCAAACCTTTCGAAATCATGGAAGTGAAAGCAAGGGTCAAAACTCACCTTTCACTAATGGACGCTAAAAAACAGCTTATACATCAAAACGAAATCCTTGATAGAAAAGTTATAGAAAGAACTCAAGAACTTTCCTTAACTCAAGACGCCAGTATTTACAGCTTGGGAACATTAGCCGAATATAGAGACCCCGAAACCGGCGGTCATATTCGACGCACTCAAAGCTACGTAAAGATTCTTGCCGAGCATTTAAAGAAAAATCCTAAATACAGCGACTTTTTGACAGAATCCACCATTGAACTACTGTATAAATCCGCTCCCCTTCATGATATCGGGAAGGTCGGCGTTCCCGACAGCATTTTACTCAAACCAGGACCGCTCACCGACGAAGAGTTTAAAGAAATGAAAAAACATACTGTCTATGGCAGAAATACTATTATGGAGACAGAGCGAATTTTGAAAACCAATTCATCCTTCATGCGATTTGCAAGAGAAATTGCCTTCTCCCATCAAGAAAAATGGGACGGCTCCGGATATCCTCAAGGATCTAAAGGCGAAGATATACCTTTATCGGGAAGACTGATGGCTTTGGCCGACGTTTATGACGCGCTAATAAGTAAACGCGTTTATAAAGCTCCATTTTCTCATGACAAAGCCACGCAAATCATTATTGAAGGCAAAGGAAAGCATTTTGATCCAGACCTGGTGGACGCGTTCATAAAAATTAACGACGACTTTGCAGAAACCGCCAATAAACATAGGGATCTATAGGTGATAAGAATTTTATATTAGATCCCGTCCAATCTTATAAAGGGTTGGCAGTATAAGTATTGGGAACTTTTAAAAAGGGTAACGTTCGGTAAAAATGAAAAGCATCCATCCTCGCTTCTCTATTTTTATTCTAATCTTCGCCATTCTACTGCCCGTCCATTTCTCAGCGGCGGCTCCTATCAGTCTAACGGAAAAAGAACAAACCTTCCTTAAAGAACATCCTACTATCCGGGTTGGTATGGACTCTGATTTCGAACCCATTGAGTTTCGCGATAAACAGGGTCGCTATGCAGGTATTTCCGTAGACCACATGAGGATCATAGAAAAAAACCTGGGCATTCATTTTGAAACTCCCTCCCTCACTTGGGAAGAAATTATTCTCCATGCAAAAGATAAAAAAATAGATATCATCTCGGCTGTCGCCCCAAACGAAAAGCGTGGAAAATTTCTAAACTTCACCCAAGTATATTTGCAATACCCAATGGCCATTTATACCAAAGAGAATTATCAAAAAGTAACCGGACTGAAAGATTTTTCAGGAAAACGCATTGCAGTCGTTAAGAGTTACGCCCCAGAAAACTTTGTGCAAATGAACTACCCTAAGATCGAGTTAATACGAGTGGATAGTATCGAAGAAGGTTTGACCTCTGTTACGACCAATAAGGTTGCCGCCTTTATCAATGATCTGGCAACCACATCATACTCCATCAAGGAAAACGCTTTCACGGGTCTAAAGTTTGCCGCAAACGTGGAAGACTTTGACGCCGAGGGCCTGACCATTGGCGTTCGTAAGGATTGGCCGGAAATGCTTTCAATAATGACCAAAGCTCTGCATGGCATTACCCTAAAGGAACGCGTAGAAATTCGAAACCGCTGGCTTGGTCTCCAACAAGAAGAGGAAGAAAGTTCTCTATTTAATAAACCTTCTTTTATCATTTCAACCACATTAACGGTTGTAGTTTTTTTTCTAATTATCTTTTATCGGTTTCTCTTTGTACGCCAGGAAGGAGACTCTTCGTTTCAGTTTGGCACAAAGCGTTTTCGTTTCATCAGTATTACCGGATTGAGTATTTTAATCTCCATAACCGCTCTTTTGGCCTGGTTTGTTCTGGAATATAACCAACGCAAAATTCTTGAGAATGTAGGCCACTCGCTTAAAACCGTTCTTAACACAAGCAATGAAAGCCTCAGCATTTGGGTAGCCGATAAAAAAGCTTATATGGATCAATTAGCTCGTAATATCGAATTGCGCGAAATTACCAAAGAGCTCCTGCAAGTTCCCATTAAAAAAGAATCTCTCATAAACTCGTTGGCAATGAAAGAGGCTAGAAGTTTTTTCAGGAACAACCAAAGCTATTTTGGGAAAACCGGTTTTTTTATTATCAATCGAAACTTTATCAATATTGGTTCCATGAGAGATCAAAACGTTGGAACTCGAAATTTAATTGCCAACTTTCGCCCCAATTTAATCCAACGCGCATTCAATGGAGAAACCGTTTTCGTTCCTCCTATGATTTCAGACGTACCCATCAATGAAAGCGATAAAGAAAACTCTCATTTACCGCCAACCATGTTTATCGCATCGCCTATTCGCGATAGCGACGAAAAAGTCATCGCCGTTGTAACCCAGCGATTACAACCGGAAAAAAATTTCTCTTACGTCACTCAACTTGGCCGCATTGGCAAAAGCGGAGAGACTTACACTTTTGACAGACAAGGAAGACTACTTTCAGAAAGCCGCTTTGACGACCACCTGCGCCAAATTGGACTCGTCCCAAAAGGGCAGAAAGGAATTCTCTCTATAGAAATCCGCGACCCAGGCGGCAATATGGTTGAAGGCTTTAGACCTGCAATATCGCGGGCCGAACAACCTTTAACAAAAATGGCCGCGAGCGCCATAAGGGGAGAATCGAAAGTAAATACCATAGGCTATAGGGATTATAGAGGGGTGCCTGTCTATGGAGCCTGGCTATGGTCTGAACAACTGGATTTAGGGATCACGACTGAGATCGACGTCGCAGAAGCTTTAGAAGCTTACAAATCGCTTCGTTGGACAGTTCTTGGAGTGTTGAGCGTCACTCTCTTTTTTACCGTGGGGGCGATTATTTTTACCTTAACCCTTGGAGAACGCGCCAATCTCACCCTTCGCAGATCCCGCGATGAAATGGAGCGACTTGTCGAAGAACGCACTAAAGAATTAAGCGGCAGCGAAGAGAGGATTCGATCGATCATAGAAAACGCCCTCGATGCAATTATCACTATCGACGAAAAAGGAATTATTCTGTCTTACAATCCAGCGGCTGAAAAATTGTTCGACTATCAAGTAGACGAAGTGCTTGGGAAAAATATTTCTCTGCTGATGCCGGAACCTTATGCGACGGAACATGACTCATATATTCAAACTTACCTAACAACCGGGGTCGCCAAAATTATTGGAATGACCCGGGAAGTCGTTGGATTGCGAAAAGATCGAAGCTCTTTCCCATTAGAACTTTCAGTAACTGTGGGAATCCAGGAAGACCGGCAAATTTTCAGTGGAATTATCAGAGACTTAACAGAACGGAAAAAGTGGGAAGACTTCCTTAAAGAAAAAGAAAAGAAATCGCGACTCGTAAATGAAATATTTGCCATAGCCAATTCATCGAACACTCTGGATGAAATTTTTTTAAACACCATTGAACAAGTCGCTACTTATAAAGGTTGGCCCGTAGGTCACGTATACATAACGACTGAAGAAAACGATAACCTATGCCTTAAACCTACATCCTACTGGTATTTAGAAACTCCTGAAAAATTTAAAGCGTTTAAAGAAATAACAGAAAAAAGTTCCTTCAAGATAAACGAGGGATTGCCAGGTCGAGTTTTGAAAAGTAAAACTCCCGCCTGGATTGACAATAGTTGCCTGGACGACAATTTTCCAAGAGCAAAAGAGTGCGAGAATTTAAATTTAAAAAGCGGTTTCGCTTTTCCGGTTTTAGTGAAAGACAAAGTTTATGCGGTTATGGAATTTTATTCGCCAGTCCAGGGACACCCCGACTCTGACTTTTTAGACATTATGTTTCAAGTTGGCTTTCATACCGGCGTTGTCATCGAGCGAAAAGAAACGGAAAAAGAACTCAGAGAATCGCAGCGAGAAGCCGACGCGGCTAACGAAGCTAAAGGGCAATTCCTGGCAAACATGAGTCATGAGATCCGAACTCCAATGAACGCTATCATCGGCATGAGCCATCTGGCATTGCAAACTAAACTAAACGCAGCGCAACATAATTATGTAAGCAAAATACAATCTGCGGGCAATGCGCTTCTTGGGTTGATAAACGATATTCTCGATTTCTCAAAGGTCGAATCTGGTAAACTTGAGATGGAAAATATCGAGTTCCAACTGGATCAAGTATTCAACAACCTGTCTACCATGATTCATGAAAAAGTTCATGAGAAAGGTTTAGAACTACTTTTTAAAACGGACAAAACAGTTCCACAAAACTTAATCGGAGACCCGCTTCGCCTCGGACAGATTTTAATCAACCTCGGCAACAACGCGGTTAAATTTACCGAAAAGGGCGAAATCATTGCTTCCGTTAGCGTTGTTGAAAAAACAAACGACCAAATTACTCTTCAGTTCTCCATGCAAGATACGGGGATCGGACTGTCTGATGAACAAATATCAAAACTATTTAAATCTTTCAGCCAAGCGGATAACAGCACAACTCGAAAGTTTGGCGGAACGGGATTGGGTCTCAGCATTTCCAAACATTTGGTTGAAATGATGGGAGGTAAAATCTGGGTAGAAAGCGAACCGGGAAAAGGCAGCGCTTTCATTTTCACCGCCACTTTTGGTCTTTCTAAAATCAAAGAACCCAAAGTATCATCGCCCGCAATAGACCTTGCCGAATTGAAAATATTAGTTGTGGATGATAATGAAAGCTCCCGTAAAATTTTACAAGAAACGCTTGAGTCTTTTTCATGCAATGTGACTATTGCGGCTTCAGGCCCAGAAGGAATCGCCGAATTGGAGAAAGAAACTCATAATGAAAAACCATATGATTTAGTCTTGATGGATTGGAAAATGCCGGATATGGATGGCATTAAAGCGTCCAAACTCATAAAAACAAACAGCGAATTATCCAAAATCCCCACAATCATTATGGTAACTGCATATGGGCGCGAAGAGATTAGGAAAGAAGCTCAAAATGCAGGCTTGGATGGATTTCTCATTAAGCCGGTCACTCCTTCTATTTTATTAGATACCACTATGGCCTTTTTTGGAGGAAAGACTCCTCAAACGATCGCACAGAATTTTGGTCAGGATACAGAAAGCGAATCGTTAGCTATTCGAGGAGCAAAAATTCTCTTGGTAGAAGACAATTTAATCAATCAGGAAATCGCCAATGAAATATTAAAGAGAGCTGGGTTAGTCGTCGCTATCGCCAACAACGGGAAAGAAGCCGTTGAAAAAGTAAAAGAATCTGAATACGACCTTGTTCTCATGGATCTTCAAATGCCAGAAATGAATGGCTTTGAAGCGACTAAAATCATTAGAAACGATCCAAGCTTTAAAAATTTGCCAATTTTGGCAATGACCGCCAATGCAATGAAGCACGATGTGGACAAATGAATGGATATCGGTATGGACGGTCATATTGCCAAACCCATAGACACAAAACATCTATTTGAGATGCTTGTTAAATGGATTAAACCTCGGGAAGAATTCACTTCCATTCCCACTAGTATTTCGAATGAAATGGACGACGAGGAAATACCAAGCTTCCCCGAAATAAACATCCAAAAAGGTCTGGAATTGATAGGAGGAAATAAAGCGCTTTATAGGAAACTCTTAAAACAATTCCATGAATTGTGCTTAAACTCTATGCAAGAAATTGAAACCGCTCTTGAAAAAGGCGACATAAAAACCATTGGAAGAATCATGCATTCTATCAAGGGAGCGGCTGGCTCCATTGGCGCAACCAATATCGAATCCGCCTCTGAAAAAATTGAGTCCCAGATTTTGGAAAACAACGCCGGTAAAAATGATATCGACTTGGAGAAATTTAACGAATGCATCGACAAAGTTATAAGTTCGTTGAGTCAATTAAATCCTCTAAGTTCCAAGTCGTCGAAAAAAGAGGAACCTGTAGCGGATCATAAAACTTTATTGAGTTCCCTGGAGGATCTGGAGCCTCTTTTAAAAACGCGCAAACCTAAAAAATGCGAACAAGCGTTAGAAAAAGTTTTGAGTCTTTCATGGCCGTCAAATCTTCGAAGAGAAATCGAAGAATTGGAGAAGTCGGTTAATAAATATAAATTCAAGCAAGCCATGACAATTCTAGAGTCGTTATTAAACAAGCTGTGAAAAACCGACGACAATTTGAGCGGCTTTAGATACCATTTAATTTCTCCGCAGAAAAGAGATATAAATTCTATTATCAAACGTTCCTATATACTTAAATCGATGTACAATTAAACGCCTGGCTTTTAGCAATAACGACTATTCTTTAAACGACATAACTACTTGGATCGTTTTTTACAAACGTTAGACCTTAATAAAACTATGGGTTTTCTAAACAACTTAAAAATTAGAGGGAAGTTAATTTCCATTTCCCTTATTACAAGCGTAATAGGACTTCTAGTCGCCGGAATTGGACTCATCGTTTACGACAAAAAAACGACGCAAAAATATATGGCGACCGAGCTTTCCGTAATCGCACAAATAATAGCCGACAGAAGCACCGCCGCTATGGCCTTTGAAGATAAAACTCTTGCGAGAGAAAACCTCTCCGCGTTAAAAGCCAGACAATCCATTATATCCGCTTGTATATACGATAATAAAAGCGATCTTTTTGCAACTTATATGAACGGGAAATTAGACTCCCCCTGCCCCGCCAAACCGTCGAAAAAGGGATCGAATTTCGATCAAGACTATCTCCATATTTTCCAACCTATCCTTATCGAAAAGGACAAAGTAGGAACTGTTTACATTCGTTCGGATTTACGGGATATCGACGCGCGTTTATACAACTTTGCAATCGCCGTATCCGTTGTAATGATTTTAGCGGGTATCCTCGGATTTCTTTTTTCTTCAGTTTTACAAAATATAATAACGGAACCGCTTTCAAAGCTTGTTAACGCAGCTAAAGGAGTTTCGGAAAGAAAAGATTATTCCGTTCGAGTGGATAAAGAAAGCGAAGACGAGTTAGGGCTTTTAGTGGACGCGTTTAACGAAATGCTCCACACGACTGAGAAACAAAACCTGGCGATACAAGAATCCAAAGATCAACTAGAAATACGGGTTGAAGAACGCACCAAAGAACTACATATAGCGAGAGACAAAGCCGAGGAAGCCAATCGCGCCAAAAGCGCATTTCTGGCTAATATGAGCCACGAAATACGAACCCCAATGAACGCCATTATTGGATTCGCCGATTTATTGCAACACGAAAAAGGCTTAACCGAACACCAACTCCAATACGCTAAGTTTATTAAAGAAAGCGGCGACCATTTAACAAGCCTGGTTAACGATATTCTGGATATTGCAAAAATCGAAGCCGGCCAAATGAAATTAAAAAAGGTGGATTTCCCGCTGCAAAGTTTGGTTGAAGAACTTTCAACAATGTTTCAATTAAAATGCGAAGAAAAAAACCTAGGTTGGAACGTAGATTATTCTCGCGGAAGTTGTCTTGTAAAAGGCGACGAAATTAAATTGAGACAAGTTTTAATCAACCTTTTAGGCAATGCCGTTAAGTTCACCGATAGCGGAGAAATCTTATTCAAAATAAACGAAGTAAAAACCAATTTTTTTAGATTTGAAGTCTCCGATACGGGTCCGGGAATTCCTTTAGAATCTCAAAATAAGATCTTCGAGCACTTCGAACAAGATAAAGAAGGGATGAACAAAGGAGGCACTGGGTTGGGATTAGCCATTTCCAAAAAATTTATCACCACGATGGGCGGCGAATTAGAATTAGAATCGGCGGTTGGAAAAGGAACTCGTTTTTTTTTCACCCTTAAACTCCCAACACTCAAAATTGATACGCCATCTTTAACGGAAACGTATAAAGAAAAAAAATCTTCAAAACTTGTCGCGCATGTCAAAGCTTTAGTTGTAGACGACAATCTCGCTAACAGGGTTTTACTAAATAACATCCTCCTAGGGATTGGAATAGAATCCATTGAAGCGGAAAATGGAAAAGAAGGAATCGAGCAAATCCGCCAACACAACCCCAATTTAGTATTTATGGATATACAAATGCCGGTTATGGATGGAATTGCGGCTATTCGTCAATTAAAAGAAGAAAACGAACTGGATAAAATCAAAGTAGTCGCCGTTTCGGCGGCGGCTTTTGTTCATCAGCAAGAAAAATACTTGGAAGAAGGTTTACATTATATAATTACAAAACCGTTTGACGCCAAAGCAATATATAATTGCCTTGAAACGCTATTTGGAATACCATTAGAGTAAAAATTATATAGATTGACTGCGCAAAGGAAATTTCATGGATACAGGGATAACCGTTCTCATTGTGGAGGACGATTTAAAAATGGCCGCTCTTATAGAAGGATATTTGAGAAATATGGAATTCTCAAATATAAAGATCGCCGATAGCGGACAAGCGGCCTTTGATATTTTGCAACATCAAAATGTCGGACTGGTCATATCCGATCTAGGAATGCCGGGAGTTTCAGGCCTGGATCTTTTAAAGAAAACTCGGGAAGATCTAGACCTAAAATTCCTCCCGTTTATTATGCTCACCGGTTCGGACAAAGAAGACGATATTAGAGACGCCACATTGGCCGGAGTCACCGCTTATTTTCTCAAACCGTTAAAATTTGACGCGTTTAAGAACCGAGTTGAAGCCCTATTTAAATGTATGGAATAAGCTATCAAATATGGCCTTCCTCTAAATCGTTCAAATCCACATAAGTAACAACATCTGTTCTTCCAGGTTGGAAATAGTCTCTTCGACTGATAAACCAATCCATATCTTCTGGAGCGAGTTATCTACCCAGTATCCTCTCCTTGAGCAGTTCCCTATCCTCTGCGGAACGCCATCGGTTGATTTTCTCTGCATCCGCTTCGATTTCATCGTCGTCCCTGACTTCGGCGCGGTTCGCAAAGCTTTCCGCATCCACTTCCAAATAATTTAAAACCTGTCGATCCAAGGGACATGGATATATAAAATCGCCCAACGTTCCATTTTTATAGGCGCGTGCTTTATCCGTCATACGCGGCATATGAACGATTCCCGCAAAGCTTTCTGAAAAGTCTCTTGGTTCTTCAACATTCAAATCTAATACATTTATTTTTTCCAACGTTTTCATTATTTCCTCCTTTTCATTCTCATTTTATCTGTAACGTCTATCTTCTTCGTTTATGGGCACGTCGTTAGCGCTCATGTCTCTTACTTCCATCAAACCATCTTTCGCAAATTCCCAATGCTCGTTGCCATGAGTTCGGTACCACTGCTTTTTATATCCGTCGTACCATTCGTATTCGAAGCGGACAGAAATACGATTATCCGTATATGCCCAAAGCTCTTTCATTAATTTATAATTCGTCTCTTTATTCCACTTCCTGGTCAAAAACTCTTTAATCGCTTCCCGGCCTTGAAAAAACTCTCCACGATTGCGCCATTTGGAATCTTCGCTATAGGCGCGCGCCACAGTTTCGGGATTGCAAGTGTTCCATGCATTTTCCGCCGCTTTAACTTTTGCTTTAGCGGTTTCGAGGTTAAAAGGGGGTTTGATGTCGGTCGGCTTCGCCAACGTTTGAGTTTGATTCGACATGGTTCTATTTCCTTGTAAAAAGTTTTATTTACCGGTTCCATAATCGTTTCCATTAGTTTGAAATGAATTTGAAACAGATTTGAATATGATGATTTTCAAATTCTTTAAAGAGCTTCGATCAATTCCGGACTCAATAAAGTAGCCTTTTGCTGAATTTCTTCTTTAGTAAACCTTGGCGTAATATGTTGCGGACAATTCCAATCAAAAGCGTGAACTTTTAAAACAAAAATTCGTTCGACAGCGGCCCTATAATCCGGCAACTGAACCTTCTCCATTAATTCGGGATTGTCTTCGGCATGGAGCACGTCAACCTCGGCCCAAATTTTCAGACGTTGCTGGTTAGCGTAATCCATCATGAACAAAACTGTTTTCTTGGTGGCGGTAAAATTTCCCGCGCTAATGTACTGACCATTCCCACGGAAATCGGCAAAGGCTAAGGTGTTTGCATCGATAACTTTCAAAAACCCTTTCGGTCCACCGCGAAACTGCATGTAAGGCCAACCGTTCTCGCCAACCGAAGACATATAGAAATCTTCTCTAGTTTTGATATAAGCCTTTTCCTGCCATGTCAGCTTGTTGCGAAATTCTGTTTTCTCTTCCATCTTCTTATAAGGATCGCGCGTGCGGTATTTTTCCTGCATGTCCTTAACGCTATCGTTAAACGCAAACTCCATAAAATGCTTTGCCATTTTTCTCTCCGTTAGAACGCCTCCGCAAATAAAGAAGGCTTAATAAGTTTTAGAAAGTAAGAACGTTGTAACCTTGATCTTTAAGATTCTTCAAACTTGCAAGACCTGTCGTTTTAGGAACAGAGTTGTCTTTGATCAAATCGTATCCTGTCGTATCCGCGCCAAAAACGTCCGCGCATGCGCAAGAAACTCCTTGGATCTTATCCGATACCGCTTCAAATAATTCATGCGCGGGATGGTCGTCGGCCTGCAAAACTTCCGGCCATCGCGTTCCGGTTCCTTGAAAAATAATAGAAACATCTTCGTTTGCATTTTTATAATCGTAGGCCGTGGCCAAAGCGTTAAAAACTCGTCCTAAAGATTCTTCAGACCCGTTCTTAGGGTCGGACAAAACAATGATTGCGGTTTTCTCGGTATTCATGGTTAATTTCTCCTCGTTAAAAGTTTAAGCAATTACCTCCTATAGAGCAGGTTCCGTGCCAAAAACCCAAACTATAATTAAATGACTACTTTTAAAAGAGTTACAGCAAATAACCTTTATAAATACGACTAACGAATTTTCGTTATTAACTATATTTCGTGTTATAATTTTTACCATTAACGGTTTTTCGTGAAAGGCTAAATTTAACCGCAAAGACGCCCTTCGGCAAACTCAGGATAAACTCCGAACGCAGAGAAAGGCAAAGCAGTTAGGCCACAGAAGAATACAGAATAGGAGACAATTAGGAAAAATTATAATGCGTAGAACCTATTATCAATTTAATCAAACACAGGCCCTGTCGCCTGTCATTCAGACGAACCCCAGAATGGGGTGAGGAAGAATCTCATTTCTGGGGTCATAATTTTGAAGACGTTTTCTTATTTAGTAAGATCTGAACAAAGAGCGATTCAAGAAAAAGGATTCTTCTCCTCAAAGTGAATCTTCTGAAACCACCAAATAGTTTGCGATAGGAAAAATGAGATCCTTCGCCGAACTTAAAGGTTCGCCTCTGGATGACGCGCGAAGAAGACAAACTAAAAAAAGGAAATTTCAATTTTACGGTTTTTAGATAAACTTATAAAAGGCAAATTCAACTATAGGTTCAATCACCATGGCGACTAAAAGCAAAACTGAATCGACTACAACCATAAAAGAACTCAAAGAAGTTTTTCACCGTAACCAGCTAATCCTGGAATCGGCTGGCGAAGGAATATACGGTCTTGATGAAAACGGAAGAACTACGTTCATCAATCCAGCGGTAGAAAAGATGACAGGCTTCTCCGCTAAAGAAGTCATCGGCAAATGTCAGCATAAATTGATGCATCACTCCAGGGAAGACGGCTCGCCCTACCCGCGCGAAGAATGTCATATATACGCGGCGTTTAGAAAAGGTAAAACTTTTCACGCTACGGATGAAGTCTTCTGGCGAAAAGACGGCTCGTCGTTTCCCGTTGACTATGTAAGCACTCCCATTTGGGAAAACATGAAAATTAAAGGCGCGGTCGTTATCTTTAAAGACATCACGGAACGTAAACTGGCCGAGGAAGAAATTCAAAGATTGCGGCAACGGCTGGAATTGGAAAACGCCTACCTGCGCGAAGAAATCCGTGAAGCGACAGCCTATGGCGATATCATTGGCAATAGTCCCGCCCTGGCGCATATCATCAGTCAAATAGAAATGGTTGCGCCCACTGAAGCGAATGTTTTAATTACCGGAGAATCCGGAACCGGTAAAGAACTCGTCGCGAGAGAAATCCATAACCATAGCGCGCGCAAAGAAAAACCGATCATCAAAGTAAACTGCGCGTCTATTCCCAGAGAACTTTACGAAAGCGAATTTTTTGGTCACGTTAAGGGAAGCTTTACCGGGGCGGTGAGAGATCGCGCGGGACGTTTTGAACTTTCCGACGGCGGAACGTTGTTCCTCGACGAAGTGGGAAAAATCCCTCTCGACCTGCAAAGCAAATTGCTGCGAGTATTGCAGGAAGGAACCTACGAGCGTATCGGCGATGAAAAAACTCGAAAGACGGACGTCCGGATCATTGCGGCGACCAACCGCGATCTCAAAAGTTTTGTCGAGAAAGGAAAGTTTAGAGAAGATCTTTATTATCGATTGAACGTATTCCCTCTAGAAGTTCCGGCTTTAAGAAAAAGAATCGAGGACATTCCGTTATTAGCGCAACGATTTCTGGAACTATCTTCAACAAAAATAAACCGAACTCCTTCAAAATTGACTAAAGCTAATATTGCAGAATTACAAAATTACTCATGGCCGGGTAATATACGCGAATTGCAAAACGTCATCGAAAGAGCCGCCATCGTTTCAGGTTCTGGCAAACTTCGTTTTGAATTGCCGAACTCAGAAAACATTGAAACGCCAAAGAAAGCAAACGCCGCAAAAGTCAGCAAACAATTAGAGGTCGTTACCGACTCAGAGATGAAACAGCGAGAGCGAGAAAATATTATCCTCGCTTTAGACGTTTGTAATTGGAAAGTATCCGGTGAAGACGGAGCCGCAGAGTTGTTAGAAATACCGCCGACAACGCTGGCGTCGAGAATGAAAAAACTGAAGATCGTAAAACCTTAAAGGAAATAAAATAATGCCGGAATTCGGAAATAAACTATTAGACGAAAGAAAAGGTCTCGATTACAAAAAACACTATATAGGCGATTTCACCCAAGCGGGAAGAGGAAAAGAGGGTTCGTGTTCCGGTTTTTGTCTGGAATGGATTCGCAGAATCAAAACCGGCAAGTTTAAAGCTGGCGAATCGGTTTTCTTACTCGGCGGCAATAACCCGGCGAAAAGAAGTTCTCGCTTTAAAAAAGCCGTTGATACTCACGGCATTTACCAAACCGTTAGGGGAAATACCTGGCAACAAATTTTGAGTATGGAAAAAAAAGTCGCTTTTATTGAAGTTGCAAACCAAAGGTATAAGGTCGATTTGTCGGCTTTGCCTCAAACGCAGTGGAAAGCAAAACTCACCGCCGAAACAAAAGATCCGAAAACTTATGACGCCATTCTAGGCGAAGTCGAATTGGATTTTATGGACGTACAGAAAGGCATCGAACTGATGAGGGCGCATCATGGCGTTCTCGCCGCAAACGTTCACCTTCAATTTCGACAAAACTGGGAGGAAAAAACCCAAATAACTAAAGTCAGAGAGGTTTCACTTCAATTTAAAAATCCAATTACCGGCGCAGTCAAAACCCTACCTTTAAAAAAGAAAGAGGCCTATCAGGAAAAAAGAACGGACAATTTTAGCGGTGTACAAATAAAAGAAACCGACTTTTTCAACACGGACCCTACTCCAGAAAAATCAGAATTTTTTAATGGAGCCCTTCTATTTCAAAAATTTTTAAGCGATAAGATTAAAAAACTCAAACCAAACGAAGCGGCCATGCTCAGTTGGAAAGGATTGAGTAAAGTTGGCCACGATGTGGCGTTTCATTTCGACGGCGTTACTTATTATTTTCTAGAGCCAAACTTTGGAGAGTTTTTATTTGCTCCCGGAGAAATCGATTCTGACTTGAAAAATATTTTTACGGAAATTTTCGATAATTTTTATTCAAAACAAATCTATATGTGCGAATGGATTGTTTTTACTTAATTTAAGGAGATGAGGACGACAGAAATTACTTTGATTGGCAGAGGATCATTACTGGGTTCGAGGCGAGATCCTTCACTGAACCTAAAGGTTCATTTCAGGATGACATGCGGTGGGAACGGGTCTAAAGCAAAGCAGATTGGCGCATAGAGTCTTGTTTTAAAAATCCGGTAACGCAAAGGGCGTGGCCGCCGTCAGTTTTCCTTGAATCATCAACCCACCATTGGGTCGATCGATTCCGGCAATATCGAAAATAAAGTCAAAAATTTCTTCGGCTTGACTCTGCTCTACAACTACGTAAAGGATGTCCACTTCCATCCATTCGCCAAAGCCAACCGCCTTGGCCATTCCCCTGCCGCGACCGCTTGCAAAATTCGTCGAAAATAATTTCTTTTCCTCGTTTAATTTGGCGACAATTTCAACGCCTTTACCTTTGGGCAAAAAACAAGTTATAAGCTTTTGATTCTCTAAAGTCGGCGCTGATTTCATTGCTAATTCGGATCTTTTGGATTAAGCTTTTCCAGGATCTCGCGCGGAATATAAGTAGCGGCTTTTTCCAACGGCGTGATAAACATGATTCCCATACCTGGCGTATCCAGGTTTCCCGCAAAATACATTTTTTCGAAGACGCGATCCACTTGTTCGCTGGACACGACAATATTGATAACCTCTTTTTCCACTTCGACTGCCACGCCTAAAATACCCAATCTTTCTCGAACGCCGGTGCCTCTTCCAAAATGAACCGTCGCTCCCTGGGCTCCCGCTTCTTGAGCCGCTTTAACAATTGGGTCGGCCAAGCCGCGTTGAACGATGCAGGTAATCATGACAACATCGGTTAAAACTGTAATCTCTCTTTGTTCCACAGGGTTTCCTCAAATTGAGCTTTTAGCTAAAATTTTAACTTTATAACGAACCCAAAGTCCCATGCTTAAGACGGATATTATCGGACAAATGGACGCCATGGAAAGAATTCCGAATCCTTCAACGGCGCTCACCGCATTGCCAAAACCCAACCCCATCGCTAATACCAAGGGAACAGTGACCGGGCCGGTGGTAACTCCTGCGCTGTCCCACGCAATGTTGACAAACTCCTCGGATGAAAGCGCCGTTAATAAAATGGCAAATAAGTAAAACGGAATTAATAAATAAGCCATTGGAATACCCTTAACAATTTTAAGAACGCCCATGACTATTCCAAATCCAACTCCAGTGGATACGGCATATATCAACATATTCTTTTTAAAAGCGCCCTGTGTCAGATTTTCAACGGTAATGCCCAGGGCGTTTAACGCGGGTTCCGCCAAAGTCGCTCCAAATCCCAAAAACCAAACAAAGATGAGGGCAATCGTCATGCCGACGGCGTACATATATAAAGGCGAGTTTGCAACGTTTTCTAGTTGAGTGAAGGCTGCGGGAACTAAACTGCCCGATTGCGAACCTAATTTGGCCAGCCCATAACTTAGCCCGAGGTTGAAAACAACCATTCCGATTAAACAGAGGCTTAGACCGTAAACGACTATTGCCGCATTGCGAATTTGATCTTTTAAAATAAATTTCAAGACCAAATAAAGAAAAGCAACGAGCGGTACGATGGCTCTAAAACCTGAAATGATTTCGGCGACCGGCGATTTTTCGAACCACGGCGTTTGTTTGGATAGAAGCGTTGCCGACTGAACAGATTGAATGATCTCTTCAGGAGATACGTTCAATGAAACATAGATGGCTAAAAGCATAACCGCCATGACTGGGAAAAGAGAAGCCAGCGTTACGATTCCAAAACCTGAAAGAGACGATTGACTTTTTCCGCCAGCCGAGGCGATTCCCACTCCCAGGGAAAGAACCAACGGAACAGTGACGGGTCCCGTTGTAACGGCGCCGCAGTCCCAGGCCAAGCCCAGTATTTTACTGAGTTCAGTATCGGTTAAACAATATAGGGTTAGACAGAGGGTGGGAGCCAGGGAAATATAAACCAACGGTTTTAAACTCCAGTCGTATAAAAACCGAAGGGTTCCTAAAACCGCCGCAAGTCCTACGCCCACTCCTACCACCAGGACAAGGGTTACCGACCAATGATTTAGAAGCGTATAGAGATAGGGCGCTTTATTGACATCTACGATAGATCCTACCGTCTGCAAAGCGCCAATGGCGGGTTCGGCAAAAGTAACGCCAATTCCCAAAAGAAAAACGATGAGAAGAACGACAGTTAACGATGATTTTTTGGGAAGGTTATTGCCGATGATTTCTCCAAACGGCATAAGTCCTAATTTTAATCCTTCCATGAAAAGCATCAATCCGACGATGACCGCTAAAAAACCGGTAAAAATTATTTCATGGTCTAAAACGGTTTGCCTTAAGATCAATACTTGAAAAAGAAATAGATAGAGAGCTAAAGGAACTACGGCTTTTATTTGGGCGATCATGCGAACGCTTATATAAGGCGTTAGCAACCGGGAAACGTCTCTTCGGCTTAATTGAAGCTTTAAAGGTTTGTAGGGTATTTCGTTTCCCTTGTCATCGAACTTTGGTTTAGGGGTGAGGTTGATGTAGCTTAAGGATTGTTGGTGAATGCTGA
Organism: Nitrospinales bacterium; assembly: GCA_038154245.1. GTDB lineage: Bacteria > Nitrospinota > Nitrospinia > Nitrospinales > JAJDAT01 > JAJDAT01. The sequence goes on along the minus strand of JAYOZP010000052.1, from coordinate 3,289 downwards.
CTTCGCGAACAAAATCCCCAAACCTTATTTCTTTTTGTTCCATGAACCCCTTCGCCTTTTTGATTTTTATACCTATAAACAATGATAAATGGCGAAGAAAAAAATTCCATAAAACTAAACTTTGTGGAGATAAAAGAATGATTTAGAAGTCTGTTTTAAGAACAAAAAGAGGCGGAGCAGTTCGGCCACAGAAGAAAAGTAGAGTTTTTTTACATAGTCTTCACCCTCCCTCCGGAAGGGTTCAAGGATGACGGCATAATAAACTAGATACTTGAAGCAAAGCTTGATTCATAAAAACGTTCGCCTTGTCCTGTCAGTTCTTTGCGTTCTCTGCGTCCTTTGCGTTAATAGGGTTAAAGCCGCTTAAAAACCTAATGCGACAAAACAATACGGTAGCGGGCTTTACCGGATTCTAAATGCTCCATCGCCTCGTTGACCTGATCAAACTTAAACGTTTCTATAACCGGTTTAATATCGTGCCGCCCCGTAAACTCTAGCATCTGCTCCGTAACCGCAGGACTGCCCAACGGACTGCCCGAAATAGATTTCTGACCTATTATCAGCGGAAAAGCGCCAACCGAAAGCGGTTCCAACGCGGCGCCAACAAAATGCAATCGACCTTTCGGTCTCAGCGTATCGATATAAGTATTCCAATCGAGGGACACGTTGACGGTAGAAATAATCAAATCAAATTTTCCCTTCGCCGCTTCCAACTCCTTCGGATCGCGCGAGTTAATAATGTTTTGAGCGCCCATTTTTTTGATCTCTTCGGCTTTCGCAGGGTTGGACGAAAACGCCGTTACCTTGCATCCCCAATTTTTTAGAAACATCAAAGCCATATGCCCTAACCCGCCAATACCGATAACGCCAACGCGATCCGTAGGCTTAACATCAAATTGAACCAATGGATTAAACACGGTAATGCCGCCGCAAAATAAAGGACCGGCGGAAAGGACGTCCACATTATCCGGTAACGGAATAGCCCATAAAGCTTTTACTTTGATTTTTTCCGCAAACCCGCCGTACCTGCCAACTATGGTAGACTCCGCCGTACCGCAGAGATTATGGTCTCCGGAAAGACAACATTCGCAAACCATGCAGGACCCAGAGTACCAACCAACCCCAACGCGTTGACCAACCGTTTTATCCGTTACGCCGCTTCCCACTTGTTCGATTATCCCCACAACCTCGTGACCCGGAACAAAGGGATACTCGGTCAAGCCCCAATCGTTGTTGATCATGCTAAAGTCTATGAGGCAAATACAGCAATGCTCGACATTCACCAAAACGTCGTCCGGCCCTAGCGGACCTAAATCATATTCAAAAGGCTCCAGTTTGCCTTTAGGCTCCTTTGCCGCATACGCTTTAATTTTCATAACAGATTATCTCTCCCAATCTCTAGGCTCTTATTATTTATGATAGCTAAACATATACACCGCAGAAATTCACTAAAAACCGCCGAAAAGTCGATTCATTATAACAATTGTGAGATTAGAACGTCTTTAGAAGGGGTTGTTAAAAAAAAGGAAGGAGTAAATTCTCCTGGTTTTAAGCGAGGTTTAATATCATAACCTAGGAAGTTCGCTTAGAGTTAGGTAAAATGGTCTTAGTTCCGGGCGGAAGTCTATCTAAAATAAACCGACTTAGTTTGATTAACGATAATATCCGGCATCGGGTCTTCGGTAGTTCCCTCCCACATTTTGGTCGTGCCAATAAGAGTACCAAATGCCATAACGATCCAAATTTAAAGCGCAAAATCGACAACAAGGTTTTGAAACGCCCAATATACCGCCCGAAACCTGCCACCCTTTCGCCATAAAATAACTCAATAATTGCATTTCGGCGTGTAAACCTCGGTCGTTATCGCCGAATGGATTAGAGATAAACCTGACATTAGCATACCCTTCCGCTCTAAGCGCGTTTTGAACCCTGGTTAAAGTAGTGCCCACGTCCTCCACATCGTCGTTCCGCAAATCGTTTGTTGCAACGTAAATAGTGTCCTGATAATACATTACGGCCACAGTTCTTTGGCTGATAAAAAGTTGCTCCCTATGGTTCCCAGCATATTGACCGGAATGGCCAATGGCTAAAATAAAACGAGCTATATTATCTTCACGGAGTAACTCCCTGGCAAACTCGCCAGAGCGCCCAATAGGACCTGTCGAAGCCGAGTACACATTATTACGATTGCTAGGACTGTCGTCGTCGGGCAAACCGCTGTGCGAACTGACAAAAGTACCTCTTGGCATACTTTTAATACCTTCATTTAATTTTGTTTAAATTACCATATACCAAAAACAACCCTTAATCAATATTTTTTTTGCATACAATAATTTAATGACAAACCAAGGGAATTTAACGAAGTCTTTTTGAGGAAATCAAAAAAGGTATCAGAACTATGAAGAATTTTGGGTATGAGCCAATACGTTATGAATAACCGGCGTTTACGACCCGGTTTTGTCGGCAAAGACAGTCCAGTAGCGTTCGCAAGGTCGAAGGATGGACTCGATTAGCAAATCATTTCAAGTTTATCGAGGAAAAACCTCGCTACCGCTTCTACTGATAAGAGGGCATATCGGGAGAAACTTGCTTACGAAAATCCTCAAGGTGATCCAGCATTCTTTGGATGGAAACTTTTTTAGGAGAGCCAGGACCTTTATCTCGAATGTAAGCCCATTGAACGTCGATCATATTTTCTCTACCGTAGTCGCCAACCTTCAACTCCGGCTCCATCGGATCTTTTAATCGATAAACAGCTTCCTCTAAAGCTTCCGCTTGATCGTCAAATACCGCAGGGTGATGATAGACCGACGTCACTACCCACATTCTAGCAATATCCAGTTTCATTTTATTAGCCTCCTCAATTCGTTGGGTTGGAGAGAGTATATCTAGTCGCCAATCTAATTCAGTAACTCCTTATGATTGAGTTTGCAATGCTAGATTTTTATATTTAGTTTTTGGATTAAGTTATTACAGCAAATATTCCAAAAACTTCCTATTTTTGAAAGTTTAATGTAATCGCTATCCAGATTATATACAATTTTCGGCGTTTGGAGCAAATAAGACGTCAAAGGAATTAACGTCTTCCAACTAAACGGGAAAAGTTATATTGAACTCTCGTTCAAAATAAAAGAATCTCTCACCGTCATCCTTTCCTTCTAGACTGCAAAGCAGTCTAGAAGGAAAGGATCTAGGTAAAGAATTGTCAGGCGAAGCCTGTACTGAGCTATGTCATCCTTGTATGATTCAAAAAGTAATATTTCTTGTGAAACAGGTAACAGTCTTTTTG
>JAYOZP010000051.1:30264-32646 GCA_038154245.1 Nitrospinales bacterium | reverse complement strand
TAACAAAACAAACTTTTAAAAATTTATTCCGATTTTTAGAGGTCCTCTAATATTATATCCCGGCGATATTCGATTGGTGATTATGTAAGACCTGGTAGGCGAATCGCTCATGGTAAAACTCCTTTAAACGAAACATCGCTTAATTATTTTTGCATACCATATGTGACCACGCCGCACCGACTTTGTCAAACAAATCGCAAATTACTTAAGAGGACCTCTAAAAATTGTTTTTGACCACGAACAGACCTTATAAAATGAGGGGCTGCGAGTTGCCTAAAGTAAAAATATCGAATTATTAGAGATACCCTTAAATTGGAAATGTTTATCTGTTTTTTTTTTAAAAGCTTAATAAGCTAAATTCAAAAATGTTAGGTCGCCTTATCCGACTAAACGCTCGGTATGAAAACAGTTTCGTGAACTGCTAGATTTTTCACATAGTTAGAGTTATTAGTTAACCTTTGATTTTTATAGACTTACCCCTCTTTATAACCGCATATAGGAAAATTCTTTTGACAAACTTACTATCCAAAAATAGTAAAAACATTTAGCTATTTTTAAACATATAGGCGATTTTAAATATTCTTGTATTGGGATAAATTAAGTGTGTAATTAACAATTTTTCTCAAGGTTTATTAAGAATGTCTGCCTCGCAAAAAAACGCCGATTCTTTATCTAAACAAGAGTTTTTCTTACAATTTTTAGTCGCCGTTGGGCTTATATGGTTTGGGTTCAGCAGCGGAGATAATGCGAATCATGAAAAAATATCTTCACCGAGTGAAACGGCGATGAAAGCCACTTTAAGGATGGAAAGCGGTATCAATCACTCATTGATGTCTTTAGAGAATTGGATGCTTCTGGGTAAAGAAGAATTTAAAGTTGAGAGAGCCAACATTTGGAAAAATGAAATTGAGCCTTCTTTTAATCAGGTTAAGGCGTTTTCAGATCACTGGTACAGCAGCGCGCACGACTTCGTCAAGATGCAGAAAATTGAGAAAAAGTTAAACCTGTTTAAAGAATATCAAAATAAAATCGAAGCTATGGCTGGCGCAGCCAATAGACCAACTAAAGGTAAGCTTATTTTTACAAACGCCGCTCCTTCAACAAATTTAATCATTAAAGACATCACTAACATGATTGAGTTGGAGAAAAAAAGCCAGGCAACCAAAGAACGAAAAACTGTTTTTGCCTCTATGGCTGATTTTCGTGGAAGCATGAGCATGTGCTTTGAATCAATTAGCATGTTCCTTCTCACAAAAGACCCAAAGTTTAAGAAACAATATCAATCTTATTGGGACAAAAATGAAGAGAGCTTTACTTTTATCCAGGCAAACTCACATTTATTAAATTCAGAACAGAATAAGGCGTTTGAAGACCTAAAACACTTGCGTGACAATTTTACCTCTATCCCCAGCAAAATATTTTCCATCAAAGACGAAGCAAAGCCTAAGCTGGCTCAAACATTGCTTAATGACAAAGTAAACCCCACCGCCAAAGAAATCAAAAACCAGCTACGTGAAATAATAGACCATCAAATCATTTAACTCTTGTCTCCTCTTTCAAATAGCTAGCCAAAGAAAAATCTCCAATCCTTGAAATAAACTTTTGGGAATCCCTCCAATGGAAAGATTCCCAAAAGTTTAATGACCTATCGCCTTACCAAACAAAACCCTCAACCGGTTTTAATGGCTACATAAATTGAACTTCCATCTCTTTTTACTAAAAGCAAAACAGTAGAACCCTTCTGAGCTCTTGAAACCTGATTTTGGTATTCCGCGACATCATGAACTGGTTGTCGATTGACTTCAACAATAACATCTCCTTGTTTCAGTCCAGCTTGGCTGGCAGGTTCGCCCTCTGTTACGCTTGAAACGAGGACGCCATCGGAATCTTTCAAGTCAAAACTCTGCGCTAATTCAGGCGTTATATCCTGAGTTTGCATTCCCAGGTTATCGCCAAAGGACGTCTTTGTGACTCGGGGACGTTTATCATCCAGCGCTGCGATAGTAATATCTAAATTTCTCGATTTACCCTCGCGGATCAATTCAACCTCGACGGATTTTCCAGGCTTCGTTTCGGCTACGATTTTAGGCAACACGTCCACCGAACCTACTTCATGACTATCAAATTTAACAATTACGTCGCCGCGTTGTAACCAGCCTTTAGACGCTGGGCTGTTGGGCGTAACATCTCCAACTAAAGCGCCTTTTGCTTCTTCCATGTCAAACGACTCAACCAGTTCCGGAGTGACTTTTTGAATCATAACTCCCAACCATCCCCGCGTAACGGAACCATGTTCTTTCAATTGTGGAAGAATCTTTTTTGCAACGTTGATGGGAGTGGCAAAACCAATCCCAACATTCCCCCCGCTACTACCTGAAATGA
>JAYOZP010000051.1:0-30254 GCA_038154245.1 Nitrospinales bacterium | reverse complement strand
TGGCGGTATTTACTCCGATAACTTCGCCGCTCAAATTAAGTAACGGTCCGCCGCTATTGCCTGGGTTGATAGAAGCGTCGGTTTGGATGAATTCATCATAGGGTCCCGCTCCAATATTGCGACCTTTTGCGCTCACGACTCCCGTGGTGACGGTATGTGAAAGTCCAAAAGGATTGCCAATTGCAACCACCCATTCCCCTACTTGTAATGCATCGGAATCGCCAAACTTAAGGTAAGGAAAAGTTTCATCCTCCCCTTCTTTTTGAACAATTTTGATCAGAGCAATATCTGTTTTTGGATCGGAACCGATAAGAACCGCGTCGTATATCTTATTGTCGTCCAGGGTCACTTTTATTTCGTCCGCATCGTCAATCACGTGATGATTGGTGAAGATATGACCTTCGGCGTCAATTACGAACCCCGAGCCTGAGCCGCTTTTAGGCGTTGGATATCCCTTGGGCATTCGTTCAAAAAAATCTCGAAAATGGTCTGGCAGATTTCTAAATGGATCTTGGAATTGCCCAAAAGGATTGGGGCTTCTACCATTGAAGCCAAAATTCTTGCTGGTATTTTTCGCTTTAGATTTTACGGTAATACTTGCTACGGCTGGGTTTTGCTTTTTTGCGATTTCCGCGATGGAGTTCTTGCCCATCACTTTCGGCTCTTCTTCAAATGCGTATGCTTTACCAAAGCTGAGCAGACCTCTGCTTTCCATCCCTTGCGAAACGAGAAAAGAAAACATAAAAATCATCGCAAACGAAATGGGAACTTTTAATAACTTACGATTCATCGGTAGCCTCCATAATCAAGTTAAAGGAATTAAATAAACAAAATTTTTCCAAATATTTGTTTTTATAAAAATAAGATCCAGATCGTTAAAAAACAATTAACGAGAAATTAATTTTTGTTAATTTATGGAGATCGCCGCATGCTTTATTTAAGAAATGTTTTTTACGCCGCTTGACTTTCCTTCTCCTGGTTTTATTAATTTATTAGAGGGGACGATTAACAATTATTGGAAATGAATTAGCGATGAATGAAAATCAATGGTTCAAACATAAACTCTGGATTGGAATCCAAACTTTTTTCCTGGTAACGGCAATGTCCGCTCTTTTGGGATTTCTGGGGTGGGTACTTGCAGGCGAAGCTATGGCTATTTTTGTACTAGGATTGATGATTTGGTTTTATTTTTTTCTTCCTAAAATTTCTCCTCACCTTCTTCTTCGAATGTATCGTTGTCGAGAATTAAATCCTCATGAAGCGCCAAATATTCATGGAGTGGTTCACGCGCTAGCTAAAAAAGCAAACTTCACAAATCTTCCTACGCTATATTATCAACCTACAAATCACCTTAACGCTTTTGCGGCAGGTTCCATAGATAATGGCGCCATTGCGCTTTCCGACGGATTACTTCGAAACCTTAACCTAAAAGAAATTGCCGGAGTTTTAGCTCACGAAATAAGCCATTTAAAAAACGACGATTTAAAAGCTCTTGCCTTCACGGATATTTCCAGCCGAATTGCCAGAGCATTGTCCCTTTTCGGTCTTTTTCTCTTACTATTAAACCTACCCATGATTTTATTCATGAATTACCAAATTGCTTGGTGGGTTATCTTATTACTTATCTTTGCGCCACATATAGGCGATTTACTTTTTTATACTTTATCCCGCACCCGCGAATACAACGCCGACCTTGGAGCGGTAGAGTTAACGGGCGACCCTGAAGGCTTGGCCTTGGCCTTAAATAAAATTAATAACCACCAAAATAACGTCTTGAAACAATTGTTTTTCCGCGGATACAAAATCACAGAACCTGTAATGATGAGAACGCATCCCCCCACAAAAGAACGAATTCTCCGCTTGCTTGAGATGAAGAAAAACCAACGCCCAACGTATGCATTACCAGCCCGAGCTACCTGGTCAAATTTCGCAATTTAATTAAGAAACGCTCCAAACTTATTCTAATTCGTCGGTGTTTAGATTCTTTTAGATTTTGTTTATAGAAAGGTTTTTTCAAAACTAATCGAGCAAGACGCCCGTAAACCCAAATAATAAGAATGTCTACTTATCAAATCCAGTATCCAAGCGTTTTTATTTGAAACCTTTTTCGACAACCGACATCTTAATCAAATAAGGGAAACCTTTAGGGTACGGCAATACGCCGGAAGAAGACTTTGCCTAAATAGTTTAGGTTGATTTCTTTTTATTGAGCTTGGAGTTTTTAGCTTAATATATTCAATTAACGGTAAGACGCGTTTTTGCGATTACTGTGGTAGCGATCTTTAGAGAGCTATCGGTTTTGCCGGATGACCGTTCTGGACCTGATGAAGTCCAGTTTTCATTCATCCTTTTCTCCTCCTTGTATGCCTGCGGTTCTTTTGAGCCGCAGGCTTTTTTTTATCCTTCGCCTCCCCTACTTGCGCTTTAAAAGCTAATCTATATACCTTTTAGGCTTTATTTACATTATTTTTCACCTAATGCATATAATTGGATTACCGTATTGAAAGCTCTGCTTATATTATCCAACTCTTGATTCTCAAAACTAGAAAATCTCTTGGATTTTTAACCCTTTATGAGCTATTCTTATAGTGCAACCGTAACGAATCATCCCGCTTGCAAGTTCAATCCACCTAAGTTTAATTCCTAAATTTCATCTCACTAAAAACCAAAAAACAACTCATGCAAGACGAAACCCATTATCCCTGGGCTAAAAGCACAAGTATTGAAGCCCTTAAGCAATCTTTCGAATTTCATTTAAAATATTCTTTAGCCGACGACCGTTTATCCGCTACGGATATGGATCTCTACCACAGCCTCGCTCTTTCCGTTAGGGATCGTCTAATTGATAAGTGGCTGCAAACCCAACACCTATACTACGAACAAGACGCTAAGCGTGTGTATTACCTATCCATGGAGTTTTTGGTAGGTCGTTGGCTCACTAATAGCCTGATCAATTTGGGATTTTACGACGAGTTTCAGCAAGCCTTGAACGATATGGGATTGGACCTAGAAACCTTGGAGCAAAAAGAAATTGAGGCTGGTCTTGGAAATGGTGGGCTAGGACGATTAGCTTCATGCTTTATGGAATCTTTGTCTACTCTTGGCATTTCCGCCTGGGGTTATGGCATTCGATATGAGTTTGGAATTTTTTATCAAAAAATACAAGAGGGATACCAGATTGAATCGGCGGATAAATGGCTTCGCTATGGCAGCCCATGGGAAGTTCCGCGCCCCCGGTTCCTATATCCCGTCCGCTTCAACGGACATGTCGAAACATCGCAAAATGGAAATGGAGAACAAGTTTCAAAATGGATAAATTCCACTGAAATTTTAGCTATGCCATACGACTTCCCCGTTCCAGGTTATAAAAATAACATCGCCAATAACTTGAGATTATGGAGCGCGCGCTCAACGGACGAGTTGAACTTAGATTATTTTAACGTTGGCGATTACATTCAGGCGCTTAAAGACAAACAGGAAACTGAAATCATTTCTAAGGTTCTCTATCCCAACGACTCGATAAAGCAAGGCAAGGAATTAAGACTCAAGCAAGAGTATTTCTTTGTGTCCGCCTCGTTACAAGATATTCTTCGAAGATTTCATAAAATACACTCCGACTTTACCCTATTACCCGACAAAATAGCGATTCAACTAAACGACACACATCCCGCTTTGGCCATCGCCGAACTCATGCGGATCTTATTAGACGATTATAAAGTTCGCTGGAAAAAAGCGTGGGATATTACGGTAAAAACGTTTGGTTTTACCAATCACACAACGTTGCCGGAAGCGTTAGAAAAATGGCCGGTTGATCTTTTAGGTAGACTCCTGCCAAGGCATCTTCAAATAATATATGAAATCAATAGCCAGTTTTTAGAACAAGTCAAAAAACAATTTCCAGAAGACCACGAACGCTTGCAGCGAATGTCCTTAATTGAAGAAGGGTTTAATAAATCGGTTCGAATGGCTCACTTAGCCATAATAGGCAGTCATTCTACAAACGGCGTTGCGGAAATTCATTCTAATATTTTAAAAAATGAAGTTTTTCGCGACTTCCATGAAATGTACCCAACTCGTTTTAAAAACGTCACCAACGGAATAACTCAACGACGTTGGCTAAAGGTTTGCAACCCAAGCTTGTCTAAACTCATTACCGAAGAAATTGGCGACGGTTGGACCACAAACTTATGGGAATTAGAAAAACTAATTCCAAAAGCCAAGGATTCTGAGTTTCAAAAACGGTGGAGACAATCCAAGCAGAGCAATAAAGACAACTTGGCCGACTATATCCACAAAAAACTGGGGATTCAAATTCGACCCGACTCCCTCTTCGACGTCCAAATAAAACGAATACATGAATACAAAAGGCAACTGCTAAACGTTTTGCACGCCGCCTACCTTTACAACCAAATAAAAAAAGGCGCGTCGACATTGTCTCTCCCTATAACCAAAATCTTTGCGGGAAAGGCGGCCCCAGCCTATTCCATGGCCAAGTTGATCATTAAGCTCATTAACTCCGTAGGTAAAACGATACACAGCGATCCAGAAATTAGAGATCGATTAAAAATCGTCTTCATTCCAAACTATTCAGTCAAAATAGCGGAAATCATAATTCCTGGAGTTGATTTATCGGAACAAATCTCAACCGCTGGAATGGAAGCGTCCGGCACCGGCAATATGAAGCTATCCCTTAATGGCGCGTTAACTATCGGAACGCTTGACGGAGCTAATATCGAAATAAAAAGAGAGGTGGGAGACGAAAATATATTTATTTTTGGCTTAACCGCCGAAGAGGTCAAAGAAAAACGAGCTGCTTACAATGCGCGCGAATATTATCAAAAAAACGAAGACATTAGAGAAATTCTGGATCAAATCGGCAACGGTTTCTTCTCGCCAGAAAACCCAGAACTGTTTCGGCCGATCATAAATTATTTCTTAAATGAAAACGACCGATACTTCCTCTTAGCGGATTTCGAGTCTTACATTAAATGCCAGGAAAGAGTCGCGCAAGAATATCAAAATACAGAGTTGTGGACGCGAAAATCTATCATCAACTCGGCGAATATGGGTTTTTTCTCAAGCGACAGATCCATTACCGAATACGCCCGTGATATTTGGAATGTAGAAGCCAGAAACGAGTTACCCTTGCCTACCCCTGCCAAATAAACAAGTTATCTCGGACAATCTGTTTTCTAAATCAGAGGTGATTAACTCGTTTTTAAACCGCCATTCCCAGTTCCCCTCGGAAGTGCCCGGAAAATTAATTCGACTATCCGCTCCCAACCCAAGTAAGTCTTGCAGTGGGATAACAACCAAACGAGAAGTCGACATCATAGCCAGCCGTATCATTTCCCAAGAGATTTCATCGGCGTAGCATTCCTTATCTAAATATTGGAACAATCTCTCGCGATCTTCGTCGGACAGATCGTTTTCAAACCATCCTCTTATTGTATTGCAATCGTGAGTGCCTGTATAAACAACGCAATTAGGAATATGATTATGTGGAACATATGGATTAGAAGCCATTCCCACGCCAAAGGCAAAAACCAGAAGTTTCATACCCGGCAATTCAAATCGATCCATAACCTCGCGAACATCCGGCGTTATATAACCTAGATCTTCGGCGATAATAGCGGCGTTGGGAAATCGTTCAAACACTTGTGAAAAAAACTCGGCTCCGGGAACCGGGCACCAATGACCGTTTACCGCCGTTTCATCGGAGGCGGGAACCTCCCAGGCAGCTAAAAAACCTCGAAAGTGATCTAAACGAACGATATCGGAAACTTCTAAATTAAAAGACAACCGATCCATCCACCATTCAAAAGAATTCTCCTTTAGACAATCCCAATCATATACAGGATTGCCCCATAACTGGCCCGTCTCGCTAAAATAGTCGGGTGGAACCCCGGCCACAACCAGCGGTTTTTTATCCGAATCCAGTTTAAAAATTTGAGGATTGGCCCAAGCGTCTGCGCTGTCTAGGGTGACATATATGGGAATATCTCCAAAAATTTGAATTTCTTTTTCATTGCAATAATCTTTTAACCTAAACCATTGGTCATAGAAAACAAACTGCAAGAATTTCTGGAACCTGATTTCATCGCAAAGTTTTTCTCTCCATACCCCTAATTCTTCAGGATCGCGCATTTTTAGAGCTGTAGGCCAGTTGAACCATTCCTTACCGTCAAAATGATTTTTGAGCGAAGCAAAAAGAGAAAAATCCTCTAGCCATTTTTTATTTTTTTCACAAAATTCGTTAAAGTCGAAATGTTCTTCCGGAAATTTCTCAAACGCTTTTTTAAACAATTCATACTTATATCGATATACCAAACCAAAGTCTACATGGGCGCTCTCAAATTTTGGAACGGGTTTGACGTCGCCGTGGCCCAACAGTCCATCATCAATCATTTTTTCTGGACTTATCAATAGAGGATTCCCCGCAAACGCCGAAGGACTGTAGTAAGGCGAATTACCGATGGTTGTGGGGTTTAAAGGTAGAACCTGCCAAACGCTTTGCTGAGACCTTGCGAGGAAGTTTGCAAAACTATAAGCCTCCGGTCCTAAATCTCCGATCCCAAAGTTGGAAGGAAGACAAGTAATGTGGAGCAAAACTCCGCTTTTTCTTTTTTTCATAAAACAATTTTCACTAATTATTTTTCCAATACTATTTTGGCAAGGTTTGTCGGAGTAAACAACTTATACCGCGAGTTAATTCAAAAAAGGCAGGCCAATTGAAGGTCGCTCTAATATTTTTACCATAGTTTTAATATAGTTACCGATAGATTTAAACGCCAACTTCTAATAGAAAACCAATAAAAATATCAAAACAGCTAACAATGTCTATTCAATGAATCAAACGCTTGATGGTTTTTCCAGTACAGCGTATAATCACTATATGTCTATTATTACAATCAAACTCGATATCGACAAAGAAGCAGGTTCATACCAATTCGACTTGGACGAAACCGCTAAAGAACAAGTCGAAAAAGAATGTCAACGTTCGGGGCGCAGTCGCGATGATGTAATTCTTGATATCGCTCAACGGAGACTTTGGTTGATGGAGTTTAATGCTATTCATAAAGAGCTTGCTCCTTATGCCGAAAAAGCTGGTTTGAGCGAAGAAGAAATACTTGCTTTACCACGAATGCCCGCCCCGAAAAGTAGCTAGCCATTAAATATTCGTGAAGGTCTTTTTTGATACAAACGTTTTGGTAAGCGCTTTCACAGGTTCTGGAATTTGTCTTGATCTAGTCAAGCAAACAATGGAAAGCACAGAACATTCCCTCCTTGTTGGTACGGTTATCATAGAAGAATTAAGCCGTGTCCTGACTCAACGCTTTAGTTATCCCCCACAAAAATTAGAGCGTGTAACTACTCTCTTACGCAAGAATAGAGTAGCGCTAACACCGACAACAAAACCCCCTTTCCTGTACGCGATCCTGACGACGCACTCGTGCTTGCGTCTGCGCTAGAAGCGCAGGCAGACATCTTATTCACAGGCGATAAGGATTTGCTATCCCTGAAAGACACAGCGGGAATCAAAATCGTAGATCCTCGTACTTGGTGGGAAATGTTAGCGAAAGATGAAGAGTAAATTTATTCGCTGGAGCCTATAAACGGATTTCAACCGACGACCTACACATAAGTAATCAATTGGCCTATTTTTTATGGAAGAGTTAGACGTTCAATCTCTCTAAAATTTCTTCGAACCACCGCGTTTATATTTTAGATTTCTATTTCAAAAAAATCCGATAAAAATTCGGCTAATTTTCAGCTATGTTACGGCTAGAAATTTTTTAATTACGTAGTTTTTTGCGACACAACATTCTCTTCATTGAACATTGATTCGAATACTACGTTAAACTTTTCTGTTCCTTTTAAACGCTCCTAAATAAAATGCGAGGATTGTTTAAAATTAAAGACCGATTTAACATTCTCAATTTTCTTAGCCTCATGCGCGAGATTTTAAAAGGAGCGTCGCGTTTTCTTCTAATATTGACCCAAAAGAAAATAAGTGTAAAACTTCAGATTAAACCTAAAGAAATTATGGATTTTATAATAAATTTGCCTTTCTAAGTCCGATTTCAACCAATTAATATCTTGATATGGAAAATCTTGGCTTAATTTATATCGCATTAGGTCCCGGAATTGCCATCGCAGTTTATATCTATTATTCCGACAAATGGGAGCCCGAGCCAAAAGTACTGGTCGTAAAAAGTTTTTTTTTAGGCGTAATCGCATTTTTCCCAAGTGGATATTTAGAAAACAGTCTTCAGGGAATTTGGAGATGGGAAGAAACGGGATTAGATCTATGGTGGAAAAATCTCCTTTTCGCATTTTTGGGTGTGGCCCTTATTGAAGAGGGATGTAAATTTCTTTTCCTAAAGGGATTTGTTTATGATGAACGCGACTTCAACGAACCTTTTGACGGCATTATCTATGGAGGCTTGGTTGGTTGCGGCTTTGCCTCTATGGAAAACCTTTTTTATGTTTTCCAATATGGATATTCATCGGGAATGGTAAGAATGTTAACAGCCGTTCCCGGGCATGCGTTCGATGGAATCATTCTTGGTTATTTTATGGGAAAAGCCAAGTTTAGTCTTAAACCAACGCTTAATTTAGCCTATGGTTTTGGAACTGTGGTTTTGCTCCATGGAATTTATGATTATGCCGTTTTTTCTCCGGGAAAGTGGTTTCCTGTGGCGATGATCTTCGGCATTGTTTTTCTTGGCATTTATCTAGGGCTTAAAGCCAAGCGACAGTTAGAGAAGCATTCCGAATCTATCGAATTTTCAAACAAAAGTTACTATCTGTTGCAAGATGGCTATAAACGCGGACCATTTGGGATGAGGGCCTTGCGAGATTCCTTGGCAGAAAACAGGATTCAGTTGGATGATGAAGTTGCCATAGGAACGCATGGAGCAAAAACCACGGTGAGAGAAATATTTTCAGTCGATGGTAAAATTAAAAAACATCTTCGATCAAAAGGTTCCGCCACCGGACAGCCAGAATGGCTTCTTATCGTCTATTACGTTTTAACCTTTGGCCTCTATCTCTATTTTTGGTTTCTCAGAAACTATCGCGATTTCAGAAACTTTAAAAACATAGATGCGAACCCAGAGTTAAGAACGCTCATCCTGTTCGGGTTTTCGGTAATCCCATTATTTGTTTATGGAACGATTTTGAACTTGTATGATGTGACAGGATATTTAAATTCCCCCTTCGAGGGTCTGTTTATTATGTTTGTGAGCGGCTCTGAAGCGTTTTTTTTGTTGGTTCAATTTCAAATGTTCCATCGGTTTATGAAGCGTTCGATGAAAGGTTCCTTTCATCCGATAACGCCGGTTTTTCTGTTTTTCTGTTTGAGCGTAACGAGAAAATATTTTCCTTCGAGTTTCCAATTGTATTGGACGGTGGAAATAGTTTCTATTTTTTTACAGGCCTCTATTTTGGCATGGGTTCAAAGAGACCTAAACCGCTATTGGAAACTTGGAATAAAAAGCGTTTCCAACCCAGATTGAGAAAAAGGTGCGTTCGTGTCAAAAACAAAAATTTTTGCCTTTATTGTTGCGATCTGCGGTACCGCTCTTTATTTTTTGAATTATGTTTTCCAAGAGAAGACCTGGGAAAGCCATATTAACTCTGGAATTTCTTTTTATCAATCTGGGAACTATGCTAAAGCGGAAGACCATTTTAAGGCGGCGCTCAAGCAGGCCGAAACCTTCGAAACCGGAGACGCTCGGTTGCATTTTACGTTAAATAATTTAGTCGAAATTTATCGAACCCAGTTAAAGTATACCCAAGCGGAACCAATAATTAAACGCGTTCTTGAAATCGATGAAAAATTATTGGGCGCCGATCATCCCAACATAGCCGCAAGCCTCAGCAACCTTGCCGACAACTATATTGCTCAGGAAAATTATTCCGAAGCCGAGCCTCTATATAAAAGAGCGCTAGTCATCTGGGATAAACGTTTAGGCTCAAAAAATTTTCTAGTTGGCCAGCTCTTGAAGAAATACGCAAAGCTTCTTCATAAATTAGGCCGAAAACCCGAAGCGGAAATACTCGAATCCAGAGCGCAAAAAATCCTAAATGCCGGGAAATAAACCTAGGAAAAAGTTTGTAAAAGCTAAAAAGACTGGTTAGCGCCCACAGAACAAGACTGTCGTTCCACTGATTACGAATCAGGCGCCATATTCTATTTTTGAGAGAGTTGAATGTTCGATCTTTCCAAAAGGGATTCGAACTGGGTGGTCCATTCTTGGGTGGGGAGATTGGTGGGTTGTGTGGCGATGTTGTATGCGACGTTTTGAAGTTTCCATACGTCGACTGCTATTTCTAAAGACTTCATAAAGTCTAACCAGATATTTAACTTGTAAACAATCTCGACATCAGTTGGTTTGGATTTTAATCGCTCGGTTAATCGTTTCAACTTATCTTGAAGCGATTCTTGAAAGGTTTCTGACTTCACCCATTTGGAATCGCGATTCTCCAAAAACGATTCCATTTGACGCGCAGTCAAATCGTCGTTTTCTATAAAACTGATCCACTGTATTTTGTTCGCTATATCCAGGACGTTAACCAAACTTTTTGGCGTCGCCTCTTTCCTCTTTTCATATTGGCGATTCAAAGCGTTAACCATTACGGATAAAGTCTCGAAGTGTTTGTTAGCTTCACGTATCTCTTCTTTAAATTCTCTTTGAATCAATGCTTCCGGTCCTAGCGAAAATATAGGAGTCGGCGTATGCAAGAAGTCTTTCCATTCTGTTGTCATCCGTTGTAGCGTTTTAACTATCCCCTCTTTTTCTAGACGGATATTAAATTCCGTCTCCAATGTCTTACAAGCTGTTTTCGTTTCGCAGGGTTTAATAAATATATGGCAGTCGTCGTTGTCTCGGATTCCGCAAAAAAAGAATCGACTCGATTCTAAATTGATCTCAGATCGAAGACGAAGGTAACCATACGCCACAGCGCAATCGGTTTCATTGACGGATTTTATATCTAAACTCTCCACCAAATATAAAAATAGTTTTTCCGGCGCGTTCTTTGGGTTTAATAAACCCAATTCCACTATCGATCCGCACAAGTCTTGCGGACTTACCTTCGATGTTTCCATAGCGCGTTGGTAAATGTCTAAACCATTTTTTTCTTTTGGCTTGTTGCTCTTCGCCGTTTCGAGAATTTTTAAAAACTCTTTTTCGCCGGAGTTTTCGAACAACTCTTTACCTAGCTCTATAGCCCTACCCGCATATAGCAATATCTGTGTCGTTTCAATTCCTGATATTTCGCTAAAAAACCATCCGCAACTTGTATACATCAACATGCTTTGCCGTTGCTGTTCCATAAGCTTTAAAGCTTGCTTCTTCATTGATTTTGTTAAGGGCTTTGCCGCGTGGAAATCGAAAAACAATTCCAACTTTTCTTTTGATCGATCTAATATGAGATAAATGTATTCATTTCGAGCTTCCCAGGGGTCTTTAAACCAATTGTTTCCTAATTTTTCAAACTGCGGTTTCCAACCAACTCTAAGGGAGTTCAAACTTTCTCTTAAAGGCTCGCGCCAAGACTGATTCCAGCTCGGATCGCCGCCCGTATGGCACCCGCAGTCGCTTTGCCAACGTTCTACGCCATGAGCGCAACTCCAAGCCGTGTTTTGCGCTATCTCGGCTTCAAATTCCGGAGGATTATCCGCCAAAAACTGACTGTAGTTCGTTAATTGGCAATCTTCTCGGTTTTGAATTTCATTAAGCGCATAAGCTAGGGCCATTTCGGTAAACGTATGGTGATGACCGTAAGTTTCTCCGTCTGTTGCGACATGTACAAGTTGCGATTCCGCCCGAATTTTTTTTGGAAATGATTGAAGAATCGAATTCACAAATTGGTCGCCTGATTTCAAAAGATCGCCAAACGCTATATCGTGCGACAAATTGTTGTTATAGAAAAACACGGCAATACTATTCCCCGAAGGCAACTTAACAACATAAGGAATAGAACTGTCGACAGTTTCATCGGGCGTATCTACCCACTTTGTTTGCCCGAAAGCACGGACTCTTTTAGCTTGCCTGGGCGCCAGTATAGTGTACTTAATTCCAAGATCGGCCAGAATTTCCAGCGTTTCTGTATCCACTGCCGTTTCTGGCAGCCACATGCCTTCGGGTGTTCTGCGAAAACGGTATTCAAAATCTTTAACGCCCCACACGGTTTGGGTGATCTTGTCTTCTCGACTGGCTAGAGGCATGATCATATGATTGTAGGGTTGCGCTAGCGCGGAACCATGACCGCCAAAATAGGTTTGGCTTTCTTTATCCGCTTCTAAAATGGCTTGGTAAACGTCTGGGGCTTTTTGTTGCATCCAAGTCAATAAGGTAGGACCAAAGTTGAAACTGATTTTGGAATAGTTATTGACGATCTTTTCGATTTGTCCTTTTTCGTTGAGAATACGGGCGAAGGCATTGGGAGCGTAACATTCAACCGTAATGCGTTCGTTCCAGTCTTTAAATGGAGCGGCTGTTTTTTGCGGTTCTATGGCTTCCAGCCAGGGGTTTTCGCGTGGGGGTTGATAGAAGTGAGCATGAATGCAGACGAATTTATTAAAGGCTGGGGTCATGGGGTGATTGAATCTTTCATCGCTTCATATTTAGCGAGTTAAGGTCGCGCTTCAAAAACCTCCTATAGGAACTAAAATAAGGAGGTCGCATTTCGAGAACCTCAATGTGACATTATTTTAATACCTAGATCCTTCGTCCCTTCTTCGAAGCTCCTCCAGGATGACACAAAAATAAACTTCCTATTAAGGCGATAGCTAATTTTAAGCAAAGTTTTATCTTACTTTCTTTAAATACAGAATCTTCAAAACTTAAAATCAAAATTCTTCTAACGATAATCAGGATAATCTGGGGAAAAAAATACCGCTCCCAACGGCGGCAACGTAATCTTTAAAGAAAAAGGTCGACCATGAAACGGCTCTTCAAGGGCGGTCACGCCGCCAAGGTTGCCGACGCCGCTTCCTCCATATTCTTCAGCGTCGCTGTTTAAAATTTCTTTCCAATAACCGCTAAGAGGAATTCCCATTTGGTAATCGTATCTAGGAACGGGCGTAAAATTGAGAGCGACCGCTAAAACATTACCGCTATATTTTCCTTTTCGGATAAGCGTTAACACGCTGTTCTGGTAATCCCCGCAATCGATCCACTCAAATCCATTAGGATCGATATCGCCTTCGTAAAACTCCGGATATGCGCGGTACGCTTTATTTAAATCCCGCACCCAAAGCTGCATTCCTTTATGAAGTTCAAAATCCAGTAAATGCCAATCCAAACTAGACTCGTGATCCCACTCTTTATGCTGACCAAATTCAGAACCCATGAACAACAGTTTTTTACCGGGTTGAGAAAACATGTGTCCGTATAGGAGTCGAAGGTTGGCGAACTTTTGCCAATCGTCTCCGGGCATTTTACTCAATAGCGATCCTTTACCGTGCACTACTTCGTCATGCGACAAGGGTAAGATAAAATTCTCGTGGTAGGAATATAACAAGTGAAACGTGAGTTGGTCGTGATGGTATTTTCTAAAAATAGAATCCTGTTTCATGTATTCCAAGGTGTCGTTCATCCACCCCATATCCCATTTCATTCCAAAACCCAGGCCGCCAACATAATTGGGTTTGGAAACCATAGGCCAGTCGGTCGATTCTTCGGCGATGGTTTGTGCGTCTGGGTAAGATCGGTAAACCTCTTGGTTGAGTAGTCTTAAAAAGCTAATAGCTTCCAGGTTTTCGCGACCACCAAATTCGTTAGGAATCCAACCGCCAGGCTTGCGCGAATAATCCAGGTAGAGCATGGAAGCGACGGCGTCCACTCTCAAACCGTCGATGTGATAAGCGTCCAGCCAAAATAAAGCGTTGCTGATGAGAAAACTGATCGCTTCGCGTCTTCCATAATTGAAGATCATGCTGCCCCAGTCGGGATGCCAGCCTTTTTTATCGTCTTGATGTTCGTAAAGATGCGTCCCGTCGAAAAATGAAAGCCCGTGACCGTCGACCGCAAAATGAGACGGAACCCAATCTAAAAAGACTCCGATTCCTTCTTGATGCAACAAATCGACGAAATACATAAAGTCCTGCGGAGTTCCATAACGACTGGTTGGAGAGAAATAGCAGGTTGTTTGATATCCCCAAGAACCGTAGAAAGGATGCTCCATAATCGGCATCAATTCCACATGGGTGAATCCCATTTCTTTCACGTACTTTGCCAGCTTGGGAGCAATTTCCCGATAGGTTAAAAACCGGTTTCCATCGTCGCTAACGCGCATCCAGGAGCCCAGATGAACCTCGTAAACGCTGATGGGCGAAGCGCGAAAGTCATTGGACTTACCCCTGGTTTTTATCCAATTCTGGTCGCCCCAATCGTATTTAAGATCCCAAACGACCGAGCCGGATTTTGGAGAAAGTTCATTATAAAACCCGAAAGGATCGGCCTTTTCGGTTTCAAAGGCATTGTATTGAGATCGAATGAAAAATTTATAAACGGTTCCTTGTTCAACGCCGGGAACAAAACCTTCCCAAATACCGGACTCCTGACGGGAAGCCAATCTGTGGCTAGAGCGGTTCCAGTTATTAAAATCGCCAATCACGGATACGAATTCGGCGTTTGGAGCCCAAACAGAAAAACTAACTCCTCGAACGTCGTTAACGGTGTCGAAGTGAGCTCCCAGTTTCTTGTATAAACGGAAATGGTTCCCTTCATTTAAAAGATATAAATCTTCGTCGCTAAAGCGAGATTTTTTACCCGGAGAATCTAAGTGTTCAGTCTGGAGTTTGGAAGACTGGTTTGACTTATTAAAATGATCGTTCATATATATTTAAGAGGACCTCTAATTCAATCCAAAAGTTTGCCCGTTATTGCTCGACTTTTTTCTATCCAAAACGCTTTTGTATAGCTTTAAATATTCCTCGGCGGAGCGTCCCCAACCGTAGTCTTTCTTCATTCCGTTAATTATTAACTGCTTCCAAACTGGCTGGTCCTTAAAAACGTCGACCGCTCTTTTTATGGATCGATGTAGGTGTGGAATCGCAAAACCACGAAACTTAAATCCCGTGCCCTTTTTAGAGTTCATCGAAAAATTTTGAATCGTATCTCGTAACCCTCCTACAGAACGCACAATTGGAACCGCGCCATATTTCAAAGCGTACAATTGAGTTAACCCGCAAGGTTCGTATTGCGAAGGCAACAATAACATATCGCTACCAGCTAAAGTTTTATGAGCCATCACTTCCTTATAACCAACAAAGGTGGCGCATTTCCCCGGAAAGAGCTTTGGCAAGTCGTGAAAGTATTGTTGATATTCCGACTGTCCCGTTCCAACCCCAACAAACGCAAAACCCTGTTTCATAATGTATTGCATACCTTCTTTCAAAAGTTCAAACCCTTTTTGATAACATAGCCTGCTGACAAAACAAATGATAGGAGTTTTTTTATCAACTTTAAGTCCAAGTTCCTGAATTAAATCGTCTCTGCAATCTTGTTTTCCTATCAAATTTTCCAATCCATAGTTTTTTTTGATCCATGGATTGTTGGCTGGGTTCCATTTTGTGTAATCGACCCCGTTTAAAATTCCAAAAAGGTCTTTTTCTCGGCTGCGCAACACGCCTTCCATTCCAAAACCATGTTCTGGGGTGCAAATTTCGTCTTTATAGGATTTGCTAACCGTGGTTAGAACGTCGGAATATATTAAACCGCCTTTTAAAAAGCTAAACTTTCCATAAAACTCAACGCCGTCTATATGAAAAACATCCCAGGGTAAACCGGCCAGGGGAATATCTAGGTGCCAAAAGTTTCCTTGGTAAGCCAAGTTGTGAATAGTGAAAACGGTTCCTGTGTCTTTAAAAAAAAGATCTTCATTATATAAAGTTTTCAAATAAACCGGAATCAAACCAGTTTGCCAGTCGTTGCAATGGATGATATCCGGCTTAAAGTCCATTGCTTTACAAGCCTCTAAAATCCCTCTGCAAAAATATATATACCGGGCGGCGTTATCTGGATACTCCTGATAATGCTCGCCATATAGATAGTCTCTTTGATAATAAGAATTGTTTTCCAAAAAATAGATAGGAGCCGATTCGAACAATCTACCTTCTAGAATACGACCCGTCTGAGTCTCTTGTCCGATGGGTACTGAGATTTGTTTCCCAGTGTCATGGATACTTTCGGAATGTTTTTCGATGGATTTGTATTTCGGCATTACGACACGAACATCGTGTCCTAATTCTTTGAAAGCAAGAGGTAGGGCTCCTGCGACGTCGGCTAGGCCGCCCGTTTTCGCAAATGGAAAAACTTCCGATGATGCGAATAATATTTTCATTTTAAACCTATTTTGGTCTTTTCTTTAATATTGATTCAATTAGCGGACAGTTTATTCTAATTTTCCGCTGTTTGAATTCTATTAATTTCACTCGTTAAATTTTTTTAAAAGCAGACCCAAACAGGACGTCCTATTACATATATAAGACTGTTTACTCAATTAATCCAGTTTCTTTACATTTATTTTTAAATTGTTGAAAAAAAACTTTCCAGTTTAATAACTCCCCTTTTAATGGTTGGCCCTTAGTTGAATAAAACCTTAACTAGAGATTAACTATTAAAACGTTAACACTTTGATATTTCTTGTCTTGTACGCTTTATAAAGTAATCTTTAACTCTATTTATGGCTATTAAACCAATCTAAGCAATTCTTCCACATTTCGGGAATGTTGGGGGCGTGGCCAACGCCTTCATGAACGTTTACTTTGATTCGATCAGGATCGTATCCATGATTAGCGACCAGTTCCTTCTGAAATCTTGTAGCTCCATCGGGTGGCACTAAAAAATCTTCTGCGCCGCATTCAAATAATATTGCCGGTCGATGCGAATAAGATTCTAAGTGAGTCAACGGATTAAACGTGTTATAGAAAAAGTTTGAATAAGTATCCGATTTTCCCGGGTCGAAATCTTGTTCTGGGTTCAGGTAATCCTTCATTCCCGGTCGCAACCAATCTGGAGTCGCTATCATAGACGCGACGCACTGGATGCGTTTATCAAATCCTGCGACGGCGACCGCCACGTCGCCTCCCATTGACGTCCCTCCTACAAATATCTGGGAAGACACTCCTAAATTGTCAACTGCCCAATCGATTACTCTGGTTGTGTCCAGTATGGTTTGCCCTAACATTGGCCAGAAATGATAACGATAGTTTGCCGCAAGACGCGCAATGGCTTCTTCGGTTCCTTCATGAGCCCTTTAGCCATGATCGATAGCGTCAAAACTTAGCGCTAAAAATCCCGCATTAGAAAGTTCCTCCAAATGAGGTTTAGCGCCCTCTTTGTTACCCGTAAAGCTATTTAACCAAATCACCAACGGAACCTGTTTCTCACTAGTATCCGGCTCTTTCCATAGAACCGGTATCCGGTCGACATGTTTTAATTCAAAATTTGGCTCGCTCATCTAAATAGATTCCTTACCCTCTTCGTTTTAATACATTCTATTATGACATTACCTTTATGACCTAATAACAAAATTTGAATTAAAAACTGTAAACAAAAACGCGGTTTTCCGACTTTCCTTCTGTAGAGCTTAAGAAAATAATCGGTATAAAAAAACGAGACCGAATACTGCTATAATTAAGAAGTAACCCAGCAATAATTTAACGTATAACCGAAATACTTAAACTTGCCTCTCACCGTCAAACTAATGAGGTCAAGTATTCGAAATGATAAAAGAGACTCAAAAGCGTCGCTAAATATTCGACTTCATTCTAAATGGAAATAATTCAAGCAAAAATTACTTTGTTCCTCGCCGACTATGATTTCACCTTGGTTGTCGTTTCTTATTTAATGATCGTTTTCGCTTCCTACGCCGCTCTTGAAATTTCGGTTTGTATCCGAGAAACCCAAGATTCGTCAAAAAAATATTGGATTTCAGCCTTTGGTTTCGTTTTGGGAGGCGGAGTCTGGGCGATGCACTTTATCGCCATGTTAGCTTATAAGTTTTCTATACCTGTTGGATATAATCCCGCCATCACCTTTTTGTCGTCGTTAATGGTCATTATTCCCGCCGGTTATGCAATTAAATTAGCCCACTCTGAGAGATCTCATTTTGTACGAATTATCTCTGGAGGCCTTACCATGGGATTGGGCATCGTTTTTATGCATTACTCAGGAATGGCGGCTTTACAATTGGCGGCGCATTCAAAACACGACCCAAAACTTGTTCTCGCTTCCATTATTGTTGCGGTCGTCGCCTCCTGCGCGGCGTTGTTTTTCGCTCTTTTTTTCGGAAAACCACGATTTAAAAAATATAAAACCCTAAAAACTTTCACCGCGTTACTCATGGGACTCGCGGCGGCAGGAATGCATTACACAGGTATGGCCGCAGTCGAATTCATACCAGATCCAAATTTGGATACGGCTCCCACAGGTAACCTGGATGGTGAAACTTTAGCCCTATTTATTGCCTTATTTACGATTATTATCTTAGGACTTTCTATCACCGCATCCATTGCTAAACAAAAATTCCAAATACTTCATAACTTAAAAGACGAATTAGAAGCAAGAGTCGACGAACGCACTCAAGAACTCCGAAACAGAACGATGTTTTCAGAGCTTCATAAAAATATTGCGGTTTCTACAAACCTCAATCTTTCGATTTACGAAGCCATGAAAAGAGCCGTTAAACATATCTGCGATGGAATTAACTGGCCTGTGGGAAACATGTATTTAATAGACCCCCAAAATCCAGACTGCCTCGTTCCTTCTGAAATCTGGTATCTCAAAGACACGGAAAAATATAAAACGTTTCAAAACGAAACTAAATCGATATCGTTTAAAAAAGGAGTTGGACTGCCGGGTAGAGTGTTTGACTCCGCAAAAGCGGAATGGGTTGAAGACGTAACACAGGACTCAAATTTCCCAAGAGCTCCATTTGCAAAACAAAGCGGTTTTAAGACTGCATTCGCTTTTCCAATAATAATTGGCGAGGAAATTATAGGCGTTATGCAGTTTTTTTCCGACACAAAAGAAAAAACGAATACCGCCCTTTTGGAACTAATGTCCGACGTCGGCTCGCTACTTGGAAGCTTCGCAGATCGAAAACGTATAGAAGAAAAAGCTATGCTTGCCAAAGAAACAGCGGAAAAAGCTAATCAAGCTAAAAGCAGGTTTCTTGCCAATATGAGCCATGAAATTCGCACCCCAATGAACGCCATCCTTGGCTATTCACAAATCATTTTACGTAACAAAGATTTGGAACCAAGCGTTATTGAAGCCGTTAAGACCATCGACACGAGCGGTCAACATCTTATGAATCTGATCAATGATATTTTGGACATTTCAAAAATAGAAGCCGATCGAATGGAAATGGTCCTTTCAAACTTTGATCTAAACGATCTGATTGAAGGTCTATCGGTTCTATTAGCCCCTCGCTGTCATGAAAAGAATTTAAATTTGGTCACTAAAAATCTAGAAGAACAATTTTATGCCTACACAGACGAAACCAAATTGAGACAAATTCTCATTAATCTTATAGGCAATGCAATTAAATTTACCGAAACCGGAGAAGTCTCTTTAAAAGTAACGTCGCCAGAAAAAAATGTTTTCTTGTTCGAAATATGCGATACGGGAAAGGGAATTCCCGCAAAAGAACTTGAAACTATTTTTGAGCCTTTTCGACAAGCCGGAGAAGGATTGAAAAAGGGAGGCACTGGTCTGGGTTTAGCAATTTCAAAAAAACAAGCTAATCTATTAGGCGGAGAATTATCCGTTAAATCCGAACTTGGAAAAGGCTCTCAGTTTATCCTCAAAGTACCCTTAGAACCGGCCATTCGATCCGTGCCCCCACGAGCCTCTCGTAGTTTAGAAATTTCCAGAATTGCCGATGGCTATAACGTAAAAGCTTTAATAATTGACGACTCGGAAGAAAACCGGAACGTTTTAAAACAAATACTCCAAAGCATTGAAGTTAAAACAAGCGAAGCTGAAAATGGAAAAATTGGATTAGACCTTGTCAGAAAGATTAAACCTGATATTATTTTCATGGATGTTCGGATGCCCGTAATGGATGGCCTCGAAGCGACAAAAAGAATCATCGAAGAATTTGGACCAGATCGGTTTAAAATTGTGGTTATATCCGCTTCGGTTCTAAGGCATGAAATTGGGCAATACTACAGTATGGGATGTCACGAAGTCATTCCAAAACCGTTCCGAACAGAAGCGGTTTTCGATTCTATAACACGATTACTAGACGTTGAATTTGAGTATATTAACAAAGAACCCACAGAAGAAATAGAAAGTCCCAAAGAGATCAACTTAGATTTTTCCAAAGTCAGACTTTCCAAAGAAACGGTAAACAAAATTTTTGACGCCGCAGAAAGCGGTAATTTTAAAAAGTTGGAAGATATCATTGACGATCTTCCCGAGAAAACCATCGAAGATAAAAACTTAATTAAGTATTTATCTTCTCTTAAAAATCGATATGATGTCGAGGGTTTCCTAAACTTTACGGAAAAGGTAAAAAATAATGAATAACCCCATTTCATTGGAAGGCATGAAAATCCTTCTAGTAGACGATACCCCCGTCAACATAGACGTTTTATCAAAAAGCTTGATGAACCAAGGGTACAACATTTTCGCCGCGCCTTCAGGAGATATGGCTCTAAAAATAATCGATAAAGTAAAACCTGATTTAATTTTATTAGATGTGATGATGCCGGGACTCGACGGATTTGAAACATGCCAAAGAATCAAAAACAATGAATCGACAAAAGATATTCCTGTTATTTTTATCACCGCAAAATCTGAAAAAAGCGACGTCGTAAATGGATTTCAGTTAGGAGGAGTCGATTACATTACTAAGCCTTTTAATTATGACGAGGTTTTAAAACGCGTAGAAACTCATTTAAAAATACGCAAGCTGATGAAGAATCAGCAAGACCTTAACAATAAGCTTGTCGATCTAACCGACGAACTGATTGAAGGTAAAAATCATTACCAAGTCATTAGCGAAAAAACTTCCGATGGTATTTTTCGATTAGATCAAGAAAAGAAAATTATATCCTGCAATTCCAAGTTTTCTTCTATATTGGGTTACCAGGAACGAGAAGTCGTAGGAGTTCCAATTAAAGAATTAATAAATGTCGTATCTCCCGATGAAATAATGCCTCAACTAAGCACAAAACGGTTTGGAGAACGCGCAACTCATAATTTAGAAGTTCAATTCTGCGTTAATGAACAATCGCCAATTTGGAACGAGCGCAAATATTTTACGTTATTGGTCGATTCATTTGGTATTTGGAACATGCCAAACCATCTGTTGATTCAAAAAAATAAAGACAAGAAATTTCTAGGAACTCTTTGCTTCATTAAAAAACCGACAAATTAAGTTACCGACAGTATTTTTCCCCAATTCCCTCTCTTTTTTCTCCTATGACATACCTAAAATTAAGTTATTTTTTTCGGCAGGCTAAATTTACCCGTGACTTCTAATAATAATTAAATTAGATTAGTTGCTTTTCTAAATTTGAATAAAAGATAACTTCTTCCGAAACATGACCATTAAATCAAAATTTTTATTAGTTTTTATTTTAATCGTTATACTTGCCTCTATTTTCGGATTTCAACTTTTAAAAGCAGACGATTTAGCCAATCAACAAAGAGAACGTTACTTATTTTCCAATCGTCAAATAATTTTGGCTCTGGACCTAAAAGGAAGATTGGTTTTGGCAATTAAAGATGTAGCCGATTCCTTAACGCTTGGAAAAAACGAACTAGAGGAATACCAACAAGCTAAAAAATTTATAAATAGAATCGTTCAAGATTTGACAGAAACAACTTCAAAAGAAGAAACGTTCTCTCAGTCTCACGATAATGATAATAGAAAAGAAGAAGTTGAAAAAATCATAAAACTCAAAATTCAAATCGAAAAACTTCTTAAAGATATCGACAATTTAATTGAAACTAAAATCATTGAAAACAAACCCATTTCTGAAGAGTTATTTGAAAAATATTTTGAGGAACAATTTGACCGCTCGTTAGTTCTTCAGATTGACGAATTTATTCAAGAAGAACGAGAAGAACTAAATGAAATTAACGAGTCGGCTTTAAAGGAATCGCAAAAAGTAAAAACATTTACATATTGGCTATGGCTAGTATCCTTCCTTACTTTTTTAGTTATTTTCACAGCGTTTTATAGGTCGTTGGCAACTCCGCTTACCCAACTAAGGCAGGCCGCAGAAAACATAGGAGAAAAAAACTATTCCTTCAATTTAAAAATCAAACCTACTAACGAGTTGGGAGCCGTTGCTCAGGCCTTCCAAATCATGGAACGTAAAATAAAAGCCAACTTTCAAAACATCGAATCCTTATTTGAACTTATCGTCGAAAATTCCAACGACGCTATTGTCACCATTGATTTGGAAGGAAATATTATAAGTTGGAATCTGGGAGCCGAAAAAATTTACGGTTATAGCTTTGAAGAAGTTAAAGGCAAGTCTATTTCTCTACTCGCTCCCGATGAATTAAAAAACGAATTTAAAAAGGTTATAAAAAAAATTAAAGAAGAAAATGCCATGTTTCAAATAGAAACTAAAAGAGTCGCTAAAGACGGAAGAGTTTTAGATATAGACTTAAATATCAACCCTATAATAGATCACAATTCAAAATGCATAGGTATCTCTTCAATATCTAAAAATATTACCGAGATAAAAAATTATCAAAATTCATTAATCAAAGCAAAAAACGAGGCAGAAACTGCAAACAAAGCTAAAAGTGAATTCTTATCTCGAATGAGTCACGAGTTCCGAACTCCTTTAAATTCTATTTTGGGTTTTTGTCAAATACTGCGTGTGGAAACAAACCAATCGTTAACAGAAAATCAAAAAGAAAAATTCGAAGCCATTATTAATTCGGGCAACCATATTTTAAAACTTGTCAATGGGCTCTTAGATTTAACGGCAATAGAAAAAGGGCAATTACCCATTAATTTAAAAGAAGTCTCGATTAATAAATTGTTCGAAGGGGCATTTGAAGAAATTAAAGAATATGCAATAGAAAAAAAGATACGCATCATCGACAATATACCGCCAAACAAAGAAGTGTGGGTAACCGCCGACCAATTCCAGCTAAAAAAAGTTTTGCTTAATTTATTGACTAACGCCGCTAAATATAATTGCGAAAATGGAAGTATTTCTATATCAATAACAGTGATCGAGCCTAAAACTGCGCTTCTTACAATAACCGATACAGGAGTTGGAATTTCAGAAGAAAAACAAAGTCAAATTTTCAAACCATTCAACGCCATCACTCCAACGGCAAGCTTTGAAGAAGGCGTCGGTCTTGGTTTAAGCGTATCAAAAGTTCTGATAGAGATGATGAACGGCAAAATATATTTTGAAAGTCAGCTAGGCAAAGGTTCAAGTTTTTCTATTGAAATTCCTTTTGTCAGAGAAGAAACAGTTTCCGAAGAAAACGCTAATATCAAATCATCCAGCATCAAAAATTTTAACGCTACAATAGAAAAGGAAACTTTCGATGAAATAAACCTATCTGAACTTTCGATACCAGGCAAACTAAGAAATGAATTATTACATGCCGCAGAAATATATAACTACACTAAAATGGAAAGTTTGATAAACGATTTAAGTTCCTATAACGAGGATGGTAAATTAATCGCAAATATAACTAGAAAGTATCTGCTTCAGTACAATGTTGAAAAAATTATAGAAACTTTGAATAAAACAAACCGAATTACTTAAAATTAGCCTGATCCCCCTCCTCTATTTCATTATTCCAATACAAAAAAAGAATTCAGCAATTATAATAAAGTTTAAATTACAATGGACTGAAGCTATTCAAAATTTTTCCAAGTTTAGCGCACTGTTTCCTTTATTGTAACTTTTTGAGCTTTACTTTTTGACTAAATATCTTAAAATCAATATTACATCAACTTCTCATCTAAATTATATTCCAATTGTAAAACCCTAAAGAATAAAAGTCATGCAATTAAGGTCTTAAAAAAAACTTGAAGCACATGGAAAATCAATTTTCAAAAAGTATTCATAAATTCCAAGACTGTCCATGAACCAATCGCCTCAAAAAATCTTGATTGTAGAAGATGAAACCGTCATTGCCTTAGAAATTGAAGAGCATTTAGAACGGTTTGGATACGAAGTTGTATCTCACGTTACTTGCGGAGAAGATGTTTTAGAGGAAGTCAAAGAACATCATCCAAATTTAGTATTGATGGACATCAATTTAAAAGGGAATATCACTGGAATTGACGCCGCCCGCCAATTAAGATCTTTTTCTAATATACCCGTTATTTTTCTTACCGCTTATGGCGACAAAAAAATGTTGGAAGATGCAAAGCAGGTCTCTCCTCACGGTTTTTTAACAAAGCCCTTCCGTTCCCAAGAATTGAATGCTTCTATCGAATTAGGTTTAATGAGATACAAAACCGAAGAGGATCTCAGAATAAAACAAGAACATTTTAAAAATTTAGCCAAAAAAAACACAGATACACTTCAAGCGACAATTCCCGATTTAATGGAAATTTTACTTGAAAATCCTATCCACGAAAAACTCTGGGAAGACGAAAAAGAAGTTCTCTCTACGATTTCTAAAAACATCGACATCATAAAAGAACATCAAGACTCTCTACTAAAAGTTAAAAATGAAGCTAAAGACGAAACTGATAGTCAATTAAAAAACGAATTTATATCGAGAATAAGCCACGAGTTTAGAACACCGCTAAACTCTATTATGGGGTTCAGTCAAATTTTGAGTTCTGAAAAAGACAATCCCCTTAGCGATTCCCAAAAAGAAAAATTAAACTGCATCATTAGTTCCGGGAATCATATTTTGAGGCTTGTTAATAATATATTAGATCAAAATTCGATTGAAAACGGCAGCATGGACATGAAGCTCGAAGAGGTTTCATTGAATCGATTAATCGAAGAATCGTTTGAAGAAGTTAAAGAGTCTGCAATAGCGAAAAGACTAAACGTGATTGACGAAACATCTTCAAACGAAGAAGTTTGGGTTTCTGCCGACGAGGGACACCTCAAAAGAGTTCTTGTTAATCTATTGACCAATGCCATTAAATATAATCAACATAATGGAAGCATTGGCGTATCAATAGAATTCAACGTTCCTCAAACGGCTCGATTAAAAATATCGGATACAGGCATTGGAATTTCAGAAGAAAGACAAAAACAAATTTTCGAACCATTCAATTCTATTAACCCGACGACCGGATTTAAAGATGGGATTGGATTAAGTTTAAACGTATCAAAACTCTTAATCGAAAGGATGTATGGAAAGATATCGTTTGATAGTCAAATTGATAAAGGTTGCAATTTTTATATCGAACTTCCAATTTTAAAAAAAAGGCCTGTTTCTGAAAAAAGTAAATCAAACATTATTAAAAATCATAACGCGACAATCGACCAAGAAAATGAAGACGAGGCCAAAATATCAAAAATCTCAATTTCAAAAGAGATCCGTTTAGATTTTTTAAAAGCCGCCGAAACTTATAATTACACCAAGTTGGACAACCTGATAAACAGTTTGAATCCCTAAGATGAAGGTGAAAAACTAATTGCGAAATTAACTAAAAAATATCTAAAATTGTACGACGTCGGAAAAATAATCGAGATTTTGGAAAAAACAAAACAAGATCCTTCTTAGCCTAAACGAAAATTTTCACCCTCCTACATTTATTTCTACCTTGTCTGCGGGCCTGTAAAAGGAACAAATCTACTTTCTTCCGTTCTACCTTCTTCTAATCGGCTAAGCATTCTTTGGGCTTCTTCCAGCTTAGGATTATGGTCGGGAAAATCTTTTAAAAATCTCTCAACTTCTTTTCTTTTTTCGTTAACGCTAAATATACTTTCTTCCAACGCTTCCATTTCTTCAAGGGTTTTAAAGCGTTTTTCTATCACTTCCTGCCGCTCTTTAGCCAATCTTATTCTTTCTTTTAGATCCGACCCCGAATTAGCGGAAGTTTCTTGTAGCGGCCCGTCGTTTTCTTCAACAAACTCGGGCAGGGAGTTATCTACTGACGCTTCAATCAAAACAATATTATTTTTTACGGTTTTAATAAATTCCGGCAAGTCGTTTTTAGGCAAAACAGGAACTGGAATTATTCCCAATTTAGAAACGCTTAAATTCGGAACCGTATCCAACGTCGCTGAAATATAATTCGATTTAACAGCATAATTCACGTTTTGCGGCAACGTTCCCGTTCTGTTCAACGAGGCGGTTATTGCCCAGGAACCCGTGGTTATTCCAATCACCTCTCCGTTCATATTAAACAAAGGTCCCCCGCTATTGCCCGGCTGTATGGGAACGGTAATTTGAAACATACTTGGGTCGTCAGCCATTCCAGTTAATGAACTTATAGTTCCTTCCGAAAATTTAGGATTCCTTCCCAAAACATCGCTAACGGGATACCCAATAGTAAACACCTTCTCTCCCATCTCTGCTTTTCCAGAATCGCCAAGAAATATATTTTCGCTCGCAGACCCGGCCCGTTTAGCAAGCTTTAAAACGGCGATGTCGTTTTTTGAGTCCTGCGCCATTACTTTGGCTCTAATCCTTTCGCCACCCAAAAAATTAACGTAAATGGCGTTGGCGCCATCTATAACGTGATGGTTGGTAAGAATGTATTTCGAAGATCCCAATAAAAATCCCGTGCCCGTTCCGCCAGCGCTTCCTTCTTCATCCTGCCTTGGGGTTTCCGCTTGCCCACTTACCGTTTTCGGTTTTGGGTTATCGCCATACTTGTTATAAAAATGCCGCAAACGCTTACCTACCTTACTGACCATCTTCATGTTGCCTTGCGATCTATAAAGCTTTTTCGCTTTTTTGGTAAATTCAATAACGTAGTAACCATCCCCCATCTTATCGTAAGCGCTAGCTAGGTTTTCGTATATGCCCGCGTTATTTTTTTCGAGATTAACGGCTTTTATCAGGATGGTTATACCTTTTTCATACCTATTTAAGTTAACATAACAATTACCTAGATTACTTTGAACCAAAGCAATATCAGGTCTAAGTTCAACGGCTTTTTGGTAATTAGGCAGCGCATTAGAGTATTGTTTTAGCCCGTGATATGCGTTGCCCATATTATTGTATGCGGCAAAGTAGTTTGGATTTATACGAACCGCTTCTTTAAATTTTTCAATAGCTTCATAATACTTTTTCTCTTTTAAAAACCTATTGCCTTCGTCTTTCAATTCTCTAGCCTGCTCAGTAACAGTATCCTGAGCAAGAGCCAAACTTCCTAACCAAATCGTTTCGCTATGAGTTAACGCAAATTGGAAAATAAAAAATAAGATCGCCACGATATTTTTAGATTTTTTCTCGTTCACTATAATCCCTCTGAAACGCAATTATTTCCCTGCCATTTCCAATTCACAATATCGCCGGCGTTATTCGTTTCAATCCACGTAACGCAAACATACTCAATTTCATTGTATTTTCTTTTACCGGTAACCGTGTAGCTTGAATCCCAATTCTGTTTAATCTTAACGTCGGTTATTTTATTAGCAGGTATTCTAATAATCCGAGATTGCTCATAAACGTATACTTTTCTGCCACTCGGAGAGATAAACTGATCGTTCGGATACCCCCATTGATTAACCAGAGTCGAAATATTTTCACCCACCCAGGTATCTAATATTTTCTCGTAATTTTCCGAGGTGTACCCCATCATCTGAGCGCAAGAACCCAAGAAAATAGGAAAACAAACGCATAATACGAATAAAATAGTTTTTCTCATCTTATATTTTTCTCCGTTTGGCATGAAAAAAGAAATAGTAGCTTGAAAAAGCCGTTTTTTCAATGTGCAAAACAACGATTATAGAAGACTTATCTAAAGAACTTTAATTGATAGGTAATCTTGGAGTTCAACCAGAAGAAATTTAGACGGTGAGAGAATAGGTTTCTCAAGCAAGACCGGTTTGTGGCCTTTTATTTTTAATTAAAATTTTCAATTAAAAATTGTTAATGATTGAATTTAGTTATTGCGGGAGATTAAGGCCGAGATCATATTTATTAGAAAGAACCGGATTGACTCCTAATACACGATCGTGTTGCCGAAACAACACAGTTTTAAGGAGTAAAATTATGGTAAAAAAAATGAAATTGTTTGTGGCGACTGCTGTGAGCTTTGGTTTTCTCTTAACGCCCTATTTGGCGTTGGCCGATGGGTATCCTGCCGGAGACAACTCCGCAGCCATCGTCGGAGTTCCGGGAAAGTGGGCTCCTAAACCTAAAGGACAGTCAGCGGGGAAAGCAGGTAAAGCCAAGTTTCCCCCGGGAGACAACTCCGTCGCCAATGTTGGCGTTCCTAAAGCTTGGGCTCCTACAACGAAAACCTCCACTTATCAAACGGGTGTTCCAACCTCCAAGAAGTTTCCTCCAGGAGATAACTCAGTTGCGAATGTGGGCGTTCCCGCAGCATGGGCGCCAAAATAAAATCTAATTAAGTCAGGGTTTTAATCCGGCGGACTTTGGTCCGCCGGGCTTTTCACATTAAGACTTTAGTAATAATTATATCTAAAGCACATTTAACTGATGAGACACTTTGGGGCTGGATTTGCCAATGTGGAACGACCAAGCTTTTTCTTGTGCGGCTTTATCCGCTTCCGTCACGCGATCATGTTGCCGTAAATGTTCGGCCCAGGATTCGACTAGAAAATTTTCGACCACTCGACCAGGATACTCGGTATCTTGAAACAACCCCCAGTGCATGGCGCCGTCGCGCAGCCGTCCAAGCTTCATTTCTTGCATACTCATTTTAAAATCTTCAAAATTTTTCGGATCGATCTCATATTCAACCGTCACTAACACGGGACCGTCTTCATGCTCCATATCAATAGCGACAGTCGGAGCTGGCCAATGCAAAGAAGGAGATAAATTTAGACTATCTTGACCACCCAGGCTATGCCGGAATGTTAACGCCAAACCCATTATCAAAACTCCACTCGCTAAAAATAGCGTCGTCGAAATTCCAATATTATTAGCTAACGCTCCCCACAACAGACTCCCGCTTGCATACCCTCCAAAAAACACCAGCATAAAATAGATCGCCATAGCCCGAGCGCGCACCCATGACGGAATAACCGTTTGCGCCGTCACATTAAAGCTGGATAAAACCGTCAACCAAGCGCCGCCTCCAATAAACATTGCTCCACAAACTAAAGGATAGTTTGGAGCCGCGCCTAAAAAACACATCGTTCCCGCTAATATGGCAATACTAGCGCCCACTAAAATATCTACTGAATACTTTTCCTTCAGGTTCGGTAAAAATGCTGCGCCCGTAACAGCTCCTAGCCCAAGACACGTCAGCAAAAAACCATAATCAGAAGAATCCCCATTAAGGTTTTGTTTAACCACCAAAGGGAGCAAAGACCACATCGTGCCCGCAGGAAATATAAACGCTCCCGTTCGCAGCATAATCGATTTAAGATGAGGTGAGTTTTTCGTAAAACGCCAACCTAAACGCATCGCGCTAAAAAACTTTTCCGCCGGTAAAGAAGTTTCTTTAACTTGACGATTCCAAAAAAATAAAACTATCGCTACAGCGAAAAACGAAAAACCATTAAACAAAAATGCCCAGTGGATACCCAATGAAGCGACGATCAACCCGCCTAACGCCGGTCCAATTGTTCTTGAGATATTGATACCGACACTGTTTAAAGCTAATGCCGGACCTAAATCTTTTTTGGAAACTAATTCAGGCCAAATCGCTTGCCAGGGAGGAGTGGCAATGGCAACGCCAACTCCAAGTAGAAAAGTTAAAATCAAAAGGTCGCTGGGTTGTATGCTTTCCCGGTAAGTTATAAAAGCAAGAATGCAGACCATGAAACACATCCAAATTTCGGCGGCGATCATGAGTTTTCTTCTATCGACGATATCCGCTAAAGCTCCCGCCGGCAACGCAAGTAAGAACATAGGCAATGTGCCTGCGGTTTGCACTAAAGAAACCATTAGCGGAGAAGGAGCCAAAGTGGTCATCAACCAACCCGCTCCGACTTCGTGAACCCAGGTTCCAACCATAGAAAACACATTGGCAAACCACAACATACGAAAAACGGATTCCTTAAGAGGACTCCAGGCAGAAGAGACAGCCATATTAAAACCTTCTATATATTTAGCTTTCCCCTAAACTTAAAGGAATCTCTAAAAACAGGTTAAAAAGTTTAAAAAAAGGTTATATTATAT